>NZ_BCTC01000032.1 GCF_001571085.1 Azohydromonas lata NBRC 102462
GAGGCAGGTCTTCCAGGCCGCGGGCCTCGGGCATCCGCAGCCGGCGCTCGTTGACCCAGCTGCCGGCGGGTAAATCTTCCAGGGCGAAGCCGATGGGCACGTCGTAGCGGCGCACGGCGTCGCCGGCCTTCAGGTCCACCAGGGCCACCTTGTGGCCTTGCGGCACGTGCTCGCGCAGCACCAAGCCGGCGGGCTCAGGCAGCACGGTGCCGGCGGGCAGGCCGCCGTCGTTGGCGACGATGGCGACGTTGTCGTTCGCATGCATTCGGATCAGCAGCGGGGCGGGGGCGGTCATGTCGATGAGGTCCTGTGTCCGAAAAAGGGGCGCGGCCGGAAGTCCTGTTGGGGGAGGGCTTCCGGCCGCGTGCAAGAGGGGGGGGGCCGGGCCGGCGCGTGCGCCGGCCCGGGCCTCACGGGCTTACTTGAAGAGGCTGGGCAGCCACAGCGAGAAGGCCGGCACGTAGGTGACGAGCGCCAGGCACAGGCCCAGGGCGCTGTAGAAGGGCAGGATGGACTTCATCACCTGCCCCACCGAGATCTCCCCGATGGCGCAGCCCACGAACTGCGTCACGCCCACGGGCGGCGTGTTCAGGCCCAGCGCGCAGTTGATGAGCATGACGATGCCGAACTGCACCGGGTCCATGCCGAACTGCACGGCGATGGGCAGGAAGATGGGCGTGCACACCAGGATGGTGGCGGCCATGTCCAGAAAGGTGCCCAGGACGAACAGCAGCAGGTTGATCATGAAGAAGATCACCAGCGGGTTGTCCGAAACCGACTTCATCAGCTCGCCCGTCTTCTCCGGCACCTCGTACAGCGCCATGAAGTAGCCGAAGGCGCTGGAGATGCCGATGAGCAGCAGCACCACGCCGGTGGCCTTGCAGGCCTTGGCGCAGGCCTTGAGGAAGTCCTTCCACGACAGCGTCTTGTAGACCAGGGCCGTCACCAGCACGGCCCAGAACACGGCCGTGGCGGCCGACTCGGTGGCGGTGAAGATGCCCGACAGGATGCCCGCGAGGATGATGACCACGATGAGCAGGCCGGGCAGCGAGCCCAGGAAGGCCTTGAGCACCTCGGCCCAGCCGGGGAAGCCGCCGCGGGTGGGGTAGCCGCGCTTGCGCGCCACGTAGTAGGCCGCGCCCAGGTTGCAGGCCGTCAGCAGCAGCGCCGGGATGATGCCCGCCAGGATCAGGCTGAACACGCTCACCGACGCGATGCCCGTGGTGGCCAGCGTGAAGATGATGAGGTTGTGCGAGGTGGGCATGAGCACGCCCACCAGCGCGGCGTGCGTCGTCACGTTGACGGCGTAGTCGGCGTCGTAGCCCTCCTTCTTCATCAGCGGGATCATCACCGAGCCCATGGCCGACACGTCGGCCAGCGCCGAGCCCGCCACGCCGCCGAAGAGCGTGCAGCCCACCACGTTGCTCATGCCCAGGCCGCCGCGCACGTGGCCCACCAGCGAGTTGGCAAAGCGCACGATGCGGTCGGCGATGCCGCCGTAGAGCATGAGCTCGCCGGCGAACACGAAGAACGGGATGGCCAGGAAGGAGAACACCTGCATGCCGCCCACCATCTTCTGGAAGACGATGGCCACGGGCATGCCCGAGTACACGACCGTGGCCACCGAGGCCAGGCCGATGGAGAAGGCCACGGGCACGCCCAGGACCAGCAGGGCTGCAAAGCTGATGCAAAGGACGGTCAGTTCCATGCTGGCACCACTTCCTCGTTGCGGATGAGCGCGACGATGTGTTCGATGGAGAAAAGAACGATCAGGACGCCGGCCACTACCAGGGCCAGGTAGTCCGCGCCCACGGGCACGCCCAGCATGGGCTTGATGTCGCTCCACTTGAGCGTGGTCCACAGCCAGCCGCTTTGCGCCATGAGCGCGCCGAAGAGGACGACGAAGCCGTGGATGACGATTTCCACGCGCAGCCGCCACTTTTCCGACAGCAGCGACACCAGTGACTCCAGGCCGATGTGGCCCGCGTCGCGCACGCCCACGGCCACGCCCAACGCGGTCACGTACAGGACGAGTTGCAGCGCCAGGGCCTCGGCCCAGGTGGGCGTGTCATTGAAGATGTAGCGGCCGACGACCTGGAACTGCACGCACAGGATCAGGCCGATGAGGCCGATCACGGCCAGCACCAGGCTGGCCTTGGAGAGGAAGGCGCAAAAGCGCGAATAAAGGTGTGTCGAGGCCGGGCGCTCGTGCGTGGCCGAGGCGGTCAGCGGCGTGCCGGTGGCAGCGTTGACGTTCTCGTTGTCCGCGACGGTGGCCGGCAGGGCGGCGGGTGTCATGGAGAGTCTCCGAAAAGGGCGGGCCGCGCCGCGCTGGGCGCGGCCCGCATCAAAGGGCGCCGGCTGATTGCGCGCCGGCACCTTGGAGGAACTGGGGAAGCGGCGCTCGCCGCTTCGTTGTCAGGCGCTCAAACGGCGCCCCGTCGTCATGCCCGCGAAGGCGGGCATCCACGCCAGCCGGGCTGCTGCCCGGTCTTCGTGGACACCCGCGTGCGCGGGTGTGACGCTGGTGGGTGGCCGGGTGGGATGCTTGGGCGGCTTACTTGGTGTCCTGCGCCGCCTTCACCAGGCGCTGCAGGTCCGGCGTGTTGATGAACTTGGCGTACACCGGGGCCATGGCGTTCTTGAAGGCGGGCAGGTCCACGTCGGAGACGATTTGCGCGCCGGCCTTGGTCACGATCTCCAGGGCCTTGGCGTCCTGCTCGTCCCACTTCTTGCGCTGGAAGGTCACGGATTCCTTGGCCGCGGCGCGGAACATGTCCTGGTCGGCCTTGGACATCTTGTCGAAGATGGCCTTGCTGATCACCAGCATCTCCGGCGCCATGGAGTGCATGGTCTTGGAGTAGACCTTGGCGGCCTCGTAGTGCTTGAAGCCCTCGTAGGACGGGATGTTGTTCTCGGCGGCGTCGATCAGGCCGGTCTTGAGCGCGGTGTAGACCTCGCCGGTGGGCATGGGCGTGGCGTTGGCGCCCATGGCGGCGGCCACGGCCACCCACAGGTCGGACGGTTGCACGCGAATCTTCAGGCCCTTGGCGTCGGCCAGGGTGCGCACGGGCTTCTTGGCGTAGATGCTGCGCGCGCCGCTGTCGTAGAAGGCCAGGCCCACCAGGCCCTCCTTCTCGCAGCCCTGCAGGATCTCCTCGCCCACCGGGCCGTCCAGCACCTTGCGCATGTGCTCGATGCTGTTGAACAGGAAGGGCATGGTGGGCACCAGCGACTTCGGGCACATGGAGTTCAGCGAGGAGATGTTGACGCGGTTCATCTCCAGCGCGCCGATCTTCACCTGGTCCAGCGTCTCCTTCTCGGTGCCCAGCGCGCTCTTGTTGAAGACCTTGATCTTGTATTTGCCGCCGCTCTTTTGCTGCAGCACTTCGCTCATGTGCTTGACGGCCGCGACGGTGGGGTAGTCGTCGCTGTTGTGCACGTCGGCCGAGCGGAACTCGACGGCCTGGGCGCCAAAGGCCGCCAGCGCGGCGGCCACGGCCAGTGAGAGGTTCTTGAACATGGTGCTTGTCTCCAATGGAGTGTGGTTGTTGCCGTTGCGGCTGCCTGAAGCAGTGAACGGAGAGCAGGAAACAGGGAACAAGAAACAGGGAACAGGAAACCGTGAGCCTGTAGCCCGCAGGAGGCCGGGCCGCTTCAGGCGCGGAACGGCGTCTCGGGCAGCCCGCGCAGGCCGGGCTCGGTGACGAACACGGCGCCGTCCAGCGCCGCATCGAACCCGTCGGCGGGCTGGGCCGGCGGGATGGACGTGATGAAGAGGTGGCGCATGTCCGGCCCGCCGAAGCTGCACATGGCGGGCTTGCTCACGGGCAGGCCGATGGAGCGCGCCAGCTCGCCCTGCGGCGTGAAGCGGTGCACCTGGCCGGCGTCGTTGCCGCAGATCCAGTAGCCGCCGTGCACGTCCACCGCGGCGCCGTCGGGGCGCCCGGGGTGCTGGTTCATATCGATGAACTCGCGCCGGTTGGAGAGGTTGCCCTCGGCGTCCAGGTCGAAGGCCCACACGCGGCGCACGCTGGGGTGCGAGTCCGAGAGGTACAGGGTGCGCCCGTCGGGGCTGAAGGCCAGGCCGTTGCCGGTGATGAGGCCGTCCACCATGGGCACCAGGCCGCGGCGGTCGTAGCGGTAGAGCACGCCCGCGGGCGAGGCTTGCGACATGTCCATCACCATGGAGCTCAGCCACAGCCGCCCGGCGCGGTCGCAGCGCCCGTCGTTGAAGCGCATGCCCGGCTGGCTGAACGTGATCTGGTGCAGCGGCACCACCTCGATCTGCCCGCGGCGCTGCGGGCGCAGCCGGTAGATGCCCGTCTCCATGCCGGCCACCAGGCCGCCGGAGGCGTGCAGCGCGATGCAGCCGATGCGCTCGGGCAGCTCCCAGTGCTGTGCCTCGCGCGTCTGCCAGTCGTGGCGGTGCAGCCGCCGCGCCTCGATGTCCACCCAGTACAGCGCCTGCTCGGCCGGGCTCCACAGCGGGCTCTCGCCCACGCGGTTGCGCACGTCGCACAGCGTTTGCACGGCCGCTTGGCCCAGGTCCTGCGTATTCATGGCCAGGAGCTCCCGTTCGCCTCAGGCGTTGTCGAAGGGGCCGGTGCGCACGAACGCGCCGCCCTGGTGGATGACGGCCGGATCGCTCAGGTCCAGCTTGGGCTGCTTCGCCTCAACGGCGGCGCGGAAGGGCTCGGAGGAGTCCTGCGGGCGGTAGCCGATGTGCGCGGCGCCGCTGTTGTCGTACCAGCGCGTCTTGTTGTCCGAGATGCCGTAGATGACGCTGCAGCCCAGCACCGGCGTGGTGAGCACGGCCAGGGTGAGGCGCTCCAGGTCGTCGTAGCTCATCCACGTGGCCAGCATGCGGCGGTCGCGCGGCTCGGGGAAGGAGGAGCCGATGCGCACCAGCGCGCTCTCGATGCCGTAACGGTCGAAATAGAGCTGCGCCACGTCCTCGCCGAAGGCCTTGCTCAGGCCGTAGAGGCCGTCGGGGCGGGCGGGGGCGTCCACGCCAATCACTTCGCTTTGCTTGTAGAAGCCGGTGGTGTGGTTGGAGCTGGCGAAGAAGATGCGCTTGACGCCGTTGAGCCGCGCGGCCTCGTACAGGTTGTACGTGCCGATGATGTTGGCCTCCAGGATGGGCTGCCAGGGCTGCTCGGTGGAAACGCCGCCCAGGTGCACCACGGCGTCCACGCCCTCCAGCAGCGCCCGCACGGCGGCGGCGTCCTGCAGCGGCGCGGGCATCAGCTCCTCGCCCTCGGCCGCTTCGCCCAGGGGTGCGACGTCCGACAGCCGCAGCACGTCGCAATAGCGCTTGAGCCGCGAACGCAGCTCGCGGCCCAAGCCGCCGGCAGCGCCGGTGAGCAGCAGGCGGTTGAAGCGCAGCGGGGTGACAGGCTCAGTCAGCATGATGTTTGAAACTCCGGGGACCATTTCGACAGGTGCGTCAGGAAAACTGCGCTTGTCGTCTGTCATCTGTTGTCGTACAACTATTTGAATTTTTCGCGCCTTGGGTGTCAAGGCGCAGTGACTAGGGGTTTCACTAGGTATGAGTACCGTCTTCACCGCGCGCAAGAAGCCGCGCTCCCTGGCCCAGGAACTGGTGGACGTGTTGGGCGAGCGCATTCGCGAGGGGCAGTTGGCGCCGGGCGACAAGCTGCCCACGGAAGCCGCGGTGATGGCCGAGTTCGGCGTGAGCCGCACGGTGGTGCGGGAGGCGATTTCCAAGCTGCAGGCCGCCGGGCTGGTGGAGACGCGCCACGGCGTGGGCACCTTCGTGGTGGGGCCGGGGGAGGCGTCGTTCCGCATCACGCCGGAGCAACTGGAAACGCTGCGCGACGTGATCGCGGTGCTGGAGCTGCGCATCGGCCTGGAAACGGAAGCCGCGGCCCTGGCCGCCGTGCGCCGCACCGGGGAGCACCTGCAAACCATGCGGCTGGCGCTGGACGAATTCGCCGCCGCCGTGGGCGAGGGCCGCGACGCCGTGGCGCCGGACTTCGCCTTTCACCTGGAGATCGCGCGCGCCACGCAGAACGCGCATTTCGCCGAGCTGCTGAGCTCGCTGGGCGCCAAGATCATTCCGCGCGCCCGCCTGGCCGACGAGAGCAGCGAAGACCTCAAGGCCTACCTGCTGCGCGCCAACGCGGAGCACGAATCCATCTTCGACGCCATCGTCCGCCAGGACCCCGAGGCCGCGCGCGCCGCGATGCGCACGCACTTGGCCAACAGCCGCGAACGCCGCCGCCGCGCCGCGGGCGAAACGGCCTGAAGCCGGTTTCCCTGGCGCCCCAAGGCCGCTGCCGTGGCGGCCAAGGCGCCGGCTCTGGACGACGGACATCAACGCGCTTCTCCCGCACGGCACGCCGGGCAAGGAGCGCCGCGGCGGGGCGAATTGTCATGCAGGGTGCAAAGTTGTCAAGCAACTTTGCTGGAGACGCTGCTGTCTTGCGCGGCGTCGCCGGCCGGCCTGGAGCCGGCGCTGGCGTCGCCTCAGCCCACCAGCCGCGTCCCCTCGAAAATCCGCCGCTTGGCATTGAGCACGTGCACGCGCACGGCCTCGGCCGCGTCGTGGGACGCGCGCCGGGCGATGGCGTCCACGATGTCCTGGTGCTCGGCCTGCAC
This sequence comes from Azohydromonas lata NBRC 102462, assembly GCF_001571085.1. Classification (GTDB taxonomy): domain Bacteria; phylum Pseudomonadota; class Gammaproteobacteria; order Burkholderiales; family Burkholderiaceae_C; genus Azohydromonas; species Azohydromonas lata. The sequence goes on from NZ_BCTC01000032.1 coordinate 6,625, forward strand.
GGTGCGCACGCGCTCGGGGCTTTTCTTGTCCGTCACGCTGTTGGCCAGCTCCATGAACTGGCGGATGGGCGCCACGGTGGTCTCTATGGTGCTGAGGAAGAAGGGGTTGTGCGAGGCGCGGGCGATGGCGAAGTGGAAGCGCACGTCCTGCTCTATGCCGGGCTGGCCGCTTTCCATGGCGGCGCTCAGGGCGTCGAAGCTCGCGCGCAGGGCCTCCAGGTCGGCCGCGTCGCGGTATTCGGCGGCGGCGGCGGCGGCGCCGGACTCCACGCAGCTGCGAAAGGCGTAGTAGCGCTCGATGTCGGCCAGGTTGGCGATGGGCGGCGTGCTGGCCGCGGGCGCGCCGCTGGGGGCGACGACGTGGCTGCCGGAGCCGCGGCGGGTTTCGATCACGCCGTCCGAGCGCAGCCGCGACAGCGCCTCGCGCACCGTGGGCCGCGACACGCCGAAGCGGTTGGCCAGCTCGCCCTCCGTGGGCAGCTTGCCGCCGGCACCGAAGTCGCCGCGCAGGATGCCTTCCACCACGCGGGCATAGATGCGCTCCGGCAGCGTGCCGGTGCCGTCCTTCTGCAAACGCAGTTCGCTCATGGCAGGTGTGTGGCGTCCGCCCGGCCCAAGCGCGTGGCGCCTTCTCTCTGGAAGTTGGAATGGCTGCGATTTTCGCCCATGCCCCGTCAAGGGCTGTCAGGCTGTCATACGGGAAAACCCGTTTTTGCCTGACATGACCCGCACGTCGGACCGCGGGCGGGCATGCTGCGGGGCCATTGACGGCGGGACGGTGGGCGGGGCAGGGTGCGGGTCGCGAACCGCCCGGGGCTGCCGGCCCTGCCAGGCGGCCGTGCAACCGCCGAGCAAGGAGACCGGCCATGTTCAAGAAACTCGCCTCCGAGGCCCTGGGCCTGAGCGACATAGGCAGCATCGTCCAGCCCAAGGACTACGGCAGCGTGGACGCCGACGACTACCTCTTCCACGAGGACGGCGAGCGCATCTTCTTCCTGATCAAGTCCCGCAAGGACGAGTACTGCTTCACCAACTTCGCGCTCATCCACGTGGACGGCGATTCCGCCGTCTCCTCCAAGCGAGCCATCAAGCGCTACGAGTACGCGAGCAAGCCCATCACGGGCGTGGCGCTGGAGACGGCGGGCACGCTGGACATGGACATCGAGCTGAAGTTCACCATGGGCGGCGTGCCCTTCAGCATCGACGTGCGCAAGAACTTCATCGAGCAGCTCAAGGACGTCTACAAGGCGCTCATCAGCATCGGCAAGCAGCAGCACCACGACGAGGCCTGCCGCGGCCATGCGCTCAACGCCCTGAACGCCACGGTGTCGGCCTACAAGCTCACCGCGTCCGCGCCGGGCGAGAGCATCGCCGGGCAATTCACCGAGCTGCTGCGCAGCTACAACCGCGCCGTGCTGCAGGAGTACACGCAGCGGGACTTCACGGCGGTGTTCGAGAAGTACATCAAGGGGTGAGGCAGCCTGTCCCTGGACTGCGGCCAGGGACAGGCCGGGCCTAAGTGTTCTCCACAACTTGGGCGGTCTTGTCCCGGCAAGAGGCAAGTTGTACGATGACGTACGACAACGACGCTTTTTTTGTCAGGCGTCGCTCTCGCAACCGGAGCCGGTGGCTGCAGCGCAATGGCGGCCTTGGCCGGTTGGGCGAGGGACCACAACGATTTGGAGACCCCATGCTTCGTCGAACCCTGTTGAGCGTGGCCGCCGCGGCGGCGGCCCTGGCCGTGGCGCTGCCCGCCATGGCCCAGGCCTGGCCGGCCAAGCCCGTCACCCTGGTGGTGCCGTTCCCGCCCGGCGGCTCCACGGACATGATCGCCCGCACCCTGGCCTCCGGGCTGCAGGCCAAGCTGGGCCAGACCTTCATCGTGGACAACAAGGCCGGCGCCACCGGCACCATCGGCGCGGCGCAGGTCAAGCGCGCGCCGGCCGACGGCTACACGCTGCTGGTGGCCTCGCTGGGCCCCTACGTGATCGCGCCGCACCTGCTCAAGAACACGCCCTACGACGCGACCAAGGACTTCGACTACATCACCGTGGCCGTGCAGGCGCCCAACGTGCTCGTGGTGCCCGCGGCGTCCCCGTTCAAGACGGTGGCCGACGTCATCGCCGCCGAAAAGAAGAATCCCGGCAAGCTCACCTTCGCCTCGTCGGGCAACGGCTCCTCCGACCACCTCACGGCCGAGCTGTTCTGGCTGCAGACCGGCACCGAGGGCACGCACGTGCCCTACAAGGGCGGCGCGCCGGCCATCACGGACCTGCTGGGCGCGGTGGTGGACGCCTCGTTCCAGAACGTCAACGCCGTCATCCAGCACATCAACAGCGGCAAGCTGCGCGCGCTGGCCGTCACGGGCGACAAGCGCTCCACGCTGCTGCCGCAGGTGCCCACGCTGGCCGAGTCCGGCGTCAAGGGCGTGGACGTGTACTCCTGGCAGGCCGTGGCCGGCCCCAAGGGCCTGCCCGCGGACGTCAAGGCCAAGCTCGCCACCACCATCGCCGCCGTGCTCAACGACGCGGCCGTCAAGCCCAAGCTCACCGAGCAGGGGTTCGAGATCGTGGCCAACACGCCGGAGCAGTTCGCCAAGTTCCAGGCCGCGGAGTACGCGCGCTGGAAGAACGTGATCGAGACCCGCAAGATCACCGCGGACTGATCCCGCCGCCGCCCTTCCGCCGCTTCCTGCCGCTTTCCCCGCCGCACCCCCAAGCCGCCGCCACGGCGCCCCGTGTCCGCCCACCGGCGGGGCAGGGCGCCCAAAGAAACCCCCCGACTCCCCACCGCCGCCATGCCCAGCACCACGCCCACCGTCGTCTCCCTGCAAGCCATCCCCGTCGCCGGGCGCGACAGCATGCTGCTCAACCTCAGCGGCGCGCACGCCCCGTACTTCACCCGCAACCTGCTGGTGCTCACCGACAGCGCCGGCCGCACCGGCGTGGGCGAAGTGCCCGGCGGCGAGGCCATCCGCCAGACGCTGGACGACGCGCGCGAGCTGGTCGTGGGCCGCAAGCTGGGCGACTGGCAGGCCGTGCTGACGGAGATCCGCACCAGGTTCGCCGACCGCGACGCCGGCGGCCGCGGCCTGCAGACGTTCGACCTGCGCACCACCATCCACGCCGTCACCGCCGTGGAGTCCGCGCTGCTGGACCTGCTGGGCCAGGAGCTGGAGGTGCCTGTGTGCGCCCTGCTCGGCGAAGGCCAGCAGCGCGACGCCGTGCCCATGCTGGGCTACCTCTTCTACATCGGCGACCGCAAGAAGACGGACCTGCCCTACGACAGCGACCCCGACGCCGCCGACGAGTGGTTCCGCGTGCGCCACGAGGAGGCCATGACGCCCGAGGGCGTGGTGAAGCTGGCCGAGGCCGCGCAGAAGCGCTACGGCTTCCAGGACTTCAAGCTCAAGGGCGGCGTGCTGCGCGGCGAGGAGGAGGTCGAGGCCATCAAGGCGCTCAAGGCCCGCTTCCCCGAGGCCCGCATCACGCTGGACCCCAACGGCGGCTGGCTGCTCAAGGACGCCATCCGCCTCATGCGCGACATGCACGGCATCCTGGCCTACGCCGAGGACCCCTGCGGCGCCGAGGGCGGCTTCTCCGGCCGCGAGGTCATGGCCGAGTTCCGCCGCGCCACCGGGCTGCCCACGGCCACCAACATGGTCGCCACCGACTGGCGCCAGTTCGTGCACTCGCTGGTGCTGCAGTCCGTGGACATCCCGCTGGCCGACCCGCACTTCTGGACCATGCAGGGCGCGGTGCGCGTGGGCCAGACCTGCCGCGACTTCGGCCTGACCTGGGGCTCGCACTCCAACAACCACTTCGACGTGTCGCTGGCCATGTTCACGCACGCCGCCGCGGCCGTGCCGGGCCGCGTCACGGCCATCGACACGCACTGGATCTGGCAGGACGGCCAGTTCCTCACCAAGGAGCCGCTGCAGATCGTGGGCGGCGAAGTGGCCGTGCCCAAGAAGGCGGGCCTCGGCGTGGAGCTGGACATGGACGCCGTGATGAAGGCCAACGCCCTGTACCAGCAGCACGGCCTGGGTGCGCGCGACGACGCCATCGCCATGCAGTACCTCGTCCCGGGCTGGAAGTTCGACAACAAGAAGCCCTGCCTGGTGCGCTGAACGAAACGCTTCTTCGTGCCGGTGGGGGCCGCAGCCCCTGCCGGCACGCTTTTCCAAGCCAACCCGCGCCTGACCCGCAGGCCACAACTTGAACGCTGGAGACGACGCCATGAGAGAGAACCGCTTGCGTGCGCTGTGGAAGTCCGGTGGCGCCGCCGTCAACGGCTGGCTGGCCATTCCCAACGGCTTCGCCACCGAGGTCATGGCCCACCAGGGCTGGGACACGCTCACCATCGACGTGCAGCACGGCGTGGTGGACTACCAGGCCATGGTGCAGATGCTGCAGGCCATCTCCACCACCGAGACCGTGCCCGTGGTGCGCGTGCCCTGGCTGGAGCCGGGCATCCTGATGAAGACGCTGGACGCGGGCGCCTACGGCGTGATCTGCCCCATGGTCAACACGCGCGAGGACGCCCAGAAGCTCGTGGCCTGGACCAGCTACGCCCCGCGCGGCGTGCGCAGCTTCGGCCCGGTGCGCGCGCTCTACTACGGCGGCGCCGACTACCCCCAGCACGCCAACGACACCATCGTGCGCTTCGCCATGATCGAGACGGCGCAGGCGCTGGACAACCTGGACGACATCCTGTCCGTCGAGGGCCTGGACGCCATCTACATCGGCCCCTCGGACCTGTCGCTGTCCCTGGGCTGCACGCCCACCTTCGACGACCTGGACCCCAAGGCCGCGCAGGCCGTGGACTACATCCTGGAGCGCGCCAAGGCCCACGGCGTGGTGGCCGGCATCCACAACGGCCGCGCCGACGTGGCCTTGGCCCGCATCGCCAAGGGTTTCCAGTTCGTCACCGTCAGCTCGGACGCGCGGCTGCTCGCGGCGGGTTCGCAGCAAATCCTCGGCGCGATGCGCGCGCAACTTCAAAACCCGGCCACCCCGGCCTCCGGCTCGTACTGAGCCGCCGCGCACCGCACGCCACCACCGCCAGACAAAGGAGATCACATGAACATCGGTTTCATCGGCCTGGGCATCATGGGCGCGCCCATGGCGCTGCACCTCGTCAACGCCGGCCATCAGCTCTTCGTCAACACGCACGGCCCGGTGCCGGAGGCCGTGACGGCCGCGGGCGCCAAGGCCTGCGCGAATGCCGCTGAAGTGACCTCGCAGTCCGAGATCGTCTTCACCATGGTGCCGGACACGCCGGACGTGGAAGCCGTGCTCTTCGGCGAGAACGGCGTGGCCTCGGCCCTGAAGGCCGGCGGCGCGGGCGGCGAGCGCAAGGTGATCGTGGACATGAGCTCCATCTCGCCCATGGCGACCAAGGCCTTCGCGCAGAAGATCAATGCCCTGGGCGCGGACTACGTGGATGCGCCCGTCTCCGGCGGCGAGGTGGGCGCCAAGGCCGCGTCGCTGACCATCATGTGCGGCGGCGAGCCGGCGGTGTTCGAGCGCGTGCTGCCGCTGCTGGAGAAGATGGGCAAGAACATCACGCTGGTGGGCGGCAACGGCGACGGCCAGACCACCAAGGTGGCCAACCAGATCATCGTGGCGCTGAACATCGCCGCCGTGGGCGAGGCGCTGCTGTTCGCGAGCAAGGCCGGCGCCGACCCGGCCAAGGTGCGCGAGGCGTTGATGGGCGGCTTCGCCAGCAGCCGCATCCTGGAAGTGCACGGCGAACGCATGATCAAGCGCACCTTCAACCCGGGTTTCCGCATCAAGCTGCACCAGAAGGACCTGAACCTGGCGCTGCAGGGCGCGCGCGAGCTGGGCCTGGCCCTGCCGCAGACGGCCGGCGCCGCGCAGCTCATGCAGGTGCTCGCCGCCAACGACATGGCCGACCTGGACCACTCGGCGCTGGTGCGCGCGCTGGAGCTCATGGGCAACCATGAGGTGGCCAAGGGCTGAGAGGCCCAGGCGGACTTGGGGCAGGTGAGTGGCGTCAGCCGGCCGCGGTGGCAAGCCCGTGGCAACGTGCGGCCGGTAGCCGGTAGCCGGTAGCCGGTAGCCGGTAGCCGGTAGCCGGTAGCCGGTGGCCGGTGCGGCCCGCCCGCCACTTCGTCATTCCCGCGCAGGCGGGAACCCAGGCGGCCCCCAAGTCAGCCGCAGCCGGCCGGTTGGCAACCCGTGGCATGGGCCTTGGCGCGCCTGTGCCTTCGCTCACGTGCCGGCGTGGGGCCGCCTGGATTCCCGCCTGCGCGGGAATGACGAAACAGGGGGCGTGCCGTTTTTGCTGCGGGATGCGCACCAAGGGGCTTCTCCTGGAAGCAGCGGTGTTCAACACAAACAAGGGTGTCCTCTTGTGCCCGGTGGCGCTCCGCACTACCGGCAATCGCCTCCGCCCCACGTCCCCGCGCCTGCACGACAGTTGAGGCCCTCGACCGACCAAGGATTGTTCGCATGACCACCCCCGACCGCCGCCCCCTGCTGCGCCAGATGTTCGACGCGGCCATCGCCGCCGCGCAGCCTGCGCTGTGCCTGCCGCCGCACCTGCCGGGCAAGCCGAAAGGCCGCACCCTCGTGATCGGTGCCGGCAAGGCCTCCGCCGCCATGGCGCGCGCGCTGGAGGAGCATTGGGACGGCCCGCTGCAAGGCCTGGTGGTCACGCGCTACGGCTACGAGGTGCCGTGCGAGCGCATCGAGATCGTGCAGGCCGCCCACCCCGTGCCCGACGCTGCCGGGCTGCGCGCCACCGAGCGCATCCGGGAGCTGGTCACCGGCCTCACCGCCGACGACCTCGTCATCGCCCTCATTTCCGGCGGCGGCTCCTCGCTGCTGGTGGGCCCGGCGCCGGGCCTGACGCTGGAGCACAAGCAGGCCGTGAACAAGGCGCTGCTGGCCAGCGGCGCCTCCATCTCCGAGATGAACTGCGTGCGCCGCCACCTCTCGGCCGTCAAGGGCGGGCGCCTCGCGGCCGCCTGCCATCCGGCCCAAGTGCTGACGCTGCTCATCTCCGACGTCCCGGGCGACAACCCCATGGACATCGCCTCCGGCCCAACGGTGGGCGACCCCACCACGCGGGCCGACGCGCTGGCCATCATCGAGCGCTACCGCATCGAGGTCCCGGCCGCCGTGCGCGAGTGGCTGAGCCGCGACGAAAGCGAAAGCGTCAAGCCGGACGACGCGCGGCTGCAGCGTGTCGAAACCCGCATCATCACCGCCCCACAAATGGCGCTGGAGGCCGCCGCGCAGGTGGCGCGCGAGGCGGGCCTCACGCCCTACATCCTGGGCGACAGCCTGGAAGGCGAGGCCCGCGACGTGGGCAAGGTGCTGGCCGGCATCACGCGCCAGGTGGCGCTGCGCGACCAACCTTTCCAGGCGCCCTGCGTGCTGCTCAGCGGCGGCGAGACCACCGTCACCCTGCGCGGCCAGGGCCGCGGCGGGCGCAACGTGGAGTGCCTGCTGTCCCTGGCCGTGGCGCTGGACGGCCTGCGCGGCGTGCACGCCCTGGCCGGCGACACCGACGGCGTGGACGGCGTGGAGGAAATCGCCGGCGCCTGCATCACGCCCAACACCCTGGAGCGCGCCTGGGCGCAGGGCATCAACCCCCGCGCCAGCCTGGACGACAACGACGGCCACGGCTTCTTCCAGGCCCTGGGGGACGCCGTCATCACCGGGCCCACGCTCACCAACGTCAACGACTTCCGGGCCATCGTCATCGACGCGCCCGCGAAATAGTCCCCGCAACCCCACCACAGCGACGCCGCAGCAGCCCCATGGCCGTCTCCATGCCCAAGCAGGCCCACGACGCCACGCCGGTGGAACCCGCCGTGGCGCCGCCGCGCGCCGCCCAAGCGGCCTACGTGGCGCCGCGGGCGCTGCAGCGTTTTCTTTGCCTGGACGACTTCGAGCCCGCCGCCCGCGCCCGGCTGCCGCGGCCGCTGTTCGGCTACGTCTCGGGGGCCACGGAAACCAACGCCTCGCTGCGCGACAACCGCGCGGCCTTCGGCGAGCTGGCTTTCATCCCGCGCATGCTGGTGAACGTGGCGCGGCGCGAGCAGTCGATGGAGCTGTTCGGCACGCGCCACGCGTCGCCGTTCGGCATCGCGCCCATGGGCATCAGCGCGCTCACGGCCTACCGGGGCGACCTGGCGCAGGCGCGCGCCGCGCGGGCCGCGGGCGTGCCCATGGTGCTCAGCAGCTCCTCGCTGATCCGCATGGAAGAGGTGCTGGCGCAGGCCCCCGGCACCTGGTTCCAGGCCTATCTGGGCCGCGACCCGCAGGCCACGGCGCGGCTGGTGGCGCGCGTGAAGGCCGCGGGCGCGCCGGTGCTGGTGGTCACCATCGATTCCGCCGTGGTGCCCAACCGCGAGAACAACGTGCGCAACCGCTTCAAGACGCCGCTGCGGCCGGACCTGCGGCTGCTGTGGGACGGCCTCACGCACCCGCGCTGGGCGGTGGGCACCTTCGCCCGCACGCTGCTCAAGCACGGCATGCCGCACTTCGAGAACGTGGGCGCCGAGCGCGGCGCGCCGCTGGTGGCGCGCGACGTCACGCGCGACTTCTCCGGCCGCGAGCACCTGGACTGGGACGCGCTCAAGGACATACGCCGCCGCTGGGACGGCCCGCTGGTGCTCAAGGGCTTGCTGCACCCGGCCGACGCCAGGCTCGCGCGCGAGGCCGGGGTGGACGGCGTGATCGTCTCCAACCACGGCGGGCGCCAGCTCGACGGCGCGGTGAGCCCGCTGCGCGTGCTGCCGGCCATTGCCGAGGCCGCGGGGCCCATGACCGTCATGGCCGACAGCGGCTTCCGGCGCGGCACCGACGTGCTCAAGGCGCTGGCGCTGGGCGCGCGCGCCGTCTTCATAGGCCGTCCCATGAACTACGCCGCCGCCGTGGGCGGCCAGGCCGGCGTCGCGCACGCACTGCACCTGCTGCGCGCCGAGATCCAGGCCGACATGGGACTGCTGGGCATCAACCGGCTGCAAGAGCTGGAGGCCGGGCAGTTGGTGAGGCTGGGCGCGGCGGGAGTGGCTTCGTGAGCTGTCCGTATCCCGTCAGCCAAGGCGGCCCGCCCACTCCTTCGTCATTCCCGCGAAGGCGGGAATCCAGGCGGCCCCACGCTGGAGCGCCAGAGGCCAAGCCGGCGCCACGACTCTCAAACCTCGGCACACCACCCCTTTCGCTTGCGGCCTGCTTGGGGGCCGCCTGGATTCCCGCCTTCGCGGGAATGACGAATCGGTAAGCGGTGCGTGCCGGCTTACGACCAACCACAAGGAGACAAACGATGAACCGCACCCGCAGAACCCTGGCCCTGGCCGCCCTGGCCTTCACCGCCGCCATCCCCGCCGCGCAGGCGCAGGACAAGTGGCCGTCAAAACCCATCACCTACATCGTCGCCTTCCCCGCGGGCGGCACCAGCGACATCCTGGCGCGGCTGATCGCGCAGAAGCTGGGCCCGGCGCTGGGCACCACGGTGATCGTGGACAACAAGGCCGGCGCCGGCGGCAGCGTGGGCTCGGAGCAGGTCTCGCGCGCCGCGCCGGACGGCTACACGCTGCTGGGCGGCACCATCAGCTCGCACGCCATCAACGTCAGCCTCTACCCCAAGCTGGGCTACGACCCGGTCACGTCCTTCGCGCCCATCGCGCTGATCGGCACCAACCCCGTGGTGCTGGTGACGCGCCAGGACAGCCCCTACAAGACCGTGGCCGACGTCATCAACGCCGGCAAGGCCAAGAAGCCCATGACCTCGGCTTCCGCCGGCAACGGCACCTCGCAGCACCTGGCGCTGGAGCTGCTGAAGTTCAAGACCGGCATCAACATCGACCACATCCCCTACAAGGGCAGCGCCCCCGCCATCCAGGACGTCATGGCCGGCCAGGTGGACATGATGTTCGACACCACCGTCGTCGCCGGCCCGCACATCGAGTCCGGCAAGCTGCGCGCGCTGGCCGTGACCTCGCCCAAGCGCCTCTCGAACATGCCCAATGTGCCCACCGTGGCCGAGACCGTGCCGGGCTACGAGGTGATGTCCTGGCAGGCCATCTTCGCCCCCGCCGGCACGCCCAAGGCCATACAGCAGCGGCTGCATGACGAGGTCAACAAGATCCTGGCCCAGCCGGACGTCAAGGAGCGCCTGGCCAAGCTGGGCATGGAGCCGGGCCAGATGACGGCCGAGCAGTTCACCACCTTCCAGAAGGCCGAAGTCGCCAAGTGGGCCCAGCTCGTCAAGGCGGCCAACATCAAGATCGAGTGACGTGGAGCCGGCCCTTTGGGCCGGCCTTCTTTTGCCCCGCCGGGGAACCGCCCCGGCATCCGTGGATGCCCGCTTTCGCGGGCATGACGGGACTTTTTTTGCCCGTGACCCCGCCGCAGGAGATTGCACATGAACCGCAGACATTCCTTCCACGCCCTGGCCGCCGCCGCGCTGGCCGTGCTCGCCGTCCCCGCTGCCCATGCCCAGGCCTGGCCCACGAAGCCGCTGCGCATCGTGGTGCCGTACCCGCCGGGCGGCTCGTCGGACATCATTGCCCGCTCCATCAGCCAGCCGCTGTCCGAAGCGCTCAAGACGACGGTCATCATCGAGAACAAGCCCGGCGCCAACGGCAACACCGGCACCGACTTCGTGGCCAAGGCCAACGACGGCCACACGCTGCTGCTGTGCGACGTGGGCGCGCTGGCCATCACGCCCTCGGTCTATCCCAAGCTGCCCTTCAACCCCAGCAAGGACCTCAAGGGCGTGGGCATGCTGGCCTACTCGCCGCACCTGCTGGTGGTGCACCCCTCGGTGCCGGCCAACAACCTGCAGGAGCTGGTCGCGCTGTCCAAGAAACAGCGCATCGACTTCGCCGTGACGGCCATCGGCAGCGCGCCGCACGTGGCCGGCGTGGCGGTGGAGAAGGCCACCGGCGCCAAGTGGGAGTACATCCCGTACAAGGGCGGCTCGCAGGCCATCAACGACACCGTGGCCGGCCAGGCCCACGTGCTGATGAACGGCATGCTGGCCACGCTGCCCTTCGTCCAGTCCGGCAAGCTCAAGGTGCTGGGCGTGTCCAAGGCCACGCGCGTGGCGCTGTTGCCTGACGTCCCCACCATCGCGGAGCAGGGCGTCAAGGGCTTCGAGTCGGGCACCTGGCAAGGCGTGCTCATGCCCGCCAACACGCCGCAGGCGGTGTTGGAGAAGGTGTCGGCCGAGCTCACCCGCATCATCCGCATGCCCGAGGTGCGCCAGCGGCTGACGTCGCAGGGTGCCGAGGTCTACACCATGTCGCCCACGGAATTCAGCAGCTTCTTCGAGCGCGAGCGCGCCAACTGGGCCAAGGTGGTGGCGCAGGGCGGCGTGAAGATGGAATGAAAGGAACCCGCAACGTGAGCGATCAAGACAAGCCCCGCGTCCTGCAGATCGGCCGCCTGCTGCCCTGGCTGGAGGAGCAGCTCGCCGCGCACTTCGACCTCGTGCTGCTGGCGCAGCAGCCCAACCCGCAGGCCTACGTTGCCGAGCACGGCCGCGAGTTCGTCGCCGCCGTGACCTCGGCGGCCGTGGGCATCGACGCGGCGATGATGGATTCGCTGTCCGCGCTCAAGGTCATCTCCAGCTTCGGCGTGGGCCTGGACAAGGTGGACGTGCAGGCCGCCGCGCGCCGCGGCATTCCCGTGGGCTACACGCCGGACGTGCTCAACGACTGCGTGGCCGACACCGCCTTCACGCTGCTGCTGGACGTGGCCCGCCGCGCCAGCGAGGCCGACCGCTTCGTGCGCCGCGGCGCCTGGCTCACCGACAAGTTCCCGCTGGCCACGCGCGCGAGCGGCAAGCGGCTGGGCATCGTGGGCCTGGGGCGCATCGGCCGCACCATTGCGAAGCGGGCCAGCGGCTTCGACATGGAGATCCGCTACCACAACCGCCGCCCGGCCGAGGGTGTGGACTTCGGCTACGAGGCCAGCCTCACGGAGCTGGCGCGGTGGTCCGACTTCCTGGTCGTGGCCGCGGCCGGCGGCGCCGAGAGCCAGGGCCTGATCTCGGCCGAAGTGCTGCAGGCGCTGGGCCCGCAAGGTTTCCTCATCAACATCGCCCGCGGCACGGTGGTGGACGAGCCGGCGCTGATCCAGGCGCTGCGGGACAAGGCGATTGCCGGCGCGGGCCTGGACGTGTACGTGGACGAGCCGCGCGTGCCTGAAGCGCTGTTCGCGCTGGACAACGTGGTGCTGCTGCCCCACGTGGCCAGCGCCACCCACGAGACGCGCCAAGCCATGGCCGCGCTGGTGCTGGACAACCTGCTGGCCTTCTTCAGCGAGGGACGGCCCAAGGTGGCGGCGCCGGTGGCTTGAGCCACGGCTGCGGCGGCGCCCAGGCGCCGCCGACAATCCGCCCATGTCCCCCCGCGAAGTCATAGGCGTCGATTTCTCCAGCCGCCCAACCCGCCGCAAGCCCGTGGTCGTCGCACAAGGCCTGGCGGCGGGCTCCACCGTCAAGCTGCAGGCGCTGCACTGCTTCGACACGCTGGAGGGCTTCGGCCAGTGGTTGAAACAGCCCGGGCCCTGGGTGGGCGGCTTCGATTTTCCTTTCGGCCTGCCGCGCGAGCTGGTCGAGCACCTGGGCTGGCCCACGCAGTGGCTGGCGCTCATGCGCCACTACGCGGCCCTGGAGCGGCCAGCCATACGCGACACCTTCGCCGCCTTCTGCAACGCGCGGCCGGTGGGCCACAAGTTCGCGCACCGCGCCACCGACGGCCCGGCGGGCTCCAGCACGTCCATGAAGTGGGTGAACCCGCCCGTGGCCTACATGCTGCACGCCGGCGTGCCGCTGCTGCTGGACGCGGGCGTGGACCTGCCGGGCCTGCTCGACGGCGACAAGGCCCGCGTGGCGCTGGAGGCCTACCCGGGGCTGCTGGCGCGCGAGCTCATAGGCCGGCGCTCCTACAAGAACGACGACGCGGCCAAGCAGACGGCCGAGCGGCTCATCGCGCGCAAGGACATCCTCGCCGCGCTGGAGTTGGACCGCACGCGGCTGAACCTGCGTTTGAAACTGACGCCGGCCCAGCACGACGCGCTCATCGCCGACCCCAGCGGCGACCGCCTGGACGCCGTGCTGTGCCTGCTGCAGGCCGCGTGGGCCGCCGGCCAGGCGCACTGGGGGCTGCCCGCCGGATTCGACCCGGTGGAGGGCTGGATCGTCGGCGCCTGAGCGGCACTTGAACGGCGGAGGGCAGGGCGCCTCAAACCGTCTTGCAGCGGTTCTTCACCTGGGCCGTGTCTATGGCCTCGACCTCGCCCTTCAGCCGTGCCACGTCCGCCTCGTGGTCGCCGGACAATTTGCTGAAGGGCAGCGCCAGGAGAAACACGCCCACCGCGTCGGTATTGGCCTTGGAATCCTGCAGCCGCGAATACTTGTCCAGCTCGGCGCGCACGTCGCCCTTTTTGGACGCCAATTCGCTGCAATTCAATTGCGTGTATTTCTCGTGCGAGACGTAGGACGCGTGAATGGATTCCGGCCGGTTGGCGCAGGCCGACAGCAGGGAAATGGCGGCCACGGCAAGAGTCAGGGCGATGCGGTTCATTGCAGTTCTCCAGGAAGCGGGTATTCGGCAGGGCACGGTTTGGTGCTGGGGGCGAACTGTAGGAACCGGGATGGATTCGGAAAATCGCGCGGGGGAGGGCGGGCCTTGGAGGGATGGGGGTTCGTTCGTCGGGGGGTGAGCAGGGCCGAGGCTCAAACCGGCAGCAGCCCCATGCCCGTGGTGCGCTCCACGAACCACAGCAGCGCAACGCCGATCGCGGTGGCCGAGCCGCCGTGCAGCACCCAGCGCTCGTAGCCGCCGCGCCGCCGCGCCAGGAACAGCAGCGGCACCACCAGCGCCACGATGGCCAGTTGCCCAAGCTCCAGGCCGATGTTGAAGCGCAGCAGCGCCCAACCGAAATCCAGCGTGGGCAAATCCACCTCGTGCAGCACGCCGGCAAAGCCGAAGCCGTGCACCAGGCCGAACAGGAAGGTCACCGCCCCGCGCCAGCGGCCGAAGAGGCCGCGCAGGTTGTCCACCGCCGCCACGGCGATGGTGGCGGCAATGGCCGGCTCCACCACCGTGGGCGGCAGGTTCGCGTGGCCCAGGGCGGCCAGCGCCAGCGTCAGGCTGTGCGCCAGGGTGAAGAGCGTCACCGTGGCCGCCACGGGCGCCAGCGCCTGCCGCGCCGAGGCCACCGGGCGCCAGCCCTGCGGCGTGCGTTGCAGCACGGCCGGCAGCAGCAGGCACAGCAGGAACAGCAGGTGGTCGTAGCCGGTGAGGATGTGCAGCACGCCCTCGCGCACGAAGCTGCCGGTGGCGGCAGAGGGCGCCGCATCCCCCGCCGGGGCGCTTGCAGCGGCGGGGTCCGCGCCCGGGTCCAGCACGCGTACTTCCACGCGGCCGTCCGGGTGGGTGATGCGGGCGATGCCGCGGTGGCTCGCATCCACCCCGGCGAACAGCCGGTACTCCAGCGGCAGGCCCTGCGGCGGGGCGCAGGCGGCCGTGAAGCGCAGCGCCGCGTAGGCGCCGTCACTGCGCTGCTCCAGCGCAGGCTCGCCCGCGGGCTGCAGCGGGCAGCCGGGAATTTTCAAATGCGCCTGCGCATGCGCCACCAGCGCGGGCCAGGCGGCGCGCACCTCGCCCCAGGTCAGCTCGCGGTTGCCGTCCGCATCCAGTTGCGGCAGGGCGTTGTCCAGGTCGCGCAAGGCCACGTCCCAGCGCACTTCGACGCCGGTGGAACGGGTTTGAAGCTGCAAATAGGCGTCGCTGGATTGGTGGGCTTGGGCGGGAGTAAAGAAAATGAGGATGAAAAGCAGGGGGAGAATTTGAATAAAGAGTCTTTTAAAAGAATTGCTTCCTATTTCGTCATGCCCGCGAAAGCGGGCATCCACGAATGCCGAGGTATGTCTTATGAATTGCATTGCTTTGGGCCAGCGTCGTCGTGCCAGCATCCCGGGCGGCGTGGATACCCGCTTTCGCGGGCATGACGGCGTGGTAGCTGGCGGCCGGCAAATAAGCGTGCCCGCATCGATCAAATTCATGTTTTCTCCCAAAGCCGCTTATTTCTGCAGCACCTTCTCAATCCGCCTGTCCCGCAGCCCAACCTGCGCCAAAAGGGCGTGAGTCTGCGCCATGGCGGCGGTGTCGCCCGTGGCGCGGGCGGCGCGGGCCAGCAGCAGCAGGTCCAGCGGCTCGCGCTGGCGCGTCACGTTGTCGCGCGCCGCGGCCAGGGCGGCGTGGGGGGCGCGCCGCACGTCCAGCTCGAACAGCGCGCGCTCGCGCGCGTCCAGCAGCGAGGCGCCCGGCCGCAGCGCCGCCTGCGCCAGGCGCTCGCGCAGCTCGGTGCCGGCGGGTCCCTCGCCGTCGGCCGATGCGCTCTCCGCCGCCGCCAGCCGCAACAGCACGCCCTCGCTGCGCGGTTCGTGGCGCAGCAAGGCGGGCACCTCGGCGCCGCGGCCCTGGGCCAGCAGCAGGTCGGACAGGGCGAGGGCGGTGTAGCCGTCCGGCTGCGCCTGCAGCGCGGCGCGCAGGCTTTGTTCCGCCTGTGCCGCCTCGCCCGCGCGCGCCTGCAGCTCGCCCAGGGAAGTCAGCAGCCAGCCGCGCAGCGAAGCGTCGCCGCCCGCTTCCAGCAGCAGCGCTTCAAAGCTGGCGCGGGCCTGGTCGAAGTGGCCGCGTAAGCCATCGTTCTCGGCTTGGCAGGCGCGGGCGTGCAGCGGGGCCGCGCGCGTGGCGGCCAGCGCCTGGCAGGCTGCGTCGGACTCGGTGAGCCGCCCCTGCACCCGGCGCAGCGTGGCCAGCGTCAGCAGCGCCTGGGGCTGTTGGGGGTCGCGCGCCAGCAGGGCCTGCAGCCGCCGCGCCGCGCCCTCGAAGTCGTGCAGGTACTGCTCCACCGTGGCCAGCATGACGACCACCGGCGCCGGCGCGTCGGCCGCTTCGCGCCAGGGCGCCAGCAGCGCCAGCGCCTGGCCGGCCGGGCGCGGATCGCCCTCGCGCCGCGCCTGCTCCATCAGGTGCCGCGCCGCCTCCACGGCCTGTGCCGGCACCATGGCGGCCGGGGCGCCGCCCCGCGCCGGTGCCGGCAGCAGCCGCGCGGGCAGGCGCTGCACCACTTGGGCGTCGCTGGCCGGCAGCAGCGGCGCGGCTGCCGCGGGCACGGCGGCAGCCACCAGCGCCAGCAGCACCGGCAGCCCGTGCGAAAGGCCAGGGCCGGTGCGGGCCGCCGGTGGAGAAAGCGCGGGGGCGCGGCGGAGGGGGGGCGGACGGGTCATGGGCGTCACTCCTGGAGCTGGGGAGGCGGCGGCACTCGCCGTGGGCGGCCGCCCCGCGGCGGGTCGCGGCAGGCGTTGGGTGCGGCTCTCCTTCTTGGGCAGACGGGCATGGGGTGTTTCGCTTGGGCGCTGGCGTGTTGGCCTGGAGATACGCAGCGCACCGGGCTGCCGGATGCAAGCGCTCTCCTTGCCCGAGCGGGTCGTGTGGGATAGTGGCGGCCGTGCTCCAGGAAGTCTTGCCGGCGTGACAACGCACGTCCCGTCCCCGTTGCCTGCTGGGCCTAACCGCGGCCCCCACCGGGCCGCGCGTTGCGCCCTGGGGCGGTGCTGGCGGCTTCGCGCTCCGGCGCCGACACGCTTTCAAACACACTGGGGCCGGTTCACCCTTGTCCGGGGGCTTGCCGGACCCAACTGGACTCGCCCAAGACGAGTTCCACGCTCCCGCCCACGTTCACATCCACTTTTTGGAACGCATCACCGCGCCTGACATGCTTGACCAACACGATGTCCCGTCCGCTTCCCCGACCGATGGGGCGCAGCCTGGAGAGGCGCCGCCGCAGGGCCGCCGCATCCTGATCGTGGACGACAACGCCGACAGCGCCGACAGCCTGGCCATGCTGCTGCAGTTGGGCGGCCACGAGGCGCACACCGCCTACGACGGCCCGCAGGGCCTGGAGGCCGCGGCGCGGCTGCAGCCCGACGTGATGCTGCTGGACCTGGGCCTGCCCGGCATGGACGGCTGCGAGGTCTGCCGCCGCGTGCGCCAGCAGCCCTGGGCGCGCCGCGCGCTGCTGGTGGCCGTCACCGGCTGGGGCCAGGCCGCCGACCGCCAGCGCTCGCAGGAGGCCGGTTTCGATGCCCACCTCGTCAAGCCGGTGGAGCTGCAGGCGCTGGAAAAGATCATCGCGGGGCTGGCGGGCAGGGGGTGAGCGAGCGCCAGGGCCGGGTTTTTGCATTGGGCGCATCCCGCGAGCCAGTGCGCTCCGCGCTCTACGTCGTCATGCCCGCGAAAGCGGGCATCCACGCCGGCCGGGGTGCTGGCGTGCCGACGCCTGTCTTGGGCGATGCCGTTCGAAAGACATGTTTTGGTGTTCGTGGATGCCCGCTTTCGCGGGCATGACGGATCTGGGTGCGTGGCGCTTTGACCGCCAGGCTGGCCAAGGCGCCGCCCCCTCATTTCGCCGCAAAGCAATAGAACAGCCCCGTCCCCCCGGTGCCCTTGAGCGCGTCCTGGCTGCAGCCCCGCGTGGGGTGCGAGGTGTTCCAGGACTTGGCGGCGGCGCTGTCGTCCAGCCCCGTGCGGTCGCTGTGGCCCACCATGGCCGCGCCCTCGCCGCTGTGCGTCCAGTTGCGGCAGCTCATGTCGTTGGCGCCGGCCGGGTAGGCCGTGCCGTCGGACTGCGTGCCCGTGAGCACGTCGTGCATGTTGGGCGTGTCGCCGCGGCCGTTGACCACCTCGCCCTTCTCGGTGAGCGCGGTCTGCTTGGTCAGGCGGTTGTCCTGGTGCAGTTGCGCCACGCTGTCGGCGATCACCACGCCCTTGGCGTTGCGCCAAGGGCCCGCCCCGATGCGGTCGCGGGCGTTGACGGCGGGTGTGCCGTCGCTGGCGCTGGTGCTGAGGTAGGCACGCCAGGTGCGCCCGCCCGCGCCCACGTCCTCGGCCAGCGCCTGGCAGTGCTTGTCTGCGCCGGCCAGGCCGCCCAGGTCCGCGCCGCGGCCCAGCCCCGTGCTGGTGACGAAAAAGCCCAACTGCGAGCCGGCGGCGGCGCCGCCGCCGCCGCCGCCTTGGGGACTTTGGGGGCTTTGGGCACAGGCGGACAGCAGCGCGGTGGACAGCAGCAGGGCGGGGGCAAGGACTCGCATCGTTCGTCTCCTGGTCGGTGTGGGTTGGGCGGCAACGGCGGGGTGGCGTGCTGCACGCGGCGTGCTCCGTGGGAGCACCGGCTTGCGGCATGCTCGCACCGTGTACGCATGAAGCCCCGCCGCGCTTCGCGGCGCCATCGCGCCACCGCCGACTTGAGCAAGAACATGACCTCACCCAGCTTCGCCCGCTTGCCTGAGCCGCCGTACTACGCGGTGATCTTTTCCTCGCTGCGCACCGGCGGCGACCACGGCTACGAGGCCATGGCGCAACGCATGGTGGAGCTGGGCGCGGCGCAGCCGGGTTTCCTGGGCATTGAAAGCGCGCGCGGCGACGACGGCCTGGGCATCACCGTCTCCTACTGGCGCGATCTGGAGTCCATCGCCGCCTGGCGCCGCCACGCCGAGCACGAGGTAGCGCGCGAGAGCGGCCGCAGCGACTGGTACGCCGCCTACGAGCTGCGCGTGGCCCGCGTGGAGCGCGCCTACGGCTGGACGGCCACGCCGCTCAAGGGCTGACGCGGCCCAACCGTCCGCGACGTGCCCCGCGCCCAACGCGCCGCCACCGCCGCCCTGGCCGCCGCCGAGGCCTGGTTCGCCGAAAGGGGCTGGAAGCCCTTTGCCTTCCAGCGCGAGGTCTGGCGCGCCATGGCCGCGGGCGAAAGCGGCCTGCTCAACGCGACCACGGGCGCCGGCAAGACCTACGCCGTCTGGTTCGGGGCGCTGCAGCGGCGCACGGCCGCGCGCGGGCTGCAGGTGTTGTGGATCACGCCCATGCGCGCCCTGGCCAGCGACACGGCACGGGCGCTGGCACAGGTGCTGCCCGCCCTGGCGCCGGATTTCGCCCTGGGGCAGCGCACGGGCGACACCTCCAGCGCCGAGCGCGCCCGCCAGGACCGCCAGCGCCCCCAGGCGCTGGTGACCACGCCGGAATCCCTGAGCCTGCTGCTCACGCGCGCCGACGCGCACGCGGAGTTGGGCGGCGTGCACACCGTGGTGGTGGACGAATGGCACGAGCTCATAGGGAGCAAGCGCGGCGTGCAGGTGCAACTGGCGCTGGCGCGGCTGCGGCGCTGGCAGCCCGCGCTGGCCACCTGGGGCCTGAGCGCCACGCTGGGCAACCTGGACGAGGCCATGGACACCCTGGTGGGCGCCGGCGGCGGACGCCTGGTGCGCGGCCGCGTGCCCAAGCGCCTGGTGCTGGACACGCTGCTGCCCGCCGGCGCCGCCCGCTACACCTGGCCCGGGCAGTTGGGCGCGCGCATGGTGGAGCCGGTGGTGCGCGAGATCGAGTCGGCCGCCACCTCGCTGGTCTTCACCAACGTGCGCTCGCAGGCCGAGGCCTGGTACCAGCGGCTGCTGGACGCGCGGCCGGACTGGGCCGGCCTCATCGCGCTGCACCACGGCTCGCTGGACCGCTCGCTGCGCGAGTGGGTGGAGCAGGGCCTCAAGGAGGGCAAGCTCAAGGCCGTGGTGGCCACCTCCTCGCTGGACCTGGGCGTGGACTTCTTGCCTGTGGAGCGCGTGCTGCAGATAGGCAGCCCCAAAGGGGTGGCGCGGCTGCTGCAGCGCGCGGGCCGTTCCGGCCACGCGCCGGGGCGCGCCAGCCGGGCCACGCTGGTGCCCACGCAGCTCTTTGAGCTGCTGGAGGCCGCCGCCCTGCGCCGCGCCGCGCTGGCCGGCGACATCGAGTCGCGCCGCAGCCCGGATCAACCCATGGACGTGCTGGTGCAGCACCTGGTGACGGTGGCGCTGGGCGGCGGCTTCGACGCCGAACCGCAGGCCGACGGCACTTGGGCCGCGCCTGCGATGTACGAGGAGGTGCGCAGCGCCCCGGCTTATCGGGAGCTCAAGCGCGAGGCATTCGATTGGGCGCTGGCCTTCGCCGGGCAAGGCGGGGCGAGCCTGGCTGCCTACCCGCAATACCACCGGCTGCAGGTTGTGGACGGGAAATTCCGCGTGACGGACCGCGGCATTGCGCACCGGCACCGGCTGCAGGTGGGCACCATCGTTTCCGAAACCACCATGCGGCTGCAGATGGTGGGCGGCGCCTCGCTGGGCACGGTGGACGAAAGTTTCATTTCACGCTTGGCGCCGGGCGACTGCTTCTGGTTTGGCGGGCGTTTGCTGGAATTTGTGCGCGTGCGGGATTTGACGGCCTATGTCACCCGCGCCACCAGGAAATCCGGCCGCATGCCGGTTTGGTCCGGCACGCGCATGGCCTTGTCCGACGAATTGGCCGGCGCCCTGCTCGAATTGATGCACGAGGCGGGGCAGGGTATTTACAAGGAACCGGAGCTGCGTGCCGCGCGGCCCATGCTGGAATTGCAGGCAACGGTTTCCCGCTTGCCGGGTGCGGGCGAATTGCTGGTGGAGCGCCACAAATCGCGCGAAGGTTTTCACTTGTGGCTGTACCCCTTCGCGGGCGGGCCCGTGCATTTGGGGCTGGCGGGGCTGCTGGCCTGGCGGCTGGCGCAGCTTCAAGCCAACACCTTTTCGCTGGCGGTGAACGACCACGGGCTGGAATTGCTCAGCGCGCTGCCGGTGGACATTGCGCCGCTGCTGGACGGATCGGCATTCGCCTGCGACCGCCTGGAGGCGGATTTATTGGCCAGCCTGGACGCGCGGCAACTGGCGCAGCGGCGCTTCCGGGAAATTGCCCGCGTGGCGGGGCTGGTGTTTGGCGGCTATCCCGGCGCGGCCAAGAGCGCGCGCCAACTGCAGGCCTCCAGCGGGCTGTTTTTCGACGTGTTCCGGCAATACGACCCGGACAATCTCCTGCTCGCCCAGGCGAAAAACGAAGCGCTGGCGCAGGAGCTGGAAATCAATCGCCTGCGCCGGACGCTGCAGCGCTTGTCCACGCAGCGCGTGGTGCTGGTGGATTTACAGGAGCCCAGCCCCTTTGCCGTGCCGCTGATGGTGGAGCGCTGGCGCGAACAACTCAGCACGGAAAAGCTGGGGGAGCGGCTGGCGCGGATCGTGGGGGAGGTTTGATGGCGAATGTGGTATTTCGAACATGCCGGCAGGCCACGTTTCTCAAACCTCTTCTGCCGTCACCGCCTGTGTATTTTCTGCGGGCATGGGGGTCGTGGATGGAACGGCGCCATTGAAATCCACCGCCGCCTCATACCCCACCAAGGCCACATGCCCCCCGCTGTCGTTGTCCACCGTGCGCACGACGTCTTCGCAGTGGCCCAGAAACTCGGTGAAATTCTGGAAGCCCAGCAAAACCTCGTCGAACACGGGCAGCAGCCGCTTGAGGCTGTGTTTGAGCGTGGCCTTGGGCACGTAATTCACGCCGCGGCGCTCCACCAGTTGGCGCAGGGCGCGGTGCAGGGCGTCGCGCGCTTCCTCGAAACTCAGGCTGCCGCCTTCCACCTGGGGCGCGGGCAAAATCAGCACCAGCGGCGGCGGCTCGGCGGCAGCCGTCTGAACAGGGATCGGCGGCTCCATGGTCCGGGTTGGGGCCAGGTGCTGGTAAAACTTGAAATCGTTGCAGGACGATATCCAGAAGCGGTTGCTCAAACCCTCCACGCCTATGCCGGCCACGAACCGGCCGGTTTGCTTGATGCGCTGCGACAGGGCAATGAAATCGCTGTCCGATGAAACCACCACCACGTGGCTGATGTGAGTATGGGTATAAACGTCCGACAGTGCGTCCACCGTCAACCGGATGTCCGCGCTGTTCTTCATGCCCTGGCCGCGCGGGAAAATCTGAATCAGATCTATGCCGGCCTGGTTCAAGTCTTCACGGTATTTTGAAAACCACTGCCAGTTGCCGTAGGCCCGATTGATGATGATGTCGCCGAAAGACGATGCATAATCGAGAATGGGCTTGATGTTGATCAGCGGCGGCTGAATGGTGAATCTGTTTTCTCGGTAGGCATTTTCGCCATAGGCCAGGTTGGCCAGAATGGCGTGCAGATTTTCGAAATCCCAGTAGATTGCCACTTTGGGGGCATCGCCTTGGCGTGTCATGATTTTTCTTGAATTTATGCGAAGAACCGTGCCAATGATATTTTCGGCACATGGCAACATGCAGTTTAGCCCAAGCATGAAAAATTCACGGAAGAAAAATCAAAGCCGACATCGCTCCAGGGCCGGCGTGGCGGCCACGGCGGGCGGGGCAGGGGCCGCCTCAGTGCCGGGGGCGCAGTACCTGTTCCACCTGGGTATTGACCTGGCTCAATATGTCTCCAACCACGTCGGCGCAGACCGAGGCGGTGTTGTAGGCCACTGAAAACCAAATGGACAAACCCAGCAGCAAGTGCTTCATGACCGTCGGCCCTGCAGTGGGCCAGTAATTGGCAAATAAAACGGCGCCAGAGGCGCCGTTTGACTTAGGGTTGGACTGTCCTGCTTGGAATGGCATCCGTGAAGCGCCAGGACGGAAAGCCCTGAGAATTGTCGAAAATACCGGCGCCTGGAGGGAGTTGCCGTTACGACATGCGCGGATGCCGGCCCCGAGCGGGCGCGGTCTACCGTGATGAAAATACCGATCGAACTGCAGAAGGCTGATAAGGCCTTAATTCATTGGGGAAGGGGATTTCACGATCGGCAAATCCTTGGGAGCTGTATCGCCTGACATCGTCTGGGAGCCTCCTTTC
The DNA here is from genome assembly GCF_001571085.1 of Azohydromonas lata NBRC 102462. GTDB lineage: Bacteria > Pseudomonadota > Gammaproteobacteria > Burkholderiales > Burkholderiaceae_C > Azohydromonas > Azohydromonas lata. The sequence continues at coordinate 29,376 of NZ_BCTC01000032.1, forward strand.
TTTTGGTGGACCTGTCACGTCAGCGGCCTGGAGAGGAGTTTGGCGCTGCCGTGCATGTATTTAAGCGTTATCTCGGCCAGGGCTGTAATGGGGTTGAATCGTGATTCCGGCAGCGGTGTGCACTTGTTGGCACAAGACAGGTCTTTGCAACCTGCAGGGACGGCAAGCTTGTTGCGGATCAAGCCTGCCAAGCCATCATGACGTGCACGTCCATGCGCCTGCGCGGCGGCCCGCGCGCACGTACGTGGTACGAACACCAGCCACGCAAACGCCGCCTGCGTGCCGGCTCCGGGACCGGCCGCGCGCCGCATCACCGCAACCCTTCGCCATGCCTTCATCGGATTTGCCCCGGCCGGTTCCGCTGGCATCGCTGGTCTTGGCGCTGGGCCTGGCGCTGAGCGCCGGCACGGCCTGGTACGTCTGCGACAACGCCGGGCTGGCGGGCCGCCACGGTGGCGTGCCGCTGCTGGCGCCTTGGCTGGTGCTCCTGGGCGGCGCTCTGGCCAGCCTGCTGCTGTTTCGGCTGCTGCGGCGCGAGTCGCTCCGGCACCAGCGACTGGCCTCGCGCGTGAACGCGAGCCGGGCCGAGCTGGCCGCGGCCAACGCCGCGCTGCAGGCCAGCGAGCAGCGGCTGGAGCTGGCCCTGGCCGGCGCCGACCTGGGGCTGTGGGACTGGAACGTGGCCACCGGCACCCTGACCTGGAACGCCCACTGGCTGGCCATGCGCGGCTGTGCCGGCGCCAGCCCGCTGCCCAGCGTGGCCACCTGGAAAGGCCTCATCCACCCCGAGGACCGCGCCGCCATGCAGGCCGCGCTGGACGCCCATCTGCAAAACCGCTCGCCCGCCTACGTGGCCGAGTACCGCGTGGGCACGGGTGCGGGCCCCTGGCGCTGGGTGCTGGACTGCGGCCGCGTCGTCGAGCGCGACCCGCAGGGCCGCGCGCTGCGCATGGCCGGCACCAACCTCGACATCAGCGAGCGCAAGCACGCCGAGGAGGACCGCGCCGCCCGCGAGGCCGCCGAGCGCGCCAGCCGCGCCAAGAGCGAGTTCCTCGCCCGCACCAGCCACGAGCTGCGCACGCCGCTCAACGCCATCCTGGGCTTCGCGCAAATGATGCAACTGGACCTGCAGGCCCCGCTGCCGCCGGTGCAGGCGCAGCGGCTGCGCCAGATCCAGGGCGCGGGCGAGCACCTGCTGACCATGATCAACGAGATGCTGGACCTCAACGGCATCGAGGCCGGCACGGTGCGGCTGTCGCTGGAGCCCGTGGCGCTGCAGCCGCTGGCCGCGGAGGTGCTGCAGGGGCTGGAGCCGCTGGCGCGCGCCGCCGACGTCGCGCTGCGCGTGCACCTGGCCCGGGACACCTCGGCGGTGCAGGCCGACGCCACGCGGCTGCGCGAGGTGCTCATCAACCTGCTGAGCAACGCCGTCAAGTACAACCGCCGCGGCGGCTGGGTGCGGCTCACGATCCGCCCGGCCGGCGCCGCGCGCGTGGCCATCGCCGTGGAGGACACGGGCATTGGCCTGAGCGAGGCGCAGATCGGCCAGCTCTTCCAACCCTTCAACCGCTTGGGAGCCGAGCGCATGGGCATAGAGGGCACGGGTCTGGGCCTGGTCATCGCCCAGCGACTGGCGCAGCTCATGCACGGCAGCCTGCACGCCGCGCGGCGCGAGGGCGGCGGCAGCGTCTTCACGCTGGAGCTGCCGGTAGCCACGCCCACGCCGGCACCGCCGCCGCTGTCGCTGGCCGCGCCTGCGGCCGTACCGTCGTTCGCGCCTGCACCTGCACCTGCACCTGCAGTTCCGCCGCAGCCCAAGACGGCCGTGGAGCCGGCCGTGCCCCCGCCGCGGGAGCGCGGCAAGCCGCTGGTGCTCTACATCGAGGACGAGCCCGTCAACGCGCTGCTGGTGCAGCACATCATGGGGCTGCGGCCGGACTGCGTGCTGCGGGTGGCGCCGGACGGGACTTCCGGCCTGGCGGCGGTGCGCGCCGAGCAGCCCGCGCTGGTGCTCATCGACCTGAACCTGCCGGACATGAGCGGCCACGAGGTGCTGGCCCAACTGCGCGCCGACCCGGCCACGCGCTCGCTGCGCTGCGTGGCGCTGACGGCCGACGCCATGCCCGCCAACGTCGAGCGCGCCCGCGCCAGCGGCTTCGACGACTTCTGGAGCAAGCCCATAGAGGTGCAAACCTTCCTGCGCGGGCTGGACAGGCAATTGGCCCTCGCTCGGGGCGAGACCGGCGAGGTGGCGGGGTGAATCGGGATAGGCGCCGTGCGCCCCGGTTTGCGGAATATTGCCGTTGAAACGGTGCTCAGCGAATATTCAAGAAATCTTTGAATTAAAAACAAAACCTGCGCACTAGGCGCAGGCTTCAGTATTTAAAAAATATCAAGAAAAACAATCATTATTCAATCCCGGTCACTGCCCCCCGCGCGTCACCGCCAGGCGCATTTCGATCTGCGCGCGCGTGAGCGGCCCGGCGATGCCGTCCACGTCCAGCCCGGCCACGGCCTGGAACTCCCGCACCGCGCGCCGCGTGGCCGGCCCGTAGCGGCCGTCCACCTCCAGGCGCGGGTCGGCGCCCAGGTCGTTGAGGGCGGTTTGAAGCTGGCGCACCTGCTCGTCGGCATCGGCCGCGGCCCAAGCCTCGGACGGGGCCGCCGGGTCCTTGAACAGCGGCCAGAGCTTGTCGAACCAGAGCTGGCGGTCCTCGAACCCGTTGAAGCCGCCATTGATGCGCCGCGTGATGCCGCGCAGGTCGTTGCGGTCGGCCAGCGCGTTGAGCCCGCCCTCGCTCCACTCCTGCAGCGCGGGCTTCAAGGCGTGCTCAGGCGCCGTCACCAGATCCGGGTGGCTCTCGAAATCCACCCCGCAGGCATTGCCCAGGCGGCGGTGATGGAGCCGGCCGGTCGTCTGCAGCACGCCGTTGCCGCGAAACTTGAAGCCGTCGCCCGGCTGCAGGTTGCCCAGCTCGCGCGACTTGCGCGCATTGCCCAGCCCGTAGACGCGCTCGGCAATCTCCTCGGGGTGGCCGGCCAGGCGCTGCGCCTCGTCGCGCGTAAGGGCCGCCGAGTGGCGGTTGACGCCAAAAATCTCGAACAGCCGCGACGCTGAGCCGTAATTCATGTTCTCCCGCAGCACCGTGAAGCCGCCCGTCTCGTGCAGCGCCTGGGCCAGGAAATGCGCCATGCGCAAGCCGGTGGTGATGCCGTGCCGCTCGAACAGCGCGGCCCCGTCGCGCAAGGCCAGCAAATAGTTCTGTGCGGCACGCGGAGCGACGCGCTTGACGGCGTCCAAAGCATTGAGGGCCATGGCCGAACCTCCTGGGTCCACAAAGATCAAATGCCCTGGTGAATTTGGAAAAACCAATGCGGGCACAAAAGCCTAGCAACCGCCCCGCGCTCAAACAATCGGGCTTTCCAGTTCTCGCGGCTGACCAAAGTCACTTGGTTTTCGGCTGCCTATATTCGCGGCGGCGGGTTTTGCTTTCCCGTCATGGATTAAGGCCGGTGTCCACAATGGCGCCATGAAAAGAAGATTGGATCGCGGCGCTTCAAACCGGTGCGGCCGGCGGCAAGGGCAGGGGCCGTGTGCGGGCCGCGGCTCGTTGTGCACCCCGGCGCGGACGCGCCGCACCCGCGCGACGGCCGTCGCCGCCGGGGGGGCTGCGATGCACACCGAAAAAGCGTTGCTTTTGCGCGCCGTCAACCGCAAACCCGCATGGCCCCATACGGGGGAGTCAGGCATGCTTCTCGCTCGGGTCTGTATCCCGGAAGCGCGCCGCATGGGGATGGAGGGCGGCGGCGGACGGTGGTCCCGGAAGAAGCCTTCATGACAGAGCTGTTGAACCTGCTGGCCGCCATTGCCTTGCTGGTGTGGGGCACCTTCATCGTCCGCACGGGCGTGCTGCGGATGTTCGGCGAGGACCTGCGCCACGTGCTGGCGCGCAGCATGGGCTCGCGCCCTTCGGCGCTGGCCGCCGGGCTGGGCGTGACCATGCTGCTGCAGTCCAGCACCGCCACCTGCATGCTCATGGCCTCCTTCGTGGGCCGGCAGCTCGTCCCGACCTCCGCGGCACTGGCCGTCATGCTGGGCGCCGACATGGGCTCCAGCCTCATGGCGGTGGTCTTCTCCTTCGACCTGTCCTGGCTGTCGCCGCTGCTGATCTTCGTCGGCGTGGTGATGTTCATCTCGCGCGAGAAGAGCGCCGTGGGCAAGTTCGGCCGCGTGCTCATCGGCCTTGGGCTGATCACGCTGGCGCTGCACCTCATCATGCAAAGCACGCACCCGCTGGTGGCCTCGCCCGTGGTGCGCACGCTGCTGACCTCGCTGCCGAAGGAGGTGGTGCCGCAACTGATCGTGGGCGCGCTGCTGGCGGTGATGTCGTATTCCAGCCTGGCCATCGTCCTGCTCACCGCCACGCTGGCCGAGCAGGGCTTGCTGACACCCACCGTGGCGCTGGGCCTGGTGTTGGGCGCCAACCTGGGCAGCGGCGTGCTGGGCGTGCTCACCACGCTGCGCGGCTCGGTGGCCACGCGGCGGCTGCCCGTGGGCAATCTGCTGTGCAAGAGCGCGGGCTGCCTGGTGGCCATGCCGCTGTTGCCGCTGTTCCACGATTTGCTGCAGGACGCCGCGCCCACGGTGGCGCGCGAGGTGGTGCTCTTCCATCTGGGCTTCAACATGGCGCTGGCGGTGCTGCTGGTGGGCGCCACCACGCTGCTGGCCTCCTGGCTGGAGCGCTGGCTGGTGGAACCCCCCGCGCCGCTGGCCCCGGCCCGCCCGCAGCACCTGGACCCGATGGCGCTGGAAACGCCCTCGCTGGCCATCTCCTGCGCCGCGCGCGAGGCGCTGCACCAGGCCGACGTCGTGGAAACCATGCTGCGCGGCATAGAACCCGTGCTGCGCCACGACGACCTGGAACTGTCGCAGCAACTGCGCAAGATGGACGACACGGTGGACGCCCTGTACTCGGCCATCAAGTTCTACCTGACGCAGATATCGCAGGAGGCGCTCTCGGAGCGCGAGGGCCGGCGCTGGACCGACATCGTCTCCTTCACCATCAACATGGAGCAGATAGGCGACATCATCGAGCGCGTGCTCCAGGACATCGAGGACAAGAAGATCCGCAAGAAGCGCCGCTTCTCCGACGCCGGCATGGCCGAGATCGTGCACCTGCACCAGCGGCTGCTGCAGAACCTGCGTTTGGGCATGAGCGTGTTCCTGGACGGCAACGTGCACGACGCGCAAAAGCTGCTGGAAGAAAAGGCGCGCTTCCGCGCCCTGGAGCACGAGTACGCGGCCAGCCACATCGTCCGGCTGCAGACCAACACGCCCTACAGCGTGGAGACGAGCAGCCTGCACCTGGACCTGATCAGCGACTTGAAGCGCATCAACTCGCACATCTGCTCCATCGCCTACCCCATCCTGGAGTCCGCCGGCGCCCTGGCCAACACGCGGCTGCGCACCGGCGCCCCCGTGGCCTCGGCCTCGGCCATGCCCAAGGTGCAGGACGCGCAGCGGCAGGGATAGGCCCGCGGCGGGCGGAAACGGGCAAGGGCGCGGGGTGGCCCGCGCCGTCAAGGCCTCAGCGTGGGGCGCGACGCACCAGCGTGCTCTTGCCGAACAGGCTCTGCACCATGTCCACCGCAACCTCGGCCGTGCGGTTGCGCACGTCCAGCGCGGGGTTGAGCTCCATGATGTCCAGCGAGGCCATGCGCCCCGTGTCGGCAATCATCTCCATGCAGAGCTGCGCCTCGCGGTAGGTCGGCCCGCCCATGACCGTGGTGCCCACGCCGGGCGCGAAGGACGGGTCGAGAAAGTCCACGTCGAAGCTCACGTGCAGGTGCGTGTTGGCGTCCAGCGTGGCCAGCGCCAGCTCCATGGTGTGGCGCATGCCCATCTCGTCGATGTAGCGCATGTCGAACACCTCCAGCCCCGCGTCGTGCAGCAACTGCTTCTCGCCCGCGTCCACGCTGCGTATGCCGATCTGCTTGACCCACTTGGGGCTCACCGAGGGCACGTGGCCGCCGATTTCCACCAGCGGCTGCGGGCCAAAGCCGCACAGGCACGCCACCGGCATGCCGTGGATGTTGCCGCTGGGCGTGATCTGGTCGGTGTTGAAGTCGGCATGCGCGTCCAGCCACAGCACGCGCAGCTTCTTGCCCGCCTCGCGGCAGTGCCGCGCCACGGCGCTGACCGAGCCCAGCCCAAGGCAGTGGTCGCCGCCGAGCAGGATGGGAAAGCGCCCGCCGCAGAGCTCGGCGTACACGGCCTCGTGCACCGCGCGGTTCCAGGCCAGCACCTCGTCGAAGTGGCGGTAGCCCTCCACCGGCGGCAGCCAGGGGTTGGCCGGGCCGGTGAGGTTGCCGCGGTCTTCCACCTGCAGGCCCATCTCGCCCAAGAGCGGCCCAATGCGCGCCACGCGCAGTGCCTCCGGGCCCATGGAGGCGCCGCGGGCGCTGGCGCCCACGTCGGTGGGCGCGCCTATGAGGCTGACGTTGCGGATCATGTGCGGCTCCTCTGCTTCTGTGCTGCTGCAGCGGTGGGGCTCGGTAGCGGCTGCCGCCGCGAATGGGGCAGCCGCCGTGCCGGGGGCGCGGGCTCAGATGTCGTCGGCGAATTCGCCCGTCTGCGTCACCGGCGCGTCGAAGCCGTAGATCTCGGTGAGCCGCTCCCAGGCCTCCTCGGCCGTCTCGACGAAGTGGAAGAGGTTGACGTCGTTGGCGCTGATCATCCCCGTCTCCACCAGCCAGTCGAAGTTGATCAGCTTGGTCCAGAACTCGCGGCCGAACAGCAGCACGGGGCGCGCGCGGCACTTGCCGGTCTGGATCAGCGTGAGCACCTCGAACAGCTCGTCCAGCGTGCCGAAGCCGCCGGGGAAGCACACCAGCGCGATGCTGCGCATGAGGAAGTGCATCTTGCGCAGCGCGAAGTAGTGGAACTGGAAGCACAGCTCCGGCGTGATGTACGGGTTGGGCGCCTGCTCGTGCGGCAGCACGATGTTCAGGCCGATGCTCTTGCCGTCCACCTCGTAGGCGCCGCGGTTGCCGGCCTCCATCACGCCGGGGCCGCCGCCGGTGACGACGTAGATGGGCGTGGCGTGCGTGCGCGACTGCGTGGTCACCAGCGCGCCGAAGCGCCGGGCCTCGTCGTAGAAGCGGCTCATGAGCACGCCCATCTCGGCGCGGCGCAGCGCCTGCGGCTCGCCCAGCTCGCGCGCGGCCTCCAGGCGCAGCAGCGCCTCTTCAGGCGGCAGCACGCGGGCGCTGCCGAAGATCACGATGGTCGAATCGATGCCCTGCTCGCGCTGCACCAGCTCGGGCTTGAGCAGCTCCAGCTGCATGCGCACGGGCCGCAGCTCCTCGCGCAGCAAAAAGGCGGTGTCGGTGAAGGCCAGGTGGTAAGCGCTCTCGGGGCCGGCGTAGCGGGAGGCTTCCAGTTGCGACAGCGCTTCTTCCTCGGCCGTGGGGAAGTTGCGGGCGGTCAGTTCGGGACGCTTTTCCATGTAGAGGCAGGTCGTGAGGAAAGGGTGTTTGGGGTCGTTCAGCGGCCGGCGGCGCGCGCGGCGGCGCACACGGGGCAGTGGTCGGCGCGGGCGATGCGGATCTCGGTCCACTCCATGCTGCGCGCATCCAGCATCTGCAGCCGCCCGGCCAGCGAGCTGCCCACGCCGGCCAGCAGCTTCAGCGCCTCGGCTGCCTGCACGCTGCCGACGATGCCCACCAGCGGCGCGAACACGCCCATGGTGGCGCAGCGCACCTCCTCCACGCCGGACTCCGGCGGGAAGACGCAGGCGTAGCACGGCGCCTCGGGGTCGCGGCTGTCGTACACGGCGATCTGGCCGTCGAAGCCGATGGCCGCGCCCGATACCAGCGGCTTGCCGTGCTTGACGCAGGCGGCGTTGACGGCGTGGCGGGTGCGGAAGTTGTCGCTGCAGTCCAGCACCACGTCGGCGTCGGCGACCAGCTCGTCGAGACGCGCCGCGTCGGCCTTCTCCTGCAGCGCGATCACGCGCGCCTCGGGGTTCATGGCGTGGATGGCCGCGGCGGCCGAGAGCACCTTGGGCTGGCCCACGTGCGCCATGTCATGGGCGATCTGGCGCTGCAGGTTGGTCACGTCGACCGTGTCGTGGTCCACCAGCGTGATGGTGCCCAGCCCGGCCGTGCCCAGGTACAGCGCCACCGGCGAGCCCAGGCCGCCGGCGCCAATCACCAGGGCGCGGCTGTCCAGCAGCTTTTGCTGGCCTTCCACGCCGAGTTCGTTGAGCAGGATGTGGCGCGAGTAGCGCAGCAGCTGGTCGTCGTTCATCGCGTCAGCATAGCCGCCGCCACAGCGCACAAAGCCCGCACGGGGCGGGCTTTGTCGTGGGCTGCGGTACTGCAGATGAGAGAAAACCGGTCAGTTGGTTTCGTTCTCGGGCTTGCGCTCGCTCATGGTCTTGCTCACGACCACGGGCTTGTTCTTGAGCCGGTTGAGCGCCTGGACGAGCTGGAAGTCCTCGGCGCTGCCGAACTCCGGCAGCGGCTTGGGCGGCTCGGCGCGCTTGGCCAGTTGCTCTTCGAGCTTCTGGCGCGCTTCCTCGCGGGCCTTCTCGCGGGCGGCGTCGCGCTTTTCCTCGCCCTGCACCAGGTGCTTGTCGAGGTCGGCCTCGCGCATGCGCAGCGCGGCGAAGACGTTGCCCTCGGCCGTCTCGTCCAGCCACACGTCGGGAACGATGCCCTTGGCCTGGATGGAGCGGCCGCTGGGCGTGTAGTAGCGCGCGGTGGTGAGCTTCAGGGCCGTGTCCTGCGTGAGCGGGCGCACCGTCTGCACCGAGCCCTTGCCGAAGGTCTGCGCGCCCATGATCACGGCGCGCTTGTGGTCCTGCAGCGCGCCGGCCACGATCTCGCTGGCCGAAGCCGAGCCTTCGTTGACCAGCACCACCATGGGCACCTTCTTGAGCGCATCCGGCAGCCGCTTGAGCGGGTCGGCACCGCCGCGGCGCTGGTAGAACTCGGACGAAGCCTTGAACGTCGCCTTGGAGTCCGGCAGCTGGCCGTTGGTGGAGACCACCACCACGTCCGTGGGCAGGAAGGCCGCCGAGATGGCCACCGCGCCTTCGAGCAGGCCGCCCGGGTCGTTGCGCAGGTCCAGCACCAGACCCTTGAGGTTGGGCTCCTGCTTGTAGATGTCCTCGACCTTGCGGACGAAGTCTTCCACCGTGCGGTCCTGGAACTGGCTCACGCGCAGCCAGGCGTAGCCGGGCTCGATCACGCGGGCCCGCACGCTTTGCACGCGGATTTCCTCGCGCGTGATGGTCACCGGGAAGGTGCGGCTCTCGGACTTGCGGAACACCGTGAGCTGCACCTTGGTGCTGGGCTCGCCGCGCATGCGCTTGACGGCCTGGTCCATGCTCAGGCCCTTGACGGCCGTGTCGTCGATCTTGGTGATGAGGTCGCCGGCCTTGAGCCCGGCGCGGAAGGCGGGCGAGCCCTCGATGGGCGAGACCACCTTGACCAGCCCGTCCTCCATGCCGATCTCTATGCCCACGCCCACGAAGCGGCCGCTGGTGCCTTCGCGGAATTCCTTGAAACTCTTCTTGTCGAAGTACTGGCTGTGCGGGTCCAGCCCCGCGACCATGCCGGAGATGGCATCGGACAGCAGCTTCTTCTCGTCCACCGGTTCCACGTAATCGCTCTTGACGATGCCGAACACGGCGGCGAGCTGCTGCAGCTCTTCCAGCGGCAGCGGCGCGGTCGCGTTGCGGGCCACCGCCTGCAGCTGCATCGTGGTGAGCGCGCCCGCCACGGCGCCTATGGCCACAAGGCCAGCAACTTTCAATTTGGCACCCATGTGATGAGCTTTCCCGCGAGATGAACTAGCTTGGGCAGTATAAGTGGCGCCCCCCTGGGGTTCAGGGGCGCAAGGCCATAACTTGCGAGCGGCTGCGGACTTTCCACGGGCTATTTCACGCCCTTAGGGACGATGCCCGCCGCAGCGGCCCACGCCGGCCGGCCCGGCGACCTCCACGCGGTTCTTGCCCCCGCGCTTGGCGGCGCAGCAGGCGGCGTCGGCGGCTTCCAGCAGGGCGCGCGCGCCGGCGCCCTCGCGCGGGCACAGCGCCACGCCCACCGACACGCCCAGACGGGCGGCCGAGCCGCCGGGCAGGGCCACCGGCTCGGCCAGGGCCTGCATCAGCCGCCGGCCCACGGCCTGCGCGGCGGCCTCGTCGGTGCCCGGCTGCAGCGCGATGACGAACTCGTCGCCGCCGGTGCGCGCCACCAGGTCCGCCTCGCCCACCGCGGCGTGCAGCCGCGCCACGACCTCGCGCAGCGCCGCATCGCCCGCGGCGTGGCCGTGGCCGTCGTTGACGGCCTTGAAGCCGTCCAGGTCCAGCGCCAGCACGGCCAGCGGCTGGTGGCGTTCGCGCGCCTGGCGCAGCAGCGCGTCGAGCTTGAAGTCCAGCGCGCGGCGGTTGTAGGCGCCGGTGAGCGGATCGCGCAGCGACGCCTGCGCCAGCGCGGCCTGTGCCTGCAGCCCGGCCTGCACCAGGGCGCGCGTGCGCCGCAGCAGCCACATCGCGCCGGCCCCGGCCAGCGCCGGCGTGGCCACCAGCACCACCTGCATGAGCTGCTGCGCGTGGGCGCCCTGCAGCGCCGCCAGCAGCGCCACCGCCAGAACGAGCAGCAGCGCGATGAAACCCAGCATGCCTACCCGCTGCAGCCGCTCGAAGCGCCGCAACACGCCGCCTGCAGCCGCCTCTTCGGCAAGCGCGGCAATCGCCGTGGCGGGATGGGATGAAAAAAGCGTGGCCATTTGCCCGCTATTCGTCGCGGGCGGGAGGGGATGAAGTAAGCGCTTGTTGCCGAGCGTTGCGAGGATGTTGCAAACGGCGGCGGAACCCGGCGCTGGCCCAGAGGGGAAGGCGGGGTCGATCCCTGTCGGCGGAATCGAAAAAAGGAGGAGGTAGAGAGAAAAGGGCTGGTCCCGCCGACAGGAATCGAACCTGTATTTGCCGCTTAGGAGGCGGCCGTTCTATCCATTGAACTACGGCGAGCGGACAGCGGGGCGCATTCTCGCACGGCCGGCGGCGGCGCCTCTGCGGCGCGGCGACGCTTGCGGGCCACAGCCGCGTGGAGCCCGGGAGGGCCGCGCATGGACACGAAAAAGCCTCCAGGCCGCAGCGGCCTGGAGGCTTGGAGCGGGCCGGGGCGGCGCTTAGAACAGCCAGGTGTTGGTTTGCCCCTGGATCTGCCAGCTGCCCTCCGCCACGGTGTCCACTGCATGTGCGTGGGTGCTGTCGGCGCTGTCCCAAATCTTGTCCTCGCCTGTGGCGGCGTTGCGCCAGAAGAGGTCGTCGCGGCCGTCGCCGTTGTAGTCGCCCACGGCGACGACCTTCCAGTTCGCGCCGGGACTCGCGGCGGCGTTGACCGGCGTCGGGTTGGTCAGCGCGTTCCAGACGACGACGCTGCCGTTGTCATGGCGCCAGAAAATGTCGTCTCGGCCGTCGCCGGTGAAGTCGCCCATGGCCGCCACGCGCCAACCCAGGTCCGTCACGGGATCGCAGGCGGTGGCGCGGCCGTTGTAGCCGTTCTCCCAGACGGTGTTGTTGCCGGTGGCGCTGTTGCGCCAGAGCACGTCGCTGCTGCCGTCGCCGTTGAAGTCGCCCACGCCGGCCACCTGCCAGGCCACGCTTGGCTGCGTGCCCAGCAAATGTTGGCTCTGGATGATGCCGCTGTACCAAATGATGTTGGCATTGTTGGCATCGTTGTGCCAGAATAGGTCGCTGGCGCCGTCCGCGTTGAAGTCGCCGATGCCGGCGATGAGCCAGTTCGCGTTGCGCGTATCGGCGCTGGTGCTGGAGAAGGGTAGCGTCCGGCTCTGCGCGGCAATGCCGTTGTCCCAGACCTTGATCTCAAACGTGGCGGTGTTGCGCCAGAGCACGTCACTGGTGCCGTCGGCGTTGAAGTCGCCCAGGCCGACCTGCACCCAGTTCTGGTTCAGCGTGAAGGCGTCGCTCTGCGTTGGGTAGGCCCACGCTGCGCTGCCGTTCGGCCAGATGCTTGTCTCTCCCGTGTCGGTGTTGCGCCAAAAGATGTCGCTGTGGCCGTCGCGCGTGAAATCCGCATTGGGCAGCATGGGGGGGCGCGCCGCGGCCTGGGTTTGCGGCACGGGTTGCCAGTACGGGTCTTCCACGTTGATGGAGTCTTGCGTCGTCTTTGTCGACGCGCTGTACCAGATGCGGGTGGCTCCCGTGGCGTCGTGGCGCCAGAAGAGGTCGTCGCGACCGTCGCCGTTGTAGTCGCCCACGCCCATGACCTGCCACTTGGTGTCGGCCACGGCGTCCACCGCGTGGGTCTCGGACTTGTTGGCGCCGCTCCAAATGGCGTTGCTGCCATCCGTGTTGCGCCAGAACAGGTCGTCGCGGCCATCCCCGTCAAAGTCGCCGACAGCGGCCACGCGCCATCCTTGTCTCGGCTCGGCCGCCAGCGCGACATGGGGGCCTGTGCCGCCCAGCCACAGCGTGTTGCCGCCATTGCTGGTATTGCGCCACAGAATGTCGCTGCGACCGTCGCCGTCGAAGTCGCCTATGCCGGCGACGATGTTGTGCGTGTCGGTGAGACCATCAATGGTCTTGGGCGAGCTGCCGCTGTACCACACGGTGTTGGCGCCGGTGATGGAGTTGCGCCAGAGCACGTCGCTCTTGCCGTCGCCGTCGAAGTCGCCGATGCCGGCGACCTGAAAATTCAGGTTGGTCAAAGCGCCCTGCGCTGGGTTGTCCTCGACATTGCCGCGCCACCAGATGCTGGTGTCGCCAGTCACGACGTTGCGCCAGAAATAGTCGCCGCGGCCGTCGCCGTCGAAGTCGCCGATGCCGACGATCTTCCAGCTCTGGTGCTCCTCCCGTGTGGGCAGCACGTCCCACGGCCCTTGGGCACCTGACCAGACGGTGATGTTGCCCTCGCCGCCGTGGCGCCAGACCAGGTCGCTGAGGCCGTCGCCGTCGAAGTCGTTGGTGGGCCTCGCGGGCTGTGCCGCCGCATTGGTCTGGGCCGGCAGTGTCCAGTACTGGCCTGGCGGGTGGTAGACCTTATGTGCAAGGGAGGGGTCGGCGTTGTCCCAGATCGAGCTGGTGCGATCGGCAGCATTGCTCCACAGCACGTCGTCGCGACCGTCACCGTTGTAGTCGCCGACGCCCACAGGGGAGCTTGTCAACTCCCAATCGACGCTGTAGCCCCTGCTGCCGTCGGCTCCAGCCCAGACGTAGTTGATGCCGCTGGTGTGGCGCCAGAAGACGTCGTCGCGGCCGTCGCCGTCGAAGTCGCCGATGCCGGCCACGCGCCAGCCGCGATTCCCTGTGTTGTAGCCTTGCTGCGCCTGCGCGGCGTCGCCGCTGAACCAGACGGTGGTGTCTGCCGTCACGGTGTTGAGCCAGAGGATGTCGCTCCTGCCGTCGGCGTTGAAGTCGCCCACGCCGGCTACCTTCCAATTCAGGTCCGTCATCGCGGTGATGGTGCGGCTGGAGCTGCCGCTGTCCCAGATCGCGTTGGCTCCGCTGTAGGCCTGGCGCCAGAGGATGTCGCTGCGGCCGTCGCCGTTGAAGTCGCCCACACCTGTGACCTGCCAGCTCAAGTTGCTCTGCTCGGGCAGGTCCTCGCCCCGGGCGTTGCCATTGTTCCAGTAGAAGTTTTTGCCGGTGGTGACATTGCGCCAAAGCACGTCGCGTGTGCCATCGCCGTTGAAGTCGCCCATGCCTACGGCCTGCACGTCCATGGCCATGGTGGAAGTGCTTACGTTGTTGGAGGTGGTGGCGTCGGGCAGCACCTTGGTGTTGCCGGTGCTGGTCTCGCGCCAAAGGACGTAGTCCTTGACGGGTGCCCGGGCGACCACGGCCGTGGCTGCGCTGGCTGCGGTTTCGGCCGAGCCCATGCCGTCCACGTAGCTGACGCGCACGGACAGGCGCTGGCCCACGTCAGTCTGGCCCAGCGTGTACTCGCTGCCGGTGGCGCCGACGATGGTTGTGCCGCTGCGCAGCCACTGGAAGTGAAGCTCGCCCAGGCCGTCGGCGTCGTCCAGCGTGCTGGCTGCGCTCAGCGTGAAGCCGTACTTGGGCAGGCCCTGGACCGTGACCTGGCCCGTGGGCTTGTCGTTGACGTTGGTCACGGTCACGTAGGTGTGGTCGCTCACGCTCAACGCCGTGGCATCCGCGCCGTCCTTGAACGTCCAGCCTATGTCCACCTTGGACGGTGGAGCATCCGACGTGTTCGCGTAGCCGATGCTTTCCAGCACCGTGCTGACGTTGGCCTTCGTGGCATTGGCGTTGAACGTGATCGTGAGCGTGCCGTTGGCGTTGGTGAGGCCGCCTACGTCCAGATTTGACAGCAGCGCCCGGCCTGCGCTGAATTTCAAACTGCCCAAGGCCGAAAAAACGTCTTCGGACGACGCGCCACCCACGCGCGACAAGGTAATGCTGGCGCCGGCATAGCAGCCGATGCCACCGTTGAGCGCAGCCAGTTCGGCGTCGTACACCACGGCGTCGGTATCCAGGGCCACGGCCGCGGCGCCCTCGGTATAAGAAACGGTCCCGCCCAGCGAGGAAACCGTCGTGCCTGGATTGCGAAACTGCGGCGCAGTATTGGCATTGAGTGCCATTAAAAAACTCCCTGTTTGAAATGCTTATGAGATGCCTTGCGGGCTTGTCCAGGGGCGGTTTGAAATCCGGCGAGCCCTGGGGCCAAATAAGGCGGGCACAGTATGGGGCAGTCGCTGAAAAGACTTCCAGGGAGACGACTGAAATAGTTTATTTGTGCCGGCTGCCGCTCCATTATCTGGAAGACGAATTTAATTACCGCTTGGGAAGCCGACTGGCCTTGCGGTGTGTCGTTTGAAATTGCAATGGCCGGATATGTGCCGCGTGGCTTGACGCCGGACAAACCCTGGCCCTATGGTCAATCGGCCATAAGGCATGGAATAGTTTAGTCGCCGTGGAAACCTGGGCTCGGTTGCGGCAGCGGTAATGGGGCCGGTATTTGCCGCGCCCGCGGCCGGCCTGTCAGTTCCAGCGCCAGGTCCACAGCACGTCCAGCGAGTTCTGCTCGCCGGACTGGCCGCGCAGCGTGAAACGCTGCGCCAGCCGGTAGATGAGCTGCCAGGTGCCCGCGGCCGTGCCGATGCCGCGTTCGTAGCCCACGTACCAGCGGCTCGATATCTGGCGGCCCAGCGACACCACCGTCTGCCGCACGTCGCCCGCCTCGCGCTGCCGCACGGCCACGTCGTCCAGCCCCAGCGCGTGAAAGAGTTGACCTCCCGCCGCCCCGCCTTCGCCCTGGCCGGCCAGCAGCGCCAGCGCCGCGCGCTGCAGCAGCGCGGTGTCGGTGCGGCCCAGGTTGTCCGACGCGCGGCCCATCACCAGCCAGGTCAGCTTGTCCAGCTCCGACAGCTCCGGCTCGCTGTACAGCCGCACCCTCGGGTTCTGCGCCGTGCCCACGATCTGCACGCCCACCTGCACCTCGTCCAGCTTGGGCCGTATGGCCAGGATGTCCAGCCGCGGATTGGCCGGCGCGCCGGTGAAGACGATCTCCCCGCGCCGGATTTCCATCTCCTGCCCGTAGGCCGCGTAGCGTCCCTGCAGCGTGCGCACCGTGCCCGCCACCTGTGGCCGCCCGCCCGGCGTGGTGATCAACACCTCGCCCGCCAGCCGCGTGTCCATGCCCTGGCCGCGCAGCCGCAAGCGCTGGCCCAGGTCCAGCCGCAGCTCCACGCGGGTGTTGCGCATGAGGGCCGAAGGCTCCGCGGCCACCGCCGCCGCCCCGGCCGGGGCGTGGGGGCGGTGGAGCACCGTGACGTCCTCGTCCAGCGCCGGTGCCTCGCTGCGGCTGATGTCGATGAAGCCCTCGTCCACGGCCAGGCGGCCGTCCAGGGCCAGGCGGGGGCCTTGCAGGTTCAGCGCCGCCTGCCCGCTGACGCTCAGGTTGCGGTCGAACCGGCCCAGCACGCGGAAACGCTCCAGTTGCAGCTTCAGCGCCGCGCCCGGCGTGGCGCCGAAGGTGGCGCCGCCGGTGACGTCCAGCCGGCCCTCGCCGGCGCGCCAGGTAAAACGTTCGATGTGGGCGTCCTCGCCGCGCAGCGCCATGGCGATCTCACCGTCGCGCAGCTCCACGCCCTGCAGCAGGTTGCGCAGGCCCAGGCGCGAGGCGTCCAGCCGCCCGGTGATCTCCGGCGCGCCGAAGCGCCCGCTCAAGCCCGCGCCGGCATGCAACTGGCCACCCAGGCGCCAGCCCGGCGGCACCCAGGGCGCCCACACGCCCAGGTCGTCCACGCGCAGCTCCAGCACGCCCTGCAGCGCGTCGCCCGGCGCGGGCCAGGGCAGCCCCGGGCGGCTTTGCACGACCTGCGCCCCGGCCAGCACGCCGAAGTGCCGCGCGGCCATGGCCTGGGTGAAGGTCCAGCGGCCGTCCTGCACCTGCAGCGCCAGGCGCAGGTCCGTCATGCCGAAGCTTTCAACCATGCCCAGCTCGTCAGTGCGGCTGAGATCGCCGCGGCGGCGCTCCAGCACCACGTCGCCGGCCGTGGCCGCGGTGCTGTCAAAGCGCAACTGGCCGCCGATCTCCAGGTCGCCGCCCCAGCCGAAGTCCGGCTGCAGCCGCTGCAGCCAGGGCGCCGCGCGCAGCGCCGGCAGCTCGGCGGCCACGCGCAGGCGCGGTGCGGCGTCCGGTGTGGCGGGGGCCGTCCATTCCAGTTGCGACCAGCGCAGCGCCGCGCCCAACACGTCCAGCGCGCCCGGCGACAGGGCCACGCTGCGCAGCGCCGGATCGAATTGCATTGCCGCCTGCACCGGCCCCGCGCTCAGCCAGGGCGTGGAGCGCCCGCCGCGCGTGCGCGCCTGCAGCGCCTGGAGCTGCAGGTTCCAGCGGTCCACCGCGCCGGCCTGCCAGGCGCCGCTGCCGCGCAGGCTGAGGTCCGTGCCGTTGGACGGTCCCGTCAAGCCGTCGGCCCAGGCCGGCAGCCGCAGCGGGGTGGAGGCCTGCAGGTCCAATTCATGCGCGGCCCAACGGCCGGTCAGGCGCGCGCGCAGGCTGTCCAGCCGCGCGGCGCCGTCCTGCTGCAGCCCTGCGGCGTCCAGCGTGAGCGACAGCGGCGCATCTCCCGCCTGCGGCGCGCGCAGCGACCAGCGCGCCTGCGCCCGCGCCAGCTTCCACGGGCCCGCGGCCAGGGCGGTGGTTTCCAGCGAGCCCTCGCTGCGCCAGTCGCGCGCGCTGCCGCCCTGGAACCGCGCCTGGCCGCGCAGGCTGCCTTCGCGCGGCCACAGCGCCGGCAGGGCGGGATGCAGCCGCGCCAGCGGCGCGAGGGCGGCCAGCGCGGGCGCGTCCACGTCCACGCTCCAGGTGGGCGTGGCCGAGGCACCGGCGGCGCGGGCTTCGGCCTGGAGCCGGTTGCCGCCCAACTGCAGCCGCGCCTGCGCCCGTGGCCCCGTGCCCACGTCGCGCCAGGAGAGGTCGCCCTGCAGCGGCACGCCGGCCAGCCGGCTGGGCGAGAAGCTCGCCGAGGCCTGCCCGCGCAGCGCCCGCGGCAGCGCGGCGCCGGCAGCCGCCGAGAGCTGCGCGTCCCACTGCCCGCTGAGCGAGGTGCCGGCGGGCGCGTCCGGCCACCAGGGCTGAAAAGTGAAATCGCGCAGCCGGCCGCGGCTTTGCGCCTGCCAGGCGCCCGTGGCGTCGCGCTCGAAGCGGCCTTCACCCTGCGCTTGGGCCGTGCCGGCGCGGGCGTTGAACTCGGGCACCTCCACGCGCCACGTGCCGGCGCCGGGGGCGCCCTCGCGCTGCGCCTGCAGCGAGGCGCTGAGCTGCAGGGGCAGGGGCAGGCGGTTCTCGTCCTGGCCGCTCAGCGCCGCGCGCAGGTTCATACGCAGCGGCGCTGGCAGCGGCTGTGCCGCCGCGGGGGGCGCCGTGCCGGGCAGGGGCAGGCCGGCGATCTCGGCGGCCAGCGGTCCGTCCAGCCGCAGCGCGGGCAGGCGCGGGTCCAGCCGCGAGAGCTGCAATTGGCGCGCGCGGATGTCCAGCGTGAGCGTGGACTGCTCCCAGCGCCCGCTGCCGCTCAAGCTGCCGGCACGGCCACGCGCGTCGCCCAGCTCCAGGCCCAGCGCCTGCAGCTCCAGCAGGTCGCGCCGCCCGGGGCGCGCCGCCAGCGTGACTTGCGCGCTGCGCAGCGGCAGCCGGTGTTCCGTCCAGCGGCCGGGGCGGGCGTTGTCCAGCGCCAGGTCCAGCTCCAGCGGCGTGCCGGCGCTGCCGCCTTGCAAGTCGGCGTGGCCGGTGAGCGCGGTCACGGGCAGCGCGGGCGCGAGGGCGGAGAGGTCCAGCCCCTGCGTGCGCGCCTGCAGCGAGGGCAGCGGCCAGTCGGCAAAGGGCGTGAAGCGGGCCTCGGCGTCCAGGCTGGCGGACGCGGCTGGGGTGCCGGGCAGGGCGCGGCGCTTGCCGCCGGGCGGCGTCGCGGGCGCGTTGGAGTCGGCGGGCGGGCTGCGCAGCGTGGCGCGGGCGCTGAATTGGGCCAGCGTGCCGTCCAGCGTGAGGGCCGCCTGCCAGGGCGGCGACACGCCTTCCAGCGACGCAGCCTGCGCCTGCCCCTGCAGCGCCAGCGGCGCTTGGGCGCCGAGCTGTGCGCTGGCCGACACCGCCATCTGCTGCCAGCGCAGCGACAGCGCGTTGAGCCGGTGCACGCGCCCGGCCTGCGCGCCGAGCTCGGCGCTGAGCGCGAGCTCGCTCACGGTTTGCGCATCCAGCTGCAGCGTGGCGACCTTCAGGCTGTCCACGCGCAGGCGCAGCGGCAGTTGCAGCGAGGCGGGGGCGCGCAGGGGCGGGCTGCCGGTTTGGGCCGAGGTCCAGGCCACGCGTTGGGCGCTGGGGGCGGTGAGGGTGAGGCCCAGCCAGCCGCCGGGCGGGCGGAAAGTCCAGTGCAGGTCGCCCAGGGAGAACTGGTCGATGTCCAGCCGGGCGCCGTTGCGGCCGCTCCAGCGCAGCCATTCGAAGGCCAGGGCGCCGCCCTGCAGCCCGCCGCGCAGGCCGGCGACCTCGACGCCCGCGCGCGGCAGCCACCACGTCAAGCCCGCGGGCGACAGCGCCCAC
Organism: Azohydromonas lata NBRC 102462; assembly: GCF_001571085.1. GTDB lineage: Bacteria > Pseudomonadota > Gammaproteobacteria > Burkholderiales > Burkholderiaceae_C > Azohydromonas > Azohydromonas lata. The sequence goes on from NZ_BCTC01000032.1 coordinate 48,474, forward strand.
CACAGCGCCGCGCCGCCGGCCGCCAGCAGTGCCAGCAAAGCCGGCAGCAGCGCGAGCCACCAGCGCCGGCGGGGGCGCGTGGGCGGCACGGCCGGGGGCGGGGCGTGGGGCGTGGGCGGCGTTTGGGCGTCAGCGGTGTCGTTGGGCATCAGGGCGTATCGGGGGGCCGGAAGTGGTGAAGGGGTGGCGGCAAGGCTGGAGGCGGGGCGCCGCAGGGGGCTTGCCGTTCGCGGCGGCCCTCGCCGCGGGCATTTTCGGGGGACGTTCAGGCGCTTGGGCAGGTCGTGAGCCGTGGCGCTGCGTGCTCTCGGTCTGAGCCGTGGGCCGATGTGTGGACACGGCAACTTCGGTGTGCCTGCGATCCGGCGCCCTGGGATGACGAAGCCATTTGCGCGACCGGCGCGGCAGGCCCCCTGAACACGGTGTTAGACCGTCTAACGCCCTCCATCGCCCAACGCCTCCACCCGCGCCGGCACGGTGCGCGTCTAGAACATCACGCCCACGCTCAGGTGCAGCCGCACGCGCTGCTCGGCCGTGGCGTAGGCCAGGTCCAGCCGCAGCGGCCCAACGGGGCTGCGGTAGCGCAGGCCCAGGCCGGGGCCCCAGACGGGCTGCAGGCCGCCCCAGTGCTGCGCGGCCTGGCCCACGTCCACGAAGGCCGCGCCCCACAGCGCCGGCAGCGCCGCCGACAGCGGGTGCGCCACCTCGGCGCTGGCCGTGAACAGCACGTTGCCGCCGGTGATGGCGCCGTTGACCGTGGGGGCGAGCGAGCGGTAGGCGTAGCCGCGCACCGACTCGTCACCGCCCGCGCGGAACTGCTGCGACTCCGGCACCAGCACGTTGGCCCGCACGAACACCTGGCCCAATTCCAGGCGCGCCTGGCCGTACCAGTTCGCGCCCAAGGGCCGGTAGCCGGTGAGCCGCGCGTACAGCCTTGTAAAAGGGCCGGCCGCGGCGTCGCTGCTGCGGGCCTGGCCCACGGCGCCCTGCAGCGACAGCGTCCAGCCCCGCGTGGGCAGCAGCACGCTGTCGAGCCGGCGCAGCACCACGTGGTGCTGCAGCGACAGCGCCTCGACGTGCGTGGACGGCTGCGCCCTGTCGCCGGGCTCCTGGTTGGAGCTTTCGAACTGCACGAAGCTGAAGCGGTCGGCGCGCGGCGTGGTCTGGTCGCGGCCCAGGCGCAGGCGCAGCGAGCGCACCACGTCCTCGTCCGACACCAGCCGCTCGGCCTGCACGCTCACCAGGTTGCGGTGCATGCCGGGCAGGATGTGCGTGGCCAGCTCGCCCTCCCAGGCCTGGCGCAGTTGGGCGACTTCGACCTTGTCGCGCGCCGTGGCGTCCCAGCCGAGGGCGCGGCGGTGCCAGTGCTCGACGCTGGCGCGCGCGCCGGTGTTGGCGTCCACGCCCAGCGCCACGTTGGCCTGCTGCAGCGGCAGCTCGCGAAGCGCCACCACCACGGGCGCGGCCCCGGGGCCTTGCGAGGTGTCCAGCGTCACGGTGGCGCGCTCGTACAGGCCCGCCAGGTGCAGCCGGTCCTGGTAGTCCAGCAGCAGCGTTTCGCTGGCCGGCGTACCGGGATTGAAGCCGGCCAGGTTGCGCACGGTGGCTTCGTCCTGGCGCTGCAGACCTTCGATGCGCAGCGGGCCGGTGAGGAAGAGGGGGCCGCTGTCGGCCTGGACGGACAGGCGCGCTTCCTGCGTGGCCGCGTCCACCTGCGCGGCGCTGTCCTCCAGCCGCGGCTCGGCGTAGCCGGCGGCGCGCAGTTGCGTGAGCAGGGCGCGCTTGCCGGCGGACCAGTCGGCATTGCGAAAGGGCGCGCCTGGCGGCAGCGGCCAGCGGCGGCGCAACTCCTCGTCCAGCACGTCGGCGCCGCGCTCGCCCGCCTCGCGGCGGCGTTGCAGGTCGCCCGCGATGTCCAACTGCAGTTGCGACACGCGCGTGCGCGCGCCCGGATCGACGACCAGCGCCACCACCGGCGGCGCGCCGTCCTCGCGGCGCAGGCTGACTTGGGCGTTGAAAAACCCCTCGGTTTCCAGCAGCGCGCGCACCTGCGCGGGGGCGGCGGCGATGAGCCGCGTGAGCTCCGTGGCGTCCACCTCGGCGTTGGGCGCGACGCGGCGCAGCCGCGCCAGGTCCAGGTGTTCCAGCAGCAGCGCGCGCAGCGGCGCGTTGTCCAGCTCCACGCGCAGGGTGTAGGGCGGCGGCAGCGCCTGCGCCTGCGCGAGCCGGGCCTGGCCGTCGGCCTCCTGGGCATTGGGCCGCAGCAGCGCGCAGCCGCCCAGGAGCAGCGCCGGCGCCAGCAGCGCCGCCGTGCGCAGGCGCCGGAGTGCTGCCGCCGGTGGCCGCGCTGGGTGCTGCCCTGAGTACTGCCCTAAGTACCGCCGTGGTTGCCGCGGTCCCCTCATTTGCTCAGCAGCCGCATGGCCCCTTCCAGGCCGGCGAGGGTGAGCGGGAACATGCGCGGGCCTATGAGCTGCTGCACCAGCGCGATGCTCTGGCGGTACTGCCACAGGCCTTGCGGCTCGGGATTGATCCAGGCGCAGTGCGGGTAGTGGTGGGCCAGGCGCTGCAGCCACTCGGCGCCGGGCTCCTCGTTGTTGTATTCCACGCTGCCGCCGGGCTGCAGGATCTCGTAGGGGCTCATGGTCGCGTCGCCCACGAACACCAGCCGGTAGTCGTGGTTGTAGGTGCGCATGAGGTCCCAGGTGGCGGTGCGCTCGGCATGGCGGCGCTGGTTGTGCTTCCACACGAAGTCGTAGACGCAGTTGTGGAAGTAATAGAACTCCAGGTGCTTGAACTCGCTGCGCGCCGCGGAGAACAGCTGCTCCACGGCCTTGACGTGCTCGTCCATGGAGCCGCCCACGTCCATGAGCAAGAGAAGCTTCACGTTGTTGTGCCGCTCGGGGACGAAGCGGATGTCCAGCAGCCCGGCGTTGGCGGCCGTGGCGTGGATGGTGCCGTCCAGGTCCAGCTCCTCGGCGGCGCCTTCGCGGGCAAAGCGGCGCAGCCGCCGCAGCGCGAGCTGCATGCCGCGGGTGCCGATCTCGGCCGTCTCGTCGTAGTCCTTGAAGGCGCGGCGCTCCCACACCTTCACGGCGCTCTTTTCCTTGCCGGGGCCGCCCATGCGCACGCCGCGCGGGTTGATGCCGCCGTGGCCGAAGGGGGAGCTGCCGTTGGTGCCTATCCACTTGGAGCCGCCCTCGTGGCGCTCCTGCTGCTCGTCCAGGCGCTTCTTGAGCGTCTCCATCAGCTCGTCCCAGTCCATGGCCTCCAGGGCGGCGCGCTGCTCGGGGGTGAACTCGCGCTCCAGCGTGCGGCGCAGCCAGTCGTCCGGCAGCTCCAGGGCGACGTCGATCTGCTCCACGCCCTTGAAATAGGCGCCGAAGGCGCGGTCGAAGCGGTCGAACAGCGTTTCGTCCTTGACCAGCGCCAGGCGGGCGAAGGCATAGAACTCGTCCACCGAGGGTTCGATCACGCCGGCCTTGAGGCCCTCCAGCAGGGTGAGTAACTCCTTGAGGGACACCGGCAGCCGCGCCGCGCGCAGGCTGTAGAAGAAGTCGATGAGCATTTGGGCGGTCTTCCTGGGGTCGCAGCCGCCAGGGGCGGCGGCCAGCGGCGCGCCCCCGGAATGGGAGGGATTGTGCGCGGCGCGGGGGCGCCGCGGGAGCGGCTCAGCGCGCGGCCGCGCCGGGGTCGTGGCGGCGGAACCAGCGCAGCAACTCGCCCAGCACGCGGCGGGCGTGGCGGGGGCGGCGCAGGTCGGGGGCGTCCAGCACCAGCAGCCGCGAGGGCACCTCCAGCGCCTGCAGCGCGTGGTGGTGGGCCAGGGCCTGCTGCAGCGGCACGCGCGCGTCGCCCGCGGCGTGGACGATCAACATGGGCGTGCGCATGCCCTCGGCGCTGGCCTGGGGGCTGGCGATCAGCAGGGCCTCGGGGTTGGCCCAGGGCAGGGCGCCCAGGGCGGCGACGAAGCGGGGCCAGTCGCGGCTGGCGAGCATGGCGTCCCAGTCGAACACGCCTCCCAGGCAGGCCAGCGCCGCGTGCGGCGAGCGCCGGGCGTTGAGCCAGGCGGCGAGGAAGCCGCCGTAGCCGCCCAGCCCGGCCGCGAAGAGCCGCCGCGCGTCCGCCCAGGGCTGGCGCTGCAGCCAGGCGGTGGCGGCCTGCAAGTCCTGCAGCTCCAGCTCGCCCCAGCGGTGGGTGATGCTGTCCAGGAAGGCATAGCCGTGGCCGGCGCTGCCGTGCACCTGGGCCTGCGCCACCACGCAGCCGCCCAACGTGGCCAGCAGCGCGGGGTTGAAGGCCGTGCTCCAGCGCTCGCCCGCGCCGCCGTGCGGGCCGTCGGGCAGCAGTTGCAGCACGGGGTAGCGGCGCGTGGCGTCGAAGCCGGGCGGGTAGTGCAGCTGGAGCGTGAACTCCTCGCCCAGCGCGCCGGTGAGCGTCACTTCCTCGGCCACGCCCAGGTCCACGCCGGGCAGCAGCGTGTCGTTGAACCGCTCCACGCGCAGCGGCGGCTGCCCCGGCAGGTGCACGTGCACGCGGGCGGGGTGCTCCAGCGCGTCGGCCACGGTCACCAGGGTGCCGGCGGTCTTGTCGAAGGCGCGCAGCCAGCCGCCGCGCACCAGCACCTCGGCACGGCGGTCGGCCACGTCGAAGCGCCACAGGTGTTTTACACCGCGCTGGCGGGCGCGCAGCAGCACGGCCAAACCGTCCTCTTCCCAGCGCAGGGGCGCTTCGACCTCGTGGTCCCAGGCGGCGCTGAGCACGCTCCAGGCGGCCGTCTCGCCGTCCCACAGCGCCAGTTGCGCGGGCTGGTTGTGCTTGAGGCCGACGTGGCGGGCCAGGAAGGCGACGCGCCCGCCGTCCAGCGCCGAGGCCGGCGCGCAGCGCGGGGCGAAGCAGTCCCAGCCCGCGTCGCGCACCAGCCAGCGCAGCGCGCCGCTGGCGAGGTTGAGCTCGGCCAGGGCGCGCGCTCCGCCGGGCTGGCGCGGGGCGCATGCAAAAACGACGTGGCGGCCGTCGGCACTGACGTCCCAGGCGTCGGGGGCGTCGTCCAGCGCGCAGGGCAGCGCGGCGAACAGGTCGCGCACGCCGCCTTCCAGGTCGAACAGCAGCAGGTGCACGGCGCATGGCTCGGCGCTGTCTGCCTCGTGCACGCCCTCGCGCGCCAGGCGCCGCAGCCGGCGCAGGCGGCGGACCTGGGCGTCGGTGTCCGGCAGGTCCGGCCAGGTGCGGGTGGCGGCCAGCAGCCCGCGGCCGTCCGGCAGCCAGCGCGGGGCGAACACGCCGGTGGGCACGGTCGCCAGGGCGCGGGGCGGCGCGGCGGCGTCGGCGGCCGGGTCCAGCAGCCCAAGCTGCGCCGGCGCGTGGGGGTCGCCGGCCGCTCGCGCGGTGCAGGCGATGGCGCCGCCGCGCGGCGCCCAGGCGGGGGCGCGGGCGTCCACGTCCGCCGGCGTGAGCGGCCGGGGCTCGCCGCCGCGGCGCGTGTCCAGCAGCCACAGCCGGGACGCGACGGTGTCGCCGCGGGGCGACTGCACCTGCAGCGCCGCGCGGGCGCCGTCCGCGCACAGGGCGATGGCCGAAGGGTGTTCAAGCCGCCAGGTCAGGCGCGGGTGCAGTCGTCGGGTGCTCATGCGGTCAGCGGCGTTGCAGTTGGCTTTCGAGATGGCGCTTCACCGCGGGCCAGTCCGGGGCGGTGATGCTGTAGACGGCGGTGTCGCGGAGGGTCCCGTCCGGCAGCCGCATGTGGTGGCGCAGGATGCCGTCGAGCTGCGCGCCCAAGCGCTCGATGGCGCGGCGCGAGCGGTGGTTCAGGCGGTGCGTGCGCAGCTCCACGGCCAGGCAGTCCAGCTCCTCGAACGCGCGGCGCAGCAGCAGGTACTTGCACTCGGTGTTGAGCGGCGTGCGCTGCACGCGCTGGGCGATCCAGGTGCTGCCGATCTCCACGCGGCGGTTCACCGCGTCCACGTTCATGTAGGTCGTCATGCCCACGGGCGTGCCCTGGGCGTCGAGCACGGCGTAGGGGGTCATGGCGCCTTGCTCGTGCAGCGCGAGGCGCCGGGCGATCTCGGCATCCATCTCGTGCGGCGCGGGCACGCGCGTGGCCCACAGCTTCCACAGCTCGCCTTCCTGCACGGCTTCGGCCAGGGCAGGGGCGTCGTCGTGGGAGAGCAGCCTGAGGCTGGCGTGATGCCCCTGCAGCGCCGTGGCGGCGGGCCAGCTCATGGGCGGCGGCTCCGCGAGGTCGTTTGCATGGGGTTACAGCGGCGGCAAAGCGGCCTTTGTTGCTTCAAATCCATGGCGCGGGATCATCGCACCATCGCCTGCGGGCGGACCCGAATGCGGGCGTGGTTGTTGGCGTGGGAGCGGGTTGTGGGCGGCAGTGTGGGCGTGCGTGCGCGGTGGGATTTCGTGATGGCTTGCGTGCTGGCCGGCGCCGTGGCGGCGTTGCCGGCCTGGGGGCAGGAAGGGGACCGGGAGGAGGCGGATGCGCCGGCCTTCGCCGCGCCGGCCGGCCCGGCGGACGCGGGCGAAGCCGCAGCCCTGGCCGAAGGCGAGGCGGCAGCGGATGAGGCCTCCGCCCAGGACGCGGCGGTTGAGGACGGGCCGGCCGAGGACGCGCCGCCGCCCAAGCGCCTGGGCGTGGAGCTGCCGGCGTACGAGCCGCAGTTGCTGGCGCTGTGGCGCCCGCTGGACAAGCCGCTGCGCCCGCCGTCCGTGGCCGCGCTGCTGCCGCCGCAAGATTCGCCGCTGTTGCCGCCCGCGCCCTATGCCGCGCCCAGCGTGTGGTCCAGCCAGGCCTACAGGCTGGTGCCCCATACGCCGCTGGCGGCGGTGAGGATTTATGCGCCGCGGCTGCGCGTGCCGCTGAAGGAGACGGCTTTCAGCGCGCCGCGCAGCTGCGCGCCGGACCCGTTCAACAGCGCCAGCACCGACGACTGGCTGGCCCAGCTGCGCCAGGGCTGCGGCCGCGACCAGCTCAAGCTGGGCGTGCAGGGCTCGCAGGTGGAGCTGGCCACGGTGCAGCCCGTGCAGCAGGCGGCGCTGCTGGACAAGCCCCCGGCCTCGCCCAAGGCGCCGGTGAAGCTGGAGCTGGACCAGGTGCAGAGCCACCAGTGGTCGGCCCTGGACGCGCCGCTGACCACCAGCCTGCGCTTGGGCTGGCAGGGTTCGCGCGACAGCACGCTGGGCCAGGTGCAAAGCGACCAGCGCGCGCTGCTGGCCTCCGGCAGCCTGCTGCGGCTGGGGCCGAACGCGGCGCTGGACATGAGCGTGGGCCGCCAGCGCACGGGCAATCTGCGCAGCGGCGAGATGCGCACGCGCACCGCCGTCACCGGGCTGTGGCGCCCGCTGGGCACGCACATGGTCTACGCGCAGTGGGCCGACGAGGCCACGGGCATCGCGCGCGAGCTGGGCATGCGTTGGTGGCTGCAGCCGGGAAAGCTGTCGCTGGACCTGGGCGCGCGCCGCACGGGCGAGGGCCAGCCGCTGGAGCCGCGGGTATCGCTGACCATGAGCGGCTTCCTGCGCTGAGGCTGCTGGCCAGCAGGCCAGCAGGCCAGCAGGCCAGCAGGCCAGCAGGCGCCGGGAGGCGCTTTCAAGGGGCGGATTGCCGCGTCAGGCCGGGGTAATCGCCCCAAGCACTTTCAAGCGAAAGTTGAAATCAGCGGTGCTGGCGCTGCATGGCGACCAGCTTGTGGAAGAGGTTCAAGTCCTGCTCGTTCTTGAGCAGGGCGCCCACCAGGGGCGGCACGCTCACGCGCTCGTCGCCGCTGTGCAGGGCTTCGAGCGGGATGTCCTCGGCCAGCAGCAGCTTGAGCCAGTCCAGCAGCTCGCTGGTGGAGGGCTTTTTCTTCAGCCCCGGCAGGGAGCGCACGCGGTAGAAATTGTCCAGCGCGGCGGCCAGCAGCTCGTGCTTGAGGCCGGGGAAGTGCACGTCCACGATGGCGCGCATGGTGGCCGGGTCGGGGAAGCTGATGTAGTGGAAGAAGCAGCGGCGCAGGAAGGCGTCCGGCAGCTCCTTCTCGTTGTTGGACGTGATGAAGACCAGCGGGCGGTGGCGGGCGCGGATGGTCTCGCGCGTCTCGTACACATGGAACTCCATGCGGTCGATCTCGCGCAGCAGGTCGTTGGGGAACTCGATGTCGGCCTTGTCGATTTCGTCGATCAGCAGCGCCACGGGCTGCTCGGCGGTGAAGGCCTGCCACAGCACGCCCTTGACGATGTAGTTGTGGATGTCCTTGACGCGCTCGTCGCCGAGCTGGCTGTCGCGCAGGCGGCTCACGGCGTCGTACTCGTAGAGGCCCTGCTGCGCCTTGGTGGTGCTCTTGATGTGCCACTGCAGCAGCGGCATGCCCAGCGCCTGGGCCACTTCCTCGGCCAGCATGGTCTTGCCCGTGCCGGGCTCGCCCTTGACGAGCAGCGGGCGCTGCAGCGTGAGCGCGGCGTTGACGGCCAGGCGCAATTCAGGGGTGGCGACGTACTGGTCGGAGCCTTGGAATTTCATGGGCGTGGCGCCGGCGCTGCGGCGGGTTTGCAGGGGTGGCGTTCGAGTATAGGAGCCCCCTAGACTGCGCCTTGACACCGCGCAAGCTCCACCGCCGGCGCCCTCGCAGCAGCAGGGCCGCCTTCATCATCAGCTTCACGAGACGATGACCAAGACCCTTGCCCTGTCGCTGGCCCTGGCCGGCATGCTCCTCTCCACCGCGCAGGCCCAGACCGCGGCCGCTCCCACGGCCCCCGCCGCGGCGCCCGCGCCCTCCGGTGCCGGCGACTCGCGGGTGGCCATGTGCATCGGCTGCCACAGCATCCCCGGCTACCAGGCCAGCTTTCCGCAGGTCTACAAGGTGCCCATGATTTCCGGCCAGAGCCAGAAATACCTGGAGGCCGCGCTGCAGGCCTACAAGAAGGGCGACCGCAAGCACCCGACCATGCACGGCGTGGCCGCGTCGCTCGGCGACCAGGACATCACCTTCGTGGCCGCGCACTACGCGCAGCAGACGCCCGCCGAGGCCGCGCCCGCGCCCGCGACGCCGCCCGCGGCCTCCGCCGAGGTGGCCGCGCTGCTGACCAAGGGCGCCTGCGCCTCCTGCCACGGCGCCAACTTCAGCAAGCCGCTGGACCCGAGCTACCCCAAGCTCGCCGGCCAGCATCCGGACTACCTCTTCGCCGCGCTCAAGGCCTACCACACCGAGAACAACGCCAGCGTCGGCCGCAACAACGCCATCATGGGCGCGCAGGTGAAGCAGTTCAGCAACGCGGAGCTCAAGGCGATCGCCAACTACATCGGCTCGCTGCCCGGCGAGCTGTACACGGTGCCGCAGTCGCGCTTCCGCTGAGCGGCCCGTCCCCGACGCCACGCCCGCGCTCCGGCCTTGCCGGGCGCGGGCTGTTTTTTGGGGGGGACGCACTGGCTTGTCCTGGATAGCCGTGCCGTCCCCACGGCAGCCGGTGCATGGCGCAGGGCCGATACTTGCGGGCCGGCCGAGGCCTTTGCCAAGAAGCTGGAGGAAGAGGGCTACACGCCCACCGTCTCCTGAAAGCGCACCGCGCGGCCGATTCACTTCTTCTCTTTTTTGCAGCACTTCCCCGATGAGCAACGACAACGCGTCCAACGCCTTTGAGCTGTTGGGCGGCGAGCCGGCCGTGCGCCGGCTGGTGGACCGTTTCTACGACCTGATGGAGCTGGAGCCCGCCTATGCCGGTATCCGCCGCTTGCACCCGCAGGACATGCAGGGCTCGCGCGACAAGCTCTTTTGGTTCCTGTGCGGCTGGTTGGGTGGTCCCAACCACTACATAGACCGCTTCGGCCACCCGCGGCTGCGCGCGCGGCATCTGCCCTTTGCCATCGGCCTGGCCGAGCGCGACCAGTGGCTGCTGTGCATGCAGCAGGCCATGCAGGAGCAGGGGCTGGACCCCGCGCTGGCGCAGCGGCTGGAGGACGCGTTCTTCAACACCGCCGACTTCATGCGCAACAAGGGCGGCTGAACCGCGGGCTGAACCTCAGCCCCGCAGCAGCACGATCAGCGCCCCGTGCCCGCCCTGGCTGCCCTGGGCCTGGACGAAGGCGGCGACTTCGCTTTTCTGCACCAGCCACGCCCGCACCTTGCCCTTGAGCACGGGCACGCGCCCGGGCGACCCCAGTCCCTTGCCGTGGACGACGCGCACGCAGCGCAGGCCGCGCTGCGTGGCCTCGCGCAGGAAGCCGGCCAGCCGCTCGCGCGCCTGGTCGCGGCGCAGGCCGTGCAGATCCACCTCGGCCTGGATGGACCAGCGGCCGCGGCGCAGGTGCTTGAGCACGTCCGCGCCCACGTCGGGGCGTCGAAAGCTCAGCTCCGCGTCGGTCTCCAGCAGCGTTTCCACGTCCATCTCGTCGGAGAGGGCTTCCTGCAGCGCCGCCTGCTCGTCGAGCTCGCGCTGGCGCGGCCAGGGCGCGGGGCGGGGCAGGTGGTGCTCCTTGCGGTTGTGGGCCTTGAGCGGCTGCACGGGGCCGACGGTTTGGGCAAACAGGTCCAGGGCGCGCGCCGCCTCGCGCTCACGCGCGTGCTGCTGCTCTGCCTCCTGGCGGCGGTGTTCCAGCACGCGCTTGATGGCATCGAGCTCGTGCAGGCTGCGCAGCTTCACGTTCATCGCAACTTCCCAACTTCCTTGCGCTGCGCGCGGTTCGGTTCACAAGTGTCCGAGAGTGTGCAGGAGCGCACGGCATGCCCGCTGGGCGCCGCCGGGGCGGCCCCGCTCAGAGCAGGCCGCGTTCGGCGAAGGAAACGGTCTGGCCCAGGCCGATGACGAGGTGGTCCAGCACGGCCACGTCCACCAGTTGCAGCGCGCTCTTCAGGCGCTGGGTGAGGAACTCGTCGGCGCGGGAAGGCTCCGCGAGGCCGGAAGGGTGGTTGTGGGCCAGGATCAGCGCCCCGGCGTTGAGCTGCAGCGCGCGCTTGACCACCTCGCGCGGGTAGACGCTGGTCTGCGTGAGCGTGCCGCGAAAGAGCTCCTCCATGCACAGCAGCCGGTGCTGGCTGTCCAGGAAGAGCACGGCGAAGACCTCGTGCTCCAGGCCGGACAGGCGCAGCGAGAGGTAGTCCTTCACCTTGGCCGGCGTGTCGAACACCGGCGAGCGCGCCAGCTCCACGGCCAGCGTGCGGCGGGCGATCTCCATCACCGCGCCGATCTCGGCCTGCTTGGCCGGTCCCAAGCCCTTGATCAGCGCCAACTGGCTCGGTTGTGCCCGCAACAGGCCGGGCAGGCCGTTGAAGTCGGCGAGCAGCTTGTCGGCGAGCTGGAGCACGTTGAGCTGCGGCAGCCCGGTGCGCAGCAGCAGCGCCAGGAGCTCGGTATCGGCAAGCGCCCCGGGACCGCGGGCAAGCAGCTTCTCGCGCGGCAGCGCGTCGGCAGGCAGGTCTCTCAATGGCATGGGTCCAGGGCGGCCTTGAGGCCGGCTCGTAGAATTCGGCCCAGTCTAGACAAGAGTCCATCTGCCGTGAGCACCATACAGCCCGGGGCTTTCCTGACCCTGCATTACCGCCTGTCGGGGCCTGACGGCGCCGACATCGTCAACACCTTCGGCGGCAAGCCGGCCACGCTCACGCTGGGCACGGGCGAGCTTGCGCCGGCCATGGAAGCCCGGCTCATCGGCCTGGCCGAGGGCGCGCACGAGCGCTTCGAGCTGGCACCCGGCGAAGCCTTCGGCGAGCGCAACCCCGAGCTGCAGCAGCGCGTGAAGCTCTCGCTGCTGCGCGAGCTGGGCGACCCCGACGCGCAGTACGGCGTGGGTGACGTGGTGCAGTTCCCCACGCCGGGCGGCGAGGCCAGCTATGCCGGCGTCGTGCGCGAGGTGGGCGGCGACTGGCTGCTCTTCGACTTCAACCACCCGCTGGCCGGCCAGGGCGTGAGCTTCGAAGTCCAGGTCATCGGAGTGCTGTGATGAGCGGCGGCGTGCAGGAAGTGGTGCTGGCGCAGCCGCGCGGCTTTTGTGCCGGCGTGGACCGCGCCATCGAGATCGTGGAGCGTGCCCTGGCCCGCTTCGGCGCGCCCATCTACGTGCGCCACGAGATCGTGCACAACACCTACGTCGTCAACGACCTCAAGGCCAAGGGCGCCATCTTCATCGAAGACCTGGCCGAGGTGCCCGCGGGCGCCACGCTGGTCTTCAGCGCCCACGGCGTCAGCCAGGCCGTGCGCCGCGAGGCGGCCGAGCGCGGCTTTCAGCTCTTCGACGCCACCTGCCCGCTGGTGACCAAGGTGCATGTGGAAGTGGCCAAGCTCGCGCGCGAGGGCTACGAATTCATCATGATCGGCCACAAGGGGCATCCGGAGGTCGAAGGCACCATGGGCCAGCTCGACGGCGGCATCCACCTCGTCGAGGACGTGCAGGACGTGGCCCGCGTGCAGGTGGCCCAGGGCACCAAGCTCGCCGTGGTGACGCAGACCACGCTGAGCGTGGACGATGCCGCCGAGATCCTGGCCGCCGTCAAGCGCCACTTTCCGCAGGTGCGCGAGCCCAAGAAGCAGGACATCTGCTACGCCACGCAGAACCGCCAGGACGCCGTCAAGCTGCTGGCGCCGACGGTGGACGTGCTCATCGTGGTGGGCAGCCCGACCAGCTCCAACAGCAACCGGCTGCGCGAGCTGGCGCAGCGCCTGGGCACGCCGGCCTACATGGTGGATGCCGCCGCCGACCTGCAGCCGCAGTGGTTCCCGCAGGGCGCGCGCGTTGGGCTGACCGCCGGGGCCTCGGCGCCGGACATCCTGGTGCAGCAGGTGATCCAGCGCCTGCGCGAGCTGGGCGCTTTGAGCGTGCGCCGCATGGAAGGCGTGGAGGAGCACATCCGCTTCCCGCTGCCCAAGGGCCTGGGCGACCGCTCCATGGCCGAGTCGGCCCAGGGCTGACGATCGCATCTCTTCGCCGCGCCGCGTTGGGCGCGGCATCTGCCCTGAACGCCGGCCACGTGCCGCCGTGCGGCCTGCACGGTGCGCGCTGGGCGCCGGCAAGCCAGGGCGCGGGGCGGCTTTTTACAATCCCCGCCTCGCAAAGGAATACACCATGCTCGATATCTCTCTGCTGCGCCGCGACCTCGACGCGGTGGTGGCCCGCCTGGAGGCGCGCAAGTCGCCGCAACCCTTCCTGGACGTGGAGCGTTTCCGCGCGCTGGAGTCCGAGCGCAAGCGCATCCAGTCCGCCACGGAGGAGCTGCAGGCCAAGCGCAACACGCTGAGCAAGCGCATCGGCCAGCTCAAGGCCAAGGGCGAGGACACCGCGCCCGTGATGGCCGAAGTCGCCGGCATCGGCGACGAGCTCAAGGCCAGCGCCGAGGCGCTGGACGCGCTGCAGGTGGAGCTGCAGCAGATGCTGCTGAGCGTGCCCAACCTGCCGCACGAGAGCGTGCCCGCCGGTGCCGACGAGACGGCCAACGTCGAGGTGCGCCGCTGGGGCAGCCCGCGCGCCTTCGACTTCGCGCCGCGCGACCACGTGGACATCGGTGCGCCGCTGGGCCTGGACTTCGAAACCGCGGCCCGCCTCTCCGGCTCGCGCTTCGCCTTCCTGCGCGGGCCCATGGCGCGCCTGCACCGCGCGCTGGCCCAGTTCATGCTGGACGTGCACACCACCGAGCACGGCTACACCGAGTGCTACACACCCTACATCGTCAACCGCGAGGCGCTGCTGGGCACGGGCCAGTTGCCCAAGTTCCGCGAGGACATGTTCTGGGTGCTGCGCGGCGGCGACGAGGAGCAGGCCGAGCAGTACCTGATCTCCACCAGCGAAATCCCGCTGACCAACAGCGTGCGCGACCAGATCCTGGACGCGTCGCAACTGCCCCTGCGCTTCACCGCGCACAGCCCGTGCTTCCGCAGCGAGGCCGGCAGCGCCGGACGCGACACGCGCGGCATGATCCGCCAGCACCAGTTCGACAAGGTGGAAATGGTGCAGGTGGTGCGTCCGGAGGACAGCTACGCTGCGCTGGAGTCCATGGTGAACCACGCCGAAGCCATCCTGCAGAAGCTGGAGCTGCCTTACCGCGTCGTGGCGCTGAGCAGCGGCGACATGGGCTTCAGCGCCGCCAAGACCTACGACCTGGAGGTCTGGCTGCCCGCGCAGAACACCTTCCGCGAGATCAGCTCCTGCTCCAACTGCGAGGCTTTCCAGGCGCGGCGCATGCAGGCGCGCTTCCGCAACGCCCAGGGCAAGCCGGAGCTGGTGCACACGCTCAACGGCTCCGGCCTGGCCGTGGGGCGCACGCTGGTGGCGGTGCTGGAGAATTTCCAGCGGGCCGACGGCGGCATAGACATCCCGGCGGCGCTGCGCCCTTATCTGCGCGGCATGGATGTGCTGCGTCACTGCTGAGGTGGTCCAGCGGTGGGGCAGGGCGGCGCTTGGCGGCTTGGGTGAAGCCATTGCCCGGCCCAAGCGCCACCGTCGTGCCCCGTCCCACAAAAAGATGTAGCGTCTCGCCTAAAACTTAGGCTAGAATGCGAGGCTTCACCTGCTGACCAGGGTGAAGTTCCCGGAAAGGTGGCAGAGTGGTCGAATGCGCCGGACTCGAAATCCGGTATACAGGTTTCCTGTATCGAGGGTTCGAATCCCTCCCTTTCCGCCAGCGGTTCTCCGCTGGGGCGCTGCAAAAACGGCAGCT
>NZ_BCTC01000033.1 GCF_001571085.1 Azohydromonas lata NBRC 102462
CCCTCGATCACGTCGATGATGTCCGACACCTTCTTGGAGCTGGTGTTGATGGCGTCCATGGTGCCCACCACCTGCGCCATCACCGCGCCGCCCTGCTCGGCCACCTGGCGGGCCTGCGCGGCCAGGCCGCTGCCGGAGTGGGCACGCTCGGCGTTGAGCTTCACCGTCTCGGTGAGCTGGCTCATGCTGGCCGCGGTCTGCTGCAGCGAGGCGGCCTGCTGCTCGGTGCGGCGCGCCAGGTCCACGTTGCCGCCGTCGATCTGCTTGGAGGCCACGGCGATGGTGTCGGTGGAGCCCTTGATGCGCGTGACCAGGTCCGTGAGCGTGTCCTCCATGTTGCCCAGCGCGCCCAGGAGTCGGCCGAAGTCGCCGCCGCGCTCGGTCTTGAACTCCTGGCTCAGGTCGCCCGCGGCCACGGTCTCGGCGATGACGATGGCCTCGTCCAGCGGCCGCGTGATGGCGCGCACCAGCGCCACCGTGCAGCCCGTGCCCAGCAGCAGCCCGGCGCCGGCCAGCAGGCCCATCAGCCAGGTCAGCGAGGACACCTCGTCGTCGATGGCCGCCACGGCCGCGGTGCGGTCGTGCTCCAGCCCCTGGTGCATCACCCGGCCCACGTCGCGCAGGCCGCTGATGCCCAGCGCCGCCTGCGCCAGCATGAACAGCAGCAGCAACGTAAAGGCCAGCGGCAGCATGGTGCGGGTTTTCAGGTTGGTGAAGGTCACGCTTGTCTCCTGATTTCTTAATGAAAGCTGACACGGCGGTATCGGCGACGCGCCGCAGGAGTTGAGGTCACTCAAAAAGTTTCCCGATGGGGACAGGGCCCCAAGGCCGGGTCTGGCCCAAGCAATGGGACGCGCGGGCGCTTTCAGCCGCGCCGGCAGCCCGGCCCCGGCAGTTCGGCACATTCCTGAAACACCCGCACGGTGCAGCGGCGGCAGGTGTCGCAGTCCAGGCGGTGGGTGATGGCGGCGATGGCGCGGCGCTTGTCGGGGTAGACGTGGTCGGCACCGAGCTCGTCCAGGAAGCCGTCACGCCGCCACTGCGCCAGCACCGGCGGGCGCGGGCGGTGGAAGTACAGGTCGCCGCCCAGGGCACGGCGCGCGCGCAGCTCCTGGCGCCACAGCTCGGCGCCGGCCACGTCGATGAAATTCATGCTCTTGGCCATGACCAGCAGGTGCTTTTGCGGCTGGCCCGCGTCGCGCAGCGCCTGCAGCCGGTCGGCCACGTGGGCCGTGGCGCCGAAGTAGACCGAGCCCTCCATGCGCAGCAGCTTCAACTGCGGGCACTCCGGCAGCGCGTCCGCGGTGTGCTCGACGACCACGAAAGGCCGGTGCCCGTCCTCGCGCGGGAGGTTGAAACCCATGGTGCGCATGGCCGGGCGGGAGGTGCGGTGCAGGTACAGGCCCAGCGACAGCGCGCTGCCGATGAGCACGGCGATCTCCAGCCGCACGCTCACCGTGGCGGCCAGGGTGATCAGGGCCACGGCGAGCTCGGAACGGCTGGCGCGCCGCAGATGCCGCCAGCGCGGCAGGTCCAGCAAGGTGAATCCCACCAGCACCAGCAGCCCGGCGATGGCGGCGAAGGGAATGAGCGCCAGCAGCGGCGCCGACATCGCCACCAGCGGGATGACCAGCAGCGCCGAGAACACGGCGGCCAGCGGGCCGCGCGCGCCGGCCTCCAGGTTGGGCAGCGAGCGGTTGAGCGAGCCGCAGGACACGTAGCAGGAGAAGAAGCCGCCCGCGAGGTTGGACAGGCCCTGGCCCAGGAACTCGCGGTTGGCGTCTATGCGCTGCCCCGAGCGCGCGGCCACGACCTTGGCGATGGCGATGGACTGCGCCAGCGCCACCACCGTCAGCGCCGCGGCGATGCCCAGCAGCTGCGGCAATTGCTCCGGCGCCACCGCCGGCGGGTGAAAGGGCGGCAGCGCCGAGGGCAAGGCGCCCAGCAGCCGCACGTGCCAGGCGGCCGGCGCCAAGTGCGCCAGCAGCGCCGCCAGCGCCGTGCCCACGGCCAGGCCCGCGAGCATGAAGGGCGAGCCGCGGCGGTGGTGGCGCAGCCCCGCGGCCGTGCCCAGCGTGACCAGCGCCACCAGCAGCGCGCCGGGCTGCGGGGCCTGGGAGAAGGCCGCCTGCAGCACGGCGCCGGCACTTGGGCCCGGCGGCAGCGTGAGGCCCAGCGCGTCCTTGAGCGCGTGCACCACGATCAGCAGCGCCGCGCCCGCGGTGAAGCCCAGCAGCGCCGTGGGCGAGATGAAATTGGCCACCGAGCCCAGCCGCAGCGCGCCGGTGGCGAACTGCAGCAGCCCAACCAGCACCGTGACCGCCAGCGCCAGCTCCACGTAGGCCGGCGAGCCCACGGCGGCCAGCGGCGCCAGCATGGCGAACAGCGCCAGCGAGTTGGCGTTGGTGGGCCCGGAGACGACGTGGCGGCTGGAGCCCGCCAGCGCCGCGACGATGCAGGGCACCACCGCCGAATACAGGCCGTACTGCGGCGGCAGCCCGGCCAGCGTGGCGAAAGCGATGCCCTGCGGCAGCACCAGCACGGCACCCAGCAGGCCGGCCAGCGCGTCGGCGCGCAGGTCGTCCGTGGCGGGGAAAGCGGGCAGGCGGGAACGGACGGAAGCGGCGAAACGGCGTCGTTGAAGCATGGCAGGGCAAGGGTAGCGTGCGCTGCCACCGGGTTCGCACGGGGCCCGGGTGCGGCCCGGGCGCAGGCCCGGGGCGGTGCGGGGCCCGCGGCATCGACTCGCCACGGGGCCCCGGGCGCATCGCGGGCCGCCGCCCTGGCGCGACCTGCAGCAAGGCCAACGGGTGGAAGCGCGCGCAACCATGGGCCACCGGGGGCGCGCCATTCCCCCCCTATCAGCATTGACGCATTCGCACAAGCGCACCGTGGGCTGCGAACCACCCTGGCCGTATCGGATGTATCGGTTGCTGAGCCACCCGGTCCGGGGGAAACGGCTGGTTGCGCCCACCGCAGAAATGCAGCGGCTGGCAACAGGGCACCTTGGAAGCGGCTGGCCTACTGCGCCGCTTTTCAACTTCGCAGAGCTTCATGTTTGAAAAGCCACAGCGCCCTGCGCCCAGCGCGCAGGCCATGGATGCCGGGGCGTGGCCGGCGCGGCCGCCCTGCCGCGCCCTGCCGGCACCGTGCCGTGCCTGAGCCCGCGCATGGCGGCGCTCAGACGCAAGGGCCCTGGCGTGCTGGCACGCGTGCTGCGCTCGGCCCGGCATTGGGCGCTGGCCTTGTGGGCCGCCCGTGCGGCCCGCTTCGGACGGCGCCGCGCCCAGGCGGTGGACCTGCTGGCGCTGGCGCGCCGGGTGCATGAGCTGGAGCGGCAGCTCGGCCGCGCCCGCGTGCAGGATGCGGGCCGGCACCTGTCGCGCGCGCAACTGGAACAGCTTTGCCAGCGCACCGTGGAGGAGGTGCGAGGCCTGCTGGCCCCGCTGGACTGGTTGGGCGACACGCTTGGTCCGGCTTGGGCGCGCGAGCGGCTGCGCGCGCAGATGCGGCATTGGTCCTCGGACGCCGCCCTGCCCGCGGGCCGGCTGCGCGACGCCAGCGAGCTGCAGGCGCAACTGCTGGCGCTGTGCACGGCGCTGACGGTGTGCGCGCGGGTCAATGGGCAGGAGGGGCGGGCGTGAGTAAACGCCGCCAGCACGCCTTGTAGGCGTGCCCGCTGGCGGGCCGAACCGTGGCCTGGCTGCCATTCGGCCCGCCAGCGGTCCTCCTGCAGGCCGGCGGGAGGGGCCACCTTCGTTCAGCCGCAGGGCCTTTTCACTCCACCTGCGCAATGCGCAGCAAATTGGTCGTCCCCGGCGTGCCGAACGGCATCCCGGCCGTGACCACCACCGTCTGCCCAACTTGCGCGAAGCCCTGCTCGCGCGCGATGGCGCAGGCGCGCTCGGCCATGTCGGCCTGGTCGGAGACGGCGCCGCAGGCCACGGCGTGCACGCCCCAGGCCAGAGGCAACCGCCGCGCGGTGCTCTCGTTGGGCGTGAGGCCCAGGATGGGCGCGCGCGGGCGCTCGCGCGCCATGCGCAGCGCCGAGGCGCCGGTGCTGGTGAAGGCGGCAATGGCGGCCACGTCCAGCAGCGCGGCCACGCGGCGCGTGGCACAGCCGATGGCGTCGCCGGGCTCGGCGCGAGCGGGCGTGTGCGAGGCGTCCAGCGCCTGGCGGTGGTGCGGGTCGTCCTCGGCGGTGCGGATGATGCGGTCCATCATGCGCACGGCCTCCCCCGGGTAGCGGCCGGAAGCGGACTCGGCCGAGAGCATCACCGCGTCGGCGCCGTCGTAGATGGCGGTAGCCACGTCGGACGCCTCGGCCCGCGTGGGCACGGGCGAGCTGACCATGGACTCCAGCATCTGCGTGGCCACGATCACCGGCTTGCCGGCGCGGCGGCAGGCGCGGACGATGCGCCGCTGTATGGGCGGCACGGCCTCGGCGGGCAGCTCCACGCCCAAGTCGCCGCGCGCGACCATGAGGGCGTCGCAGCGCTCCACGATCTCGTCCAGGTGGTGGATGGCCAGGGGCTTCTCCAGCTTGGCCATGATGCCGGCGCGGCCCTGCACGATCTCGCGCAACTGCTCCACGTCCTGCGGCTGCTGGACGAAGGACATGGCCACCCAGTCCACCCCCAGGCTCAGGCCGAAGTCCAGGTCGGCCAGGTCCTTGGGCGTGAGCGCGGACAGCGGCAGCAGCACGTCCGGCACGTTGACGCCCTTGCGCTCGGAGACGGTGCCGCCCACCAGCACCTCGGTGTCGGCGTGCTGCACGTCGCAGGCCACCACGCGCAGCCGCACGCGGCCGTCGTCGATGAGCAGCTCCGAGCCCGGGCGCAGCGCGGCGAAGATTTCCGGGTGCGGCAGCGCCACGCGGCGCTGGCTGCCCGGCAGCTCGCGCTGCAGGTCCAGCGTGAAGCGCTCGCCCGCGGACAGCGTGATGGGGCCGTCGGCAAAGGTGCCTATGCGCAGCTTGGGGCCTTGCAGGTCCAGCAGCACGCCGATGGGGCGGCCCACCTCGCGCTCCATGGCGCGAATGGCCTGCAGCCGCTCGCGGTGGTCGGCCTGCGTGCCGTGGCTGAAGTTGAGCCGGAACACGTCCACGCCGGC
Source organism: Azohydromonas lata NBRC 102462 (assembly GCF_001571085.1). Taxonomy (GTDB): domain Bacteria; phylum Pseudomonadota; class Gammaproteobacteria; order Burkholderiales; family Burkholderiaceae_C; genus Azohydromonas; species Azohydromonas lata. The sequence continues at coordinate 5,113 of NZ_BCTC01000033.1, forward strand.
ATCGAAGAGCGCGCGCAGCGTCTGGGGGCTGCTGCTGGCGGGACCGACCGTGGCAACGATCTTGGCTTGGCGATGGCGGCGCATGGGGGCAAATCTCCTGGTGTCTCGTCTTGGCGGGGCTGGAGGGTTCCAGCGCCGCCATGGTCTGGACTTGTGCCCTCCAGAGGAACGCCAGCGGACAGATATGAGCTATTCCGGCGCCGAATCCACGGCCGGATGGCTGCGAATCCTGGGATTGATAAGCTTTATTATCAACACCTACAAAAAAATCAGCCAACTGCTGCGGCCTGACGCGGCAAAAAGGAAATTCATGGCGCGGCAAGCACTTGGCGGGAAATCTGGCGGGCATAAAAGGGGTGCAGCCGAAGACGTCCTGCCCGTGCATCGCGGCGATGGAGGCCCTGCCGTGGCGGCGGGGGCCGCTTCCGCGCCGGTGCCGGCATCCGCCCGCGCCGCGCGGCGGCGCAAGCTGCATGGTGGTCACTTCGCCTTCATGCGTGCATTGGTGCAGGGCCTGAACCTGCGCGAAAGCTGGGACCGTTACCTGCGCGCCGAAGGCGAAGCCACGGACCTGCGCACCGTGCGCGCCACCATCGCCTGGCTGCGCGACGAGTTCGCCGCCGCCGCGCGGCGCGAGGACAGGCACGGCGTGGCGCGGCTCGTCAGGCTGGACACGTCCAGGCTGTTCGACGCAGCCGCCCTGCCCTCGCTGGACAGCTTTGCCGAACAGCACGGGCTGCAGGACTTTTCCCAGCAGGAACAGGCCGAGGCCTATGCGGCGGCCTATGGCGCTCAAGGCCGCCGGCTGCGCCGGCGCGCCCGCCTGGTGGAAAAGCAGCTGGAGGCGCTGCGCTGGCTGGAAGCGCTGGTGGCCGAGCCGCCTCGCGCGGGCGACGCGCTGGCCGCGTGGCTCAACCCGGCGTTGGCGTCCCGCCTGGAAGCCGCCGACCTGTTCACCCTGCACCAACTGGCCGAGCGCATCAACGGACTGGGCCAAGGCTGGCATGGCGGGCTGCGCGGCATTGGCCGAACCAAGGCGCAGCGCATCGTGGAGTGGTTGCGCGCGCATGAAGACTCCACCGGGTTGCGCATCGGTGCCCACACCGCCCTGCCCCGATCGCACCTAGCCGAGCAGGCCTTGCACGGCGTGGTGATGGCGGCCACCGACATCCGGCCGCTGGAGAAGATCGTGGTGCCGGCCGAAATGGACGGCAGCCGCGGCCTGTACCGCCGGCCGCAGGCGCAATGCCTGCTGGCGGCGGGCAACGACTACGAAGCCATCCTGGCCTGGATCGGCGCCAAGCACGGCGCGACGCCGCAGCAGCAGGCGGCCGTGGTGGCGCGGCGGCGCTCGCGCGCCGCGGGCGATGCCTTGGCGGTGACCGGCACACGCGCGTCGCCGTCGCTATCTCCGTTGCCACCCGTGCTCTCCCACACCCAGCGCGCCTACCGCAAGGAGGCCGAACGCTTCCTGCTGTGGGCCCTGTTGGTGCGGGGCAAGGCCTTGTCCTCCATGACCCATGAGGACTGCGTGGCCTACCGCGGTTTCCTGGCCGACCCGCAGCCGCGCAGCCGCTGGTGCGGGCCGCGCGGGCGCGAGCGCTGGTCGCCGCTGTGGCGGCCGTTCGAAGGTCCGCTGTCGGCACGCGCCGTGGGCCAGGCACTGACCGTGCTGCGCAACCTCTACAACTTCCTCGTCCAGCAAAACTACCTGGTGGGCAATCCGTGGACGGGCGTGGCCGTGTCGCGTGGCGCCGCACCGCGCGTGGATGCCGGCCGCAGCCTGACCATGGCGCAATGGCGTTTCGTGCGGGAGCAATTGGAGCTGCAGCCGGCCAACGGCTCCACCCGCCGCCTGCGTGCCGCCCTGCTGCTGCTCTACGCCACGGGCCTGCGCCTGTCCGAAGCGGTGGCGGCCCGCGCGGGCGACCTGCATTGGGTGGAATACCCGGCCGACGGCGAGGACGCACAGGCCGAGGCCGGCTGGGTGCTGCGCGTGGTCGGCAAGGGCCAGCGCCAGCGCGAGGTGCCCCTGCCGCAACCGGTGGCTGACGTGCTGCTGGACTACCTGGCCTCGCGTGGGCTGGACCCCGACCCCGGCCACCCGGCAACACAAGACGCCTTCCTGCTGGGCTTGGCCAGTGACGCGGCCGAGCGCGCACCGCAGTTGCTCGGCGCTGGCATCGACCCGGCAGCCGGCATCGCGTCCAATACCCTTTACGACCAACTCAAGACCTTCTTTGGCCACTGCGCCGGGCTGCTGCGCGCCCAGGGCGACGAACGCGGCGCACAGCGCCTGTTTGCCGCCAGCACCCATTGGCTGCGCCACAGCCATGCTTCGCACGCCATCGCGCGCGGCATGCCCATAGAAATCGCGCAGCAGAACCTGGGGCATGCCTCGCTGGCGACGACCACCGTGTACGTCACGACCGAGCAGCGCCGGCGCATGAAGGCGATGAAGAAGTTCTGGCAAGACTGAGCTTGCGCAGCGCGCTCGACGGCAGAGCACGCAAAACCGAAAGGGGGGTGGGACGGTCCCACCCCCTGCCACCCAGCCGCTGGAATTGCATCGCGGCTCGGCTGTCTACGCGCGAATACTTTTCCGGCGTGGGGGTAGGACCGTCCCACCCCCTACGCCCACGGCCTGTGCATTGCAGTTTCCTTGAGGCTTCAAGCGGAGACGAAAAGCAAAAGAGGTGGGACCGTCCCACCCCTTCGTCTCAACAAGCCGTCCGCGCGGGCGCGGACCGCGCCCGCTCAGCCCACGAGCTTGCGCAGTGCCGCCTCCAAGGCCGGCCACTGGTCCGCGGGCAGCACACCTGCGCTCAGCTCCACCACGGTGCGACCTTTGGCGTCGCTGCGCAGCGTGGCGCTGCGGCCCTGGCCCAGGTCGATCTCGTGCACCGGGGGGTAGGACCGTCCCACCCCCTTGTCGCGCAGACAGGCCGTGAGCGTGGCATGAACTTCGGCGGCCGAAGGGTGGGGTTCGATCTGGTCAGCGGCACGGGCGGCGGCCAGCACGGCATCGGCGTCCTTTTCCAGCGCGCGCTGCAGGTCGGCCGCCCAGCGGAACTGGATGGCGTTGGGCGAGGGAAAGGCGCCGACGACTTCGGAGGGCAGCTGCGCAATGCGCACCGCCTTGCCGATGTCACTGACGCTGCGTCCAATGGCGTTGGCCAACTGGGTGTTGGAGGGAAACAGCCCTTCATCCAGCGCACGCAAATACATGCGCCCCTGCTCCCACGCCGAAAGGCTTTGCCGCCCGCGGTTCTCCCGCTCCATGTGGATGAACAGGTCGCGGTCCGGCAACTCCTGCACGATGGCCAGCACCGGCAGGCCCAGCTCCAGGCACGCACGGTGGCGGCGGTGGCCGAAGACGATCTCGTAGCGTGCCTCCACGCCGCCTTCGCCCGCACGCGGTGCCGGCAGCGGCCGCACCTTGATGGGCTGGACGTTGCCGCCCGCATCGCGAATCTCGCGCTTGAGCTCCTCGAATTCCGGCCCGGTGAAAGCGTCCGGATGCCGGTTGGCCCAGCGGCTGGGCACCACGCTGCGCGCATCCATGAGCTGTCCGCCGCGCTCGGACTCCAGTTTCTGCACTTCGCCCTGCAGCGCCTCTATGCGCTCCTCCAGCTTGGCAGTCTCGAACACGGTCGTGGCCAACAGGCCCACGCCGGTGCGCGGCGCGTTGGCCCGCGCCGTCACCGGCGCGGGGGAAGCAAGCTCCCCCTCCTTGCGCGCATCGGGCAACACGAAATGGATGCCGGACCCCTTCTTCTTCACAGGTGTTCCTTGCGAGGCCATGTCACGCTCCCAGTTGCTTGCGCCAGAAGGTCTGGGCTTGGTCTTCGATCAGCTCCACCAGCCGGTCATAGGCTTCGTAAGCACGCTTGAACGTGCGCGTGCTGGCATTGGCCGGGCTGCTGTCATACACGGTGCCGAACTCGGCGCTGGAGGTGCTGGCCGCCATGGACTTCGGTATCTCCACGGGCAACACCTTCTCGGCGTAGGCCGCGGCCATCCACTCGCGCACCACCAGGCTGGCCTGGTCGGTGGACTCCACCTTGGCCGGCAGGATGTCTATGAAGGCGAATTCCTTGCTGCCGCCGCGGTTCTTGACGAGCTGCGTGGTCAGGTCGGAGAACAGATCCCAGAACTGGGCGCTGGAAGCGAAGTCCAGCGCATTGGGCGGCAGCGGCATGATGATGCCGTCGCTGGCCATCAGCGCGTTGATGGTGGTGTAGGAGAGGGCGGGCGGCGTGTCGATGATGATCACGTCATAGTCCAGCCGCACCGGGTCTATGCCGTAGTTCAGCACGTTCCAGAACTCGAACTTCGGGTCCTTGCTCTGTTTGGCCGGCAGCACGAACTCGGCCGAGAACAGGAAGGACGCCGCCGCCACAAGGTCGATGCCGTCCCAGTAAGTCGGTCGAATGGCGTAGGCGATGTCGGCCTGGTCGCCAGTGAACAGCGGCAGCACCGTGTCATCCACGTTGACCTCCGAGTCCGGCAGCAGGCCGAACAGCGTGGTCAGGCTGCCCTGCGGATCGCAGTCGATCACCAGCACCCGATGCCCGCGCAGGTTCAGCCCTTGCGCCAGCGTCAGCGAAGTGGTGGTCTTGGTCACGCCGCCCTTGAAGTTGCCGATGGCGATGGTGACGGCCTCCGCGCCCTGTGGCCGAAGCTCCTCCTTGCGCACGTCCTTCACCCAGCGGCGCGCCTCCTCCAACGTGAACTCGCGCCGCGACCCCGTGCTGTTGAGCCGTCCGCTGGGCAGGTCACCCTTGCGCACGCGGTAGTCCACCTGCCCCTTGTCCAGCCCGGTCAGTGCCATGAGCTGCGTGGTGGAGAAGGTGGGAGGCTTCTTGCGCGCATCCGGCGCGAGCATGGCGCCCCGCACCTGGGCCACGATGGACTTCACCCGCTCGGCCTGCTCCGCAATGGCCTCCAGGCTGATGCTGCGCGCAGCGTTGCTCAAAAGTGATTCCACAAACAGTCCTTTCCCACGCGAATATTGCTGTAGCGGCCGATTCTATAGAGAACGCCGTTTTCGCAGTCACACGTGAAAGCCGCGTCTTGATCCAACAACGGCCCGGAGAATCCGGACACTTTCGGCTGTATGGAGTTCTTTTTTCCTCAACGTCATCCGATCTTTAGAAGAATTCAAAGATTCAAGACTTCGGGCCTGTGGGAAACCTTGAATTTTCTATATAAATCAACAACTTAATAAGTTTTACCGTCCGGCTTTACCCAAGCATCCGTCCGGGATGGCCTGCACATGCGTCCGGCATTGCGAGCCAACTGTCTGAGCTTGCGGGCAAGTGTCCCGGTTTTCCGGGCGTGGCTGTTCCATGCACCGAGTCCGCTTTGCCGGACGCGTGTTCCAAGGGCCAGCAGGCCCGTTTCTCAGTTGTGAACCGTGAAGTGTCCGGGTTTTCAGGCCTTCGCTGTCGGTCCGCAGGTAGCCAAGCGTCCGGCTTTTCCGGGGTTTCCTCAAGCTTGCGGCACTTGTAAATGTCCGGCTTTTCCGGGGGCTGGCTGAGCGGGCTCCACTTGCTGTCCGTTGAAACGAGGACAGCAGGGGGGCCGGTGTCCGTGCCATCTGTCCGAACGCGTGCGGACATATACTGCGCCATGGCCAAGAAGCTGACGTCGCTGAAGAAGGACGCTCCCGCCGGCATGCTGAACAAGCCGGTGGCGGCGCTGGCCATCGTTCCGCTGAACAAGAGCCTCACCGTCACCGCGCGCAAGGCCTACAACGTCATGCTGCACATCGCGCAGCGCCAGGGCGCGCAAGGTGCTGACGGCAGCACCGGCTTCAGTGCGCCGCTCAACGCCATCCTGCGCGGCTTCGGTGCCGGCTCCAACGTAGCCGTGGACGCCAAGCGCTACATCGAACAGATGATGTCCACCAAGATCGAGTGGCGCCCGCTGTCGCGCGGCGAGCAGTGGAGCCTGCTGCCGGCTGACGCGGCGGCGGCCAGCTTCGCCGAGGGCGGCGCGGCGGATACGCGCGACGAGCTGCGCATGTTCAACATGCTCTCCGAGGTGCGCCTGTACAAGAAGAACGGCGAGAACTGGGTCACGTGGTTCTACCCGCCCACCATCCAGCAGCAGATGCTGGGTCCGAACCGGTGGGCGCGACTGGAGCTGGAAACGATCGCGCAGCTGGGCACCTACACGGCCGTGGCGCTGTACGAAATCTGCGCCCGCTACCGCGACAACCCCGGCGGCGTCACCGCGCGCCAGCACTGGAGCTGGTGGGTGGCCGTGCTCAAGGGCTCCGAGCTGGCGCGCCAGCGCGAGTGGCGCAAGTTCAAGAACGAGTTCGTCAGCCCCGCCATACGCGACATCAACGAAATCAGCGACCTCGAAATCGAGCTGCTCGAATACAAGGAAGGCCGCGCCGTGGCCGAGGTGCAGTTCGCCGTGCGCCGCAAGCAGGCGCCGGAGGTGGCGGCTGCCCGCGCCGAGCAGCAGCCCGCCGACGTGACGCAGGTGGCGCGCGCACTGGCCCTGGGTCTGCGCGAAAGCGACGTCGATGCCTTCATGGAGCGCTACGGCGAAGCCGCCGTGGCCCGCGCGCTGGATGCCATGCAGCGCTACGCCGGTGCCGGTGCCAGCAAGCCCATCGTCAACAAGGCCGCCTACCTCAAGACCATCCTGGCCGGCCTGGAGAACGAGGCACATCCCACCGTGGCGCAGCCGGGCACCCCTGCGCCCGCGCCGGCCGCCGCTGCGCCGGGGCCGATGGCCGCAGCCCCACGGCCCGCCGCCGCGGTGCGGGAAGCCGGGCTGCAAAACCCGGCCACCGCCGCGCAGCAGGCGCAGTCGCGGGCGCTGGCCCAGGCGAGGGCGGTTTTTGAGGCCTTGCCGGAGGCCGAGCAGGCGGCCTGGATGGAGCGGCTGCGCGCCCACGTGGTGGCCGCCGGCACCGCCACGCCCACGCTCATGCGCCGGCTGGACGCGCGCCAGTGGCAGTCGCCCCTGGTCATGGCCAGCATGGTGCGCTTCTACATGGAGCAAAACGGCCTGGGCTGAAAGCCGCAGGCCCGGCGTGCGTTCGCCGCATGGGCGAACGCGCCGCGCTCAGTGCCGCGTCGGCTGATGCAGGAGCGCGTTGAGCTGGTCCACCAGCGGCGCCCAATCCGCGTCATCCAGGAATTCCTCCTTGAGGAACTGCGCCTGCGCCGGCGTCCAGAACGGCGCATCCGCCAGCCGCAGATCGTCCGGCAGCGGCCGGTGGCTCTCTATGAAGTGCTCTATGTCGCTTTGCTCGCTGGGCAGGCCGAGCTGGTCGAAGAGGTCTTTCAAGGCGTGGTTGGAGAGTTCCATGACAGTGTCCTTTCCCTTGGCTTGAACGGACTGTGGCGCCATGCGCCGCAATGGTTGGAGTGCCGCTGCGCGCCGGTCGGCGCGGTCGGTCCCGGCACGTGGCAAGTCTCGCGCCGCCCCCGGGGCGCCCAGGAAAGTCCCTCGCCGTGGCGCGGACAGCCGCGCGGGCAGGGTCTGCGCGTCCACAGCTTGGCGTGCCTGACGGCAAGGCCGGCGCAGGGGAGTGCGCCAAAGCGCGCACGCGCCGGCTCCAGCACTGGAGCGCGGCGCGTGCGCGCGATCTGGGGGAAAAGCGGCGAAGGGATTTACCGCGAAACAGGCCTTCCTCTCACAGCGCGGCCGGCGCTGCGCTGGCTGGGCAGGCTGGGCCATTCCACGTCGCGAGGCGGCCGGTCGCTGTAGCAGCGGCCCATGCGCTGCGCCGCGCCTTCGATGTAGCCGCGGTGCCAACTCCAGGCCTCCAGCGTGCCGTTGTCATAAGGCGGACGAGCCGGCTGCAGCCTTTTGCCGGCTTCAAATCCTTCTCTCCAGACTTCGATGTCCATGTCCTGCCCAAAAAACTGCAGCCCACTTTGGGCGACGGTCTTTCATCGGCGTCTGGTTGCGCCTGTTTACATCGGTAGCCGTGAATATTCCGCGTTATCCCTGACAAACAGACTTTTTTCTGCCGGCCCGCACCCGTTTTGTGGATAGGCGCGCCGGGCGGCGGACGGTGCTCAGTGTTCCTCGGACCAGTGAAACCCGTCGCGCGCCACCAGCGCGCTGGCGGCGGCCGGGCCCCAGCTCCCGGCGGCGTAGGGGCGCGGGCCCAGGCCGGCGGCATCGTCCTCGCGCCAGGCCTGCAGCACGGGCTCGACCCAGCGCCAGGCCTCCTCCTGCTCGTCGCTGCGAACGAACAGATTCAGCCGGCCGTGCAGGGCCTCCAGCAGCAGCCGTTCGTAGGCGCCCACGCGGTCCTCGAAAAAGGCCTTGTCGAAGTCCAGGTCCAGGCTCACCGGCGCCAGCGCCTCCGAGCCGGAGCTGCCCTTGGCCGCCAGCAGTTGCAGCTCCAGCCCGTCCTCCGGCTGCAGCTTGATCAGCAGGCGGTTGGCGCGGTGCGGCCCGGGAAAGATGGGGTGCGGCACTGCCCGGAAGTTCACGACGATGCAGGCCGCCCCCGCCGCGAGCCGCTTGCCGGTGCGCAAGTAAAAGGGCACGCCGGCCCAGCGCCAGTTGCGCACCTCGGTGCGCAGCGCCACGAAGGTCTCGCAGCGGCTGCCCGCGGGCACGTTGCGCTCGTCCAGGTAGCCCGGCACGGCGCGGCCTTCGCACACGCCGGCGCGGTACTGGCCGCGCACCACGTCGCGCCGCGCGCTCACGGCGTCGAAAGGTTTCAGCGCCTGCAGCACCTTGAGCTTTTCGTCGCGCAGCGCGTTGGCGTCGTGGCGCGCGGGCGGCTCCATGGCCAGCATGGTCAGCAACTGCAAGGCATGGTTCTGCACCATGTCGCGCAGGGCGCCGGTGCGGTCGTAGAAGTCGCCGCGCGTGCCCACGCCCAAGGACTCGGCCAGCGTGATCTCCATGCTGGCGACGCTCTCACGCCGCCACAGCGGCTCGAAGAGGGCGTTGCCAAAGCGCAGCGCGGTGAGGTTCTGCACGGCGGACTTGCCCAGGTAGTGGTCGATGCGCAGCGCCTGCGCTTCGCTGAAGGTGGCGCCCACGGCCTGGTTGATGGCGCGGGCGCTTTGCAGGTCATGGCCCAGCGGTTTTTCCAGCACCACGCGCACCTCCGGCCCGTTGAGGCCCACGGCGCCGAGCTGGCGGCAGATCTCGGGAAAGAGGTGCGGGCTGGTGGCCAGGTACAGCACCGCGCTGTCGGCAGCGCTGTTGCGGCCCTCGCCCGGCTGCGGCGCCTTGAGCCAGCGCCGCAGCCGCGCGTAGTGCGCGGGCAAGGACAAGTCCACCTGCAGGTAGTGCAGCAGCGCGGCGAAGCGCTTGAAATCCGCCGCGCCCGGCCGGGTTGGACCGGCCAGGTCCTGGAAGCGCTGCTGCAGCCACTGGCGGTAGCCATCGCCGTCCAGGGCCTCGCGGGCCACGGCCAGGATGCGCCCGCCAGCGGGCAGCTTGCCGTGGCGCCAGGCCTGGAACAGGGCCGGCATGAGCTTGCGCCAGGCCAGGTCGCCGGTGCCGCCGAAGATGACGAGGTCGAAGCTCATGGCCGTGTCCCCGCAGTGATCACCACCAGGCCTCGATCTGCACGCCGAACAGCGTGGCCGAGGTGCGCCCGCCGGCCGCGAAGCCGCCGGCGTTGGCCGCCGCGGCCGCGTCGTTCCACTTCACCCGCGTGGCGTACAGGCGCAGCTCGGGGCGGGAGAAGAACTCCGGCCCAAGCGCCAGGGCCGGGGCGATGGTCAGCTTGTGCAGCCGCTGCGTGGGCTGCCCGTCCACCGCGCGGCTGGTGGTGCCGGCCTCGGCCAGCAGCTTGAAATGGTCGGTCACGGCATAGGAGACACGGCCGCCCAGGGAGATGTCCTTGGTCACCACACCGTCGTTGGGCCCGCCATCCGCCTTGGCGTGCTGGTAGGCGGCGATGGTCTGGCCACCGAAGCGCCCCTGCTGCCAGCTCAGCGAGTCGATCACGCGCCAGCTCTTCTGGCCCGCGTTGGGCGTGGGCGGGTTGGTGACGGTGTTGACCACGCCGCCGGCGCCCACCACCAAGCTGGTCGTTGCCGGGTTGTCCAGCCCAAAGAACTGCCCGCTGAGCGCCGCATGCCCGTTGGCCGCCTGGACGAACAGCGCGTTCTTCAGGTTGGGAACGATGAAGTCCGCCTGGTTGTGCACCAGCGACACGCCCACGCCGTCGTGGCCATATTGGAAACCGCCGAACACCTTGGTGAAGGTCACGCGCAGCTTGCCGCCGGGGTTGAGCGCGTAGTCGGAGAGGTCCACGTTCAGGCGGCTGGCCTGGTTGGGGCGGCTTACGTGGTTGTTGATGCTGTCGCTGGTGAACAGGCCCACGCCCAGCTTCACCGGGCCCAACTGCATGCCGCGCATGCCCGCGCCCAGGTTGTCGCCGTAGTCGGCGAAGAACTTGTCCACGATGTGCACGTCCTGCAGGCGCAGGCGGCGTTGGCCGGCCCAGAACTCGGCCTCGGGCGCAAACGGCAGCCCGGAGAGCGTGCCGTAGGCCTCGTCGGTGCCGTGGTCGCCGTTCCAGACCGTGGGCATGTAGTAGGCGCCGAATTTCAGGCCGTTGCCCGCCTCGAAGGTCTTGCCTATGCCGAACTCCAGCCCGTGGTCGCCCTCGTTGCCCAGGCGGAACTTCTGCGCGTCGCCGCCCAAGGTGTAGCCGCCGCGCGGGGCGTCGCCGCTGCTGGAGTAGAAGCCGCCGCGGGTGTAGCCGTAAAGCTCCAGGCCCGCGACTTCCGCGGCCTGGGCTGCCGACAGGCAGGCCAGCGCCGCGGCGGCGGCGATGCTGGCCTGGCGCAGGCGCTGGGGGGCGTTGCTGGTGTTCATGTCCTTGTCTCCTCTGAGTAGGCGTCCGCTGGGGACGAGTTCGCCCGCCGCCTTGCCTTTGGGCGGATGGAGCGGGCCGTTGTTTGTTCTTTGGGCGAAGCCGTCCCCGCGCCGCGCGCTGGCGCGGCGTGTGGGCGTCTTGCGTTGGGCGGGCGGCGCGCGGGCCGCTTGAGCGTCAGGCCACGCGGGCCTCGGTGCGCGCGTCGAACAGGTGGGCGTGCTGGGGCTGCCAGCGCAGGTGCACGCTCTCGCCGGCCTGCGCGTGCAGCGTGCCGGGCACGCGGGCGGTGAGCATGCCCAGCGCCGTCTCCACCGTGGCGTAGGTGTCGGGGCCGGTGGGCTCGACGATGGCCAGCCGCCCCGGCACGCCGCTGTCGGCCAGGCTCAGGTGCTCGGGCCGCAGGCCGTACAGGATGCCGGCGCAACCGTTGGCGCGCAGTGCGGCCTGCTGGCCATCGGTGGTCGGCAAGGGGAGGCCGGCAGCGGTGGGTGCGTTGGCACCCTGCGCGGCGGACACGATGTTCATCACGGGCGAGCCGATGAACTCGGCCACGAAGCGGTTCGCCGGGCGCGCATAGATGTCCTCCGGCGTGCCGAACTGCTGCACCACGCCGTCCTTCATCACCGCGATGCGGTCGCCCAGCGTCATGGCTTCCACCTGGTCGTGCGTCACGTACACGGTGGTCGTGCGCGTGCGCTGGTGCAGCAGCTTGATTTCCGCGCGCATCTCCACGCGCAGCTTGGCGTCGAGGTTGGACAGCGGCTCGTCGAAGAGGAAGAGCCTGGGGTTGCGGGCCAGGGCGCGGCCCATGGCCACGCGCTGGCGCTGGCCGCCGGAGAGCTGGGCGGGCTTGCGGTCCAGCAGGTGGCCGAGCTGCAGCATCTGCGCCACGCGCTGGACGGTCGCGTCGCGCTCGGCCTTGGGCACCTTGCGGATCTCCAGGCCGAAGGCGATGTTCTGCGCCACGTTCATGTTCGGGTAGAGCGCGTAGCTCTGGAACACCATGGCGATGTCGCGGTCCTTGCTGGGCAGGTGCGTGACGTCGCGCTCGCCGATGTGGATGCTGCCGGCCGTGGGCGTGTCCAGCCCGGCGATCATGCCCAGCAGCGTGGACTTGCCGCAGCCGGACGGGCCCACGAGGATGAGGAACTCGCCGGCCTCGATCTCGATGTCGATGCCCTTGAGGATGCGGACGTTGCCCGCGTAAGTTTTCTCGACCTGGCGGATGGAGAGAGCGCCCATGGTGATCAGCCTTTCACCGCGCCGGCCGTCAGGCCGCGCACGAAGTATTTGCCCGCGATGACGTAGACCAGCAGCGTCGGCAGCGCCGCGATGAGCGCAGCCGCCATGTCCACGTTGTATTCCTTGACCGAGCTGGTCGTGTTGACGAGGTTGTTCAGGCCCACGGTGATGGGCTTGCTGTCGGCGCCGGAGAAGACGACGCCGTAGAGGAAATCGTTCCAGATCTGCGTGAACTGCCAGATCAGCGTCACGACCAGGATGGGCGTGCTCAGCGGCAGCACGATGCGCCAAAAGATCTGCCAGAACGAGGCGCCGTCCAGCATGGCCGCCTTGACCAGCTCGTCCGGCAGGCCCACGTAGTAGTTGCGGAAGAACAGGGTGGTGGAGGGCAGGCCGGCGAGCACGTGCACCAGCACCAGGCCGCTGATGGAGCTGGCCATCCCGAGCCAGCCCAGCACCTGGCTCATGGGCAGCAGCACCACCTGCATGGGCATGAACACGCCGAACAGCATGAGCGCGAACATCAGCTCGCTGCCGCGAAAGCGCCACTTGCTCAGCACGTAGCCGTTGAGCGCGCCCAAAGCGGTGGAGATCAGCACGGCCGGCACCACCAGCAGCACGGAGTTCAGGAAGAAGGGTTGCAGGCCGCTGCAGTCCGTGCCGGTGCAGGCGCTGCTCCAGGCGCGGCTCCACGCCTCCAGCGTGGGGCTGGTAGGCAGCGACAGCAGGTTGCCGTCGCGGATCTGGGCCATGTCCTTCAGCGAGGTCACGACCATCACGTACAGCGGCGCCAGGAACCAGGCGGCGAACACCAGCAGCACGGCCCACAGCACGAGGCGGTGCAGGTTGAGGCGCCGGCGCGACATCGCGGCGGGTGCGGCGGCACCGATCACGGAGGAGGAGGGCATGGTGGTGGCGAGGGGCGAAGTGCTCATCGCTTGCTCCTGAGCTCGGAGTACAGGTAGGGCACGACGATGGCGGCGATGGTGGCCAGCATCACGGTGGCGCTGGCGGCACCCAGGCCGATCTGGCCGCGCGTGAAGGCCATGGCGTACATGAAGGTGGCCGGGAGATCGGTCGCATAGCCCGGCCCGCCGGCGGTGAGCGCCATCACCAGATCAAAACTCTTGATGGCGAGGTGGCTGACCACCATCAGGGTGCTGAAGAACACCGGGCGCAGGCTGGGGACGATGATGCGCAGGTAGATGCGCGGCAGCGTGGCGCCGTCCACTTGGGCGGCCTTGATGATGGCGTCGTCGATGCCGCGCAGCGCGGCCAGGAACAGCGCCATCACGAAGCCCGCGGCCTGCCACACGCCGGCGATGGCGATGCAGTAGATGGCCTTGTCCGGGTCCACCAGCCAGCCGAAGCTGAAAGATTCCCAACCCCACTGCTGCACCGTGCGCTCCAGGCCCAGGCCGGGGTTGAGCATCCATTTCCACGCGGTGCCGGTGACGATGAAGGAGATCGCCATCGGGTAGAGGTAGACGGTGCGCAGCACGCCTTCGGCGCGCACCTTCTGGTCCAGCAGGATGGCCAGCAGCAGGCCAAGGCCCATGGCGCCGGCGATGAAGAGGCCGCCGAACACCGCCATGTTGGTCAGCGCCACGTGGAAGCGCTCGTTGTGGAACAGGGCCACGTACTGGTCCAGGCCCTGGAGCTCGTAGTTGGGCAGCAGCCGCGAGCCCGTGAGCGACAGGTAGCCGTTCCAGGCCATGAAGCCGTAGATGAACACGAAGGACAGCGCGAAGCCGGGCGCGATCACCAGCTTGGGCAGCCACGGCGTGCGCAGGTTGGAAGGGGCGGACATGCAAGCCTCTTGGTGGAGCCCAATGGATTCATTGGGCGTGAGAGGGCCCCACCCGGCGCGCGCGGCGCAGGTTTCACTTGCCGGCGCATTGGATGCCGGAGGCGGGTGGAGGCGCGGAGAACTCAGGCGGCCGCGTCAGGCGCGGCCGGCAGTGCTGGTCAACTGCTCTTGGCGGCGGCGGCCAGGCGCGACATGGCTTCCTTGGGCGTCATGCGGTCGTTGTTCCAGAACTGGCTCACGACGTCCTTGATGGCGCCTTCGACCGATGCCGGCACGGCCATGCCGTGGGCGATGCTGGGCACCAGGGTGCCGGCCTGGGCGCTGGCGGCGAAGTCCTTGGCGGAGGCCTTGGCGCAGTCGTCGAACTTGGAGAGGTCCATGTTCATGCGCACGGGGATGGAGCCCTTGTTGATGTTGAAGGCCTCCTGGAACTGCGGCGACATCACGGCCGCGGCCAGGTCCTTCTGGGCCTTGACCTTGTCGTCGCCCTTGACCTTGAACATGGCCAGCGAGTCCACGTTGAAGGTGAAGGCGCCCGCGCTGCCGGGGGCGGCCGTGCAGACGAAATCCTTGCCCGGCTGCTTGCCCGCGGCCATGAACTCGCCCTTGGCCCAATCGCCCATGAGCTGCATGCCGGCCTCGCCCTTGACCACCATGCCGGTGGCCAGGTTCCAGTCGCGGCCCGGGGCGTTCTTGTCGGTGTAGCCCTTGATGCGGCGGAAGGTGGTGAGCACCTTCTCCATGGTCGGCCCGTTGAGCGTGGCCGCGTCCAGCTGCACCAGCGCCTTGCGGTAGAAGTCCACGCCGCCCAGGCCGAGCGCGACGCTCTCGAAGATGGTGAAGTCCTGCCAGTTCTGGCCGCCGTGGGCCAGCGGGATCACGCCGGCCTTCTTCAGCGCCTCGGCCGTGGTGAAGAACTCGTCCCAGTTGGCCGGCAGCTTGGCGCCGGCCTTCTTGAGCACCTCGGGGTTGGCGTAGAGCCAGTTGACGCGGTGCACGTTGAGCGGGGCGGCGACGTAGCTGCCCTTGTATTTCATGACGTCGGCGATCTGCTTGGGCAGCAGGCTGTCCCACTTCTCGGCCTTGGCCACGTCGTCGATGCTGGCCAGCACGCCCTCGGCGGCCCATTCCTGCAGGGACGGCCCCTTGATCTGGCCGGCGGCCGGGGCGTTGCCCGACACCACGCGGGATTTCAGGACGGTCATCGCCGAGTCGCCGCCACCGCCGGCCACGGCGAAGTCGCGCCAGGTGTGGCCCTTGGCCTGCAGCATGGACTTCAGCGCCGCGGCGGCCTTGGCCTCGCTGCCGCTGGTCCAGTAGTGCAGCACCTCGACCTCGCCGGCGCGGGCCGCGCCGCAAAGCGCCATGGTGGCGGCAGTCGCCGCAACGGCCAGCAGGGCGCGGCGCGGGGTGGGGCGGTGGGTGGTCATGGGATGTCTCCTTGCGGGCGCCGGTTGTCGCATCCGGCTTGATGGTTGCACTGCACGCGGCCTGCTGCGGCTGCGTTGGACGCAAGTATTAATGTGGCGTTAATGTCTTAATATGAGGTTAAACCCTGAAGGCGCGCCGTGCCGGCGTGCAAGGCGGTGCGCGGGCCGTGAAGGGTGCAATGTGCCGTTAAGCTTCGGCCATGCGACTCCTGCTTGCGGAAGACGATGCCTTGCTGGCCGATGCGCTGTCGGCGCAACTGCGCCAGGCGGGCTTTGACGTCGAACACGTGGAAAACGGCGCGGTGGCGGAATACCTGCTGCTGCGGCAATCCTTTGACCTGGCCATCCTGGACCTGGGCCTGCCCATGCTGGACGGGCTGAGCGTGCTCAAGCGCGTGCACGCGGCCAAGCCCAGCTTCCCCGTGCTGGTGCTCACCGCGCTGGACGACTTGGAAAGCCGCGTCACGGTGCTCAACGCCGGGGCGGAGGACTACCTCACGAAACCCTTTGATTTTCCCGAGCTGGAAGCGCGGCTGCGCGTGCTGCTGCGGCGCTCGCAGGCCGCGTCGCAGGCCGCACCCGCGGCCAGCACGCTTGGGCGCCTGTTGCTGGAGCCGCAGGCCCGCCGCGCCAGCGTGGCAGGCGAGCCGCTGGAGCTCAGCCCGCGCGAGTGGACCTTGCTGGAGCAGTTGAGCACGCACCGGGACCAGGTGCTGACCAAGGAGCAGATCACGCAGGCCTGGAGCGGCGACGGCGGCGAGGCGGGCAGCGCGGGCGCCGCGGGCAATTCCATAGAGGTCTACATCCACCGCCTGCGCCGCAAGCTCGAAGGGTCGGGCCTGAGCATCCGCACCGTGCGCGGCCTGGGCTATCTGCTGGAAAGCGGCGAGGCGCCGCGCGGCTGAGCGCCGCATCCCGTACCGTTGTTTCACCGGGGCGCATCACCCGTGTTTTCCCCGCTCAAACGCCTGCTGCGTGGCCTCAACGCCGGGGGCCTGTCGCTGCAGCGGCAGTTGCTGCTGTGGCTGCTGCTGCCGCAACTGGTGCTGTGGATCGCGGGCGGCTTTGCCACCTACCGGCTGGCCGCGGGCTACGCCAACCGCGCCATCGACGACAGCCTCTCGCAGGCCACGCGCGCGCTGGCGCGGCAAATAAAACCGATGGAAAACGGCTTGCTGATCGACTTCCCGCGCGCCGCGCAGGACGTGCTGGAGGCCGACCCCGACGACCGCATCTACTACATGGTGAGCACGCCGCCGGGGCAGTTCATCCTGGGCAGCCGCACGCTGCCGCAGCCGCCCGCGCTGCAGGAGCCGCGCCTGAACGTGCCGTACTTCTACGACGGCCGCATGGCGGATGACGCCTCGTCGCCGCGCCCGGCGCAGCCCGTGCGCGTGGCGGCGCTGTACTTGTCCTACGCCACGGAAGACTCGCCGCGGCAGCTGATGCTGGTGCAGGTGGCGCGCAGCAGCGCCAACCGGGAAGAGCTGGCGCGCAGCATCCTGGTGGACACGCTGCTGCCGCTGTCCGCCCTGATCGTGCTCATGACCATGATCGTGTGGGCGGGCATACGCGCGGGCCTGGCGCCGCTGGCGCGGCTGCGCGGCGAGGTGGAAAGCCGCGCGCCCACGGACCTCGCGCCGCTGCACATCGAGCAGGCGCCGCGCGAGCTGCAGTCGCTGGCGCGCGCTTTGAACGAGCTGCTGGGCGCGGCGCGGCGCAACGTGGCGGCGCAAAAGCGCTTCATAGGCGACGCCGCCCACCAGTTGCGCACGCCACTGGCGGGGCTCAAGAGCCAGACGGAACTCGCGCTGCAGGGCTGTGCCGACGCCGAGCTGCGCTCGCGGCTGGAGCGCGTGCACCAGAGCGCCACGCGCAGCGCGCATCTGGTCAATCAACTGCTGACGCTGGCGCGGGCCGAGCCCGAATCCGCGCTGGTGCAGGACCGCAGCGCCTTCGACTTGCGGCAACTGGCGCGGGAGCTGACGGCGGAGCTGGTCCCGCGCGCCCTGCGCGCCGGCGTGGACCTGGGGCTGGACCCGGCGCTGGAGGAAGACGGCGACGCCGTGCCCGTGCGCGCCAATGCGCTGCTGCTGCGCGAGGCGCTGAGCAACCTCATCGACAACGCCATCCGCTACGCCGGGCGCGGCTCGGAAGTGACGGTGCGCGTGCGCCGCGAAGGCGGGCAGGCGGTGGCCGAGGTGGAGGACAACGGGCCGGGCATCCCGGCCGCGGAGCGCGAGCGCGTCTTTGAGCGTTTCGTGCGCGGCACGACCACGGGCGACGGTTGCGGCCTGGGGCTGGCCATCGTGAAAGAGATCATCGAGCGCCACGCCGGGCAGGTGGAGCTGGCGGACGGCGCCGTGGGCGGGTTGCGCGTGGTGGTGCGGCTGCCGCTGGACGCGGGCGCGGCGGCATAGCGCGGCGAGGCGGCACGCCTGCGGGTTTAACCCATGTTCATGTATTAATGAAGCATTAATAATTTAGGCATCGCGTTCACGTCGCTTGTTCCGATGCTTCCTATTCCCGCTCTTGCGCCGTCGCCTGCCGGTGCCGTCCTGCCGTCCGTTGAGCCGTCCGACTTGGGGCCGCTGCGCCTGGTGGGCGACGTGGGCGGCACCAATGCCCGTTTCGCGCTGGTGCGCGGTGCGCGCGGCCTGCCGCAGATGCAGCGCACGCTGGCAACGGCGGACCACCCGGACCTGGCCTCGGCGGTCGAAACCTATTTGGAAAGCCTGCACGGATTTCCGGAACGTCCTGTCGAAGCGGCCGTGGCCATCGCCTGTGCCGTGCAGGGCGACGGGCTGCGCATGACCAACAGCCGCTGGCAGTTCTCCATCGAGGCCACGCGGCAGCGCCTGGGCCTGCGGCGGCTGCTCATGCTCAACGACTGGGAGGCCATGGCGCACGCCGTGCCGGCGTTTCAGCCGCAAGACCTGCTGCACTTGGGCGGCGGCGCGCCGGACGCCTTGGCGCCTTGCGTGCTGCTTGGGCCGGGGACGGGCTTGGGCGTGTCTTCTCTCGTGCGCTCACGCGGCGGCGAATGGGTGGCCGTGGCGGGCGAGGGCGGGCACGCGACGCTGGCGCCCGGCGGCCCGCGCGAGGCGGACATTCTGCGCGCCACGTGGTCCGAGCACCTGCACGTCTCGGCCGAGCGGCTGATTTCCGGCATGGGGCTGGAAAACCTGTACCGCGCGATTGCCAGGCTGGACGGCGTGATGCCGCAGCCGCTCACCGCCGCCCAGGTGTGCGAGCGCGGGTTGGCGGGCACGGACGCGCAGTGCGCCGAGGCGGTGGACACGTTTTGCAGCCTGCTGGGCAGCGTGGCGGGCAACCTGGCGCTGACGCTGGGCGCGCGCGGCGGCGTGTATTTCGGCGGCGGCATCCTGGGCCGCTTCGGCGAGGACTATCTGCTTCGCCGCTCGCCGCTGCGCGCCGCCTTTGAAGCCAAGGGGCGGTTTGCGGGCTACCTGGAGCGCATTCCGACTTTCTTGATCCGCGCGCCGCAGCCGGCGCTGCTGGGCGCGGCGGCGGCGTTGGGGGAATGACGAAGTAGGGTGCGAGGCGCCTTGGCTTGCGAGATGCCAAGGCGCCCCAGCGCCCTCAATGCATGCGCACCTGCCCGTACTCCCCCATGTCCTTGGGCGGATGCCCGGTGACGGCGGAGCGGGCCATCTTCAAGAGCTGCACGGCCTTGCTTTCGTGCACGTCCCAGTACTCGGCGTGGGTGATGCGCACGCGCACCAGGGCCACGTCGGGGTCGTCCGGGCCGTTGGGGAACCAGGCCTCGGTGGCGGTGTTCCACAGCGTGCGCTTGCGCCCGGCGTCCTCCACCAGCTCGGCCGTGCCGGCCACGGAGACGTAGGTGTCGCTGGACGGGTCGGCGTAGGCCACGTTGACCTGTGCGTCGCGCTGCAGGTCGGCGCAGGGCTCGCTGCTGCGCGACATGAAGAACCACAGCACGTCGTCCGTGTCGGTGCCGCGGTTTTGCGTGGTCATGGGGCGCGAGTGCAGGTGGCCGTTCTCGTGCCGCGTGGTGAACATGCCGAAGCGCATGTCCTTGATCATCTTCCACAGCTTGGCGATGTTGGCCGGGTCGTGCCCGTCGTGCGAGGCGTGGTCGGTGTGCTGGTCCTGGCTCATGGTTGTGGTTTCCTGCTGGGGTGGGCCGCGGCCCGGGACTGGGTGATCGGCAAGGGCCATTCCCGGGCCCCGGGTCCTGCGCGGGGCGGCGCGGCCATCGCCCGCGTTCCTCGCCGGGCCGGGAGCCGGCGCGTAGCATCCCCGGCATGAAGTGGCTTCGCCCGTGGCTGTACGGCCTGGCGCTCGCGCTCGGCCTGGCCGGCGCGTGGCGCGCGCTGGCCGATGCGTCCGCCCCTGCCTCCGCGCCGGGGCCGGCGCCGGTGCTGCTGCTCACCGTCTCCGGCGCCATCGGCCCCGCGACGGCCCTGCGCTTCGAGCGCGCGCTCAAGCAGGCCGGGCAGGAGCGCGCCGCGATGCTGGTGCTGCAACTGGACACGCCGGGCGGCCTGGACAAGTCCATGCGCGACGTGATCAAGCGCCTGCTGGCCTCGCCCGTGCCGGTCGCGGTGTTCGTGGCCCCGCAGGGCGCGCGGGCGGCCAGCGCCGGCACCTACATCCTCTATGCGGCGCACGTGGCCGCCATGGCACCGGCGACGAACTTGGGCGCGGCCACGCCGGTGGCGGTCGGCCCCGGCGGGGCGGCGCCGCAGGCCGCCTCGGCGCCGCAGGACGCCATGGCCGCCAAGCGCGTCAACGACGCCGTGGCCTACATCCGCGGCCTGGCGCAACTGCGCGGGCGCAATGCCGATTGGGCCGAGCGCGCCGTGCGCGACGCCGCCAGCCTGGACGCGCGCCAGGCGCTGGCGCAGGGCGTCATCGACCTCGTCGCCGACGACCTGCCCACGCTGCTGCGCCGCCTGGACGGCCGCACCCTCGCCGTGGGCGAGCGCCGCGTGACCCTGGCCACCGCCCATGCGCCGGTCAAGGCCCTGCAGCCCGGCTGGCGCGACGAGCTGCTGGAGAGCTTGAGCGACCCCAGCGTGGCGCTGGCGCTGATGACCATTGGCCTCTACGGCCTGGTGTTCGAGTTCGCCAACCCCGGCTTCGTCCTGCCCGGCGTGGTGGGCGGCGTGTCGCTGCTGCTGGGCCTGTTTGGGCTGCAGATGCTGCCCATCAACCACGCCGGGCTGGCGCTGGTGCTGCTGGGCCTGGCGCTGCTGGCGGCCGAAGTTTTTGTGCCCAGCTTCGGCGTGCTCGGCTTGGGCGGCCTGGCCGCCTTCGGCCTGGGCGCGGCCCTGCTCACCGACGGCGACGTGCCCGGCCTGGCCATCCCCTGGCCACTGATCGCCGTGCTCATGCTGACCTCCGCCGCCTTCATCGGCGGCGTGGCGATGCTGGCGCTGCGCACGCGGCGGCGCCCGCAGGTGGGCGGCACGGCGGTGCTCATGGGCGAGCGGGGCGAATTGCTGGAAGTGCAGGGCGACGCCGGGTGGGCCCGCGTGGCCGGCACGCCCTGGCGGGTGCGCGGCGTGGCCGGCCTGCTGCCGGGCCAGGCGCTGCGCGTCACCGGCCAGGACGGCCTCACGCTGCTGGTGCGGCCCGCCCAAGTACCCAAGGACACGCCCAAGGATCACGACACACGAGGACAGAGGTGAGGACATGAGCGATCTGCTGCCCACGGGCTTTCTGGTGCTGCTGGGCTTTGCGCTGGTGGTGCTGCTGGTGAACTCGCTGCGCATCCTGCGCGAGTACGAGCGCGGCGTGGTGTTTCAACTGGGCCGCTTCTGGAGCGTGAAGGGGCCGGGGCTGGTCATCCTCATCCCGGGGCTGCAGCAGATGGTCAAGGTGGACCTGCGCGTGCGCGTCATCGACGTGCCGTCGCAGGACATCATCACCCGCGACAACGTCTCGGTGAAGGTCAACGCGGTGCTGTACTTCCAGGTGGTAAAGCCGGAGCGGGCCATCATCCAGGTCGAGAACTACCTGGGCGCCACCAGCCAGCTCGCGCAGACCACGCTGCGCGCCGTGCTGGGCAAGCACGAGCTGGACGAACTGCTGTCCGAACGCGAGCGGCTGAACCTGGACATCCAGAAGATCCTGGACGCCCAGACCGACAGTTGGGGCATCAAGGTCACCAACGTCGAGATCAAGCACGTGGACCTGGGTGAGTCCATGGTGCGCGCCATCGCCCGCCAGGCCGAGGCCGAGCGCGAGCGCCGCGCCAAGGTCATACACGCCGAGGGCGAATTGCAGGCCTCGCAGCAGCTCGCCCAGGCCGCCGAAATCCTGGGCCGCCAGCCGCAGGCGCTGCAGTTGCGCTACCTGGAAACGCTCACGGTGATCGCGGCGGACAAGAACTCCACCATCGTGTTCCCGCTGCCGGTGGACATCCTCGGTCCGCTGATCGAGGGCATGCGCCGCAGCGACAAGCCCCGCGACGCCGGCTGAGCTGCCCTTTCGTTGCCCCCGCCACCAACCCGCCCATCTGCCCATGACCGCATCGCCCAAGCTCTACCGCCACTTCGCCACCCAGGCCGAGATCGACGGCCAGTACAACCCCTCGCTGGGCGTGGACGACCCCGCGGCCGAGATGCGGCACTACGTGGAGGTCAGCCAACAGGCCCGCGAACGGTTGCCCTGCAGGCGGAACATTCCCTACGGCCCCACGCTGGCCGAGACGCTGGACATCTTCCCCGCCGCGCAGCCCAACGCGCCGGTGTTCGTGTTCATCCACGGCGGCTACTGGCGGGCCTTGAGCGCGGGCGACTTCAGCAGCGTGGCCCTGGGCCCGCAGGCATTGGGCATCACCACCGTGGTGGTGAATTACGCGCTGTGCCCGCAGGTCAGCATCGACGAGATCACCCGCCAGGCGCGCGCGGCCGTGGCCTGGGTGCTGCGCCACATCGGCTCCTACGGCGGCGACCCCACGCGCGTGGCCGTGGGCGGGCATTCCGCGGGTGGGCACCTGGCCGCCATGAGCCTGCTCGCGCCCTGGGCGCGCGACTACGGGCTGCCGGACGATCCGCTGGCCGGCGCGCTGCTGTTCAGCGGCCTCTACGAGCTGGAGCCCCTGCGCTGGAGCTACCTGCAGCCCATGATCCAGTTGGACGAGGGCGTCATCCGCCGCAACTCGCCCACGCGGCTGGTGCGGCCCTGCGCGACGCCCGCGTGGGTGACCTGGGGCGCCCTGGAGTCCAGCGAGTTCGCGCGGCAGTCCACGGCGTTTGCTGAACAGTGGCGGCGGGCGGGGAACGAGGTGGAGCTGTCCCCTATCGCCGATACGCACCACTTCACCGTGATCCACGGGTTGGAGGACGCGGCCAGCCCGGTGTGCCGATGGCTCGCCGCTCGGCTGGGCCTGTGATTTCGCACTGAGCGTCAGCCTCGGCGCTCCTGCCGCCCGCCGCGGGCGGCCTTCTCCCACCATCCGTGAAACCCCGGGGTGCCGCCCCCCAATCTCCGCTTGTTTGTCGCGATTTATGTATACAAAATAGGTGCACGATCTGCGGAAGGCACCACGCGTCGCCGCGGCATCGAAGCCGTCACGAGACCACTACAAGCGATGGAGACAGCATGAACACGATCGCCACCGGCGTCAGTGCCGCGGCCCAGGCGGGGCCCGCGCACACCGAGGAATCCAATGCGCTCATCAAGCCGGGTTACGACCCGCGGCTGACCAACGAGGACCTGGCGCCGCTGAAGCGCCAGACCTGGGGCCAATACAACATCTTTGCCTTCTGGATGTCCGACGTGCACAGCGTCGGCGGCTACATCACCGCGGGCAGCCTGTTCGCGCTGGGCCTCTCCAGCTGGCAGGTGCTGGTGGCGCTGCTGGTGGGCATCTGCATCGTCCAGTTCTTCTGCAACCTCGTGGCCAAACCCAGCCAGGTCACGGGCACGCCGTACCCCGTCATCTGCCGTGCCTCCTTCGGCGTGCTGGGCGCCAACATCCCCGCCGTCATCCGCGGCCTCATCGCCGTGGCCTGGTACGGCATCCAGACCTACCTCGCCTCCGCCGCCTTCATGGTGCTGGCATTGCACTTCTTCCCCCACCTCGCGCCCTACGCCGACGTGCAGCAGCACGGCTTCGTGGGCCTGTCCACGCTGGGCTGGGTCGCCTTCATGGTGATGTGGACGCTGCAGGCCTTCGTGTTCTGGCACGGCATGGAGTCCATCCGCAAGTTCATCGACTGGGCCGGCCCCGCCGTCTACGTCGTCATGGCCGTGCTGTGCGGCTGGCTGGTGTGGAAGGCCGGCTGGGACAACATCAACATGAACCTGGGCGGCGTGAAGTTCCAGGGCTGGGACGCGCTGCCGGTGATGCTCTCGGCCATCGCCCTGGTGGTGAGCTACTTCAGCGGCCCCATGCTCAACTTCGGCGACTTCTCTCGCTACGGCAAGCATTTCGACGCGGTGAAGAAGGGCAACTTCTGGGGCCTGCCGGTGAACTTCGTGTTCTTCTCGCTGCTCACCGTCGTCACCACCGCCGCCACGCTGCCGGTGTTCGGGGAGTTGATCACCGACCCCGTGCACACGGTCAGCAAGATCGACAGCACCACCGCCGTCGTCCTGGGCGCGCTGACCTTCATGGTCGCCACCATCGGCATCAACATCGTCGCCAACTTCGTCTCGCCGGCCTTCGACTTCTCCAACTGCAACCCGCAGAAGATCAGCTGGCGCACCGGCGGCATGATCGCCGCGGTCGGCTCCGTGTTCATCACGCCCTGGAACCTCTACAACAACCCCGAGGTCATCCACTACACGCTGGACATCCTGGGCGCCTTCATCGGCCCGCTGTTCGGCATCCTCATCGCCGACTACTACCTGGTGCAGAAGCAGCAGGTGCACGTCGATGACCTCTACACGCTCAGCCCCCAGGGCCGCTACTGGTACCAGAACGGCGTGAACCGCCGCGCGGTGATGGCCCTGGTGCCGTCCGCCCTGATCCCCATGCTGTGCGTGATCGTCCCCGACTGGCGCGGCGCCGCCAACTACGCCTGGTTCATAGGCACCGGCCTGGGTTTTATTTTTCACGCTCTGTTGAGCAGGCAATGCTGAGACCCGTGTGAGAAGCCGGGGCCGCCCCAGCTGCCCCGGCGCATCCAGCCCAACGACTACAAGCAAGCACCCCATGAGAGTAAAAATCATCAACCCCAACACGACGGCCGGCATGACGGCCAAGATCGGCGCGGCGGCCCGCGCCGTGGCGCGGCCGGGCACCGACATCGTCGCCGTCAACCCGGCCATGGGCCCCGTGTCCATAGAGAGCCATTACGACGAGGCCCTGGCCGTGCCGGGGCTGCTGCAGGAGATCGCCGCGGGCGAGCGCGCGGGCATGGACGGCTACGTCATCGCCTGCTTCGGCGACCCCGGGCTGCTTGCGGCGCGCGAGCTGGCGCGCGCGCCGGTGGTGGGCATCGCCGAGGCCGCCATGCACGTGGCCAGCCTCATCGGCGCCTCCTTCAGCGTGGTCACCACGCTGGATCGCACCCGCGGCCAGGCCTGGCACTTGGCCGAGCGCTACGGCATGAAGCGCTTCTGCGCCAACGTGCGCGCCTGCGAGCTGCCCGTGCTGGAGCTGGAGGTGCCCGGCTCCAACGCCCGCCAGCGCGTGCTGGACGAGTGCCGCCGCGCGCTGGCCGAGGACGGCTGCGACGTCATCGTCCTGGGCTGCGCCGGCATGGCCGACCTCTGCCGCGAGCTCTCCCAGGCCCTGGGCGTGCCGGTGGTGGACGGCGTGGCCGCGGCCGTGCAGCTCGTGGAGTCGCTGGCCGCGCTGGGCCTGCGCACCTCCAAGCGCGGCGAGCTGGCCGCGCCGATCGCCAAGCCGCTGCGCGGCCTGCTCGAAGGTTTCACCTTGCCCTCGCAAGACCCGCTGGCGGCCTGAGCGCCGTCAGGGTGGCCGGGCGGGGCCGCTGCCTAAAATTTAGGCCATGCCCACCAAGAAGCGATCCACCCCCGCCTCCGCTCCCGCCACGGACGAGGCCACCGCCGCCGGCGCCATCCCCCCCGAGGCCGACGGCGGCGACGCTGACGGCCCAAGCGCGGCCGCGGCCGGGCAGCGCAGCGTCAGCGCCGAGGAGATCGCGCAGGACATCGCCACCGCCATCGTCGAAAAGCGCCTGCCCCCCGGCACCCGGCTGCGCGAGGAGGCGCTGGGCAAGGTCTACGGCGTGAGCCGCACCAAGATACGCGCCGCGCTGCTCACGCTCTCGCGCGACAAGCTCATCCAGATCGTCCCGGACAAGGGTGCGCTGGTGAGCAAGCCCAGCGTGCAGGAGGCGCGCGAGGTGTTCGCGGTGCGCCGCGTGCTGGAGGCCGAGGTGGTGCGCCTCTTCGTGGCCCAGGCCCGCCCGCGCGACTTCGAGCGGCTGCAGCAGCACATCCACATCGAGCGCACGACGCTGGAGCCCCGCACCAGCGTGGGCAGCGCGCGCGAGAAGCTGCTGGGCGACTTCCACGTCGAGATGGCCGAGTGCACGGGCAACGTGACGCTCACGGAGCTGGTGCGCGAGATGGTGGCGCGCAGCTCGCTCATCGCCATGCTCTACCCCTCCACCAACGACCCGCACTGCTCCAGCGACGAGCACGAGGAGCTGCTGCGCGTGTGCCGCCGCGGCGACACCGCCGCGGCCGTGGCCTGCATGAACGAGCACCTGCAGCGCGTGGAAGCCAGCCTGCGCCTGGACGGCGGCGTGCCGGAGCGCCAGCTCGACCTGGTCAAGGCCCTGCTGAGCTGAGGCATTCCACGGGCCGTTGCAGGGGGGTAACGGGTACCAGGATGTGACGCAATCCGCGCCGGCCGTCACTTTTGTCAATGTGGCGGAAGGCTCAGGCGCTAGGCTGTCTTGTCCTGGCATTTTCCCGTGTCCATGCATCACGCCGCGCCCCTGCTGAGCCACCCCCTGGAGGACGACGAGCGTGGTGCCGCAGCCCCCGGCGGGGCGGTTTCCCCTGCACCCGACAGGTATCGGGCCATAGCGGATGCCCTGCCCACGCTGACCTTCGAGACCGATGCGGCGGGGCAGCGCCTGTGGTCCAGCGCGGGCTGGGAGCGCTACACGGGGCTGTCGGCGCAGGAGCTGTCCGGCCGCGGCTGGGTGCGCGTGGTGCACGCGCAGGACATGCGGGCCGGCCACGCCGACTGGCAGCGCAACCTGCAGGCCGGCCGCGCCCATGCCTCGCGGCGCCGGGTGCGCCGCTACGACGGCCAGTGGCGCTGGCACCTGGTCAACGTCGTTCCCCGGCTCGATGGCGACGGCACGCTGCGCGGCTGGCTGGGCAGCGCCGTGGACGTGGACGAGATGGTGCGCGCCGAGCAGGCGCTGGCCGCGCAGGAGCAGCGCGCCAGCTTCATGCTGGCCGTGAGCGAGTCGCTGCGCGACCTGGCGCAGCCGCAGGACATGATGGACGCCGCCACCGCCGCGCTGGGCCGGCACCTCCATGTCGCGCAGGTCGGCTACGGCGAGATCGACGGCGACCCGCCCTACATCACCGTGCACCACGACTGGAACGACGGGCGCATCCCGTCCGTGGTCGGCCGCTGGCGGCTGCCGGACTTCGGCGTCGCCTTCGTGGACGACATACGCGCCGGGCGCACCGTGGCCATCGCCGATGTGGAAGAGGACGACCGCACCCGCGCCCCCGCCGTGGTGGCCGCCTACGCCGGCATACACACGCGCAGCATCCTGGACGTGCCGCTTGTGAAACACGGGCGGCTGGTGGCGCTGCTGTTCATTCACCACCCCGAGCCGCGCGGCTGGAGCGACGTGGACATCGCGCTGGCCGAGCAGGTGTGCGAGCGGCTGTGGGGTGCGGTGGAGCGCGGGCGCGCCGAGCGCGCCCGCGACGCCAGCGAGGCGCACCTGCGTGCCGTGCTGGACGCGCTGCCCGTGGGCGTGGTGATCGCCGAGGCGCCGTCGGGTCGCATCGTCAAGGGCAACCGCAGCATTGAAGACATCCTGGGCCACCCGCTGCTCAACGTGGAGGGCGTGGCCGGCTACGCCGAGTACGGCGCCTTCCACGAGGACGGCCGCCCCGTGGCGCCCTCCGAGCAGCCGCTGGCGCGCGTGCTGGCCGGCGAGGAGCGGCCCGCGCTGGAGATGCGCTACCTGCGCCCGGGCGGCCACATGGCCTGGCTGCGCGCGCTG
The DNA here is from genome assembly GCF_001571085.1 of Azohydromonas lata NBRC 102462. Lineage (GTDB taxonomy): Bacteria > Pseudomonadota > Gammaproteobacteria > Burkholderiales > Burkholderiaceae_C > Azohydromonas > Azohydromonas lata. The sequence goes on from NZ_BCTC01000033.1 coordinate 32,599, forward strand.
GGCGCGCCCATACGCGACGCCGATGGCACGCTCACCGGCGCGCTGGTGGTGGTGGACGACATCGACGCCAAGGTGCGTGCGCTGGAGTCGCTGCAGGAGCGCGAGCGCCAGCTCGCGCAGGCGCAACTGCGGCTGGACCTGGCGCTGTCCGCCGGCGACATGGGCGTGTGGGAGTGGTCGCCCGCGCAGGGGCGCTCGCACTGGAACCGGCAGATGTTCGAGCTGCTGGGCCTGAAGCCGACCGAAGACGGTTTTCTGCCCACGGCGGCCTTCATGGCCCGCGTGCACCCCGGGGACCGCCCGGCGCTGGAGGGGGCGCTGGCCAAAGCGCTGGCCACGCGCGGCGGCTTCGAGCAGGAGATGCGGCTGGCGCATGCCGACGGGCGCCAGGTGTGGCTGCTCAACCGCGGCGAGGTGGTGTGCGACGGCTGCGGCCACGTGGAGCGCATGGTGGGCGTGAGCCTGGACATCACGGCGCAGAAGGCCGCGCAGGCCGCGCTCACCGAGGCGCTGCAGGCCAAGGACACGCTGCTGTACGAGGTGCACCACCGCGTCAAGAACAACCTGCAGATCATCAATTCGCTGCTGTCGCTGCAGTTGCGCACGGTGCAGGACGAGGACGCGCGCCGCGCCATCGCCGAGGCCGGCGCCCGCGTGGGCGTGATGGCGCGGCTGCACCTGTCCCTGTACCAGTCCGGCCGCCTCGGCTCGCTGGACCTGGGCCACTGGCTGCGCCGCATGGCCGAGGACACCTTGCGCCTCCTGGGCGAGGGCAAGCACATCACGCTGGATTTCCAGTCCGGCGAGGCCGTGACCCTGGCCGTGGACCAGGCCGTGCCGCTGTCGCTGCTGCTGTCCGAGTTGCTGACCAACGCCGTGAAGTACGCCTTCCCGAGCGGCCGGGGCACGGTGCGGCTGCACGTGCATCGCAAAGATGGGGGCCTGCGCCTGCTGGTGGCGGATGACGGCGTCGGCCTGCCGGAAGGCTTCGAGCCCGCCGCCTCCAAGGGTCTGGGCATGCGCATCATCCACGCGCTGGCTCGGCAGATCGACGCGCAGCTCACGCTGCTGGAGCGCGGCGCGGGCACGGCCTTCCGCATCGACCTGCCGTTGCCGCCGGCCGCCTGAGGCCGGCGCCGCGTTGGCGCCCACGAGCCGGCAGGCGAAGATGCGGCCATTGCCGCAACGAACCGGGAGCCGCCATGAGTGAAACCGAACGCATCGTCGCCGAGGAGGGTGCGCAGCTGGATTTCAGCCGGGACATGAGCTACGGGGACTATTTGCACCTCGACGAAATCCTGAACGCGCAGCAGCCGCTGTCCCAATCCCACGACGAGCTCTTGTTCATCGTCCAGCACCAGACCAGCGAGTTGTGGATGAAGCTGCTGCTGCACGAGCTGGAAGCGGCCATCGATTGCGTGCGCCGCGATGAATTGAGCCCCGCTTTCAAGATGCTGGCGCGGGTGACGCGGATCATGGAGCAGCTCGTCAGTGCCTGGACGGTGCTCTCCACCATGACGCCGCCGGAATACAGCGCCATGCGGCCTTATTTGGCCAACTCCAGTGGGTTTCAAAGCGCCCAATACCGCTGCATTGAATTCGCGCTGGGCAACAAGAATGCGGCGATGCTGAAGCCGCATGCCCATAAACCTGATTTGTATGCACGGGTGGAGGCGGCCTGGCGCTCACCCTCGATTTACGACGAGACCCTGAAATTGATGGCGCGCCGCGGCCTGAACGTGCCGGCCTCGCACCTGGAGCGGGATTGGACGCAGCCTTATCAAGCCGATGCGGGCGTGGAGGCGGCGTGGCTGGAGGTCTATCGCGACCCTGAGCACCACTGGGAGCTGTACCAGCTCGGCGAGAAACTCACCGACCTGGAAGACGCGTTCCGGCTGTGGCGCTTCCGGCATGTCACCACGGTGGAACGCATCATCGGCCTGAAGCGCGGGACCGGCGGGACGGGGGGTGTGAGTTATTTGAGGAAAATGCTGGAGGTGGTGTTGTTTCCGGAGATTTGGCAGTTGAGGACGGATTTGTGAGATATGGGTACGCGCCGGTAGTGTATGAGTGGAAATATCTTGTGGGCTTGTGGCTGCAAAAGACGAAAATCAAGGCGTAGGAATAAAAATCCAATACTGCCGTTTCAGTATTTTATGAATAAACTGCAGCACAATATAAGGTAACGAAACCCCATCAACAATAAGTTGTGGGTCCGAACCTTGGCTTGAAACAGGATGCGAGCGCAGCGCACGGTGCCCAGCGAGCGCGGCCGGGCACGCGAAGGCCAAGCGGGCGGGGAAGCGTCCTACCCCTCCCTCAGTGCTTCCACTTGCTTGAAGCCTAAACAATTGATCCCTAAAGTTCCCGCTTCGGCCTCACGGCCCGCACCGGATGTTGGAGGGGCGGCGAATGAAGATCGTGTGCGTTGGCGGCGGCCCGGCCGGGCTGTACTTCGGACTGCTCATGAAGCGGCTCAACGCCGCCCATGACGTCACCGTCGTGGAGCGCAACCGCCCCTATGACACCTTCGGCTGGGGCGTCGTCTTCTCGGACGCCACCATGGACAACATGCGCCAGTGGGACGCCGAGTCCGCCGCCACCATCCAGCAGGCGTTCAACCACTGGGACGACATCGAGCTGCGCTTCAAGGGCCGCACCCTGCGCAGCGGCGGCCACGGCTTCGTCGGCATCGGGCGGAAAAAACTCCTGAACATCCTCCAGGCCCGCTGCGAAGAAGTGGGCGTGAAGCTGGTCTTCGAGCGCGAGGTGGAGTCCGACGCCGAGTTCCCGGACGCCGACCTGCTCATCGCCTGCGACGGCATCAACTCCCGGTTGCGCACCCGCCACGCGTCCACCTTCCAGCCGGAAATCGTCACCCGGCCCAACCGCTTCATCTGGCTGGGCACGAAACGGCTGTTCGACGCCTTCACCTTCGACTTCCAGCGCACCGAGCACGGCTGGTTCCAGGCCCACATCTACAAGTTCGACGCCGACACCTCCACCTTCATCGTCGAGTGCCCGGAACACGTCTGGCGCGCCCACGCCCTGGACCGCGCCGACACCGACGCCTCCATCGCCTTCTGCGAGCGCCTCTTCGCCGACACGCTGCAGGGCGAAAAGCTGCTCTCCAACGCCCGCCACCTGCGCGGCTCGGCCTGGCTGAATTTTCAAAGGGTGGCCTGCGCCCAATGGTGGCTGCACAACCCGCAGGGCGCTTACGTCGCGCTCATGGGCGACGCGGTGCACACGGCCCACTTCGCCATCGGCTCCGGCACCAAGCTGGCGCTGGAGGACGCCATCGAGCTGACCCGCCAGTTCCGCGATCTGGGCGACACCGTGGAGCACATCCCGCAAGCCCTGCAGCAGTGGCAGGAGACGCGCCGCGTCGAGGCGCTGCGCCTGCAGAACGCCGCCTGGAACGCCATGGAGTGGTTCGAGGTCTGCGGCGAGCGCTACTGCGACCACCTGGCGCCGGAGCAGTTCATGTACTCGCTGCTCACCCGCAGCCAGCGCATCAGCCACGAAAACCTGCGCCTGCGCGACAAGGCCTGGCTCGAAGGCTACGAGCGCTGGTTCGCTGCCCGTGCCGGCGTGGAGCGGTCGGCCGATCAGCCCGCCGTGCCGCCCATGTTCACGCCCTTCACGGTGCGCTCGATGACGCTGAAGAACCGGGTGGTGGTCTCGCCCATGGCCCAGTACTCGTGCACGGACGGCGTGCCAGGCCCGTACCACCTCGTCCACCTGGGTGCGCGCGCCCTGGGCGGCGCGGCGCTGATCTGCGCGGAGATGACCTGCACCAGTCCCGACGCCCGCATCACCCCCGGCTGCCCCGGGCTGTGGAACGACGAACAGGGCGAGGCCTGGAAGGCCATCGTGGACTGGGTGCACGCGAACAGCGATGCCAAGATCGCCATGCAACTCGGCCACGCCGGCGCCAAGGGGTCCACCCGCCGCGCCTGGGACGGCATCGACCTTCCCTTGCCCGCGGACGGCCCGGAACCCAACTGGCCGCTCATCAGCGCCTCGCCCCAGCAGTACCTCGCGGGCGTGAGCCCGTTCTCCCGCGCCATGACGCGCGAAGACATGGACCGCGTGCGCGAGGATTTCGTCGCCGCCACCCGCCGCGCCACCGCCGCCGGTTTCGACTGGCTGGAGCTGCACTGCGCGCACGGCTATTTGCTCTCCTCCTTCCTCTCGCCGCTGACCAACCGGCGCGAGGACGACTACGGCGGCCCGCTGGAGAACCGCCTGCGCTACCCGCTGGAGGTGTTCCGCGCCGTGCGCGAGGCGTGGCCTGCACACCTGCCCATGTCCGTGCGCATCTCCGCGCACGACTGGGTGCCCGGCGGCAACACGCCCGCGGAGGCCGTGGACATCGCCCGCGCCTTCAAGGCCGCGGGCGCGGACGTGATGGACGTCTCCTCCGGCCAGGTCAGCAAGGACGAGCACGTCACCTTCGGCCGCATGTTCCAGACGCCCTTTGCCGACCGCGTGCGGCAGGAGGCCGGCATCGCCACCATGGCCGTGGGCGCCATCAGCGAGGCCGACCACGTGAACTCCATCGTCGCCGCCGGCCGCGCCGACCTCTGCGCCGTCGCCCGCCCGCACCTCGCCAACCCGGCCTGGACGCTGCTGGAGGCGGCCAAGATCGGCTTCACGGAGATCGCCTGGCCCAAGCAGTACCTGGCGGCCAAGCGCCAGCTGGAATCCAACCTCGCCCGCGAGAAGGCCGCGGCGGCGCCAGGGAGCCGCCCGTGAGCGGCGCGCTGCCGCTGGCCGGGCGGCACGCGCTGGTGACGGGCGCGGCGCGCGGCATAGGCGCGGCCATCGCCCGCCGCCTGGCGGCCGACGGCGCCACGCTCACGCTGCTGGGCCGGCATGAGGACACACTGCAGGCGCTGGCCCGCGAGCTGCCGGGCGTCGCCCAGGCGCGCACGCTGGTGTGCGACGTGGCCGATGCGGCTTCCGTCGCCCGCGCCTGGCAGGCGCTGGAAGCGGCGGGCGCGGACGTGCACGTCCTTGTCAACAACGCCGGCCAGGCCGCCAGCGCGCCGCTGGTGAAAACCACCAATGAGCTTTGGCAGCGCATGCTGGCCGTCAACCTCACCGGCACTTTCAACTGCACCCGCGCCGCGCTGCCGGCCATGCTGCGCGGCGGGTGGGGGCGCATCGTCAACGTCGCCAGCACGGCAGGGCAGCGCGGCTACGCCTACGTGGGCGCCTACGCGGCGGCCAAGCACGGCGTCATCGGCCTCACGCGCTCGCTGGCGCTGGAGGTGGGCAGCAAGGGCGTCACCGTCAACGCCGTCTGCCCCGGCTTCACCGAAACGGACCTGCTCACCGACAGCATCGCCAAGGTCGTCGCCACCACGGGGCGCGACGCCGAGGCGGCGCGCCGTGAATTCACCCGCCACAACCCGCAGGGCCGGCTGGTGCGGCCGCAGGAAGTGGCGGACGCCGTGGCCTGGCTGTGCACAGCGGGCGCGGGCAGCGTCAACGGGCAGTCGCTGTCCATCAGCGGCGGGGAGGTGATGTGAGCGCGTCGCCACGGCCCGCAGGCACTCACGAGGGAGCCGCCATGAAGAATCCAGTCACCCAGGTCCGGGACTTCAAGCTGGTGCAGTCCCTGGGCGAGGACGCCATAGGCCGCGAGGCCCGCGCTGCGCCGGAGGACCACTCCGCCGTGCGGCTGTGGCTGCGGCTGCTCTCGTGCAGCACGCAGATCGAGCAGGCCGTGCGCGTGCGGCTGCGCCAGCGCTTCGGCACCACGCTGCCGCGCTTCGACTACCTCGCGCAACTGGAGCGCTGCCCCGAGGGCCTGCGCATGAGCGCGCTCTCGCGCTACCTCATGGTCACGGGCGGCAACGTCACGGGGCTGACCGATCAGCTCGTGGCCGACGGCTGGGTCGAGCGCGTGGCCGATGCGCAGGACCGCCGCTCGCTGCTGGTGCGCCTCACGCCCAAGGGCCGCGAGGAATTCCTGGCCATGGCCGCCGAGCACGAGGGCTGGCTCATAGACATGTTCCAGGGTTTCGAGCCTGCGCACCGCGACACGCTCTATGAGCTGTTGGGCCGGCTGCGCGTGCACCTGGCCGGCAAGGAGGCCGGCGACGGCGGCGAGCCGCTGCCGGAGCAGGACGACGTTTCCCCCCGCGCCGCCGCGCGCAAGGAGCGGTGATGAGTAAATCCCTCGATCCCGCCCTGGCCGCGGGCAACCGCCTGGCGCTTGCCGGCTACGACGCGCGCCACTTTCTGTGGGAAGCGCGCGAGGGCGTGGCCACCCTCACGCTCAACCGTCCAACGCGCAAGAACCCGCTGACCTTCGAGTCCTACGCCGAGCTGCGCGAGCTGTTCATCCGGCTGAAGTACGCGACCGACGTGCACGCCGTCGTCATCACCGGCGCCGGCGACAACTTCTGTTCCGGCGGCGACGTGCACGAAATCATCGGCCCGCTGGTGGATTTACCGGCACCGGAGCTGCTGATGTTCACGCGCATGACCGGCGAAGTGGTGAAGGCGCTGCGCGCGTGTCCGCAGCCCGTCATCGCGGCGGTGGACGGCGTGTGCGCGGGGGCGGGCGCCATCATCGCCATGGCCAGCGACCTGCGGCTGGGCACGGCCCGGTCCAAGACGGCTTTCCTCTTCAACCGCGTGGGCCTGGCCGGTTGCGACATGGGCGCCTGCGCGCTGCTGCCGCGCCTCATCGGCCAGGGGCGCGCGAGCGAGCTGCTGTTCACCGGGCGCAGCTTGGGCGGCGAGGAGGCCGAGCGCTGGGGCTTCTTCAATCGCCTCGTCGCCCCCGACGCCTTGCTGGCCGAGGCGCAGGCGCTGGCGCGCGAGCTGGTCCGCGGCCCTACCTTCGCCAACGGCATGACCAAGACCATGCTCCACCAGGAGTGGTCCATGGGCATCGACCAGGCCATAGAAGCCGAGGCCCAGGCGCAGGCCCTGTGCATGGCCACGCAGGATTTCAAGCGTGCCTACGAGGCTTTCGTGGCGCGCGAGAAGCCGGTGTTCCGCGGCGATTGAAGGGGTCTCCATGGCCGACACGCGTTACCTGGACTGGCCCTTCTTCGAGCCCCGCCACCGCGCCCTGGCGCGCGAGCTGGACGCCTGGGCCGCGCAGCACCTCGCCGGCGATCACGGCGCCGACGTGGACGCCGCCTGCCGCGCGCTGGTCCGGCAGCTCGGCGCGGCGGGCTGGCTGCGCCACGCGGTGGCCGGGCGCGCGCTGGGCGGCATCAGCGACGCCATAGACACCCGCGCCGTGTGCCTGCTGCGCGAGACGCTGGCCCGCCACAGCGGCCTGGCCGACTTCGCCTTCGCCATGCAGGGCCTGGGCTCCGGCGCCATCTCCCTGGCGGGCACCGAGGCCCAAAAAGCGCGCTGGCTGCCGGCGGTGGCGGCCGGGGAGGCGATCGCGGCCTTTGCGTTGTCGGAGCCGGACGCCGGGTCGGACGTGGCGGCCCTGTCCTGCGCGGCGCGGGCCGAAGGTGACGCCTATGTGCTCGACGGCGAGAAGACGTGGATCTCCAACGGCGGCATCGCCGACTTCTACGTGGTCTTCGCCCGCAGCGGCGAGGCCCCGGGCGCGCGCGGCATCTCGGCCTTCATCGTGGAGGCGGGCACGCCGGGTTTTCACATCGCCGAGCGGATAGAAGTGATGGCGCCGCACCCGCTGGCGCGTTTGAAGTTTGAAAACTGCCGCGTGCCGGCCTCGCAGCGCCTGGGCGCGGCGGGCGAGGGTTTCAAGCTCGCCATGCGCACCCTGGACGTGTTCCGCACCTCGGTTGCCGCCGCCGCGCTGGGCTTCGCGCGGCGCGCGCTGGATGAGGCTTTAACTCGCGCCACCACGCGGCCCCTGTTCGGCGGCGTGCTGGCCGATCTGCAACTCACGCAGTCGAAGCTGGCGCAGATGGCGCTGACGATTGAGAGCGCCGCGCTGCTCACCTACCGCGCCGCCTGGCAGCGCGACCAGGGCCGGAACGTCACGCGCGAAGCCGCCATGGCCAAGCTCGCCGCCACCGAGGGCGCGCAGCAGGTCATAGACGCCGCGGTGCAGCTCTGGGGCGGCCTGGGCGTGGTCAGCGGCGTGGCGGTGGAGCGGCTGTACCGCGAGATACGCGCGCTGCGCATCTACGAGGGCGCCTCGGAGGTGCAGCAACTCATCATCGCGCGGGAGCTGCTGCGCGAAGTCCGCGCCGTGCAGGCGCCCTGACGATTCAACTCCGCACCAGGAGATGTCCATGCCCAGTGCCCACCTAGACACCTTCGCCCGCGACCGGCTGCCGCCGCCGCCGCTCATGCCGGAGCTCGTCTTCGACCTGCCGGCGCTGGAGTTTCCCGCGCAACTGAACTGCGCCTGGGAGCTGCTGGACCGCCACGTGGCCGAGGGCCGCGGCGAGCGCGTGTGCCTGCGCGCGCCGGGCCTCATCTGGACCTACCGCGACCTGCAGGAGCAGGCCGACCGCATCGCCAACGTCCTCGTGCACGAGCTGGACCTCGTCCCCGGCAACCGCGTGCTGCTGCGCTCGGCCAACAACCCCATGCTGGCCGCCTGCTGGTTCGGCGTCATCAAGGCCGGGGGCATCGCCGTCACCACCATGCCGCTGCTGCGCGCCAAGGAGCTCAAGGACGTGCTGGACATCGCCCAGTGCAGCCATGCCCTGTGCGACACGGCGCTGGCGCGCGAGCTCATGGCCGCCGCCCAGCTCTGCCCGCAACTGCGCCACGTCCGCCACTTCAACACCAACGCCCGCGACCCGCAGGGGCTGGAGCAGGCCATGCAGCGCCAGCCCCGCGCCTTCGCCAACGTCGACACCGCCGCGGACGACACCTGCCTGCTGGCCTTCACCTCCGGCACCACCGGCGTGCCCAAGGCCACCATGCACTTCCACCGCGACCTGCTGGCCGTGTGCCGCTGCTGGCCGCCGCACATGCTCCGCGCGCAAGCGGACGACGTCTTCATCGGCAGCCCGCCGCTGGCCTTCACCTTCGGCCTGGGCGGGCTGCTGCTCTTTCCCCTGTCCATAGGCGCCAGCACCGTGCTGCTGGAGAAGGCGGCGCCGGCGCAGTTGCTGGACGGCATCCGCGACTTCGGCGCCACGGTGCTGTTCACCGCGCCCACCTCCTACCGCGCGCTGGCCGCGCACGGCGAGGCGCTGCGCGGCACGCGGCTGCGCAAGTGCGTCTCGGCCGGCGAGGCGCTGCCCGCGGCCACGCGGCTGCAGTGGCGCGAAGCCGCGGGGCTGGAGATCATCGACGGCATAGGCACCACCGAGCTGCTGCACATCTTCATCTCGGCCGACGAGGCCCACGCCCGCCCCGGCGCCACGGGCGTCGTCGTCCCGGGCTACCGCGCCGAGATCGTGGACGACGAGGACCAGCCCGTGCCCGCCGGCACCGTGGGCCGCTTGCGCGTGAAGGGCCCCACCGGCTGCCGCTACCTCGCCGACGCCCGCCAGGCCAGCTATGTGCGCAACGGCTGGAACTACACGGGCGACGCCTACTCGCAGGACGCCGACGGCTATTTCCACTTCCACGCCCGCACCGACGACCTCATCGTCAGCGCCGGCTACAACATCGCCGCACCGGAGGTGGAAGCGGCGCTGTTGAGCCACCCCGCCGTGGCCGAGTGCGGCGTCATCGGCGTGCCGGACGCCGAGCGCGGACAGCTCGTGAAAGCCTTCGTGGTGCTGCAGCCGGGCTTTCAGGCCGACGCGGCCATGGTCCGCGCGCTGCAGGACTTCGTGAAGCAGGCCATCGCGCCCTACAAGTACCCGCGCGCCGTCGCCTTCCTGGAGACGCTGCCGCGCACCGCCACCGGCAAGCTGCAGCGCTTCCGCCTGGGGCGCGCCGAATGAACCCCTCACAGGAGCCGGCCATGTCCGCACTGCTTCCCCCCGGCTGGCCGCGTCCCAGGGGCTACGCCAACGGCGTGTCCGCGCGCGGCCGCATGGTCTTCGTGGCCGGCATGGTCGGCTGGGATGAGCGGCAGCAATTCCCCAGCGACGATTTCGCGGTCCAGGCCACACAGGCGCTGCGCAACATCGTGGCCGTGCTGCAGGCCGGCGGCGCGCAGCCCTCGCACCTCGCGCGCATGACCTGGTATGTCACCGACAAGCGCGAGTACCTCGCCGCGCTGCCGGCCATAGGCGCGGCCTTTCGCGAGCTCATAGGCCACTACGACATCGCCATGACGGCGGTGCAGGTCGTGGCGCTCATCGAGGACAAAGCCAAGGTGGAGCTGGAAGCCACGGCCGTGGTTCCCGACTGACCCGCATCCGTGTTGCTGCAGCGCAGCGAGCATCGCGAGCCTCGGGGGCCGTTGCCTGCGCATGGGTTGAAGCCTGGGCCCTACGGCTTCGATAGTGCAGGCCCACATCGCGAGCCAGTGCATCGCGCTGTACCCCCACCGAGGAGACAAGCATGAGCCAGCAGTCCAGCAAAGCGGCCCCGCGCCGCGGTTTCATCAAGAATGCCGTGGCCGCCACCGTCGGCACCGGCGCCATGGCCGCGCCCATGGTGTCGCGGGCGCAGACCACCACGCTGCGCTTCCAGAGCACGTGGCCGGCCAAGGACATCTTTCACGAGTACGCCAACGACTTCTCCAAGAAGGTGAACGACATGGCCGGCAGCCGCCTCAAGATCGAGGTGCTGCCCGCGGGCGCGGTGGTGCCGGCCTTCCAGATGCTGGACGCCGTGAGCAAGGGCACGCTGGACGGCGGCCATGGCGTCATCGCCTACTGGTACGGCAAGAACTCGGCGCTGGCCCTGTGGGGGTCGGGCCCCGCCTTCGGCATGGACCCCAACATGGTGCTGGCCTGGCACTACTACGGCGGGGGAAAGGCCCTGGCGGAGGAGATCTACAAGAGCCTCAACCTGGACGTGGTCTCCTTCATGTACGGACCCATGCCCACGCAACCATTGGGCTGGTTCAAGAAGCCCGTGGCCAAGGCCGAGGACATGAAGGGCCTGAAGTTCCGCACCGTCGGCCTGGCCGTGGACGTGTTCACCGAGCTGGGCGCGGCGGTCAACCCGCTGCCCGGCGGCGAGATCGTCCCGGCGCTGGACCGCGGCCTCATCGACGCGGCCGAGTTCAACAACGCCTCCTCCGACCGCGCCCTGGGCTTCCCCGACGTGGCCAAGAACTGCATGCTGCAAAGCTTCCACCAAAGCGGCGAGCAGTTCGAGATCCTCTTCAACGGCGCCAAGTACAAGGCGCTGCCCGCGGAGCTCAAGGCCATCATCGACTACGCCGTGCAGGCCTCCAGCGCCGACATGAGCTGGAAGGCCGTGGAGCGCAACTCGCGCGACTACGAGGAGCTCAAGAAGGCCGGCGTGAAGTTCTACAAGACGCCGGACGCCATCCTGCGCGCGCAGCTCGCCGCCTGGGACAAGGTCATCGAGAAGAAGTCCGCCGAGAACCCGATGTTCAAGCGCGTGCTGGACTCGCAGCGCGCCTTCGCGCAGCGCGCCGGCCAGTGGCAGGGCGACTACCTCGTGGACTTCAGGATGGCCTACAACCACTACTTCGGCCGCGGCGCCGGGCAGACCCAGCCCAAGAAGACCTGAGCCCGGCCTTCTCCTCATGAGGCAGTAACAGTCCGGGGCGCCTGCAGCAGGCGCCCCTTCCTTTTGTGGCAAGCGAAGGGGATGCGATGCAAAAGGCATTGCTGGCGGTGGACCGGTTCTCCACCTTCGTGGGCAAGGCCTTCGCCTGGACGGCGGTGGGCCTGACGCTGCTCATCAGCTGGGAGGTGTTCAGCCGTTACGTGCTCAACAGGCCGCATGCCTGGGTGCTGGACGCGCAGATCATGCTCTACGGCACGCTGTTCATGACGGCCGGCGCCTACACGCTGTCCAAGAACGGCCACGTGCGCGGCGACGTGCTCTACGGCTTCTTCAGCCCGCGCACGCAGGCGGCCATAGACCTCACGCTGTACCTGCTGTTCTTCCTGCCCGGCGTGGTGGCGCTCACGTGGGCGGGCTGGCAGTTCGCGCACGAGTCGCTGGCCATACGCGAGCAGACCTTCTCGGCCGACGCGCTGCCGCTGTACCCGTTCAAGTTCGTCATCCCGCTGGCCGGCGCCATCCTGCTGCTGCAGGGCGTGGTGGAGATCGTGCGCTGCGTGCTGTGCCTGCGCGAAGGGTGCTGGCCCCGGCGCGACGGCGACGTGGAGGAGGTGGACGTGGACAAGCTGCGCGAGATGGTGCACGTCCAGGCCGACGGCGCTGCCGCGGCGGATGCCGCCGTGCTGCCGCCGGCGCAACGCCAGGAGGGCGCGTGATGAAGCTGCGCAAGGAACTGTGGTTCGGCTTCGGCCTGATGGCGCTCATCGGGGCCGGCGCCGTGGCCATGCTGGTGGGGGCCGAGCGCATCACCAACGGCCACATCGGCCTGCTGATGCTGTCGCTGGTGGTGGTGGCCATCATGCTGGGCTTTCCGACCGCCTTCACGCTCATGGGCATGGGCATGGTCTTCACCTGGCTGGCCTACGAGCGCGACACGGCCAAGACGCTGGACCTCATGGTGCAGTCGGCCTACAAGGTGATGAGCAACGACGTGCTCATCTCCATCCCGCTCTTCGTCTTCATGGGCTACCTGGTGGAGCGGGCCAACCTGATAGAGAAGCTGTTCAAGAGCCTGCACCTGGCGCTGGCGCGGCTGCCCGGGGCGCTGGCGGTGGCCACCCTCGTGACCTGCACCCTCTTCGCCACGGCCACGGGCATCGTGGGCGCGGTGGTGACGCTCATGGGGCTGCTGGCGCTGCCGGCCATGCTGCGCGCGGGCTACTCGGTGCCGCTGTCGGCCGGGGTCATCACGGCCGGTGGTTGCCTGGGCATCCTCATCCCGCCTTCGGTGCTGCTCATCGTCTACGGCGCCACGGCCGGCGTGTCGGTGGTGCAGCTCTACGCGGGCGCCTTCTTTCCGGGGCTGATGCTGGCGGGGCTGTACATCCTCTACACCATCCTGGTGGCCAAGCTCAAACCGACGCTGGCGCCGCCGCTGTCCGCGCAGGAGCGCGCCGTGGCGCTGCCCGCGCCGCTGCTGCAGGCCGGCGCCGCGCCGCACGCCCACGTGCTGCCCGGGCTGCTGGCCGCGCTCAAGGGCCGGCGCGCGCATGGCGTGCCCACGGGCTACCTGCTTGGGCAAAGCCTGGTGGCGGCGCTGCCGGCGCTGGTGTTCGTGGCGGCGGCCCTGGTGAGCCATGACGTCGTGACGCGGCCGCAGGCGGCGGAGGCCGGATCGGGGCTGACGGAGATCGGTGCAGAGCCCTCCGAGCGCAGTGCCGGCGGCGGCCTGGCCGAGCCGCCGCCGGATGGCGCGCTGCAGGAGCCCCCGGCCGAGGGCGGCTTGCAGGAACCGCCCTCCGGCGGCGCCTTGCAGGAGCCTCCCGGCAGCGGTGCCGGCGGGCTGCAGGAGCCGCCGGGCGCCGCGGGGGGAGCGGACGCGTCCTCCGGCTCAGCCGGCCTGGCCGAGCCGCCCGGCGCGGCGGTGTCGGCGGGCGAGGGGGCCGACGCCGCCGCTCCCCGGTCCGCGCCTGCCGGCTTCTGGATCACCTTGGGCGTGCTGGCCGTGGTGCTGCTGCTGTTCTATGCGCTCTTGAGCTTCGCGCGGCTGGAGGTGTTCAAGATGCTGCTGGGCAGCTTTTTCCCGCTGCTCCTCCTCATCCTGGCCGTGCTGGGCTCCATCGTGTTCGGCCTGGCCACGCCGACCGAAGCCGCGGCCGTGGGCGCGTTGGGCGGCGCGCTGCTGGCGGCGGCCTACGGGCGGCTGAACCTGCAGGTGGTCAAGGAGTCGGTCTTCCTCACGGCCAAGACCAGCGCCATGGTGTGCTGGCTGTTCGTGGGCTCGGCCATCTTCTCGGCGGCCTTTGCGCTGCTCGGCGGCCAGGAACTGGTGGAGCAGTGGGTGATGGGGCTCAACCTCAGCCGCACGGAGTTCATGCTGCTGTCGCAGGTGATCATCTTCATCCTGGGCTGGCCGCTGGAGTGGACGGAGATCATCGTGATCTTCATGCCCATCTTCATCCCGCTGCTGGACAACTTCGGCGTGGACCCGCTGTTCTTCGGCCTGCTGGTGGCGCTGAACCTGCAGACGGCTTTCCTGAGCCCGCCCGTGGCCATGAGCGCCTTCTACCTGAAGGGCGTGGCGCCGCGGCACGTGACGCTCAACCAGATCTTCGCGGGCATGCTGCCCTTCATGGGCATACAGATCGTGGCCATCTTCCTGCTCTACCTCTTCCCCGGCATCGGCCTGTGGCTGCCGCGGCAGCTCTACGGCGGCTGAGGCGGGGCGCCGCGGGCAGCGGCTTGCCGGCGGACGGCTTGCGCATCCGTCCGCCGGCCCCATCTCGGCAAGGTGGCGACGCCGCGGCGCCTGGCGCGGACCCCAATGCATATGCCGTCCGCATATGTATAAAAAGACAGTAGTCTGAAGCCGTCGTCGATCAACCCCGGGAAGTCCTTGTGATGTGCAACCTGGCCGAACCCCTGCAGTGGGCTGGTGAGCCCGGCCGGCCCGCGGCCGACGCGCCGGCCGTGGGCCCGTTGCCGGCGCAAGCCTCGCGGCATCCGTTGCCGCAGCTTTCGGCGCACGAAGCGCGTTGCCTGCTGCAGCGCATCGCCGCGCTGCGCGAGCAGGCGCAACTGGCCGTGCTGGGTGCGGACGCCGCGCGCGATGCCGTGCCGGCCTGTGCGCTGCAAGGCATCTGCCAGGCGCTGCACGAGGCGGAAGCAGCGATCGCGCACGCCCAGGAGCTGGCGGCGCGGGCCCTGCACTGAACCCGGCCCGCCTTCAAACCCCTCGCCTCACCCCCCGCTGCAGCAGCGCGAACACCGCTTCCACCACCAGCGCCAGCGCCGCGGCCGGCACGGCGCCGGCCAGGGTTTGGACGTGGTCGTTGATGGCCAGGCCCGTGACGATGCGCTCTCCCAGCCCGCCAGCGCCCACGAAGGCCGCCACGGTGGCCGTGCCCACGTTGATCACGGCCGCCGTCTTGATGCCCGCCAGCATCACGGGTGCCGCCAGCGGCAGCTCCACCGAGCGCAGCACCTGCGCCGGCTTCAGGCCCAGCGCCGCGCCGGCCAGGCGCAGCCCCTGCGGCACGCCCGCCAGCCCCTCGTGCGTGTTGCGGACGATGGGCAGCAGCGCATAGACGAACAGCGCCAGCAAGGCTGGGACGAAACCTATCGTGCCCACCAGCGCGATCAAGAAGGCCAGCAGCGCCAGCGACGGCACCGTTTGCAGCACGCCCACCGCGCCCAGCACCAGCCCGGAGAGCGCCTTCACCCGGTGGGCCAGCACGCCCAGCGGCACGCCCACCACCACGGCCATCGCCACCGAGCCGAACACCATGGCCAGGTGCTGCAGCAGCAGCCGGCCCAGGTCCGGCGCCAGCAGCCGCGCCATGAAGCCCGGGGGCGACGCGGGCGCGCCGGCCGGCGCCGAGGCGGCGGCGGCGCTGCCGCGGTCCAGGAACTCGCGCGCCACGTCGGCGAAGGCGCGGCCGTCCACCTCGGCCTGGGCGTTCATGGCCGTCATGGCCGCTTCGTCGATGCGGCCCTGCAGCGCCGCGGCCAGCGGCCGCTCGTCCAGCGAGGCGCGCATCAGCAGCACCGCGTCGTAGCGGGGGAAGAAATTGCGGTCGTCGCGCAGCACGCGCAGGTGCAGCCGCTCGATCTGAGCGTCGGTGGTGTAGACGTCCACCACGTCCACCTGCTTGCGCGCCAGCGCCTGGTAGGCCAGGCCATGGTCCAGGCCGGCGCCGGGCGCCATGCGCAGCCCGTAGGCGCGGCTCAGCCCCGGCCAGCCGTCGGCGCGCTGCAGGAACTCGTGCGACAGGCCCAGGCGCAGCGCGCCCGCCTGCGCGGGCGGCAGCGCGGCCAGGTCGGACAGGGAGGCCACGCCCAGCCGCTGTGCGTCGTCCTCGCGCAGGGCCAGGGCGTAGGTGTTGTTGAAGCCCAGCGGCACGGCCGCCTTCAGGCCGCGCGGCGCCAGCCGGGCGTTGAGCTGCTCCAGCGAAACGGCGGCCTGCGTTCCTTCCAGCTTCAGCAGCTCGCGCGTGATGGTGCCCGTGTACTCCGGATAGACGTCCACGGCGCCGCTGGACAGCGCCTGCTCCAGGATGGCCGTGTTGCCCAGGCCCTGCCGGTGCTCCGCCGCGATGCCGGCGCGCCGCAGCGACTGCGTGACCAGCTCGCCCAGCAGGTAGCTTTCCGTGAAGCGCTTGGAGCCCACGGCCACTTCGGCGTGGGCTTCCGGAGCCTGCCCGGCGCGCGACGCCGCGCCTGCCGGCTGCTGCGCGTGCGCCGCGCCGGCCAGCAGCACCAGCGCCAGTGCCGCCAGTGCACGTGCGGCGGCCCGCAGGTTCAACTTGCGCCGGCGCTGCTGCCCTGCTCCAGCAGGTGCCGTTTCACGGCCTCCGCGTCGTTGCCCGCGGCGCGCACCGCGTCCTCCAGCTGGGAGATGGTCACGCCGAAGTAATCGACCCAACGCCGCATCGCGGCTTCGTCGTTGAGGTCGATGGAGTCTCCGGGGCGGGTGGGTTCGGTGTGGGTAGCCATGGCCCATGGCGGCAAGCGCCATGCCCCGTGCGGCATGGGCCAGGCCGCCGATGAAGAAAATTGCAGCCCGGCGACGGTTCGGCCCGCGGGCAGGCCTCCTGCAGGGGCTGCGCTGCGTTGTTTCAGTACATGGAGCGTTGAGGCCCTGCCGGGTGATGGTTCCAGCGGCAACAACCCGTCCCCCTTCAATCCCACCGCCAGGTCCACACCAGGTCCACGCCCGTCGTCTCCCCGGTCAGCAGCCGCAAGGTAAAGCGTTGGGCGATCTTGTAGACCAGGTCGAAACCGCCGCCCGTGGCGTCCAGGCTTTGCCGGTAGCCCACGTAAAAGCGTTCGGAGAGCTGCTTGCCGACGCCCACCACCGCGTCCGACAGCCCGCCGGAAGCGCCGCGCGAGACGGAAAAGGCGTCCAGCCCAAGCCGCTGCGCCAGGCCGGGGCCGCTGCTGCCCTTGTTGCCCGCCAGCAGCGCCAGCGCCGCGCGCTGCAGCAGCGCGGTCTGGTCGCCCGCCAGGTCCGTGGACGCCTTGCCCAGCGTCAGCCACGAGAGCTTGTCGATGTCCGAGAGCGCCGGCGTGGACACCAGCGCCACGCGCGGGTTCTGCGCCGAGCCGGTCACGCCCACGCCCACGCGCACCTCGTCCAGGTCCGTGCGCAGCGCCTCGATGTCCAGCGTCGGGTTGGCCACCGGCCCGGTGAAGGTCACCAGGCCGCGCGTGATGTCCAGCTTGGCGCCGTAGGCGTCGAACACGCCGCCCACGGTGCGCACCGTGCCCACCACCGCCACCTGGTCGTTGGGCGCGGTCACGCGCAGCTCGCCGGCCAGCAGCGTGTTGATGCCCTTGCCGCGCACGCGCAGGTCGCTGCCCAGGTCCACGCGCAGGTCCAGGTCCATCTTCATGGGCGTTTGCGGCTGCCCGGTGCCCGGGGCGGGCTTGCGCGCCATGGCGGGGTCGTCCACCACCACCACGTCGTCCGACAGCGCGGGGGCACTGCTGCGGCCCAGGTCGATGAGGCCCCGGTCCACCTTGAAGCCGCCGCGCAGCGACAAATCCTTGCCCTGCAGCCGCGCCTGCGCCCGGCCGCTGACGTCCACGCGGCGGTCCACGCGGCCCAGGGCCTGGAAGCGGTCCAGCACCAGCGCCACGTCCACGCCGGGCTGCTCGCCCAAGCGCGCGCCGCCCTGCAACTGCGCCGTGCCGTCGCCCGCGCGCAGGACGAAACGTTCGATGCGCACCTGCTCGCCGTCCAGCGCCACGCGCATCTCGCCGTCGCGCACGCGCACGCCCTCCACGAAGTTCGTGACGCCCAACTGGTTGCCCAGCAGCGTGCCGGCGACTTCCGGCGCACCCAGGCGGCCGCCCACGCGGGCGCGCGCGTCCACCGTGCCGGCCAGGCGCCAGCCCACGGGCAGCCACGGGTCCCACACGCCCAGGTCGGCCACGCGCAGCTCCACGTTGCCCTGCACGGGCGTGGCGGCGCTGGGCCAGACCTCGCCCGGCGCCGTGCGCGCGCTGGCGCCGGCCGAGAGCACGCCGATCTGCTGGCCGGCCACGCCCGCCCCGGCATTCCACTGGTTGCCATTGGCGCGCAGCGAGAGTTGCAGGGCCGATAAGCCCATGGCGCGGCGGCTGCCGCCCGCGGCCAGGCTCAGGTCGCCGCGGCGGCGCTCCACCAGCACGTCGGCCTGCAGCGTGGGTGCCGTGCGCACCACGGCGCGGCCGCTGATCTCCAGGTCGCCCTGCCAGCCCATGTCCGGCTGCAGCCGCGACAGCAGCGGCGCCACGGCCAGCGGCTCCAGGTTGACGGCAGCGTCCAGTTGGGCCGGCGCGCCCCCCGCGCCGGCCTGCCAGCGCACGGCGCTCCACTGCACGCCCGCGCCCAACACCGTGGCGCGGCCGGGCTGCACGTTCAGGCTGGCGGGGCGGCTGCCCTCGGCCATCCGGAACGCCAGCTCCACGTCGGCCGCCTGCAGCAGCGCGTCGGCGGCGCCGGCGCGGCGCGCGTCCACGCGCGTGATGCGGCCCTGCCAGCCCGCCAGCGTGGCGGGCAACGCGCCGCTGCCGCTCTGGATCAGGCCGCCCTGCGCCTCCAGCGCGAAGCGGGTGCGCGTGCCCGCGGCGCCCGGCGGCGGCGGTTGCAGCAGGTCCGTCCACTCCGGCGGCTGCGCGGCGGCTTCGCCCTGCAGCGCCAGGCGGTGGGCGCGGGTGGTGCCGTCCAGGCGCACATCCACCGCCGGCACGCGCAGCCACTGCCCGCTGCCGGCCAAGGCCAGGTCGGCCAGTTGAAGGTTCAGCTCCAGCGGGGCATCGCCCACCGTGGCCAGGCGCCAGCGGGCCTGGCCGCTGCGCAGGCGCAGGGTGGGCAGCGACAAGCCGTCGGCGCTGGCCTGGCCCTGGCTGCGCAGCGCGGGCCAGCGGCCGTCCAGCGTGAAATTGGCCTTGGCGGCGCCGGCCACGGCCAGCGGGCGCACGGGTGCGGACGCGGCCGCCTTCGCCGCGCCTGCCTTGGCGCCGGCTTGGGCGGTTCTCGTCGCAGCCGGCTTGTTGCCCGCCTTACCTCTGGTGGTGGCCGCGGGCGCCGGGGCCGGCAGCAGCGCGGCCAGCGGGTTGAGGCGCTGCAGCGCGGGGGCGTCCACCGTGGCTTCCCAGTGGTCCGCCTGCGGGTTGCGCGCCAGCAGGCCTTGGGCGTGGGCGGCGTTGCCGTCCACTTGGGCGTCCAGGGCGGCTTGCAGGCCGGCGCTGGTTCCGCGCAGCGAGGCTGCACCCTGCAGCGGCACGTCGGCCAGGCGGCTGGGCGGGATGCCCACGTCGGCGCGGCCTTCCAGCCTCGCCAGCCAGGCCAGCAGGTCGCCGCCTGGGCCGGCCGCCGGCAGCGTCATGGCCGCGTCCACGCGCGCGGCCAGCTGGCTGGGCAAGCGGCGCAGCGGTGCGTCGGCCGGGCCGCTCCACCAGGGGCGCAGGTCCAGGTCGTCCAGGGCGGCCTTGGTGTCCAGTTGCCAGGGCGCGCCGGCCGCCGCCTGGCGCATGCGGCCCTGGGCCGAGAGGCGGGCCGTGCCGGCGCTGCCCTGCAGCCGGCGCAGCGCCACCACGGTGGCGGCGGCTTCGGACTGCCAGCCGGCCTCCAGGTCCAGCTTCAAGGCCTCGGTGCCGCCGGGCGCCGCCATCTCGCCCGCGAGTTGGCCGGTGAGGTCTATAGAGCGCGGGCCCGCCGCGGGGGCAGCGGGTGCGGACGCGGCGGAGGCCGGCGCCGCCGGCGCGGCGGCCACGCCGAAACCGCGCCCCGTGGCGTCCAGCCGCCCGCCCAACGTGAGCGCAGGCGCGCGCGCGTCCAGCCGCGCCGGGCGCAGCTCTTCCAGCAGGGCTTGCAGCGTGAACACGTCGCCCTGGGTGCGGCCCTGGGCGTTGATGCGGCCGGCCGGCGCCTCGGCGCTGCCCAGCAGCAGTTGTGCGTCGTTGAGCTGCAGGTGCCCAAGGTCGGCGGGGTTGATCAGCGCGTCCAGCTTGGCTTGGCGCACGGGCACGCGGCCGGCGTCCCAGGTGCCGGCCGCGGCGTTGTCCAGCTCCAGGCGGGCCTGGAGCTGGTTTTGCGGGCTGGGCTGGATGACGGCCTGGCCGCTGAGCGCCGTGCGCGGCGCCGTGGGCAGCAGCACCTGCAGGTCCAGCGCCTGCACGCGGGCCTGCAGCCGCGACAGCGGGAACCCTGCAAAGGGCGTGACCGTGGCCATGGCGTTGAGCGACTGCGGCGGCTCGGTGCGGGCCTGCAGCGCCGCTTCCAGCGACAGCGTGGCCAGCGGCCCGCGCAACTGCACGGCCGCGCCCAGCGAGGGGAGCTGGCCGGCGGCGGGTTGCGACAGGCGCAGGTCGGCCTGCACCGGCATGGGCGCGTCGGCGCCCACCTGGGCCTGGCCTTCGACCTTGAGCGGCCCGCGGCTGACGGCGAAGTTCTCCACCCGGTGCCGGCGTCCGCCGTCCTCGCCCACGTGCAGCGCCGCCTGCAGCGCACGCAGCGGCTCGCCGGCCAGGGCGGCGGCGTGGAATTCGTCGATGCGCAGCGCGCCCACTTCCAGCGCCACGGGCAGCCGCAACTGCTGCGGCGGGGGCGATTTCGGGGGCGGCGGCTCCTGGGCCTGCGGCAGCGTCAGAAAGCCCTGGCGTGCCGTCAGCGCGTCGAAGGCGACCTGGGCGTAGGGGCCGGACAGGCGCAGCCGGTTCACGCGCAGATTCGTCCAGGCCGGCTCCACCAGGCGCAGCTCGCCGCCGACGCCAAAGCGCACGGTGATGGCGTCCGCGCCGAAGTCGCCGAGCAGCGTGCCGCGCGGCCGCGTGACTTCCACGCCCGGCAACTGGCCCAGCGCCCAGGCCGTGCCGCGCTCGGTGCGCAGGCTCCACCAGGCGGCGCCGGCAACGGCCAGCACCAGCGCCAGCAGCAGCAGGGCAAGGACGATGAGCGCGCGGCGCAGCCGGTGCGGGCGTTGGGGTGGCGGCGTGTGGCCGGGCGTGGAGGGGGGCGGCGCGGGCGGATTCGTGGCGGCCATGGATTCAACGCTCATTCAGAAACTTGCCCCCGCCGTCACGTGCACTCGGAAACGCGCGTCGTCCACGCCGTAGGCCAGGTCCAGCCGCAGCGGCCCAACGGGGCTGCGGTAGTGCAGGCCCACGCCCACGCCCACGGCGGGCTTGATGTCGGAAAAACGCTCGGCCGCGTTGCCGGCGTCAATGAAGGCCGCGCCCAACAGCGCCGGCATGCGGCGCGAGATGGGGTGGGTGATCTCGGCGCTGGCCGTGAGCAGCGAACGGCCGCTGGTGACCACGCCGTTCACCTCCGGCCCCAGGCTGCGGTAGGCGTAGCCGCGCACCGAGTCCTCGCCGCCGGCACGGAACAGCAGCGGGTCCGGCACGCCGATGGCTTGCCGCGCGAAGACCTGGCCCACGTCCAGCCGCAGCCGCGCGTTCCAGCCGTTGCCAAAGGGGCGGAAGGCCAGCAGCCGCGTGTAGAGGCGGCCAAAGGGGCCGCTCTCGGCCTCGTCGCTGCGGGCGTAGCCCAGGGCGGTCTGCAGGATGACGGCCTGCCCGCGCGTGGGCAGCAGCCGGCTGTCCACGTCGCGCCAGGTCCAGTCGGCGTTGGCGGTGAGGGCCTGCGAGGTGACGCGGCCCAGGGGCGAGTCCACGCGCGAGTAGGTGCCTTCGCCGTAGTACATGCGGTCGAGCTTGTTGCGGCTTTGGCTGCGGCCCACGCGCAGCCGGGCCGAGAGGCGGTCCTCGTCCTCCACCTTGAGCTGCTCGACGTTGCCGGCCACCAGGTCCTGCCACATGCGCTCCTTGGCATAGGACCGCAAGTCCCACTCCCAGAGCTTGCGCTGGCTGCCGAGCTCGAAGTTGTTGCGCGCCGTCCAGTTCAGGCCGAAGGGGCGGCGGTGGAAGTGCTCCAGCGTGAAGCGCGGCCCCGTGTCGCTGCTGTAGCCCAGGCCCAGCGTGGCGTTCTGTTCGCGCTGCTCGCGCACGCGCACGGTGACGGGCGTGGCGTCGGCGACTGAAGGGTTGGTGTCGATGGAGACGGCCGCGCCCTCGTACAGGCCGGACAGGCGCAGGCGGTCCTGGTAGTCCAGCAGCTTTTGCTCGCTGTAGGGCTCGCCCGGCTGGAAGTCGGCCAGGTTGCGTATCGCCTGCTCGCCGTAGCGCTGCACGCCTTCGAGCTTCAGGCCCCCCAGGTGGAAGAGCGGGCCGCTGTCGGCTTGGGCGGTGAGCGCGGCGGCCTGCTCGCGCGAGCGTATGGCGGCCTGCGTGTCGGTCCAGGTGGCGGCCGGGTAGCCGTTGGCTTGCAGCTGGGTGATGGCGCCGTTCTTGGCGGCGGTCCAGTCGTCCTGGCGGAAGGCGTCGCCGGGCTTCAAGGGCCAGTCCTTCTGTACCTTCTCCCGCAGCCGTTGGGCGGGGCGCTCGCCCGCGTCGGCGCGCTGCTGCAGGTTGCCCTTCACTTGCACGTCCACGCTTTGCACGGTGGTGCGCGGGCCGGGGTCGATGCTCACCACCACGCGAGGCAGCTTCCCTTCGGCCGGCGCGGGCTCCAGGCGCGCCTGCACCTGGGCATTGAAATAGCCCTCGGTGCGCAACAGGGTGCGGGCCTGCTCGGGGGCTTGGGCGACGAGGCGGGCGAGCTCCTCGTCGGTGAGGCCCTGGTCGGCCGGGACGGTGCGAAAGCGCGCCAGGTCCAGGTTGTCGCCCACCAGGGCGCGCAGCTCGCGCGGGCCTTCAACCTCGATGTCGTAGCGCGGCGGCCCTTCGGCGGGCGGCTCGCCGCGCGCGGCGGCGGCCTCCTGGTCCGACTTGGGTTTCAGAACCGAGCAGCCGCCCAACAGCGCGGCCAGGGCCAGGACGATGGCAAAAGCAAGGGGACGCGGGCGCGTGGGCGGCATTGACGGCTTGTGGAGAGGACAGGCCGCACGCAGGGGCAATCACCGTACCGGCCTCGCCGGACGGGGGCGGCACGCGGTCTGGAGCCGGCGAAAAAATGGGCGGGATCCCGCAATCCCGCCCAAAGCACCGACGAAGGAATGCCGTGGTCCGCTGCGAATCGGCGTGAGCCGCCGCGCGGCGCGGCAAACCTTGGTGGAGACGACAGCAAGCGCAGGGCTCAAGGCGGGCGGTGCAGGGCCGGGAAGATCGCGGCCGGGCCTG
Source organism: Azohydromonas lata NBRC 102462 (assembly GCF_001571085.1). Classification (GTDB taxonomy): domain Bacteria; phylum Pseudomonadota; class Gammaproteobacteria; order Burkholderiales; family Burkholderiaceae_C; genus Azohydromonas; species Azohydromonas lata. The sequence continues at coordinate 55,843 of NZ_BCTC01000033.1, forward strand.
GGACTTGTCCGGGGTGGGCGGCGGCACAGCGGTGCCGGCACGCCGCCCCCGCCTGGAAAGGACGTCGGAACCGGGGCCGCGGCCCTCAGCGCGACGGGATGCTGCCCGGCACCGTGCCCCCGGGCACCGTGGTGGAGGGCAAGGTGGCGGAGGGCAGCGTGGCGCTGGGCACCGTGCCGCCCAAGGCCGGCGGCACGGGCGCGGCGGGCAAGGGCGGCGTGGTGGCGCCGCTCAGCGGCGGGGGCGGCGCCACCGTCCCCGGCGGTGTGGTACCTGCTGTGGCGGCCGGCACCGTCGTGCTCGGCACGGTGCTGCCGGGCACGGGCGTGGTGCCCGGCGCCGTTGGGCTGAGGAGGGTGGTGCCGGGAATGGTGGTGCCCGGCAAGGTGGTGGACGGGATGGTGGGACTGGGCGCCGTCGGCGTGGCGGGCAAGGCGGGGTTGGTGGTCGCCCCCATGCCGGTGACGGCGCCGGCGCTGCCGGAGGCCGGCCCAACGCCGCTGCCGTTGAGCGGGGCGCTCTGGTAGGCGGGGAACTGGGGCTGCGCGGGCGCCTGCGGCAGCGGCTGGGTCTGCGCCTGCGACAGCGCAGCGGCGCCGGCCAGCGCGGCGGCGGCAAGGGAAGGGCGAAGGGCAAGGCGGGCCATGGCGGTCTCCTGGAACCTGGGAGGGGCGCGGGCCCTTGCCCGGGAGCGGGCCGGGGCCCATGCAGGGTGCTCAGCAAGGCCAGGGCCCGCGGCGGCGCGGAAGGGCTGCAAGCGTTTGCCAGCCGCAGGCACCGGACTATTCCCGGGCTCGCCGGATGCGCTCCCGGTTCGCACCGCGCGCCGGCTTGCGCACCATGACGGGCATTGGCTGGCGCCGGGCCGCAGACCGGCGTGCCGGCCCTCTTTATGAGGTTCCAGCCGCCACGCCCCCGCGGCGGCCGGCACCCTCCAGGCCCAAGAACATGAACCACGCCGTTGCCTTCGATCCCGCCGAGCTGCGTCGCCGCCTGGGCGAGCTGCACCGGGAGCAGCCCCTGCTGGATCCGGCCGCGCCCGCCATGCGCATCGGCATCGCCGACGCCGAGGGCGAGTTGCTGCACGTGGTGGAGACGTCCAGCCTGTCGCAGGCCGTGAAGGTGTTCGAGCTGTTGGGCGACTTGGGCCTGGAGCCGTGCGAGGGCCGCCACCGCAGCCCCGACGGGCGCCGCCTCACGCGGCTGTATTCGCCGGCCCGCGATTGAATATTTTCCGCGGGCTCCTTGGGGCGGCCGGCCGGGCCCGGCCGCAATAAGCCTGCGGCGAACGAAAGAAATTGCCGATTCAGCCCTGCGGGCGGCGCCTCACCGCGGGACGGTGAAATTCCTTGCCCACCACGGCGCGGGCATAGAGATATTCATGCAGCGTGCAGGTTTCCAGTCGATCCATGTCCACGTGGCCGCCTTCGTCGCAGGGGAAGGACATGTCCCGGTGCGGGCCTTGCAGGGACTGGAAGCACAGCTCAAATCCGTCCTGATGCGAGCAAGAGGCCTTCATGACGGTTTCCCGGTTGTTCTCCGCCAAAAAGCCGGGGCGGAAATGGGTGGACATTTGCCAAAAAGCGGCTGGAAAACCGGCGGCCTTTGGGCATCAATTTCGGTCTTGCTGGTTTCCATCCTCTTCAGGAACAAAAAGGGTCGCCAGATACAAATATCCCGCCGCAGCGGGACCTTCGTACCGCTCCAGACATGGGAGGGAAACCTCCCCATGGGCCGGCTATCCCGGCCCCGCTTGCGCAGCGCGCGGCCCTCGCCTCACATGCCCGCGTAGTTGGGCCCGCCGCCGCCCTCGGGGACGACCCAGGTGATGTTCTGCGTCGGGTCCTTGATGTCGCAGGTCTTGCAGTGCAGGCAGTTCTGGGCGTTGATCTGCAGCCGCTGCTGCCCGCCGCCGTCCTGGCCGTCGCCCACCAGCTCGTACACGCCCGCGGGGCAGTAGCGCGTCTCCGGCGCGGCGTAGGCCGCCGCGTTGACGCTCAGGGGCACGCGCTCGTCGAGCAGCCGCAGGTGCGCGGGCTGGTCCTCGCCGTGGTTGGTGTTGCTGGCAAAGACGCTGGAGAGGCGGTCGAAGGTGAGCTTGCCGTCCGGCTTGGGGTAGGCGATGGGCTCGCACTGCGCGGCCGGGCGCAGCGCCAGGTGGTCCGGCTTGTCGCGGTGCAGCGTCCACGGCGGCGTCTTCACGCCCAGGCGGGGCAGCAGCCAGTGCTCCACGCCGGTCATGAGCGCGCCCACGCGCAGGCCCTTCTTGAACCAGGCCTTGAAGTTGCGCGAGGCGTGCAGCTCCTCGTGCAGCCAACTGCGCTCGAACGCCTCGGGGTAGGCGGCCAGCTCGTCACGGCTGCGGCCGGCTTGCAGCGCGGCGAAGGCGGCTTCGGCGGCCAGCATGCCGGTCTTGATGGCGGCGTGGCTGCCCTTGATGCGCGCGGCGTTGAGCGTGCCCGCGTCGCAGCCCACCAGCGCGCCGCCCGGGAACGCCAGCTTGGGCAGCGACAGCAGCCCGCCCGCCGCGATGGCGCGCGCGCCATAGCCCAGGCGCCGCCCGCCCTCCAGGTGCGCGCGGATGGCCGGGTGCGTCTTCCAGCGCTGCATTTCCTCGAAGGGGCTGAGCCACGGGTTGGCGTAGTCCAGCCCCGTGACGAAGCCCAGCGTCACGCGGTTGCCTTCCAGGTGGTAGAGGAAGCCGCCGCCGTAGCAATCCGCCTGCAGCGGCCAGCCGGCGGTGTGCACCACGCGGCCGGGCTGCGCCTTGTCCGCGGGCACTTCCCACAGCTCCTTGATGCCCAGGGCGTAGCTCTGCGGATCGCGGCCGGCGTCCAGTTGAAAACGCTCGATGAGCAGCTTGCCCAGGTGGCCGCGCGCACCTTCGGCAAAGAGGGTGTAGCGGGCGTTGAGCTCCATGCCGAGCTGGAAGTCGGCGGTGGGCTCGCCGTTCTTGCCCAGGCCCATGTGGCCGGTGGCCACGCCGCGCACGGCGCCGTTGTCGTCGTAGAGCACCTCGGCCGCGGCGAAGCCGGGGAAGATGTCCACGCCCAGGCCCTCGGCCTGCTCGGCCAGCCACTTGGTGACCTGGCCGAGCGAGACGACGAAGCAGCCCTCGTTGTGGAAGTTGCGGGGGACGAGCCAGTCGGGGGTGCGGTGCGCGGCCTGCGGCGTGAGGAAGAGCACGTCGTCCCCCGCCACCGGCTGGTGCAGCGGCGCGCCGCTGCGGGCCCAGTCGGGCAGCAGCTCGGTGAGGGCGCGCGGGTCCATGACGGCACCGGAGAGGATGTGCGCGCCGGGTTCGGAGCCTTTTTCCAGCACGGCCACCGACACCTCGGCGCCGGCCGCCTGCGCGAGCTGCTTCAGGCGTATGGCCGTGGCCAGCCCGCCCGGGCCGGCGCCGACCACGACCACGTCGTAGTCCATGGCCTCGCGCGGGCCGTATTGCTCCAGGAGGTGAAGAGGGGTCATGGCGGGGTCTCCGGTGGGGTTGCTGTGCGCGGCGCCCGCTGGGCTGCAGGGCTCGCGATGGTTCGAAAGGTTGCGCTGGAAACGGTGTTGGAGTGGGCTGCAAGCGGTCAGCGGTCAGCGGTCAGCGGTCAGCCGAAGCCGAAGCCGAAGCCGAAGCCGAAGCCGAAGCCGAAGCCGAAGCCGAAGCCGAAGCGCGCCGCCCACTACTTCGTCATTCCCGGGAAGGCGGGAATGACGAAGTAGTGGGCGAGCCGGGTTCTCTTCGTGATGCGGGAAAAAACAAAGGCGAGAGTCGTGGCGGCTCACGGCTCACGGCTCACAACCCACGGCCCACGGCTTACGTCTTGCAGCTCACAAATCAGGTCCACTCCACCGCCGCGGCGAGCATGTAGCCCGCGCCGTAGACGGTCTTGATGATCTTGGGGTTCTGCGCGTCGCCTTCGAGCTTGCGGCGCAGCCGCGAGATGCGCACGTCGATGCTGCGGTCCAGCGGCGAGAGGTCGCGCGCGCCCATGAGCTGTTCGCGGGTGAGGATCTGGTGCGGCCGCTCCAGGAAGGCGCGCAGCACCTGCGTCTCGGCCGTGCCCAGCAGCGTCTCGGTGCCGTCCGGCGCGCGCAGCAGGTTGGCCGCGCAGTCCAGGCTCCAGCCCGCGAAGCGCGCATGCCGGCGCTGCAGCGGCGCCGTCCCGGGCGCGACGGCGCCCCGGCGGCGCAGGATGCTGCGCACGCGCGCCACCAGCTCGCGCGGCTCGAAGGGTTTCACGACGTAGTCGTCGCCGCCGCCTTCCAGCGCCATCACGCGGTCCACCGTGTGGCCGCGGCCGGTGAGCACCAGCACGCCGCAGCTGCAGCGCCGCGCGATCTCGCGCACCAGCTCCATGCCGTCCATGTCCGGCAGCCCCAGGTCCACGATGCACAGGTCCGGCTGCTCCATCTGCAGCCGCCGCAGCACGCCCGCGCCGTCGCCGAAGGTCTCGCAGGCGAAGCCGAAGTCGCGCAGCGCCAGGCTCACCAGCCGGGCGACCTCGGGGTCGTCCTCGACGACGTAGACGAGGGCGGCTGCGGCCTCAACCATGAAGCGCTCCCGGCATCCGGCCGCCGCCCGCCGCCGGCACCTGGCGATGCAGGAAGTCCGCCAGCTGCCGCTTGGTGAAGGGCTTGCAGAGCATGGGCACCTCGCCCGCGGCGGGCTGCTCGCCGGGGACGAAGCCGCTCATGAGCGCCACGCGCGGCACGCCGCGCGCCTGGGCCTGGCGCGCCACCTCGCGCCCGTCCACGCCGCCGGGCATCACCACGTCGGACAGCAGCAGTTGGATGCGCGGCGTGTACTCCAGCATCTGCAGCGCCTCGGCGCCGTTCTCGGCCTCCAGCACGGCAAAGCCCAGGTCCACCAGCGCGCGGCGCACGACCTTGCGCACCTCGGTGTCGTCCTCCACCAGCAGCGCCAGCGCGGCGCTGGGGTCGGTGCGGTGGCCGGCGTCGCAGCAGGTGTCGGCCATGAGGCTGGCCACGGCGCTTTGCGCCACGGGCAGCCACAGCGTGACGGTGGCGCCCGCGCCCGGGGCGCTGTCTATGGCCACGGCGCCCTCGGACTGGCGCACGAAGCCGTACACCATGGACATGCCCAGCCCCGTGCCCGTGCCGGGGCGCTTGGTGGTGAAGAAGGGCTCGAACACGCGCGAGCGCGTGGCGGCGTCCATGCCGCAGCCGTTGTCGCGCACGTCGATGCGGATGTAGTGGCCGGGCTTGGCCTGCAGCTCCTGCGCACGCGTGGCCGACAGCGTCTCGGCCGCGATGCGCACCACCACCGAGCGCGACTGCGCGTCGCGCGAGTTGAGCACCAGGTTGACCAGCGCGTCCTGCAGGTGGCTGGCGTCCACCCAGGCCCACAGCGGCAGCTCCCCGGCGTCCAGCCGCAGCTCCATGCCTTCCGGCAGCGAGCGCCGCAGCAGGTTGATGACGGTGGACACCAGCGGCCCAACCTCGGCGGCCTGCGCCTCCAGCGGCTGGCGGCGGGCAAAGCCCAGCAGCGCGCGTATGAGCTCCGCGCCGCGCCGCGCGGCCGACAGCGCGGGGTCGATGAACTCCGTCACCTTCTCGTCCATGCGCAGCTCGCGCAGGGCGCCGAGGTTGCCGATGATGACGGTGAGCATGTTGTTGAAGTCGTGCGCCAGGCCGCCGGTGAGCTGGCCCAGCGCCTCCATCTTCTGCGCCTGCGACAGCAGCTCCTGCGCGCGGCGCAGCTCGGAGATGTCGAAAGTCAGCTCGAAGCAGCCGATCACGGTGCCGTCGGCGGCCTTCTCCGGGATGAGCGTGGTGCGCGCCATGCGCACGCGGCCGTCCACGCAGTGCGCCTCGTACTCGTAGGTCACGGGCTCGCCGGCGAATGCGCGCGCAACGTTGGGGCGGATGCTGGCGTAGATCTCGCGGCCCAGGTATTCGCGGGCGCTGATCTGGTCGAGGCGGTCGGGGTCCAGGCCGAACCACTCCTGGTAGCCGCGGTTGATGTAGCGGTAGGCCTTCTTGTGGTCGAAGTAGGCGATGAGGGCGGGCAGCGAGTCCGTGATCAGCCGCATCTGCGCTTCGCTGAGTGCGAGCTCGCTGGTGCGCTCGGCCACGCGCCGCTCCAGCTCGGCGGCCTGCAGCGCGGCCTGCTCCTCGGCCCGGCGCTGCGCCGTGATGTCGGAGTACAGCGTGATGAAGCCCACGCCCGGCACCGGCACGCCGCGCACGCGCAGCACCTGGCCATTGGGACGCACGCGCTCCAGCTCGTGCGTCTCGAAGCGCCGCGCCGCCGCCACGCGCTGCGCCACCAGCCCGTCAACCTCGCCCGCCCCGTACTCGCCGCGCTCGGCGTTGTAGCGGATGAAGCTCTCGAAGGCGGCGCCTTCGAACACCATCTCCGGCGGGAAGTCCAGCAGCTTTGTGAAGGCTTCGTTCCAGGCGAGCAGGCGCAGGTCGCTGTCCATCAGGCTGAAACCCTGGTCTATGAGGTCCAGCGCCGCCTGCAGCGCCGCATAGCGCCGGTGGCCGGCGGCGTCGCCGGCTTGAGCTTGCTCAACCATGGGAGCTTGTCGCAGACCTTGCATGGCCCAAATTCTAGGGACCGGCTCTTCCCCGCAGCCGGGATGCAAACATTCGTCATATTTGCTGGGAGAGCGTGAAAAGGTCCTTCGCCATCCTTCAGCCCGGCGCCGCGGTCCGATTTTGAGCCGCCGGATGCCTGGAGGAGCAGAGCAATGACCCGGATCAATCCCTACGCGCTGGGCCTGGACAAGAACGCGGCCAACTTCGTCGCGTTGTCGCCCTTGAGTTTCATGGAGCGCGCCGCGCTGGTGTACCCGCAGCGCACGGCCATCGTCTACGGCGGCGCCCGCCAGGACTGGCGCACCACCTACGAGCGCTGCCGCCGCCTGGCCAGCGCGCTGGCGCGCCGCGACGTGCAGCCCGGCGACACCGTGGCGGCCATGCTGCCCAACGTGCCGGCCATGTTCGAGGCCCACTTCGGCGTGCCCATGTGCGGGGCCGTGCTCAACACGCTCAACACGCGGCTGGACGCCGAGGCCATCGCCTTCATGCTGCAGCACGGCGAGGCCAAGGTGCTGCTCACCGACCGCGAGTTCGCGCCCGTCGTGGGCAAGGCGCTGGAGCTGCTGGGCGACAAGCGCCCCCTCGTGATCGAGGTCGAGGACGAGACTGCCCCCGCCGGCGCTCGCCTGGGCGAGATCAGCTACGAGCAACTGCTGGCCCAGGGCGATGCGGCCTACG
>NZ_BCTC01000034.1 GCF_001571085.1 Azohydromonas lata NBRC 102462
CGACGTCGCGCTGCATCGCGGCGCGGTCCGCAGCACCAGTGGCGGTGATTTCAGCCGGCGTCAGCGGTTGGGGAACCAGCGAGGCGCAGCCGGAGAGCAGCATCGCCGCCACGAGCCCCGACGACAGGGCGAACTTGGAAGAGGCAAACAAGAAAAACTCCCGAAATCTTATGAGAGACCCTGGCACGGCCACGGGCCTCGACGGCAGACATTCCGATGGCGTGTGTACCGACCCGTTCAGGCAAGCTGGGTTCGGGCCCGGACCCGCTTCGGCATCGCCCACGCACAGGCACCCTGCCAGCCAGTAACAGATGGAGACAACAACACCGAGTTTAGGGTGTTTACGAACCAACAATCGCTTGCAGCAAGTGTTCTGTTTCGAACAAAACTCCAAAAATTTCCACTGGCGGCGAGGCAATGTCCTACGCAGCTGTCCGCAAATGGCTGGCCGACGCGCAGCGCGGCACGGCCGAGACTGCGCAAACATTGCGTAGCCCAGGGCCCGCGTGGTCCTCCTGCCATGAAATCCTTGCGCCCTCTCCTTTGCCGCTGCCTTGCCGCGCTGCTGCCATTGGCCTGCACGCTGCACGCCGGTGCGGCGTCCGGCAGCGCTGCGGCCAAGTCCGCGGCGGCGACCAAGGCCAGCGCGGCTGAGCGCGGCCCGGTGAAAGCCGCCGACAAGCCGGGACCGCGTGCCGGCGGCACGGCCTACAAAACCGGTGCGCACAGGACCGGCGCAACAGCCGCGAAATCGCCCGGCAAGCGCAGCGCGGGCGTCGGCGCAAGGCCCGGGGGCCCGACCAAAGCTTCGGCCGCGCGGGTGGCGAAGCAAAAACGCGCGGGCGATGTGGCCAAGCTGCGCCCGGCGCAGGCACGGCTGGACTTCTCCGGCCGCAAGCGCGTGGGCCAGGCTTCCTACTACGCGCGGCGCTTCGAGGGACGGCGCATGGCCGACGGCTCGCGCATGCGGCTCAACCACCACAACGCAGCCAGCCGGACGCTGCCCCTGGGCACGGTGGCCAAGGTCACCAACCTGAAGACCGGCCGCAGTGCGGTGGTCAAGATTCAGGACCGCGGGCCGTTCGTGAAGGGGCGCATCGTGGACCTCTCCCCGGCCACCGCACGGGCGGTGGGATTGAGCGAGAAGGACGGCGTGGCCCCCGTGGAAGTGACGCCCATCGCGGTGCCCATGCCCGACGGCAGCACCCGGCCCGGCGAGGGCGCACGCGACCCGATGGCACGCACCCAGCTTGCCCGCGCCCGCGACGACGACTGAGCCTGCAAGGCAGGCGCAACGCGCAGCGCGCGGGTGCGCCAGCACAGCCGCCAGGCCGCAGGGCCGGCGCGGCCTCAGACCATGGGCTCGGAAGCTTGGGCCGCCAGCCCCACGCCGCCGGGAGCCGCATCCGTCTGCCGCTCCTGGGCGCGGCGCATGTAGCCCGTCCACACCAGCGAGCCGTCGGTTTGCTGCACCGGCGCGGAGCAGCTCAGCACGCAGGGCAACGGCGCCTCGCCGTGCGGCCGCAGCATCTGCCACTGCGCCGTCCACGGGCTGCGCTCGGCGGCCGAGCGCTCGATGGAGGTGATCAGCGGCGCCAGGGCTGCCGGATCCACGCACGAAAACCACAGGTTGATGTTGGCGCGCAGCGCATCGGCCTCGCAGCCCAGCATGTCCGTCACCTTGGGGCTCATGTAAGGAAAGTCATAACGCCCGTCCGGGGCACGGCGGAACTGGAACAGGACGAAAGGCAACTGCGCCGAGAGCTGCTCCAGGACATGGCCCTGGCGGATGGAGGCGCGGTCTTCCTGGCGAATCTCCTCGTACCGCAGCAGCAGCCGCGTCACGTCGCGCACGAAGGTGACGGTGCATTGGCGGCCTTCGTAGATCAGGCTGCTCAAGCTGATGGTGGCGCTGAAGGTCGAGCCGTCGCGGCGCAGGCAGGTTTGCGTGCGGCTTTCGGTGCCCATGGCCCGCGTCTGCGGCGAGTACTGGTGCAGGCTGCGCGCGCGCTGGTGGTGCAGCCGCATCTCCACCGGGATGAGCTCCTCCACCTGTATCCCGGCCAGATCGCCCGCGCCATAGCCGAACAGGCCCTCGGCGCGGCTGTTGGCCTTGAGCACCAGCCCCTTGCCGTCCACCACGAAGATGCCGTCGGGTGACAGGTCGAAGAAGGCCTCGAACTGCGCCCGCGACACCTCCAGGGCCCGCATCTGGGCTCCCTGCGCGCGGTTGACGTGTTCCAGCCGCTCCATGGCCTCGCGCAGCCGCCCGTTGGTTTGGGCCAGGTCCTCGGTGAGCTCCTCGACGCTGAAGGCATGCTCGAACGAGCGCGCCGCCAGGAACACCCGCAGGATGCCGTAGCCCAGCACCGAGAAGCCCACGGCAAAGATGCCGTGCGCCAGCCACCACTGGTGGTTCCACGGCTTGGCCAGCAGGAAGCTGGCCGATGAAAAGGCAAACCACACGAAGGCCAGCGCGGCGTACTTCATCAGCGGCGAGCGCAGCCCGCGCACCGCCTGCAGCCCAAGCGCCACGACATACAGCGCGATGGAGCCCAGCTCCATGGACATGCGCACCCACGGCGCTCCGGCCAGGGGCGAATGCGCCAGCACGCCCACCGCCACGTTGACGGCCAGGAACCCACCCACCCAGCGCAGCCAGTAGCCGGCATCGGCACGGCGCGCCGCTGCGTCCGGCGGACTGTTGAAGCGCAGCAGCGCCATGAGCAGGCACCACCCGGCCACCAGCCGGGACGCCGGCCCGTAAAGGATGAACAGCCACAGGTTGTGGTGCGCCAGCGGCGTGAAGAAGCCGTGCAGCGAATAAACGATGGTGAATCCGGAGAACGCCAGCGTCACCCAGCGCAACATCACCTCGCCGGAGCGCAGGTAGCAGCGCCAGGCCACGTAGGAGATGAAGATGCCTTCCAGCGTGGCCACCGCAATGGCCACCTGGTGGAAAAGGTGGCTCTCCAGGCGCAGCGCGGGGTCCTGGAACGCATAGACGTAGGCAATGGCCAGCGCCGGCAACAAGCCCAGGGCCCCCTCGAAGAGCCGGCGCACCACGCCGGCCCACAGCATGGAGCGTTGAAGTCCTACGTCGGCATGGCGCATCTCAGCTCACCTCTCGGTTCCAGGTTCGGGTCGCATCCAGGTCGTCCAGGCCCGCGCGCGCGGCGTCAAGCAGGGACTGCAGGGCATCGGCCAGCGACTGCACCGGTTGAGGCTGCAGCACACCCCGGCTCTTGATGTCTTGTTCCAGCCGCCGCGCGGCCGCGTGGGCCGGGGCGGCAAACACGGTGGCGCTGACGCCGGCGAGCCTGTGCGCCAGGCGCGAGGCCTCGTCCACGTCGGCGGCCGCCAGCACCTCCCGCAGCCGCGCCGGCGTGGCGCCGTGCTCGGCCAGCAGCGTCTGCATCAGGCGCTGCACCGCCGCGGGCCGGCGCAGGCGCCGCCACAGGGCCGCCCAATCCAGGACGGGCACATCGCCGCCCGGCACCACCGGCACCGCGCCCGCGGCGGGCTGCGGCACCGGCATCGGCGCGGGCATGGGCGGCAAGGCCACGCCGCGGCGGGCCAGCACCTGCGCAATGGCGGCGCACAGCGCGTCCACGTCCACGGGCTTGGTGACGTGCTCGTCCATGCCGGCGTCCAGGCAGCGCTGGCGCTCCTGGGGCAGCGCGTAGGCGGTGACGCCGATGATGGGCAGTTGCGCGCGCAGCGCGCGGCTGCGCCGCGCCGTGTCGTAGCCGTCCAGCCCCGGCATCTGCACATCGGTGAGCAGCAGGTCGAAGGGCTCGCCGGACTCCAGCAGTGCCAGCGCCGCCAGGCCGTCACCGGCCATGCGGCAGGCCGCGCCTTCCTGCTCCAGCAGGTCGCGCAGCACCCATTGGTTCACCGCATCGTCCTCGGCGACCAGGATGCGCAGGCCTTGCAGCCGGCGCATGCCGGGCAGGGGCTCGGCGCGCTCCTGCGCCGGCGGCTCGGCCTCGGTGAAGGGAATGCGCAGCGTGAAGCACGAGCCGCGGCCGCTTTGGCTGGAGACGTCGATGCTGCCGCGCATCAGGTCCACGATGCGCTTGGCGATGGACAGCCCAAGCCCCGTGCCGCCGAAGCGCCGCGTGGTGGAGGCGTCGGCCTGGACGAAGGGCTTGTAGAGCTGCTGCAACTGCTGCGGGCTCATGCCGATGCCGGTGTCCTCGATGGCGAACAGCAGCCACTGCCCCGCGGGCAGCCGCGACACCGTCATGTGCACGCTGCCGCGCTCGGTGAACTTGATGGCGTTGCCCAGCAGGTTGACCAGCACCTGCGTGAGCCGCGTCTCGTCGGCCAGGATGGCCGCGGGCAAATCCGGCGCGCACTGCACGCCGAACTCCAGTTGCTGCTGGTGCGCGCGGTGCGACGTGAGCCGCATGGCGCGCTGGATGACGGCTGACAGCCGCACCGGCCGCGCCTCCAGCTCCAGCCGCCCGGCGTCAATCTTGGCCATGTCCAGGATGTCGTTGACCAGCATGAGCAGCAGGTGGCCGGACTCGTGGATCTGCCGCAGCCAGTGGCGCGCGGGGGCCGAGCGGTGGTCGCGCAAGGCAATCTGCGACACGCCCAGCACGGCGTTGAGCGGCGTGCGGATCTCATGGCTCATGTTGGAGAGGAACTCGGTGCGCGCCCGCGCCGCCTGCTCGGTCTGCAGCATGGACTGCTGCAGCTCCTCCGTGCGCTCGCGCACCAGCGCGGCCAGGTGGTCGCGGTGGCGCGCCAGCTCCAGGCCCACCAGCTTTTCCTCGGTGATGTCCTGGACATGGCCCACCCAACGGCAACCGCCGTCGGCCTCGATCACGGGGATGGACGATTCCCCGCGGTGCCAGCGCCGGCCCTGGCGCGGCAGCACGGCCTGCCACTCCAGCTTCCACGGCGTGAGGCTGGCGCTGGAGCGCTCCATGGCCGACAGCAGTTGCTCGCGGTCCCGCGGCACGATGCGCGCGAAGCCCAGGGCGGCATCGGCCAGGAGCTCCTCGACGGTGAGCTCAAAGATGTCGGCCGCGCCGGCGCTCACGAAGGTGAAGCGATAGCTGCCGTCGGCGCCGCGCTGCAGTTGCCAGGCCAGCCCGGGCACGCGCGAAGTCACGTCCTGCAGCAGTTGCGTCTGGCGGCGCAGCATGCGCCGCGGCAGCAGCAGCAACTGGTGGTTGACGACGGCGAGCATGAGCCAGTAGGCCCCAAGCTGGCTCAGGTGGCCGACGATGTCGAAAAGGCCGAAAACAATTTCCTGCGTGGAGAAACTCAGCTCCGAGAGCACCAGCAGAAAAATGATGGCCAGCATGGCGTGGTGCAGCCCAAACTCCGCCTTGGACCGCTGCTGATAAAACAGCCAGCCCGCCGCAGCGTAGGCCACGACCAGCATCCAGTTCCATGCGATTTTGAGTGGCGAGAACAGGCCGCTTTCGACGAACAGGGTTGGAAAACAATCCAGGCCTACCATCGCCACCAGCAGTGCGGCAACAAGGCCCAAGCCGGCTGGAAACCATTTTTCCAAAAAGCTTCCCGGCCGGCAGCCCGGCGCCGCCAGCAGGCCCAAGGCCAGCAGGGTGTGCGAGCAAAGCTCTAGCAGCCAGGGCGCTTGGCCGGGCAAGGCTGGAATATTCACAAGCCGCTCCGCCGCGGCCAACTGGAATATACCCAGCACACTGGCCCAGAAGAATGCGGCCGCCATGCAGGGCACGAAAGCATGCCGGGCCAGTCTGCCTGTCTGCTGTGCGACGATAAACATCGCGCAGCCCAGTATCAACGGCAGCAATTCGGCCAAAAAATGGAACCATATCCGGTTGACCGGATACAACCAAGTCAGTGCGGCACCCAGCACCAGCGCCATGGCCATGTACCGCGGCGAAGGCAGCGCGGATTCCGCTTCCTCTGCGGCACCGGGATAGGCCATTGGATTCATTCAACCGGCAATCCGAGAGACGGACAAGGGAACAAACTCAAAAGAGTGCGGGCAGAGAATATCCGCAAAGTCCGCGAAAATTCTGCACCACAGATGCCGAAAAGAAACGCCACGCCATCACGAAACACGAGGCTTCGTGAAATAAGTGGCATTTATCAGGAATACCCGAGCCCGCGCAACCTAGCGTCCGCAATTTCTTTCGGCCCGGCCAGCGGCCCTGCGATCCAACACTGCGCGGCCGGCAGCGCCGGCAGCCGGCTCAACCGGCGGCGTACCCGCCGGCATCCACATCCTCATCACCCTGGGCCCGGCCGCCCTCGTCCACCGCAGCGGCGTCCGCCTCCGGCACCCGCACGCCTGCGGCTCGCCGGTAGTCGCTGGGCGTCATGCCAAAACGCGCGCGAAACGCATTGGTGAAAGCCGCTGCGGATTGGTAGCCAATATGGTGGCCGATCTGGTTGAGCTGCTGGCTGGTATGCAACAAGCGAAAGCACGCTTCACGATGGCGCTCTTCACGCAACCAAGCAAATACCGCCACACCGACCTGGCGCCGGAATTCATGGCTCAAATGCCGCTGTGTGGTGCCCACACGCTGGGCCAACTCCGCCAGCGAAGGAGGATTGCCCATTTCCCGCAGCAAAACAGACTGGGCCTGAGTCACCAGGCGTTCTTCCCATGGCTGCGGCGACCCCTCCACGGACGGCGCCGGCGGCGGCGGCAAAACCGGCTGAGGCGCGCCCGCCTGATGCAGCCGCAAATGCACACGTACCCGCGCCAACACCTCTTCAGGATCAAACGGCTTGGTAATGTAATCGACGGCGCCCGCCTCGAAGGCGCTCAATTTGTCATCAATATGGTTTGAAACGGTGAGGCAAATCAATGGAATATGCTGCAGCGTCGGATGCGCCTTGAACAGACGTATCGTCGCCTGTCCGTCAATATCGGGCATGTACAGATCCACCAGGATCAAATCGGGCGGCTTGGCCGCCGCCTTGGCCAAGCCGTCCCTGCCGTCCAGCGCTGCAAACACACGGTAATCGTGGCGGCGCAGGATGGCCGCCAGAAACTGTATTTGCTTCGGATCGTCGTCAATGAGAAGGATGGACGGACTGCTGACCATGGTCATGTATATATTAGAGATACGGCAAAAGAAAAAATTTCGCTGGCAATCGCAACCACCAGGATCAGCTGCTCTGTATGATTTGCTTGGGGAGTATAACGCGGGCAATGAGGCACAAAAGTATTTAATCTTCCCGAGAAGTATTGCAGCGCCGGCTTTTGATGCTTTCACGCACTTTTCCGTGAACAAACCCCCTCCCCAGCCTTTCCCGAGCGAGCCGCGCAGTATCCTGGCCGGCGGCGAGGGAGCCGCCGTGGCAGCGCCCAAGTCGGGGCGGCGCCTGGCCGGGCTGCGGCTGCTGGTGGTGGACGACGGCCAGATGAACTGCGAAATCGCCAGCCGGCTGCTGGCCGTCGAAGGCGCCCAATGCGAAGGTGTGCAAGACGGGCTGCAGGCACTGGCGCTGCTGCGCGACGCGGTGGCCGCCGGCACCGGCTTTGACGGCGTGTTCATGGACGTGCAGATGCCCGTCATGGACGGGCTGCAGGCCACGCGCCACATCCGCGCCGATCCCGCGCTGGCCGCGCTGCCCGTGATCGCCCTGACCGCCGGCACCTTGCCGCACCAGCGCCTGGCCGCCATGGAAGCGGGCATGGACGACTTCATTGCCAAGCCCATCAGGCTGGAACTGCTGGTCCAGGCGCTGCTGCGCCACCTGCCCGGGCGCGGCTGGGCCGAAACCCAGGCAGTCCCAGCACCGGCGGCTCAAGCGCAACCCGCGCCACGCTCCCCACCGCAAGGCGATCTGCCCATGGTCGCCGGCGTGGACACCACGCAGGCGGCGCAGCGGCTGCAAGGCAACCGCATGCTGTTCCTGAGCATGCTGCGCTCGCTGCGCGACGACTTCGGCGACGTGCCGCAGCGCACGCGCGACGACCTCTCGCGCGGCGACTTCACGGCCGCCGCGGCGCGGCTGCACCGGCTGCGCGGCCTGGCCGGCAACGTGTGCGCCGAAACCGTGGCCGCCTTTGCCGGCCAACTGGAGGACACGCTGCGCGACAGCGTCAGCCGCCGCGGCATAGAGCCCGCCCTGGCAGGCCTAGGCATGGCCCTGCAGGAGCTGCTGGCCGCACTGCCGGCCGAGGTGGACCGGCCCTACGGCACGGCAGCCGCGGTGCCGGCCGAAATCGATGCGGCCCGGGTCCGCGACCTGTTGAGCACGCTGGCCGCCGGCGACATGGACGCCCTTGGCCTGTACCACGCCCTGCGCCCGGCGCTGGCCGCGTGCCACGGCCACGCGGCCCTGGACGAGCTCGACCGCGCCGTGGACCTGCTGCGCTTCCCGCAAGTCATTGCCGTGCTGCGCGGCTGGTACCCGCTCGCCTGAGCCGGCGCCGCGCCCGCCTGCTGCATCAGGGCGTGCCCAGGTCCGGGCGCACCGGTGCCGGCACGGCGACGGCGGCCGCGTCGTCGTCCCGCACGCTGGTGTCGTGGCGCTCGTAGGTGCCGATCAGGCAGCCGCTGGCCAGGGCGTGCTGCGCCAGCGCTTCCAGCACCGCGTCGCGTCCGGGCGTGCCGCTCCACTGCACGCCGGGCCCAAGGGCAAAGAGCTGAAAGGCGTAGCGGTGCACGCCGTGGGCGGGCGGCGGGTCCGGAGGAATCCAGGCCGAGCGCAAATAGGAATTGCGCCCAAGCCGAGGCGCCGCGCCGGTGGCCTCACCGGCGTCGGCGGCGTCGCCATTGAGGGCGCCCTCGGCCAGGTACGCCTCATCGGCCGGGATGTCGTAGGCGATGGCATGCACCAGCGGGTGGGGCGTGGGCGAGTCGGCGTCCTCCACGATGAGCAGCAGCGAGGCCGTGCCCGGCGGCACGCCGCTCCACTGCAGCGGCGGCGAATGGCCCTCGCCGTCGGCGGTGAAACGCGGCGGCAGCGGCGCATGGTCGGCGAAGGCGAGGCTGGTGACTTCGATGGCGCCTTGGCCCGCGCGCAGCGGCACGCGCACGAAAGCCGTCTGGTCCAGCCCGGCGCGCTGCCCTCTCAGGGCCGCGCCGACGAGGTCGGGGAGTTTTTCAAGCATGGCGGGAAGTCCGGGTTGGCCCAGCCCTGTGGCAAGCAGCGGGCCGGGGCCGGCCGTGACGGGACCGATGCCGTAACCCCTGGCTACACTCCCCCGATGCCTGCTTCCAAAGACAAGCAAAAGACCCCCGGCCTGGATCAGAGCTGCCTGCAACACCTGCTGGGCTACCAGATCGCCCGCGCCGACGTGCCCACGCGCCGCGCCTTTGCCGAGCACATCGGCCGTCCGCTGGAGCTCAGCCCCGTGGAGTTCAGCTCGCTGGTGCTGCTGGCCTTCAACCCGGCCACCACACCCAAGCAGCTCGCCGAGGCGCTGGCCATGGTGGCGCCGGCCGTCACGGTGCTGCTGGACCGGCTGGAAAAGCGCGGCCTCATCGAGCGCGCACGCAGCGACAGCGACCGCCGCGCCCAAATCGTCTCGCTCACCGACGCGGGCCGCGAGCTCGCGCTCAAGGCGCACGCCCTGTCCATGGACATGGAGCGCGAGGTGCTGAGCGCACTCAGCGCGGCCGAGCGCGCCATCCTCATCGAGCTGCTGCAAAAAGTCGCACGCGCCGCGCGGGCCTGAAGCGCCGGCCGGCGTTACGTGCGTATACGATCTACCATTCGCAGCGCTTCGGCTTGAGCCGAATCAAACCGCGCGGCGGCCGCGGTGCTCACCATGGCCGCCATGCGGCGCGCCCCAAGCGCCGGCTTTTCCCTACCTGCAGTGACTACCGTGACCTCCCCTTCCCGCGCCCTGCTCATGCACCGCCACCGCGACGACGTGATGGCGCTGCTCACCGGCTCGCTCTTCCTGTCCTTCGGCCTGATCTTGTTCCGCAAGGTGGGCCTGCTCACCGGCGGCACGGCGGGCATGGCCTTCCTGGGCCATTACGCCTCGGACTGGTCCTTCGGCGCCTGGTTCTTCGCCATCAACCTGCCCTTTTACGTACTGGCCTGGCGTCGCAAGGGCATGGAGTTCACGCTCAAGACCCTCGTGTGCGTGAGCGCCATTTCGGTGCTCAGCGAATGGCTGCCGCGCTGGATAGGCATAGAGCATGTGGAGCCGCTGTTCGCCGCGGTGATGGGCGGGCTGCTCATGGGCTGCGGCATGCTGGTGCTGTTTCGCCACCAGGCCAGCGTGGGCGGCCTGGGCATCCTGGCGTTGGTGCTGCAGGAGCGCGGCAAGGTCAATGCCGGCACGTTTCAAATGGCGGTGGATGCCTGCATCGTGCTGGCCGCGCTGGCCGTGGCCGACGTGCAGCGCGTGGCGCTGTCGGTGCTGGGTGCCGTGATGCTCAACCTGGTGCTGGCGCTCAACCACAAGCCCGGGCGCTACATGGCGGCCTGAGGGCGCAACCACCGGAGCCTCTGGCCATGACTGGCACGCCTTCCTGGTACGACCGGCACGTCCTGCCCTACTTGGTGGACTTCGCCTGCGGCCTGTCACCCGTCGCGCGGCAGCGGCGCAAGATCGTTCCGCTGGCCACCGGGCGGGTGCTGGAGATCGGGATCGGCACCGGGCTCAACCTGGGCTTCTACGACCCGGGCAAGGTGCGGCAACTGGTGGGCATAGACCCGGCGAGCGAAATGCACGCCCTGGCGCGCCGGCGCAGCCGCCGCCTGGGTTTGCCGGTGGAGCTGCTGCAGCTTTCGGCCGAGGCGCTGCCCGTGCCGTCCGGCAGCTTTGACACGGTGGTCTGCACCTACACGCTGTGCTCCGTGTCGGACCCGCAGCAGGCCTTGCGCGAGATGCGCCGCGTGCTGCGCCCGGGCGGGCGGCTGCTGTTCGCGGAGCACGGCCTGGCGCCGGACGCACGCGTGGCGCGCCGGCAGGCGCAACTGGAGCCCTACTGGCGCCGCCTGGCCGGCGGCTGCCATCTCACCCGCGACGTGCCCCGGCTGCTGGCGCAGGCCGGCTTCTCGGCACGCATGGAAAGCGGCTACGTCGCCTGGCCCAAGATGCTGACCTTCAACTTCGTCGGCCAGGCCACCGCGGCCTGACGCGCGCCAAGCCGGCGCCACCCGGCCCGGCGCTTGCCGGCAGCAACGCATGCTTTACCCGGTCACCCCGGACGGCCGCTATTTCGTGGTGCGCGGCCGCCTGTGGCGCTGCACCAATCCGCAGTTGGACGAGCCCAGGCGCCAAGGCCTCGTCTCGGAACTGATGCAGGCGCGCTCCGCGGTGCGCCGCGCCCTGCGCGACGCGGACCCGGCCGCGCTGGCTTCGGCGCGCCAGCGCGTGGACGCCGCCAAGGTGGCGCTCGGCGAACGCGGCCCGCCGTGGTGGAGCGACGGCGCGCCGGACCACAACCGGCGCCTGGTGCGCAACACGCCCTACCGGGACTGGTTCGAGGCCCTGCAGGCGCCGGCGTGAGCCGGCCGGGTCTGACCCGTCAAGCGCCGTTGCTGGCCGCCAGTTGGTCGTCCCCTCGGCTGGGCACCAGCGAGGGCCGGCCCACGATGAGCGGGTCCACCGGGCCTATGGCCTCCAGCGACTTCTGCGCATAGGGCATGCGCTGCAGCAGGTAGCGCATGGCGTTCAGCCGCGCGCGCTTCTTGCAGTCCGACTTGATCACGGTCCACGGCGCGTCGGAGGTGTCGCAGCTCAGGAACATGGCCTCCTTGGCGCGGGTGTAGTCGTCCCACTTGTCCAGCGAGGCCATGTCGATGGGGCTGAGCTTCCACTGCTTGAGCGGATGCGCCTGGCGCTCCTTGAAGCGGCGGCGCTGCTCGGCCCGGCTCACCGAGAACCAGAACTTGAAGAGGTGAACGCCTGAGCGCACCAGGTGGCGCTCGAACTCCGGCGCCTGGCGCATGAACTCCTCGTACTCCTGGTCGGAGCAAAAGCCCATGACGCGCTCCACGCCGGCGCGGTTGTACCAGCTGCGGTCGAACATCACGATCTCGCCGCGCGTGGGCAGGTGCTGGATGTAGCGCTGGAAGTACCACTGGCCGCGCTCGGTCTCGCTGGGTTTTTCCAGCGCCACCACGCGCGCGCCGCGGGGGTTCAGGTGCTCCATGAAGCGCTTGATGGTGCCGCCCTTGCCCGCGGCGTCGCGGCCCTCGAACAGCACCACCACGCGCTGCCCCGTTTCCTTCACCCAGGCCTGCAGCTTGAGCAGCTCCACCTGCAGCCTGTACTTCTGCTTCTCGTAGCTCTTGCGCGAGAGCAGGTTCTTGTAGGGGTACTTGCCCTCGCGCCAGCCGGGGGCGAGCTCGGTGTCGGGGTCGGACTGGTCCAGCGGCGCCGGATCGCGCTTGAACAGCGCCTGCCGCAGCACATGCACCTCGTCGGGCGAGGCGCCGTCTATGAGCGCACGCAACTCCTCATGCACTGCTTGCGCATCCGCCCCGCCGCGGGCGCGGCGCTCCAGCAGGTCCTGCACCACCAGGGTCTGCACCGTGCCGGCCTCGGAGGTGCCGCGCGCCACCCTGTCGTGCTCGACCCCGCGGTCGGTGAGCACGGGCACCGTGTCGCCGGCCTCCACGGCGCGCACCTTGGCGCCCGCGCGCCGGCGGCGCGACCCGTTGGCTTGGGAAGAGCTGGCAGCGTCGTGACGGGATTCCTGTGGCATGGCGAAGACGTTTCCTGGTCGTTGTCGTTACCGCGTCATCTTCGACCCGGCGCAGGCCCCCCTGTTTGAGGCGGGTCAATCCGGCAGGGGGCTGCGGGTCAGCCCTCGCAGCCGGCGGTACCCCAAAAAAGAGGGCCGGCAAGGGCCGGCCCAATCAACACGGCAGCCCGCTGAGCGCCGCCGCGTCGTTGCTCGAACGGTGTCAGCCGCGCCGCAGGGCTTTGCGCCGTATCGCAGTCATGGCCACCAGCGCCGCGCTCAGCAGCGCCAGCGTGCCGGGCTCGGGCACGGCATGCGGCACGGCGGCGCTGCCGCCGGCGGTGTTGGCAAGGCCGCCTTGCGGCTGCGACAGGACCGGCTGCTCGCTGCCGGGCCGCACGTAGATGCTCAGGTGCGACAAGTCCTGGCGCACGCCGTTGCCGTTGAAGCTGGGAGAGAGCCAGTCGCCGCCGACGGCGCCGTCAAAAATGACGTCGTGGAAGTAGTACAGGCCGTACTGCGTGCTGGACTTGAGCACGGCCACCACGTCCAGCAGCAGGGAGCCGGAAGTCAGGCCGCTGCCGTTGAGCGTCCATTGCCCCGCACTGGCCTTGGCACCGGCGTTCACGGAGAAGGCGATGCCCAGGACGCGGTTGGCCACGTCGTCGCCGCTGTCGGTGTTGTCCTTGGCCGCCAGCGTCCAGCCGCCGCCCCAGGAAGTGTCCAGGCCGTTGATGCCGGTGTTGTCGTTGCCGCTGACCAGCCCGTAGAAGGCATTGGCCGCGGCCAGGTTGTTGAATCCGTCCACGCCGTAGGTGATGCCGCCGGGCGTGGCCGCGGCGGCCGCAGCGCCGCTGGCGGTACCCGCCGAGGTCACCACCGTCCCGGTGGACGTTGAGGCCGAACCGGCGGAGCCGGAAGCACCCGTGCCGCCGGCATTGCTCGACGAATTGGCAGACCCGGACGAAGACGACCCGCTGTTGCCGTTCGATGCGGAGCTGGACGAACCCGTGCCGCCGGCATTGCTCGACGAATTGGCGGACGCCGACGAGGACGACCCGCTGTTGCCGTTCGACGCCGAGGCGGAAGAACCCGTGCCGCCGGCGTTGCTCGACGAATTGCCGGACCCGGACGCGGACGATCCGCTGTTGCCGTTCGACGCCGAGGCGGAAGAACCGGTGCCGCCGGCGTTGCTCGACGAGTTGGCGGACCCCGACGAGGACGACCCGCTGTTGCCGTTCGAAGCCGATTTGGAGGAATCCGTGCTACCGGCGTTGCTCGACGAATTGCCGGACCCGGACGAAGAAGACGAGCTGCCCTTCCCATTGCCGTTGCCGTTGCCGTTGCCGTTGCCGTTGCCGTTGGAGGTGGAACTGCTCGTTGCCGCGGCCGTGCCGCCGTTGAGCACCGACGAGCTGGACGCATTGGCCTGGCCGTTGGCCGAGGCATTGGCCGAGCCTTGCGAGTTGGCTGCGGCCTTGGACGAGGCGGCTTGGGCCGACACGGCGGCACCGGCCAGCACGGCCACGCTCACCAGTTGCGTCCACTTGTACTGCTTGCCCACCACCATTGGTCCACCTGCCGACTTCTTGTCTGGCCGGTGAAATACCGGCACTGCATGCAGCCATGGTGCGAGGTCGGTCTAGGGAAAGCGTGGATGGACTGTGAAGACTCTGTTACGCCTTTGTGTCGCAGCCTGACGTGTCTGTCGGCTGCCTTTCAGCGCTCGCGGGCGCTGCGCGGGTGAACGCCATGGAACGGCTTGGGCAGCTCTTGCGGGACGGCGGGGCGCAGAAAGGGATAGCGGCGCTGCAACTGCGAGCGCAACTCGTGTACGGATCGGCCAATGCGCCCGTGGCCGGTGTCCAGAACGAGGTGGGCGCTGCTGCGGTAGTGCTCGTCGCGCTGGCTGAAAAGCTCGTGCAGGCGCTGCAGCGGGTCGGCCACCTGCAGCAACGGGCGGCTCAAGTCGTGGCGCAGCCGCTCGTGCAGCGATTGCGGCGTGGCGTGCAGGTACACCACCGTGCCGGCGCCGCGCAGCGCCGCACGGTTGGCCTCGCGCAGCACCGAGCCGCCGCCGGTGGCCAGCACGCCGCGCACGCCTTGCGTGAGGTCCGTGATGACGGCGTGCTCCAGGTCGCGGAACGCCTGCTCGCCATGGCGGCTGAAGTACTCGCGTATGGGTACGCCGATGCGGCGCTCGATCTCGTGATCGCTGTCGTGGAAGGGCACGCCCAACTCGCGCGCCAGGCGGCGGCCTATGGTGGTCTTGCCGGCGCCGGGCATGCCCACCAGGCTGAGAAGAAAGGACGTCATGGCTGCGGCATGGAGGCGGTGCGCCCGGGGGCACGGCGGGCCGCCCTGCGTTGAAACAAAAAACGGCCCGCCATTGTGCCTGCCCCGCACGCCACGCCGGCCCGCGCGGGCCGGTGCGCCGCTTCAGGACAGTCCGGTGACGGGCACGCAGGCGCCGTGCACGGCGCGCGCGGCGTCCGAGGCCAGAAAGCCCATGACCTGCGCCAGGTCCGCCGGCGCCACCCACAGCGACGGGTCGGCCTGCGGCATGTCGCGGCGGTTGTCCGGCGTGTCGATGATGCTGGGCAGCACGCAGTTGACGTTGATGCCGCGCCCGCGCAGCTCGCCGGCCATGGCCTCGGTCAGCCGCATCACCACGCTCTTGGACGCCGTGTACGCCCCCATCTGCGCCACGCCGCGCTGCGCGCTGTGGGCGCCCACGTTGACCACCTTGCCGCTGCCGCGCTCCAGCATGTGCGGCACCACCGCGCGCACGGCGTGCAGCACGGTGCGGGCGTTGAGGTCCAGCAGCGCATCCCAGTCCGCCTCGGCCAGCTCGTGCACGGCCGGCCCCATGCGAAAGCCGCCGGCCAGGTTGCACAGCACGTCGATGCGGCCGAAGCGCTCCAGCGCCTGCCGCACCACGCCTTCCATGGCGCCGGGCCGCAGCAGGTCGGCCGCGGCGAGCAGCCGCTGCCCGCCGTCCTCGCCGAAAGCCTCGCGCAGCGCCTGCGCATCGAGGTCCACCAGCACCAACCGGTCGCCGGCCTCCATGAAATGCCGCGCCACGGCGCGGCCCAAGTGGCCGGCGGCGCCGGTGATCAGCACGACACGGGCTGCAGGGCTCATTTCAGCGCTCCTTGCGCGCGGCCGGCGTGCCAGCTGCCGTTGCCGCGGGTGATGACGAGGTCGGTGTCCAGCACGTCGCCGGGGCAAAGCTCGGCCGCGCCGGACTGCTTTTCATACAGCGGCGCGAAGTCGATGCGCGCCAGCTCCAGCAACTGCTCCAGGTCGTCGATGACAAAGTAGCTTTCCTGGAAGTCGTCTATGCGGTAGCGGGTGCGCATGACGCGCTCCAGCTCGAAGCCGATGCGGTTGGGCGAGGCGCTGTCCAGCGCGAACACGCTTTCGGTGCTGGAAGAGGCGATGCCCGCGCCGTAGATGCGCAGCCCGTCCTTTTGGCGCAGCAGGCCGAACTCCACCGTGTACCAGTACACCCGCGCCAGCCGGGTGAGCTGGCCCAGGCGGTGCGCGCGCAGGCCGCCTTCGCCGTAAGCCTGGATGTAGTCGGCGATCACCGGGTTCATCAGCATGGGCACGTGGCCGAACACGTCGTGGAAGACGTCGGGCTCCTCCAGATAGTCCAGCTCGTGCGGCTTGCGAATGAAATGGCCGGCCGGAAAGCGGCGGTGCGCCAGGTGCTCGAAGAACACCTCGTCCGGCACCAGCCCCGGCACGGCCACCACCTGCCAGCCGGTGCGGCGCATGAGCGCGTCCGACAGGCGGCGAAAGTCCGGAATCTCGTCGGCGCCAATGGGCAGCTCGCGCATGCCCTGCACGAACTCGTCGCAGGCACGGCCGGGCAGCAGCTTCATCTGGCGCTCGAACAGCGTCTTCCACACGGCATGTTCCTGCGCCGTGTAGCGCTCCCAGCCCTGGTCGATGGTCCAGTCGGGGCGCTGCGGCCTGCAGGCTTCTGCGGCAGCCAAACCGTGCTTCACGGCGGCGGGCGGGGCGTCGGGTCGGCTCAGCGTCGATTGCATGGCGTCACTCCTTCGCTGCTTCAGCGCGCCACCGCAGCGACGGCGGCCAGCGCGCGCTCGGCGGCGCGGGCCAGCTCCACGTCCAGCTCGGTGAGGCCGCCCGCGTCGTGCGTGGTCAGCGTCACGGCGACGCGGTTGTAGACGTTGCTCCACTCCGGGTGGTGGTTGAGCCGCTCGGCAGCCAGCGCCACCTGCGCCATGAAGCCGAAAGCCTGCACGAAATCATCAAAAACGAATTCGCGGCTGAGCGTGCCGCCACGCCGGGCGTCGAACTGCCAGCCCGGCAGCGTGCGGGAAAGCGACGCGATGGCGTCGGGGCCGAGTGTGCGCATGCAGGTGTCTCCTGTGTCTTCAACGGGATGCGCCGTCTTCGGTCGCGGCGCCTTGGGAAAGACTGTAGAGACGGTGGGGCGCAGTTTTTCTGCAAACTTCAGGCGCCAATCCCTGCCAAGCGCAGTTTTCCTGCAAGACTGAATCCATGACAGACGCTTTCAAGCTCGATGCGCTGGACCGGCGCATCCTGGCCGCGCTGCAGTCCGACGGCCGCATCACTTACGACGACCTGGCCGCGCGGGTGGGCCTGTCCGCCTCGGCCACGCTGCGCCGCGTCAAGCGCCTGGAGGAAGCCGGCGTGATACGCGGCTACGCCGCGCTGGTGTCGCCCGCCCGCGTGGGGCTGGGCCTCACGGCCTACATCAACGTGCACATGGAAAAGCGCAGCGACGCCGGCAAGCGCAGCCCCATGGACGACTTCACCGCCGCCGTGCAGAGCTGGACCGAGGTGGTGGAGTGCGTGTCCCTGACCGGCGAAATGGACTATTTGCTGCGCGTGGTCGTCACCGACATGGCGCACTACTCGCGCTTCGTCATGGACACGCTGCTGCGCCATCCCAGCGTGAAGGACGTCAAAACCAGCTTCGTGCTGGACCACGTCAAGGAAACGACCGTCGTGCCGGTCTGAAGGGCCCACCCGCCCGCCGCCACAACGCTTGGGCGAATCACGCCGTGACGATCGTATCCATTTGATAAATCGACTGGACGTCTGCGGTACGCAGCCCGGGCGCTGCCGGGCCCGTCACAGGGCACCCATCCGGCCGGGCAGCGCTTGGCGGGCCCTTTGAGCCGGGCTGTTCGCGGGAACTGCGTCACGCCCGTTGCACGCCGGCAAATCCGGGCGCTTGCGTGGGGCGCCTTGCCCATGGCATGCGGGCCGTCACCCCAGGGCGCGGACAGCGGAATGACATTCGGAAACAGGTCCCGTACAGCCTCCCCGCGCCTTTCCGAAATACAGCATGTCTCGCTTGAAAACAGGCCAGCGGACGCGGCAGGCGGCGCACCAGGCGCTGCGCAACCGCGGCTCACGCAGCCTGTGGTCAACGGGGGTTGTGCTTTAGCGAGGGAGTGAGCGCGGAGTAGCGCTCCTGTGATGCGCCGGTCCGGAAGTTTTGGACCGGCGCTTTTTTTTGTGCCGACGCGGGCGATGGCCGGGCGCTGGAGGTTGGAAGCGGCTTGGTGAAAATTCAGCTCAGTCCAACGACACCTTGGCGCGCTTGATGACCTCGGCGTACTTGGCCGACTCCGCCGCGATGAAGCTGTTGAACTGTTCGCGCGTGGCGGGGAAGAGGTCGTAGCCGAAGGTGGCGTAGCGCTGCTTGATTTCGGGGTCGGCCAGCGCCTCCTCGATGTCGCGCTGTATGCGCTCGGCTGTCGGCTTGGGCAGGCCCTTGGGCGCGGCGATGGTGGTCCAGCCCGTGACCTCATAGCCGGCCGGGCCGCCGGACTCGGCCACCGTGGGCACGTCGGGGAAGGCGGGGTGGCGCTTCGGCGCCGTGACGGCAATGAACTTCAGCCTGCCCGAGCGCTGCAGCGGGCCCGCGGTGGCCATGGAGCCCAGCGCGAAGTTCAGCTCGCCCGTGGCCACGGCCGTGTAGAGCTGGGAAGTCTCCTTGTAGATGACGTGCTGCATCTGCGTGTTGGTCATGGACTCCAGCAGCGCCGAGCCCAGGTGCACCGGGTTGCCCACCGACCAGGAGCCGTAGTTCAGCGCCGTGGGCCGCGCCTTGGCGTCGGCCAGGATGTCGCCCACCGTCTTGTACTTGCTGTCGTTGGAGACGCCGACGAAGAAGTAGGTCTTGAACAGGGGCACGAGCGGATCGAAGTCCTTGACCGGGTCGTAGGGCAGCTTCTTGAACAGGTGCGGATAGGCCACCAGGTGCACGTTGTCCAGTTGGATCAGATCGTGCCCGTCGGTGGAGCCGCGCTTGAAGGTGTCGATGGCGATGAAGCCGTTGGCGCCGGGCTTGTTCTCCACCACCACGGGCTTGCCCCACTTCTTCTGCAGCCGCTCGGCCACCAGGCGGACCACGGCCTCGGGGCCGGCGCCTGCCGGGAAGGGCGTGATGATGCGCACGGGGCGGGAAGGGAAATCCTGCGCGTGCGCCGTGGCGCCCAGCAGCGAAAAAGCGGCCAGCGTGGCGCCGGCCAGCAGTTTCATGGCGTTCATGGGGGGTCTCCTCGTTGGGTACTGAGCGGTGTGGTCGCCCGCGCTTTCTGGTCACTCGTGAATGACGGCGCGGGTCGCGCCTGACAGTGTGGCCGCCACGGCGCCCGCAAGCCGCCATCGCGGGGCGCCTTGCGCGGATTTTCCCCACGGTTTCCGGGTTTATCCCGAGTGAAAGCGTTGCGCCGGCGCCAAGGCCTGCCCCGATGCCGGCCCTGGCGGCCACGGCCTCGCGGCGCCCATGGCCCCCACCGGCCCCCATAGTTCCTTGGAACGATGCGCGCCGGCGCCCGCATCCTCCTTTTCGCTCACGCCGCCTGTCCGACCGAAGAATGGGCACGCGCGCCCGCAACGCGGACAGTCACGGCCCATGGACCTGAGCCGTTTCGACACCCCGCGCTATCTCTCCGTGCTGCCGCTGTTCGGCGACTGCCGTCCCGCCGATCTGCAGCACTTGGCCGAAGACTGCCAGCTCACGCGATACGCGCGCGGCGAGCCGGTGTTTCGCTGCGGCGACCCCTGCGACGCCTTCCACGTCGTGGTCACGGGCCAGGTCAAGCTGCACGCCATCTCGGCCTCCGGCCAGGAAAAGGTGATCCGGCTGGTCGGCGCGGGCTACAGCTTCGGCGAGACGCTGGTGTTCGGCCAGCGGCCCTGCTCGGTCAACGCCACGGCGCTGGGCGACACGCTGGTGCTCACGCTGCGCAAGCAAGCGCTGCTGGCCGAAGTGGCCCGGGACCCGCGGCTGGCCTTGCGGCTGCTGGCGGGCATGTCGGAGCAGGTGCACGGCCTCATGAGCGACGTGGAGGCCTACGCGCTGCACAGCGGCACGCAGCGCGTCGTTAATTACCTGCTGCGCGAACGCAGGCCCTGCGAGGACGGCGGCTCGCTGGTGTCGCTGCCGGTGAGCAAGGCCACCATCGCCTCGCGGCTGTCCATCACGCCGGAGTACTTCTCCCGGGTGCTGGCGGAGCTGGAGGCCGGCCACATGATCTCGGTGCAGCGCCGCGACATCCGCATCGTCGACGCACAGCGCCTGGCACGCCATGGCCTGCAGTGACGCCATGAGCTGCCCGCCCTCTTCCACCGCCCAAGGGCTGCAGGATGCCCGCACGCTGCTCACCGAAGAGCTGCTGCGCGGCTTCGACAAGCCGGGCCCGCGCTACACCTCCTACCCCACGGCCGACCGCTTCCACGGCCAGTTTGGCCCGGCACAGGCGACCCAGGCCCTCACGGCGCTGCCGGCTGCCGGCGCGAACGCGCCGCTCTCGCTCTACGTGCACATTCCGTTTTGCGAATCCATCTGCTACTACTGCGCCTGCAACAAGATCATCACCCGCCACCATGAACGCGCCGCCGAGTACCTCGATGCGCTCGAGGCGGAGCTGGCGCTGGTGTCGTCCCTGCTGGGCACGGGACGGCCGGTGTCGCAACTGCATTTCGGCGGCGGCTCGCCGACCTTCCTGTCCGATGCCGAGCTCGAACGGCTGATGTCGGCACTGGCCGCGCGCTTTCAGTTCACGGCGGACTCGGAGATTTCCATCGAGGTCGATCCGCGCACGGTGAGCACGGCACGCCTGGCGCACCTGCGCGGCCTGGGCTTCAACCGGCTGAGCTTTGGCGTGCAGGACTTCGATCCCGACGTGCAACAGGCGGTGCACCGCGTGCAATCCTTTGACGCCGTGCGTGAGCTCATGGACGGCGCGCGGGCACTGGGCTTTGCCTCCATCAACGCCGACTTCATCTACGGCCTGCCCAAGCAGACGCCGCAGAGCTTTGCGCGCACCGTGCAGCAGATTGGCGAGCTGCGCCCGCACCGCATCGCGCTGTATGCCTACGCGCACCTGCCGGAACGCTTCAAGCCGCAGCGCCGCATCCACGAGCAGGATCTGCCCAGCCCGTCGCAGCGCATCACCATGCTGGGCGACGCCATCCACGGGCTGCTGGCGCAGGGTTTCGAGCACATCGGCATGGACCACTTCGCGCTGCCGGCCGACCCGCTGGCCGTGGCCCGGCGCCAGGGAAGCCTGCACCGCAACTTCCAGGGCTACAGCACGCAGCCGGACTGCGACCTCGTGGCCCTGGGCGTGTCGGCCATAGGCCGCATTGGCGGCACCTACTACCAGAACGCCAAAACGCTACCCACGTACTACGAAAGCCTGCAGCGCCAGGAGCTGCCCGTGGAGCGGGGCTACGAGCTCGATGCGGACGACCGGCTGCGGCGCGACGTGATCATGGCCCTGATGTGCCGGGGCGGCCTGGACTTCGACGCCGTCGAGCAGCAGCACGGCATCCGCGTTGAGGACTACTTCCAGCGCGAGTTGCAAGCGCTGCTGCCGCTGGCGCAGTCGGGGCTGGTGACGCTGCAGGCGCGGCGCATCGGCGTCACGGCGGCGGGCTGGTTTCTCATACGCGCCGTCGCCAGCGTCTTCGACCGTCATTTGCAGGCCGCCACGTCGCGTCCGCGCTTCTCTCGCATGGTCTGAGGAAGGCAGCGCGATAATTTTTGCTCTTTGACTGCGTCCTGATAACTCTCATTATCATGCCGCTACTTAAATAGCAAAAACGGTGTGCCGTTGGAATGACGGGCACCGGGAGCCGATGCAAACCATTGAGCCGCCAAGGAAATCCGCTGCGGGCCGGCCACGGGGTGCACGTACGAAGGTATTGCGCGAGCAACAGCCTTTGGGCGTGCATCACTTCGCTTTCCTCAGGGCATGCCTGCAGGGGCTGGACGTCAGGAAAGCCTGGGAGCGCTATCTGGCCTTTGGCGAGGTCAGCAACCACTCTCGCCATATCGAGCGCCAGCGGGCCTTGCTCATGCAGCGCGTGCTGCGCGAAGCCCAGGCCCTGAACCTGACGCTGGCCGAGGACGAGCGCATCACGGCGGAGTTGGCCTTGCTTGCCCAAGCCCCGCAAGGCCCCGGCGCCACAGCCTTGCCCAGCCTGGACGACTTCGCAGCCGTACACGGCCTGGACAGCGACGGCTGGTCCGAGCAGGACCTGTTGCGCGAGTACCGCGAATGCTTCGGTCTGGACGGCCCCACGGAGACCGGTCTCCCCTCGCCTGCCGCGGCGGTATCGAACAGCACCGGGCCGTTGCGTGCCCTGCTTCGGATCGAGGGCCTGCTGTCCCGCCGCCCTGCCCCGGCGGACACGTTGTCCTGGTGGTTGTCGCCTGTCCTGGCCACTCGGCTGCGGGAAGCCGGCATTGCCACCGTGCAAGCCTTGGCCCAAACGGCCAACGTCCATGGCGCGAACTGGTGGCGCCGCGTTCGCGGGTTGGGGGCCACGCGGGCGCAGGCGCTGCTGGACTGGCTCAAACCCATGGTGGCCCACAGCGATGCGGCACTGCGGGAGGACGTCCTGCACCCGCCCCAACGGCGTGCGGCGTTGCGCACCGCCACCCTGGCCACAATAGACACGCCGCCCCGGTGGGCCCTCGTACCTTGGGAGCGGCTGGCGGTGCCGCAGCGCCTGGCGGGCGGTGCGGCCGCACCCGGCTTGTTTGCCACGCGCATGCCCAACCACCTGGGCGCGCACGACGACCGGCAAGCGGTGGAGGCCTGGCTCTCGCAGTTCCGGGACAAGCCCGCCACGCTGCGTGCCTACCGCAAGGAGGTGGAGCGCTTTTACCTGTGGTGCCTGCTGGAGCGGGACAAGCCGCTGTCGTCCATGGACAGCCTGGACGCACAGGCCTACCGTGACTTCATCCGGCAGCCGCCGGCATCGTGGTGTGCGGCCGGCGTCGTCACGCGCGACGACATGGGCTGGCGGCCCTTCCGCGGCCCCTTGAGCCCCGCATCGCAACGGCAGGCGCTGGTCGTGGTGCAAGCCTTGTTTGACGGTTTGCGCGACGCGAACTATCTGGTCGGCAACCCGCTGCGCGCGGTCAACAAGCGCGCGGCGTTGACGGCCTCACGCATGGACATCGACCGTTCCTTCACCGATGCGGAATGGGCATTCATATGTGCCCAGGTCGATCTGGAAGAAGCGGCGGCCCGTGGCCGGGGACAGGTGCCGGCGGGGGCGGAACAACGCCGCTTGCGCATGGTGCTGGAGTTGCTCGCCGGCACGGGCCTGCGCTTGTCGGAAATCGCCGGGGCCACGACCGCTTCGTTGCGCAGCGTCGCCATCGGCCAAGAAGCTCGGCAAGCCGTCTTGCTGACCGTGGAGGGCAAGGGGGGCAAGCAGCGCGAGGTGCCCCTGGCCGATGATTTGGCACAACTCGTCGCGCGCCACCATGCCGACGCCTCGTCCATGGGAGCGCTGCCCTCGCCGGCACCGCTGGTGTGCACCTTGGCCGATGCACCGCCCCGGTGGGTGGCCACCGTCGGCGGCAGGGCCGAATTGCAGGTCCGCGGCGCCGGTGGCCGCGCGTTGGGCGCCAGCGGGCTCTACCGCACGCTCAAGCGCTTTTTCAAGCACATCGCTGCAGAGGCGCATCTGATCGACGGGCTCGATGCCGGCCGCTTCCAGGCGGCCTCCACCCATTGGCTGCGCCATACCTTTGCGCGCCAGGGCGCCGCGGCGCAAGTGCCGGTGGAGGTTCTCCAGCAGGCGCTGGGGCACGCCAGCCTGTCGACGACCACCGTGTACCTGAGCACGGAGCGGTTCCGAATGGTGCTGGAGCTGGAGAAGCTGCACCGGCGCCGCAAGGCGGGTTGACGGCCCCACACGCAGGGGTGTTCTACCGTAGAACACCCAGTACCCACTGCACCACCCGTTCGCGCCTGCCGCGCCTCACCGGGCGGGCAGCCATGCCTCAGCAAGCGCGTCGGTATCACCCATACATCCAGGGCCGCCTGGCCAAGGCTGCGGGTGTTCTACCGTAGAACACCCGCCCAACAAAAAGGGGCCCGCAGGCCCCTGGTATGGATTTTCAAGCCTGGACCGGCTATCGGCCGTCAATCGAAGAACTTGCCCAGCAGCTCCAGCAAGCGCTTTTCCTTGTCGGCCGTCAGCGCCCCTGCCTTGAAGCGCAGCGTGACGTTGCCGCGTGCATCCTTGTCCCATGAGCCCACCGTCTTGCCGCTCTGGGTGTAGCGGGTCTGCCGTGTCAGCTGGCCCTTTTCGCCCTGGCCGGTCAGGCAAGCCAGCACGTCGCGGGCAGCGGGACGAGGCGACTGCGCAGCCAGGCCTTTGGCACGTTCCAGGACCGCCGCTTCGTCGTGCTCCAGCGCGGCCTTCAGCGGTGCCACCCAGCGGAACTGAAGCTCCAGCGGCGAGGGGAAAGCCTGCACTACCTCGTCCGGCAAGGCCGCGATCTGCAACGCGGTGCTGACGTTGCCGGGTTGCGCCCCGATGGACGAGGCCAGTTGCCGCAGCGAAGGGAACAAGCCGGCGTCCAGGGCGCGCCGGTACATCATGCCCTGCTCCCAGGCCGACAAATCCTTGCGGCCCCGGTTTTCGCGCTCCATTTCTATGAACAGCGCGCGATCCTCGATGTTGTCCACCAGGCACAGCACAGGCAGGCCCAATTGCCGGCAGGCTTCCAGCCGCCGGTGGCCGTACACCACTTCGAAACTGTCGGCCGGTTCGGCCACGGGCCGGACCTTGATGGGCTGGACGTTGCCGCCCGCGTCAGCCACTTCGGCCTTGAGCTTTTCAAACTGCGGCGAGCTGAAATTGAGCTCATGGCGGTTGGCCCAGCGGCTTGGGCGTATCAGCGCCGTGTCTATCAGCCGCGTGGCCTTGGCGCCGTCCCATTGGCGCAGATCGGCAAGCGCCTCGTCCAATTGGCCTTGCAGTGCCTGTGCCTGCTGGGCCTTGGCCTGCAGGGCCTCGTTCTCGCGCAGCAGTTCCGAGCGCGCGTCGTTGGCAAACGCCATCATCGCGCCCGGGGCCGTCTTGGGCCGGGCAGGCGCGTCGCTCTCGGGCCCAAGCCCGGGCAGGTTGCTGAAATCCAGCTTGGCGGCCTTGTTCTTGAGACTCATGGCGGCTCCTCAGCTCAGACGGCCAGTTGTTCCAGTTGCGTGGCCCACACGGCCTGGATCTGCTGCTCGACCAGTTCGCACATGCGGTCGTAGGCGTCGCGGGCGCGGGCAAACGTCTTGGCGTTCATGGCGCCGCGGGGCAGGTCGTACACCGTGCCGAACTCGGCCGACGCCGTGGCGGTGACGGCGGTCTTGGGAATCTCGATGGGCAGCACCTTGTCGGCGTAGCCTTCCAGCACCCATTGGCGAACCACCGTGCTGGCCGCGTCGTTGGACTCCACGCGCGACAGCAGCACGTCGATGAACTCAAAGGTCTTGTCCTGGCCGCGGCTGCGAATGAGCTGGTTGCACAGGTCGCTGAACAAGTCCCAGAACTGGGCCGAGCTGGCGAAGTCCAGCGCCGAAGGGGGCAAGGGCATGATGACCCCGTCGGCGGCCATCAGTGCATTGATGGTGACGTAGCTCAGCGCCGGCGGCGTGTCGATGATGATGATGTCGTAGTCCATGCGCGCCTGGTCCAGTCCGCGGTCGAGCACGCGCCAGAACTCGAAGCCCGGGTCGCGCGTCTGGCGGGCGGGCAGGGCAAACTCGGCGCCAAACAGCAGCGGCGCGGCGCACACCAGGTCGATGCCTGGCCAGTAGCTGCCGCGTATGGCGTAGCTCAAGTCCTCGTGGGCGCCGGAGAACAGCAGCATGGCCGTGTGTTCCTGCTCCACTTCGGCGTCCGGCAGCACGCCGAACAGCGTGGTGGCCGAGCCCTGCGGGTCCAGGTCCACGACCAGCACCCGGTGGCCGCGCATGGACAAGCCCTGCGCCAGCGTCACGGCCGACGTGGTCTTGGCCACGCCGCCCTTGAAGTTGGCCACCGTCAGCGTGGTGCCCACGGCGCCTTCGGGACGCATGTGGGGGGCGCGGAACTCGCGAATCCACTGGCGCGCATCCGCCATGGACCACTCGCGCCGGTTGCCCTGCATCTGACCGGCGGGCAGATCGCCACGGGTGAGCCGGTAGGCAATCTTCGATTTGTCCACGTGGCACAGCTGCGCCAGTTGAGCGGCGCTCAAGGACGGCGCCGACTTCTTGGCCGCCGGCGGCAGCATGGCCGCACGAATGTGCCCCATCATGGCCGCCACGCGTGCCGCTTGATGTTCGATGTCGGCCAGGCTTTGCCGACGGATGGCCTGTTTGATGTCCATGTCCGTGCCCGCTTGTTACGTTTTTGGGATTGCAGACGATTATGCATGGCACATCGGAAAAATCGCATGTGCGGTGGCACAGTGCACAACGTGGGCCTTATCAGCAGCGCCGTTTGATTTCTTTCCTATCTTCTCGGCGGGATTAAAAAAGTCTAAAGAAGTTAAAGAGATTAAAGCTTGTGGACAACTCGGTTTTATCTATAAAAATCAATGATTTACTGAATATTAATAATGCACTCTGTCCAGCTTTTAACCGATACCGTCCAGTATTTAACCGATACCGTCCATGATTCAACCGTCAAGTGTCCAGCGTCTTCCCGGACACTGTGGCAGCTTGTCCACAAGGCACCGTGTTGGCGCGCCGGGCACATGCGATGGCCGGCAGCCGTTCCTGAAGTGCCTGCTGTCCAGCCCTTAACCGCCTGAATTTTAAGAAAAACATGGGGCAGAGTCTGCCCGGTGTCCAGGTTTCAACCGGCCTGCTTTATTGATCGCTTGGAGGCTGCGTCGCAAGCTGTCCAGCTTTTAACCGGCTGCCGGTTCTTCACGCTGTGGTCGGGGCGGAAAGGAAATGTCCAGGAAAAAACCGCTGTGCTCCGATCACAGGCAAGCAGCACAGCGGTGGACTGTCCAGCTTTTAACCGATTCGATGGAGGAGCACGCTGCCCGCAAGGGCACGATGTGTCCGTTTTCTAACCGGAGAAGTAGGGCTCACGGTCTGTCGTCATGCGATCGGACGCGGATTCACTTGAAATTCGAAGAAACGCGAAGGCATCGAAAGTCCCTAAGCGTCCAGGGGTGCGTGGACATATGATGCTGTCCCATGGATGACAAAGACCCGCCGCGCGTCCCGGTGCCCAAGGAAGAAGGCGCGGAGCTGCGCAAGCCGCACGAGATGATCGTGATGGTCCCGCGCTCGCGCCGCGTCACGCTCACTGGGCGGCGGCTGTACAACGCGCTGCTGCAGGTATCGCAGTCGCGGCTGCAGGCCATGGAGACCATGCCGGCCGCGGACTACCTGTTCGAGGCGCCCTTGCCCGCGCTGCTGCGCACCACCGGCTCCAGCGGCGAGGACCGCACGGCCGCCAAGCGCTACCTGCGCGAGATGCGGGGGCTGGAAGTGGACTGGGAATCCACGGCGCCCGGCGACGGTTTGAAATGGCGCGGCTTCAGCATGCTCAGCGAAGTGGCCATAGAGGTGCGCAACGGCGAGAACTGGGTGTCCTGGTCTTACCCGCCCACCATCATGTCGGCGCTGCGCGAGCCCGCGCGCTGGGCTCGCATCGACCTGGACGTCCTGGCCAAGCTGGGCTCCTACGCTGCCGTGGCGCTGTATGAAATCTGCGCCCGCTACCGGGACAACCCCTCCGGCGTGACCAGCCGCAAGCCGGTGCAGTGGTGGGCCGATGCGCTCAACCCCGCACCCGGCGGCGCCGAGCGGCGCGAGTGGCGCAAGTTCAAGAACGAGCGCGTGAAGCCGGCGGTCGAGGAGATCAACAGCGAGACCGACATCGAGATCGAGCTCATAGAGCACAAGGTCGGCCGCGCCGTGAGCGAAGTGCAGTTCGCCGTGCGCCGCAAGCGCGGCACGCCGCGCGCGCGGGCGCTTGCCGAGGGGCCGGTGGATGCAGGCCTGGTGCTGCGCGCGGAGTCGCTGGGCATACGCGAAGCCAAGCTGGACGGCCTGATCAAGGAGTTCGGCGAGGCCCGGGTGCGCGAGCAACTGGACGTGCTGGAGCACCGCGCCGTCAACCGCAAGTTGCGCGGCATCGAGCACGCCTACGCGTATCTGCGCTCATTGCTGCGCCATGGCGATGCCCAGGAGCCCCCGGCGCTGCCCGGCACGCCGGTGCCGGCCGCCGTGGTGGAGCAGGGGAGCGCGGCCGCCATCCAGGCGCTGGCTGCGCCTTCGCCGGCGCCGGCATCGCCCGCCGTGGCCGACACCGGGGCCCATGCCGAAGCCTGGCTCAACGAGCGCATTGCGCAGGTGAAAAGCGAGATTGCCGCGTTGGACCCCGTGCAGCGCCGTGGCTGGGTGGAGCGCGCGCTGCAGGATCTGGCCGCGCGCGGGATGCTCAGCGCCGTGGTCTCGCGCCGCGCCGCGCAGGGCGACGTGCTGCACGGTGTGCTGGGCTCGGTGTTGGTGCGCCTGTATGCGCAAGCGGTGCATGGCGCGGACTGGGACACGCCGCCGGGTGTTCGGCGCTGAGGCCCGTCACGGCCCAAAGCCGCCCATGGAGCGGCGAGCCAGTTGCGCCGCGCCGTAGGCCGCTTCCTCGTGGGCCGCGACGGCCACGGGCACGCCCAGGCAGCTTTGGCGCAGATGCCGCCAGGGCGCATTGGCCGCGCCGCCGCCCACGGTCCACACGCGCGATGGGTATGGCGCCCCCAGCGCCGCCAGGCGCCGGAAGCCCAAGGCTTCGACGTTCGCAATGCCTTCGAGCAGGCCCTGGAAGAACAGGGCGTCGTCCGCGGGCCGCGGCGTGTCGCGTGGCGCAAGGGCTGGGTCGTTGATGGGGAAACGTTCTCCGGGTGCGGGCAGCGGGTAGTAGTCGAGGCCTGTCCATTGGCCGGGGCGCAGCCTGGGGCTCAGCTCGGCCATGCGCTGACGGGTGAAATGCCGCAGCAGCGCGGCCCCACCGCTGTTGGAGGCGCCGCCCGCGAGCCACCGCCGTCCCAGCCGGTGGCTGTAGATGCCGTACTGCGGCGCCCACACCGGCTGCGCCGACAGCACTTTGAGCACCAGCGTGCTGCCCAGCGAAGTGACGGCCTCGCCCACCTCGCACGCGCCCGTGGCCAGGAAGGCCGCGACACCGTCGGTCGTTCCGGCCACCACCTGCACGTCGGCGGGCAGGCTCAACTCGCGGGCGATATGGGGCGCCAGCGGCCCAAGCCGCGTGCCGGGCACCGCGACTTGCGGCAGCAGCTCCATGCGCAGCGGCAGCCCCTGCAGCCAATTTGGCCAGCGCCGCGACAGCGGGTCGTAGCCCAGCTTCAATGCGTTGTGTTCGTCGGACCAGCCGAAGCGGCCCAGGAGTTGGCCAGCGATCCAGTCGGCTTGGTGCAGGGCGTGGGCGGCCCGCGGCGTTTGGGCCTGCAGATGCAGCAGCCGCGCCAGCGCGCAGCCGGGTCCGCGCGCGGCGGTGTCGGGTGGCGCCACGGCGGCAATCTGCGCGGCTTCGGCCAGCGAGGCCACGTCGTCATACATGAGCGCCGGCGTGAGCGGCACGCCTTGGGCGTCGGCCAGCAGCAGGGTGCCGGACGTCCCGTCCACCGCAATGGACATCAAGCGTTCGCGGCGCACTTGGGTGAGCACCGCCTGCAGCACCCGCCGCACCGCGGCCCACCAATCGGCAGCTTGCTGCGTGACGCGGGCACCGTCGCGCAGCGACGGCGGCAGGGCTTCGCGGGCCGTGGCCTGCACGTCGCCATGGCCGGCCACCACCACCGCGCGCACGCCGGAGGTGCCCAGGTCCAGGCCCAGGTGCAGGGCGTCGTCCGAGGCGGGAACACTGTCCATGGCCGCATTGTTGCGGGCGGCGCCCCTGGACAGGTGTCAGGGATCGATGACGGCCGCGCAGGCGTCCGTGGGCAAGGCCGCGGCGTGGCCCACCACCGGGACGATCTTGATCACCGCCGACGCGGCGCGGCAGGGAAAGGCGACGGCGCCGCAGCCCCCGAGCAGCGAGGTCAGGACGAGGGCGCAGCAAGTCAGTACAACGGTTCGCATGCCGCTCCAACGGCAGCGCGGCGGCCCCGTTGACGGCCGCTGCCTTCCAAATCCAACTGTTACGACGAAACGCGGCGAAAAGTCACGCCGGCGGACCGCGCCCGTGCCCGCAGCTCAAGCCGTGCGCGCGCCCGCCGCGGCGAAGCAGGGCGGGGCGGGCGCGCTATCCTCGGCGCCCGCCACAGCGGCGGCATCCCCCTTCACTTCTCTCTATATGACGCGCCGCGCCGCTGCGCGTCCTGCCGGTGTGAACCTCAAGCAGCTCGAATACTTCGTCCAGGTCGCCGAATTGGGCAGCTTCAGCAAGGCTGCGGCCGTGCTGGACATCGCGCAGCCCGCGCTCAGCCGCCAGGTGCGCTCGCTGGAAATCGAGTTGCGCGAGACGCTGCTGCTGCGCAACGGCCGCGGCGTGGTGTTGACCGAGGCGGGGCGCCGTTTGCTGGAGCACGGCAGCGGCATCCTGCAGGCCGTGGCGCAGGCACGCGAGGACATGCGCTCCTCGCGCGACGAGGCGGTGGGCCGCGTCGTCATCGGCGTGCCGCCCACCATGGGGCGCAAGCTCACCGTGCCGCTGGTGGAAACCTTCAAGCAGCGGCTGCCGCGGGCGCAGTTGGCCATTGTCGAGGGGCTGTCCACGCACATCGTCGAGTGGATCCTGAGCTCGCGCGTGGACATCGGCCTGCTCTACAACCCCGAGGCGCAGCCGGGGCTGGAGGTCATGCCGCTGCTCAACGAGCCGCTGTGCCTGGTGGAGCGGCGCGAGGCGCCGTCCGACCGCGCGCCGGGCAAGGCGCTGGTGCCGCTGCGCGAGCTGGCCGCCTTGCCGCTGGTGCTGCCCGAGCGCGCGCACGTGATACGGCGCCAGCTGGAGACGCAGGCGGCGCTGGTTGGGCTCAAGCTGCAGATTGCCTGGGAAGTCTCCAGCGTGGCCTCCATCATCGAGCTGGTGGCCGCCGGCCACGGCTGTGCCGTGCTCACCGCCAGCGCCGTGAACGCGTCTCCACGGGCCGACGAGCTGCGTGCCCGCCCGCTCACCGATCCCACGCTCACCAGCGTGCTGTGCCTGGCCCGCTCCTCCACGCGGCGGCCGGGTCCGCTGATGCGCCAGGCGTCGCAACTGCTCGTGGACCTCAGCCTCGGCCTGCCCACCGGCGGCACGGCCCTCGTCGGTACCGACTGATTCTTCTGGCCCGCTTCCGGCCGGGCGACTGAATCTTGTCGCCGCCATTCCTGTTTGAGATACATCAAGCGGCGCAGCCATGCCGTTTTGCGATAGCAGCTATGGGCTCAATGGGCTTGGTGGGGGAGGGGGGCGTGATCAGAATCGCGCCGCAAAAGATGGCCGTTCCGTGATTGGGCGGCATGCCAACTGCCCGCCCAACTCCACCCATGTGCCGGGGGGCCACCAGGAGACTTTCGTGGACCAAAGCAAAAGCGTCGATGTGCAGGCGCTACTCAATGCCAGCCGCTTCTCAGGCTACCAATGGCTGGTGTTTTTTCTGTGCTTCACCGTCGTCCTGCTGGACGGCTTTGACACGGCGGCCATAGGCTACATCGCGCCGTCGCTGGTGAAGGAGTGGGGCGTGAGCAAGCCGGCGCTGGCGCCGGTGCTCAGCGCGGCGCTGTTTGGCCTGGCTGCGGGGGCGCTGAGCGCCGGTCCGCTGGCCGACCGCTTGGGCCGCAAGCGTGTGCTGATCGCCTCCACCCTGGTGTTCGGCCTGGGCTGCCTGGCCTCGGCCTGGTCCGGCGACCTCACGCAACTGACGGTGCTGCGCTTCGTCACCGGCGTGGGCCTGGGTGCGGCCATGCCCAACGCCGTCACGCTGATGAGCGAGTACTGCCCCGACGGGCAGCGCGCCATGCTGACCAACGCCATGTTCTGCGGCTTCCCGCTGGGTGCGGCCTTTGGCGGCTTCCTGGCGGCCTGGATGATTCCGCACTTCGGCTGGCGCAGCGTGCTGATGCTGGGCGGCGTGGCGCCGCTGGTGCTGATTGCGGTGATGCTGGCGGCGCTGCCGGAGTCGGCGCGCTACATGGTGGCCAAGGGCTACGCCGCCGAGCGCATCCGCGCCGTGCTGGTGCGCATCAACGCCGCGATGGCGCAGGGCGCCTCGCGCTTCGTCATGGCCGAGAAGGCGCCGGCCACGCAGGCCCGCAGCGGCCTGGGCGTGGTGCTGTCGCGCCAGTTCATCGTGGGCTCGCTGTCGCTGTGGGTGGCGTACTTCATGGGCCTGGTGATCTTTTACGCGCTGATCAACTGGATGCCCATCCTGTTCCGCGACGCCGGCATCGACCCGGCCACCGCCACGCTGATCTCGGCCCTCTTCCCCTTGGGCGGCGTGGGCGCCATCTTTGCCGGCTGGCTGATGGACCGCTACAACGCCAACCGCATCATCGCCGTTGGTTACGTGCTCACTGCCGTGTCCATCTGGGCCATTGGCCAGGCCACCGTGGGCAACGTCGGGCTGCTGATGGCGGTGGTGTTCATTGCCGGCACCATCATGAACACGGCCCAATCGTCCATGCCCGCGCTGGCCGCCATGTTCTACCCGACGCAGGGCCGTGCCACGGGCGTGTCGTGGATGCTGGGCATCGGCCGCTTCGGCGGCATTGCCGGCTCCTTCCTGGTGGCCGAGCTGCAGCGCCGCCAACTGGACTTCGCCACGGTGTTTGCCGTGGTGGCCGTGCCGGGCCTGATCGCCTGCGCCGCGCTGCTGGTCAAGCAGCTCGCGCATCCCGAGCAGCCCGGACGTGCCAACAGCGCCCGCGGCGAAGCGCTGGGCCACTGATCACCCGACGAGCCGGCCACGGCCGCCTGCACCATCAGCCAAACCTCTAGGAGACCTCGATGATCATCGACGTACACGGCCACTACACCACCGCGCCTGCCGCGCTGGGCGCCTGGCGCGACCTGCAGATCGCCTCGCTCAAGGACCCGAGCAAGAAGCCCGACCCCAAGAGCCTGAAGATCAGCGACGACGAGCTGCGCGAGTCCATCGAGACCAACCAGCTCAAGCTGATGAAGCAGCGCGGCTCCGACCTCACCGTCTTCAGCCCGCGCGCGAGCTTCATGGCCCACCACATCGGTGACTTCGAAACCTCCTCCACCTGGGCCGCCATCTGCAACGAGCTGTGCTTCCGCGTGAGCGAGCTCTTCTCCGACCACTTCATCGGCGCGGCCATGCTGCCGCAGTCGCCGGGCGTGGACCCCGCCACCTGCATCCCCGAGCTGGAGAAGTGCGTCAAGGAGTACGGTTTCGTCGGCATCAACCTGAACCCGGACCCCTCCGGCGGCCACTGGACCAGCCCGCCGCTGTCCGACCGCCACTGGTACCCCATCTACGAGAAGATGGTCGAGCTGGACATCCCGGCGATGATCCACGTCTCCACCAGCTGCAACGCCTGCTTCCACACCACGGGCTCGCACTACCTGAACGCGGACACCACCGCCTTCATGCAGTGCCTCACCAGCGACCTGTTCAAGGACTTCCCGACGCTGAAGTTCCTCATTCCCCATGGCGGCGGCGCGGTGCCCTACCACTGGGGCCGTTTCCGCGGCCTGGCGCAGGAGCTCAAGAAGCCGCTGCTGAGCGAGCACCTGCTCAACAACATCTTCTTTGACACCTGCGTGTACCACCAGCCCGGCATCGACCTGCTCACCAAGGTCATCCCGGTGAAGAACATCCTGTTCGCCTCCGAGATGATCGGCGCGGTGCGCGGCATCGACCCCGAGACCGGCCACTACTACGACGACACCAAGCGCTACGTCGCGGCCACGGCCAACCTCACGGACGAGGAGCGCCACATGGTCTACGAAGGCAACGCCCGCCGCGTCTTCCCGCGCCTGGACGCCGCGCTCAAGGCCAAGGGCCTGTAAGCCGCCAAGCTTCGCATCAACAGCCCGCACCCCCACGCATCAGGAAAGCCTCAACATGTTTGAACTCGGCGTCGTTTACCGCAACATCACCCGTGCCGACCGCGAAGCCACGGACCGCCTGGCCGCGCTGGGCTCGGCCACCGTGCACGAGGCGCAGGGCCGCGTCGGCCTGTTGCAGCCCTACATGCGGCCCATCTATCCCGGCGTGCAGGTGTCCGGCACGGCCGTCACGGTGCTGCTGCAGCCGGGCGACAACTGGATGATGCACGTCGCGGCCGAGCAGATTCAGCCCGGCGACATCGTGGTGGCGGCCGTCACGGCGCCGTGCACCGACGGCTACTTCGGCGACCTGCTGGCCACCAGCTTCCAGGCCCGCGGCGCGCGCGCGTTGATCATCGACGCCGGCGTGCGCGACGTGCGCGTGCTGCAGGAGATGGGCTTCCCGGTGTGGAGCAAGGCCATCTCCTCCAAGGGCACCATCAAGGCGACGCTGGGCTCGGTGAACATCCCCGTGGTGTGCGCCGGCATGCTGGTCAACCCGGGCGACGCCATCGTGGCTGACGACGACGGCATCTGCTGCGTGCCCAGGGCCAAGGTCGTGGAAGTGGCCGAAGCCGCCGCCAAGCGCGAGAGCTTCGAAGGCGAGAAGCGCGCCAAGCTGGCCTCCGGCATCCTGGGGCTGGACATGTACAACATGCGTGGCCCGCTGGAGAAGGCCGGCCTGAAGTACATCGACTGAAGCGGGGCGTGACCATGGCCGACCCCAAGCAGTGGCACATCGGCCTCGTCGGCTACGGCGAGG
Source organism: Azohydromonas lata NBRC 102462 (assembly GCF_001571085.1). GTDB lineage: Bacteria > Pseudomonadota > Gammaproteobacteria > Burkholderiales > Burkholderiaceae_C > Azohydromonas > Azohydromonas lata. Next base: position 34,717 of record NZ_BCTC01000034.1, read on the forward strand.
TGGGCCGCATCCTGGCCGAGGACCTGCGCAAGCAAGGCGTCACCGTTTCCGCCTACGACCTCAAGCTGGATGCGCCGGCAACGGCCGCGGCGCTGGTGGCGCATGCCCGCGCCCATGGCGTGGCGCTGGCGGCCTCGCATGCCGAGCTGGCCGCGCGTGCCGACTTCATCGTCAGCGCCGTGACCGCCAGCCAGGCCGTGCCGGTGGCGCAGGCCTGCGTGGCGGGCGTGAAGGCCGGGGCCTTCTTCCTGGACTTCAACTCCGCCTCGCCCGGCGCCAAGCAGCGCGCGGCCGCACTCATCGACGCCGCGGGCGGCCGCTACGTCGAGGGCGCGGTGATGACGTCCATCCCGCCCTACCGCATACGCGTGCCGCTGCTGTTGGGCGGGCCCAGCGCGGCCGAGCTGGCACCGCTGGTCAACGCCCTGGGCTTCGACGCCCAGGTCAGCAGCGACCAGCTGGGCGTGGCCTCGGCCACCAAGATGTGCCGCAGCGTGATGATCAAGGGCCTGGAAGCCATGGTCATCGAAAGCTTCACCGCTGCACGCCACTACGGCGTGGAAGACGCCGTGATCGCCTCGCTGCGTGAAACCTTTCCCGGCATCGACTGGGAAAAACAGGCCGCCTACTTCTTCCAGCGCGTCATCGAGCATGGCCGCCGCCGCAGCGAGGAAGTGCGCGAAGTGGCCGAGACGGTACGCGAGGCCGGCCTCGCGCCCTGGAGCGCCGGCGGCACGGCCGAGCGCCAGGCCTGGGTGGCCGATCTGGCCGACGCCGGCGTGTTCGGCGCCAGGGGCACGCCGGAATTTGCCCGCAGCCCGGATTGGCGCACCGAGGCCGACCGCATCCTGGCCCAAGTCAACAAGGATTGAACCATGAGCAAACCCACCACCGGTGACTTCACCAAGACCGCAGGCTGGCTGGACTGGTACGAGGGCCCCACCAAGCCCGCCTTCCAGGTGCCGCCCGGCAGCGTCGATGCCCACTGCCACGTGTTCGGCCCGGGTGAGAAATTCCCCTATGCGCCGGAGCGCAAGTACACGCCCTGCGACGCGTCCAAGGACCAGCTCTTTGCGCTGCGCGACCACCTGGGTTTCTCGCGCAACGTGATCGTGCAGGCCACCTGCCATGGCGCCGACAACCGTGCCCTGGTGGATGCGCTGCTGCACAGCGAGGGCAAGGCCCGCGGCGTGGCCACCGTCAAGCGCAGCGTCAGCGACGAGGAGCTGCAGGCCCTGCACGACGCCGGCGTGCGCGGCGTGCGCTTCAACTTCGTCAAGCGCTTGGTCGATTTCACGCCCAAGGACGAGCTGATGGAGATTGCCGGCCGCATCGCCAAGCTGGGCTGGCACGTGGTCATCTACTTCGAGGCCGTGGACCTGCCGGAGCTGTGGGACTTCTTCACCGCGCTGCCCACGACGGTGGTGGTGGACCACATGGGCCGCCCGGACGTCACCAAGCCCATTGACGGCCCGGAGTTCGAGCTGTTCCTGAAGTTCATGCGCGAGCACGCCAACGTGTGGAGCAAGGTAAGCTGCCCGGAGCGGCTGTCGGTGAGCGGGCCGCAGGCGCTGGACGGCGAGCGCAACGCCTACCGCGACGTCGTGCCCTTCGCGCGCCGCGTGGTGGAGGAATTCCCGGACCGCGTGCTGTGGGGCACCGACTGGCCGCACCCCAACCTCAAGGGCCACATGCCTGACGACGGGCTGCTGGTGGACTTCATCCCGCACATCGCGCCCACGGCCGAGCTGCAGCACAAGCTGCTGGTGGACAACCCCATGCGGCTGTACTGGCCGGACGAAGTCCGCTGAAAGCGTGAGCAACAACGGGGCGGACGGCGCGTGAGGCGCGCTCCGGCCCAACCAAGGAGACACCGCACATGGCTCTGCAGAAACCGTACAAGGACGTGCCCGGCACGACCATTTTCGACGCCGACATGTCGCGCCAAGGGTACTGGCTCAACCAGTTCTGCATGTCGCTGATGAAGGCCGAGAACCGCGAGAAGTTCAAGGCCGACGAGCGCGCCTACCTCGACCAGTGGGCGATGAGCGAAGAGCAGAAGCAGGCCGTGCTGGCGCGCGACCTCAACCGCTGCATCGCGCTGGGCGGCAACATCTACTTCCTGGCCAAGATTGGCGCCACCGACGGCCGCAGCTTCCAGCAGATGGCCGGCAGCATGACCGGCATGACGGAAGACGAGTACCGGCAGATGATGGTCGCCGGTGGCCGCTCGGCGCAAGGCAACCGCGTCGTCGGGGAGGACGGCGACGCCCAGACCCATCGCCAGCCGCAGGGCGCGGCCGGCCAGAGCAAAGGCAACTGACATGGCCCGCATCACCGCATCCGTCTACACCTCGCACGTTCCGGCCATTGGCGCCAGCCTGGACCTGGGCAAGACCCAGGAGCCCTACTGGCAGCCGGTGTTCAAGGGCTACGATTTCTCCAAGCAATGGGAGAAGGAGAACAAGCCCGACGTCGTGTTCCTGGTCTACAACGACCATGCCACGGCGTTCAGCCTGGATTTCATTCCCACCTTCGCCATCGGCACCGCGGCCGAGTACATGCCGGCCGACGAGGGCTGGGGCCCGCGCCCGGTGCCCATGGTCAAGGGCCATCCGGAGCTGGCCGCGCACATTGCGCAGTCGGTGATCCAGGACGACTTCGATCTCACCATCGTCAACAAGATGGACGTGGACCACGGCCTGACCGTGCCGCTGTCGCTCATGTTCGGCCAGCCGGACGAGTGGCCTTGCCCGGTCATTCCCTTTGCCGTCAACGTGGTGCAGTATCCCGTGCCCAGCGGCCGGCGCTGCTTCAACCTGGGCAAGGCCATCGCCAAGGCCGTGGCCAGCTACGACGAGCCGCTGAACGTGCAGATCTGGGGCACGGGCGGCATGAGCCACCAGCTGCAGGGCCCGCGCGCGGGGCTGATCAACCGGGAATGGGACAACGCCTTCCTGGACAAGCTCATCAGCGACCCCGAGGCCGCCGCCAGCATCCCGCACATCGACTACGTGCGCGAGGCCGGCAGTGAGGGCATCGAGCTGGTGATGTGGCTGATCGCGCGCGGCGCGATGAGCGACGTCAACGGCGGCAGCGCGAAGCCCACCGTCAAGCACCGCTTCTACCACGTACCCGCTTCGAACACGGCCGTCGGCCACCTCATCCTGGAGAACAACTGACATGAGCAACAAGACCATCAAGGTCGCGCTGGCCGGCGCCGGCGCCTTCGGCATCAAGCACCTGGACGGCATTCGCAACATCGATGGCGTGGAGGTGGTCTCCCTCATCAGCCGCGACCTGGAAAAGACCCGCGAGGTGGCCGAGAAGTACGGCATCAAGCACGTCACCACGGAGCTGGCCGACAGCCTGGCGCTGCCGGAGGTGGACGCCGTCATCCTGTGCACGCCCACGCAGATGCACGCCGCGCAGGCCATCGAGTGCCTGAAGGCAGGCAAGCACGTGCAAGTGGAAATCCCGCTGGCCGACAAGCTGGCCGACGCGCAGGAAGTCGTGCGGCTGCAGAAGGAAAAGGGGCTGGTGGCCATGTGCGGCCACACCCGCCGCTTCAATCCCAGCCACCAGTGGATACACAAGAAGGTCGAGGCCGGCGAGTTCAACATCCAGCAGATGGATGTGCAGACCTACTTCTTCCGCCGCACCAACATGAACGCGCTGGGCCAGCCCCGCAGCTGGACCGACCACCTGCTGTGGCACCACGCCGCGCACACCGTGGACCTGTTCGCCTACCAGTGCGGCAGCCCCATCGTGAAGGCCAATGCGGTGCAGGGCCCCATCCACCCGGCGCTGGGCATCGCCATGGACATGAGCATCCAGCTCAAGGCCGCGAGCGGCGCCATCTGCACGCTGTCGCTGTCCTTCAACAACGACGGCCCTCTGGGCACCTTCTTCCGCTACATCGGCGACAGCGGCACCTACATCGCCCGCTACGACGACCTGGTCAACGGCAAGGAAGAGAAGATCGACGTGTCCAAGGTGGACGTGTCCATGAACGGCATCGAGCTGCAGGACCGCGAGTTCTTCGCCGCCATCCGCGAAGGGCGCGAGCCCAACTCCAGCGTGGCGCAGGTCCTGCCCTGCTACGAAGTGCTGCATGCGCTGGAGCAGCAGCTCAACGCCGACCTGTGACCCCTGTGAAACGGAAGTGAGCCTCATGCAGCAGCGCCGCATCGGTCCCTTCAGCGTCTCGGCCCTGGGTTTGGGATGCATGAACCTCAGCCACGCCTATGGCGTTCCGCCGCCGGTGGAGGAGGGCGAGCGGCTGCTGCTGCGCGCGCTCGACTTGGGCGTCAACTTGTTCGACACCGCCGCGCTCTACGGCTTTGGCGCCAACGAGACGCTGGTGGGCCGTGCCCTGAAACCGCACCGTGACCGTTTCACCCTGGCCAGCAAGGGCGGCATGGCCGGCGTCAAGGGCCAGGACGGCGTGACGCGCCGCGTCATCGACGGCCGCCCCGAGACCATTCGCCGCAATTGCGAGGACAGCCTGCAGCGCCTGGGCGTGGAGGTCATAGACCTCTACTACCTGCACCGGCTGGACATGCAGGTGCCCATAGAGGAGACCGTGGGCGCCATGGCGGACCTGGTGCGCCAGGGCAAGGTCAAGACGCTTGGGCTGTCCGAAGTCTCGGCCGCCACGCTGCGCCGCGCGCATGCCGTGCACCCGATTGCCGCGCTGCAGACCGAGTACTCGCTGTGGACGCGCAACCCCGAGATCGCCGCTTTGCAGGCCTGCCGCGAGCTGGGTGTGGCATTTGTGGCCTTCAGCCCCGTGGGCCGCGGCTTTTTGGCCGGCGGGCTGACTGACGTGTCCACGCTGGACGCCAAGGACATACGCCGCGCCATGCCGCGCTTCACGCCGGAGAACTACGCGCGCAATCTGCAGCTCTTCGACGGCCTCCAGCGCATCGCCCAATCCCGCGGCTGCACGCCGGCGCAGCTTTCGCTGGCCTGGCTGCTGGCGCAGGGCGAGGACATCGTTCCCATCCCCGGCACCACCAGCGTCGCGCACCTGGAGGAGGACCTGGATGCGGTGAACGTTTCCCTGGACGCGGACGTGATGCGCGATCTGGACGCGCTGATCAACCCGCGCACCGTCGCGGGCGGCCGCTACAACGCCGCCACGCAGCAGGAAATCGACACCGAGGAGTTCTGACGAGGCCGCGGGCCGGCGCGGTCACGCTGCCGCGCCGCCGTCCCCGGCTCAGGCCTCGTTCCAGAGCGCTTCCATTGCACTGCGGAAACGCCCGGCGATGCCGGCGCCCTGTGCATGCCGGCCGTCCTGGATGGCCCAGCGGCCGGCCACCAGCACGTCGCGCCAGGGCCGCGCGGGGCTGGCGAACACCAGTGCGTCCAGCAGCCGTGCCGGGGGCACGCCTGCCAAGGCGTCGGCATCGCCGTCGGCCACCAGCGCGTCCGCCCGCGCGCCCGGCGTGAGGCCCCACGACGGCTCGCCGGCGGCCCTCGCGCCGCCGGCCACCATGGCGTCGAACAGCCGTGCCGCCGTGGACGGCTGCTGCAGCCCCGGCGCGGCGGCCACGTTGCGCCGGCGCAGGTGCAGGCGCTGGCCGTATTCCAGCCAGCGCAGTTCCTCCAGCGCATCGCGCGAGACCTGGCTGTCCGACCCCAGCGACAGCGATACGCCCGCCGCCAGCCATCCTTCCAAGTCCGGCAGGCCGTCACCCAGGTTGGCCTCGGTCGTTGGGCACAGCACCACGCCGGCCTCGCTGGCTTCCACCGCGGCGATTTCCTTGCGCGTGGCGTGCGTGGCGTGGACGAGCTGCCAGCGCGCATCCAGCAGCCCCTGGTCGTACAGCCACTGTATGGGCCGCTCGCCCAACGCGGCCTTGCAGTCCTGCACTTCCGCCGCCTGCTCGGCAACGTGGATGTGGATGGGCCCTTCGAACCCTTCCGAGAGGTCGCGCAGCGCCGCGAGCGACTCAGGCGCTGCCGCGCGCAGCGAGTGGATGGCCAGGCCCGCGCCCAACAGCGGCCGGCCCGCCGACTCGATGCGCCGCGCCGCCGCCCACACGCCCGCGGCATCCAGCCGGAAGCGGCGTTGCTCCGGGCGCAACGCGGGTTGCCTGAAGCCGGCGCGCTCGTAGAGCGCCGGCAGCAGCGTCAGGCCCAGGCCGGCGTCTGATGCCGCGTCCGCCAGCGTCCAGGCCATGGCCAGGGGGTCATCGGCGTAGGGCCGGCCGTCAGCGTCGTGCTGCAGGTAGTGGAACTCGCACACCTGCGTGTAGCCGCCGCGCAGCAGCTCCACGCACAGCTGTGCCGCCACGGCGCGCAACTGCGCCGGCGTGATGCGTTGCGCCACGGCGTACATGCGCTCGCGCCAGGACCAGAAGTCGTCCGCCGATGTGCCTTCGCGCACCTCGGCCAGGCCGGCGAAGGCCCGCTGGAAGGCGTGGCTGTGCGCATCCACCAGCGAGGGCAGCAAGGGCCCGGCGGCCACGTGAGCGCCGGGCGGCGCGTCCACGTCCGGCGTGACGGCGGACCAGCGCCCGTCGCGGCCGATGTCCAGCAGCACCCGCTCGCGCCAGCCGCCGGGCAGCCAGGCGCGCGGCGCCCACAGTTGATCGAGCATCCATTTCTCCCCAAAGGCCCGTCCTGCGGCGCAAGGCGCGGGAGCGACAGTTTTCCACGACGGCAACGCATGTTTTCGCCGCCAGTGGTTTTCCCGGGTCCGCTGTCGTTAGCATCCACGGCAACACGCCGCCGGCCTCTCGCGCATCTCTTGCGTATACGCCAGGCCGGCGTGCCGGCTTGTCCTTTCCCACCGCGTAGGAGTTCGCCATGGACCACACGCTCGATAGACACAGCCTGGCGCAGGCAGCGCCCACTCCCCGCACGGACGCTGCGGTGTCCGATGCCGCGGACCCCGAGGTTCGCGCCATAGGCCTGGACAGTCCCTGGCGATGGCTGCGCATGGGCTGGCGCGACGTGATGCGCTCGCCCGCTCCGAGCCTGGGCTTGGGCGTTCTCGTGGCGGCCGTGGGCATGCTGCTGACCACGGTGGCGTGGAAAGCCACTTACTTCGCGCCGGCGCTGTTGGGCGGCTTCCTGCTCGTCGGCCCCTTTCTGGCTATCGCGCTGTATGGGCTGGCCCAGCAACTGGAAGCGGGGCAGCCGCCTGACCTGCGTGCCAGCGTGCGGGGCCTGCAGGCCCATGCCGGCTCCATCGCCATGCTGGGCTTGATGCTGGCGCTGGCCTACATCCTGTGGGAGCGCTCGGCGGCCATCCTGTTCGCGTTCTATTACCAAGGCCAGGCCATCAAGCTGTCGCAACTGCTGTCCGAGCTGATGGCCGGCCAGTACCTGGCGCTTGGGCTGATGTTCCTGGCGTCCGGCGCACTGGTGGCGGCGGCGGTGTTCGCGCTCACCGTGGTCAGCGCGCCGCTGCTGGTGGACCGCCCGGTGGACGTCGTCACGGCCGCCATGACCAGCCTGCGCTGCTGCCGGCGCAACGCCCTGCCCATGCTGGCGTGGGCCGCGATCATTGCCGGTTTGACGCTGCTGGGCTTCCTCACGGCCATGCTTGGGCTGATTTTCGTCTTCCCGCTGCTGGCGCATGCGAGCTGGCACGCCTACCGCGACATGGTGGAGCGGGGCAACTGACGCTTTGATGCACCCGCGGCAGCCGGCGCCAAGCGCGGGCCGCCGCGATTGCCCATACGTCCATGCCGCTTGCGCCGCAAATGCGCCAGGCCTCAATGCCCGTTGGACACGCACGCTGCATAGCGGCGGGGGCATGCGGTGGCCAGGCCGCCGGCGGGGTCGCTTGGAAAACCCGCGGATCTGAACAACGCCTTCACCTTGGTCCAGGCGTCGTACCAGGGTTCCTGCACGTATTGCCAGAATATGTAGTTGCTGTGCAGCCGGTCGCGGGCGAACGTATATAGAGCCTTGACCGGTGGCGGGTCGAAAGCGCAGCGGTGGATATAAGAGTCCGACTCCACCTGCATGCCGATGGGAATGCGGCGCTGCACCAGATCGTTGTAAGGATAGACGTATTTTTCGTGATCCTCATCCGCGAGGAACACGTCAGGCGATCCAAACCCGACTCCCTTGTTCAGCATGTTGTCCACCAAGGCACCGGTGCGCTGGGGCGGAAAATTGATGAATTGAATCACCACGGTACGCGTGAATGCGGCGCGTGCCAGGCTGTCAATTTGCAGCAAGTTGGAGTAATAGGCGGCCCGATTTTCGTCGCTGACCTCTGAAACCGGCTGGCCGAATGCGGTTTCATTGAGAATGATGCCCTCAAAATACGGGTTGCCGTCGTAGCGGCGCGCCAGGGCCTTGATCAATAAGGCAAGCCGATTGCGGACGTTGTCATCCCAGAGCGCAATATTTTCTCCCAGCGTGTCCTTGGAGCTCTTGTACTGGTACACCCCGCCGTCGAAAAGCGGCGCGCGCAGGTAGTCCGGCGCCACCACGCCGGTGCGAAAGTTGCGGGTGGTCAGCAGCAAGAAAAAGCGCTTGCCGTTGGCGGCGGCCAGGTTGAGGTGGCGGTCTATGCGCTTGAAATTGTAGGCATCCTTGCGCGGCTCAAGCTGTTTCCAGAAGGCCCGCACCACGATGCCCTTGAAAGGAAGCTTGCGGATTTCATCCAGCCGGGCATCAATTTCATCGTCGGTCGTGTCCGAGCTGAAAGTCACATAATGCCCGGGGTTCCATTTCATGGTACCCGCGGCGGCCTCGGGCTGGAGTGTGCCGGTGTGAAACGGCTGCTCTGAAGTGCCTGTGGAGTATGTCGGCATTTGTGCCGGCTTTTCATTGGTTGTTTTGCTGGTCGATGTTTCCAAGGGCAGGCTGGCGCTTGTGTCCGCTGCGGTGTCACCACCGCCGCAGGCATTCAAGCCCAGTGCCGCCAACAGCCCCAGCACCAAAGTCCAATGTGATATCAAGGTTTTCACGGCAGCCTCTTTGCGAATACTGAAAACCACGTTGGCGCCGCAATATTCGGCGCTTTAGGCAAATCAATATCTGCCGCACCGAAACGGTGTTGAATGGGTCAAGACGTAAGAAATGTTGAGACCAGCCTTGCGCTCAGGCCAGGCGGGCAGGCTCGTTGTCAGGCCAAGGCGGTTTGCTGCACGGTCCCTGGCCGCTTCGAGCAGGCTTCGCAGGGGCGGACGGGAACGGTATCCAGCTCTCGCGGGCTGGAAACCTTGTGACTCCACAGTGCTTGGTCCCGGCGCAAAATCGTTGAAAAGCAACTCCTTGCGTCCCATACACATCAAGTAACGAGTGGATGCAAGTTGGTCGCCCTGCATTCGGCCGCAGCCAACTGCCCGCTGCTTCACGGTCACCGGACTTGCGCCGTGCGGCAAAAGTTTTTATTTCTACGGCGCCAGGGCGGGAAATGTCCTACCCCGCGTGTTCGGGAATGCCCGCCCATTGTTGACAATTGGATCACAGTCGACAAGGTTATTTTCATTCTAATTCGGATGCTGCACTTGGCGCATTTGAGTATGAATCCGTGAAAATGTTTGCCGGAAGTATGGTATTTACCGGTAAATGACTAAATGGATTTGAATTCGAAAATATATTGCCTCAATGGTGCAGGAAAATAAATATCCGCACCACTATGAGAGCAGGACAAGGCAGGATGATTTCGGGCCGCGGGCTGGAGGGCAGGGGGATGGGCATGGCAGGTGCGGCAGGCCTTGCGGGCACCCTGATGCCACAGGCCGCGGCGGCGCAGACGCTGGCCCATGCCGTCTCCGACACCGTGTGGTTCGTGCTCATCGGCCTGCTGGTGCTGATGGCCGCCGGCGTGGTCCTGGTGCTGCTGCGCCTGGGCCGCATGCTGGAGCGCGCGCGCGTGGAGTCGCAGTCGCTGCAGGAGCGGGTGAAGTCGCTGCGCCTGGTGGCGGCGCTCACCGAGGCCTCGGACGAGGCCGTGGCCGTCAAGGACTTGCAGGGCCGCTGGCTGCTGGCCAACCGCAGCGCCTGCGAGCTGCTGGGCAAGCCGGTGGACCAGGTGCTGGGCCGCGACGACACCGCCCTGTTTCCGCCTGAGCAGGCGCAGGCCGTGCTGCAGGCCACGCGCCGCGTGCTGGTCCAACGCCGCGTCATGAGCGGCGAGGAAGTGCTGCAGACCGCCCAGGGCACGCGGGTGTTCCATGCCACGCGCGGCCCGCTGTTCGAGGACGACGGTGCGCTGCTGGGCAGCTTTGCCATCCTGCGCGACATCACCGAGAGCAAATTGGACGAGGCGCGGCTGCACAAGCTCTCCATGGCGCTGGAGCAGGGGCCCGCCGGCATGGTCATCACCGGCCTGGACGGGCGCATCGAATATGCCAACGCCGCCTTTTCCCGCATCAGCGGTTTTTCGGCGCAGGAGGTGCAGGGCGAAATTGCCGCCGTGCTCTCGCCCGGCGCCACCGATCCCGCCGTTCACGCGCAGGCCTGGGAAAAGCTGCGCAGCGGGTTGCCCTGGCAGGGCGAATACACGCTCTTTCGCAAGAACGGCGACGAGTACGTGGAGTACGCCGTCATTTCGCCCATCAGCTTGGGCGGCAGCGGGCCCACGCATTTCGTCTTGGTGCTGGAGGACGTCACCGACGAGCGCCGCATGAGCCTGGAGCTCAGCCGCTACCGCCAGGAGCTCGAACGCCTGGTGCGCGAGCGCACCCGCGAGGCCGACGAGGCCTGTGCCCGCGCGCAGGCGGCCAGCGAGGCCAAGACGGCCTTCCTGGCCAACATGAGCCACGAGATACGCACGCCGCTCAACGCCATCATCGGCGTGGCCGACTTGCTGCGCGGCAGCGGCGCCACGGCCGCGCAGACGGCTCACCTGCAGCACATCACGCAGGCCGGGCGCCACCTGTTGGGCATCGTCAACGACATCCTGGACCTCTCCAAGATCGAGTCCGGCAAGGTCAGCAGCGAGCGGGTGGACTTCCACCTGCCCACGCTGCTGCAGGAGCTGTGCTCGCTCATGGACGAGCCCGCCCGCGCCAAGGGCCTGGCGCTGAGCCTGGACGCGGCCGGCGTGCCCGCCTGGCTGCACGGCGACCCGGCCCACCTGCGCCAGGCCCTGCTGAACTACCTGGGCAACGCGGTGAAGTTCACGCAGCAGGGTTTCGTGGTGCTGCGCGCGCGCCTGGTGGGCCAGGCGCAGGGCGCGCTGATGCTGCGCTTCGAGGTGCAGGACAGCGGCATAGGCATAGAGGCGCCGCAGCTCAGCCGCCTGTTCGAAGCCTTCGAGCAGGCCGACAGCTCCACCACGCGCCCCTTCGGCGGCACCGGGCTGGGCCTGGCCATCACGCAGCGCCTGGTGCGGCTCATGGGCGGCGAGGTGGGCGTGGTCAGCACCCCGGGCGTGGGCAGCACCTTCTGGCTGACGGCGCGTTTCCTGCCCGGGCGGGTGGCGCCGCCCCTGGACGACGGCGCCGACGCCCTGCAGGAAGCCGACCCCGCCCGCGCGCTGCGCGAGCGCCATGCCGGCAAGCGCGTGCTGGTGGCTGAGGACAATCCCGTCAACTGCCAGGTGGCGCTGGCCATGCTGGAGGGTGTCGGGCTGGTGGCGGACACCGCCTTCAACGGCCGCGAGGCCGTGGACAAGGCCCGCGCCGCCGCCTACGCACTGGTGCTCATGGACATGCAGATGCCCGTGATGGACGGGCTGGACGCCACGCGCGCCTTGCGGGCGCTGCCGGGCTGGGCCAGCGTGCCCGTCCTGGCGCTGACGGCCAATGCCTTCCAGGAGGACCGCCTGGCTTGCCTGGACGCCGGGATGAACGGGTTCATTTCCAAGCCGGTGGAGATGGACGTCCTGTACCGCGTGTTGCTGCACTGGCTGGACGCCACCGGCGGCGCCCAGCCGCCGGCCTCCCTCAACACGTGACCGCGCGACCGCTGCCGCCATGTCCCACCGCGCCCAAGCCGAGGCTCCGCCGCCGCGCGCCGACCTTTTCTTCGTCCTGCTGTATGCCGCCGCCGCCGTGGCGGGCCACTGGCTGATCGACGCCCTGCTGCAATGGCTGGCCGGGCCCGTGCCCTGGGCCACGGGCGCGCCCAAGTTCTGGATATTCATTGCCTTCAGCGCCCTGCTGTTTCACGCCTTGCTGCGCTACAGGCGGCTGAAAATGTCGGCTGAAAACCCGCTGCCCCACGGCGGATGGCGGGCCTGGACAGTGGGTGCCGTGGCGCTGCTGGCATTCACGGGCCTGAGTTGCCTTCAAATATGGAAAATGGAGCGCGACGCCGAAGTGTCGCGCCTTCAATCCATTGCGGATTTCAAGTCGCGGCTGCTCACCGACTGGCTGGTGGAGCGCAGCCGCAATGCCCGTTTCGTTCAAAACAGCGAGTATTTTGCCGCGCTGTACAAGAGCTCGCAGGCGGGCAGCGAAGAAAACCGAAAACTGATGATCCAGCGCCTGCAGGATTTGTTCGGCCCGCGAAATGAGGCCCTGGTGAGCGTGCTGGATCACCATGGGAAATACCTGGCCGTCAGCAAGGCCGCGCCCAATGAGTTGTCGGAGGGTTTGAGGGCCGCGCTGGAGGCCGCCCGCCGCAGCCTGGATATTCAGCAGGCCGCGCCTTACACAACGGCGTCCGGCGAGCAATTTCTGGATTTCGTGCTGCCGTTGTTGAGCGCCGGCAAGAATTTCCCCTTCGTCGTGGTCCATACCCCGGTCTCGGGTTGGCTGGAAAACCTGCTGCAAAGCTGGCCCGTGCACAGCGAAAGCGGGGAAGCCCTGCTGCTCAGGCGCGATGGCGCCTCCGTCCAATACCTGGCCAAGCCGCGGTTTGCCGGTGCGCAGCCCATTGATCAGCCCTTGTCCGGCCCGCATTCCCTGGCGGCCAAGGCCTTGAGTGGACAAATTGCCGTGGACGCATTCGCCGCGGGCCTGGATGGCCGGGGCGAGCCCGTGCTGGGCGTGGCGCGTGAAATTCCCGGTACGGACTGGGTGCTGGTCGCCGTGGTGCGCCAATCCGAGATTTGGGACAACGCTTCGGCGCGCATCCACGGCGCGGCGCTGCTGGGCCTGCTGCTGGCCGTGGCCTGCCTGGTGGTGTCGGTGGTGTTGCGCCAGCGCCAGGCGCTGCTGCGAGCCGAAGGGCTGTCACGCTCGCTCAAGGAGCGGCTGGAGGAGCTGCAACTGCTGGAAGCGCTGTCCAACGCCTCCGACGAAGCCATCACCCTGCAGGACCTGGACGGCCACTACCTCCTGGCCAACCGCACGGCCTGCCGGATTTTGGGCCGTGAGGCCCAGGACATCTTGGGCAAGGATGAAACCGAGCTGTTGCCCGCGCCGCAGGCGCGCATATTGAAAAACATGGCCACCGCCGCCGTGGCCCGCGCAGAACTGGTTTCGGCCGAAGAAACCCTGCCCACGGCGCTGGGCCTGCGCGATTTTCTCTGCACGGCCGGCCCGCTTTTCGATGGCAAGGGCCAATTGATGGCCACCTTCGGCATCTGGCGTGACATCACCGAGCGCAAAGGCCTGGAGTCGGCCTTGCGAAGCAGCGAGGAAAAATACCGGCAATTGTTCGAGCGCTCCACGGATGCGCAGGTCGTGCTCGACCCCATGCAAGGCTCCTTCGTCGCCGCCAACCGTGCGGCGCTGGAATTGTTTGGCGTGCCCAATTTGATGGACTGCACCATTTTTGACGTGTCGCCCATGGTGCAGCCCGACGGCCGCTCCTCGCTGGCAGTGGCCGGGGAAGTTTTTCGGCAGGCTTGCCGCGACAATTGTGCCCAATTCGAATGGGAGCACAGGCGCCTGGACGGCAGCCGTTTTACGGCGGCCATTTCCATGACCTGCATGGATTTTGGCCCGCAATTCATCATCCAGGCCACCGTGCGCGACGTGACCGAGAAAAACATCATGGCCCGGCAGCTGACGCAATACCAGCGCCACCTTGAAAACCTGGTGGAAGCGCGCACGCTGGAAGCCGACGAGGCCCGCCGCCGCGCCGAAGTCGCCAGCCAGGCCAAATCCGCCTTCCTGGCCAACATGAGCCATGAAATTCGCACGCCGCTCAATGCCATGCTGGGCATGACGGAGCTGCTGCGCCAGGAAATCCTGGAGCCGCGGTATTTGCAGCGCCTGGAAAAAATAGGCCTGGCCGGGCGGCATTTGCTGGCCACGCTCAATGACATATTGGATCTGTCAAAAATCGAAGCGGGCCAGTTGAAACTGGAAAACATCGATTTCGAATGGTCCCCGGTGCTGGAGGACGTGCGCGCCATGGTGGCCGCCACGGCGGCCGACAAGGGCCTGGTGCTGGAAGTGGACAGCGACGGCGTGCCCGCCTGGCTGCGCGGCGACCCGACGCGGCTGCGCCAGGCGCTGCTGAACTACGCCGTCAACGCCGTGAAGTTCACGTCGCAGGGCTTCGTGCGGCTGCGCGCCCGCGTGGAGCAGGAGACGCAGGCCGGGCTGCTGCTGCGCCTGGAGGTGCAGGACAGCGGCGTGGGCCTGGAGCGCGGTCAATTGCAGCGGCTGTTCCAGGCCTTCACGCAGGCCGATGCCTCCACCACGCGCACCCATGGCGGCACCGGGCTGGGCCTGGCCATCACGCAGCGGCTGGCGCGCCTCATGGGTGGCGACGCGGGCGCGGACAGCCTGCCCGGCCAGGGCAGCACCTTCTGGTTCACGGCCCGCGTGGGCCGCGGCAGCGCTCCGCAGCGCCCGCAGGCCCCCCTGGCGTGGCTGGACGCCGCGGGCGCGCTGCGCTCGCGCCATGCCGGCGCGCGCGTGCTGCTGGCGGAGGACCACTTCGTCAGCCGCGAGGTGGCCGTGGGCCTGCTGGAGCGCGCGGGGCTGGCCGTGGACGCCGCGGCCTCCGGCCTGGAGGCCGTGGACAAGGCGCGCCGCGGCACTTACGCGCTGGTGCTGATGGACATGCAGATGCCGGGCATGGACGGCCTGGCGGCCACGCGCGAGCTGCGCAAGCTGCCGGGCTGGACCGGCGTGCCCATCCTGGCGCTGTCCGCCAACGCCTTCAGCGAGGACCGCGAGGCCTGCCTGGCCGCCGGCATGAACGCCTTCATCGCCAAGCCGGTGGAGGCGCAGTCGCTCTACGGCGTGCTGCTGCGCTGGCTGGACGCGTCGTCCGCCGCCGGCGTGGCCGACGCCTGAACCGAGTCCGACGCCGCACCCGTCAGGGGCACTGCAGCAGCCCGCCCGGCGCGCTGCAAAAGCCGCGCGGGCCCAGCAGCACGCCCGGCGCCGCGCGCTGCAGCCGCGTGCCGTCGCTGGCCCAACAGCCCAGCGCGTCGCAGCCGGTGATGGAGGCCGGCGGCGCCACGCGCGGCGGCGGCGCGGGCAGCGCGGGGGCCACCGGCGGCAGGCCGGGCACCGGATAGGCCAGCGGCGGCACGCTCACCGGCGGAGCGGCCCGCGGCGGCTGCGCCGGGCGGGGCGGCGCGGGGGCCGCGCCCGGCGTGCCGGGTGCTGCGGGCATGGCCGGCGTGGGCGGTACCGCATCCGCACGCTCCTGCAGGCAAGCCCGCGCGGCGCGCTCGCGCAGCGGCTGCAGCCGTGCCAGTGCCGCGCGGTGGGCCGACGCGCCGGCCCGCTGGGCTTGGGCCGCGGCCTCCTCGCCGCCTTGAAGCGCCTGCAGCGCGCGGCCGCAGGCGGCGCCGGACGGCGCGTCGCCCGCCTGCGCACAGGCGCCCTGGGCGGCCAGGAGCAGGCAGGGCAGCAGCAGAAGAGGGCGCATGGGGCTTGGAGCGCCTGCGCGGGGCGGGGTTCGACCATGTCGAGCCGGCGCGGGCGTGCGCGGCGGCCCGTTGTGCCACGGCTTGGCATCCCGCGGCGCGTGTGCTTGGGCCGCCGTGCGGCATGGGGAGTCGCCAAGGGGCAGAATCCCGCCCTTTTTCCGCCCGCGGCGGTGCGTTGGGGTCCCCACGCGCTTGAGCCCGCTTTCGCAATTTCCCAATGTCGCTTGCCGTCCCCCTGTCCTCCCGCCTGGCCGCGCCCGTGGTGGGCGTGGTGCTGATTGCCGCCAACCTGCGCCCCTCGCTCATGGGCGTGGGCCCCGTGCTCAAGGACATGCAGGCCGACACGGGCCTGGCGCCGTCGCTGCTGGGCCTGTTGATCACCATGCCCGTCATCGCCTTTGGCGCCATTTCGCCGCTGGCCGCGCCGCTGGCGCGGCGCTTCGGCCTGGAGCGCGTGCTCCTGGGCGCCATGGTGCTGCTGGCGCTGGGCATCGCGCTGCGCTCGCTGCCCGGCACGGCGGCGCTGTTCGGCGGCGCGGCGCTGTTGGGCGCGGCCATCGCCGTGGGCAACGTGCTGGTGCCCGCGCTCATTCGGCGCGACTTCGCCGAGCGCATCGGCGTGATGACCTCGGTCTTCGTCACCACCTTGGCCGGCGTGGCGGCGGTGGGCGCGGGCCTGGCCGTGCCCCTGGAGGCACTGCTGGGCTGGCGCGCCGCGCTGGCCGTGTGGGCGCTGCCGGCGCTGCTGGCAGCGGCGTGGTGGGCGCTGCTTGGGGCGCGCCTGTCGCCCACGCCCGCGCCGCCCGCGGCCGTGAAGGCGCCGCCGCGGCCCGGGGCGCTGTGGCGCTCGGCGCTGGCGTGGCAGGTGTCGCTTTTCATGGGCCTGCAGTCGCTGGCCTTCTACGTGCTCGTGGCCTGGCTGCCCACGCTGCTGCGCGACGCGGGCCTCTCGGCCGCCGCCGCGGGCAGCTATGCCTTCCTGTACCAGGTGGCGTGCCTGACGGGCAGCCTGCTGGCGCCGCTGCTGGCCGCGCGGGCCAAGGAGCAGCGCTGGCACGCGCTCGCCGCCTCGCTGCTGTCGCTGGTGGGTTTCGTGGGTCTGGCCGGCACCTCTCCCTCCATGGCGTGGATCCTCCTGGCCGGCCTGGGGTCGGGCTCCAGCCTCGCGCTGTCGCTGGCCTTCTTCAGCCTGCGCGCGCACGACGCGTCGCAGACGGCCTCGCTCTCCGGCATGGCGCAGTCCGTGGGCTACAGCCTGGCGGCGCTGGGCCCGGTGGGATTCGGCCTGCTGCACGACGTCAGCGGCGGCTGGCTGGCGCCGCTGGTGGTGCTGTGGGTGCTGGTGGGCGTGCAGGCGTGGGCGGGTTGGATGGCGGGGCGGGGGCGGCGCATCTGACGCGTATCCCCTGCTGAGGGTCAGGCGGCCCGCGAATTGCCGAAGCGGCATGCATCCCGCTTCCGCCCCGGCTTTCATGTTCAAACGCCATTTCCTTTGCGCCGCCCTGCTGGCCGCCCTGGCCGCCCCGCAACTCCCGGCGGCCGCCGCCCAAGGCAACAAGGTTGTCCCGCCCGCCGGCGCCACGCCGCAGCGGCTGCTGGCCTACTTCAACGACCCCGCCACCGACCCGCAGTCGCTGGCCCCCGGCGCCCGCGGCGTGGCCGTGGTGCGCGCCCAGGTCATGCTGGACCGCGCCTGGTTTCCCGTGGGCGAGATCGACGGCCTCTACGGCACCAACATGCGCCGCGCCGTGGCGGCCTTTCAGCGCTCGCGCGGCTTGAAGCCCGCCGATGGCCGACTCAACGCCGCCACCTGGAACGCCCTGCGCGCCGACGCGCCGCCCGTGCTGGGCAGCATCACGCTCACGGACAAGGACGTCGCCGGCCCCTTCACCCGCATCCCCGCGGACATGATGGAGCGGGCCAAGTTGCCCGCCCTGGGCTACCAGTCCGCCCGCGAGGCGCTGGCCGAGAAGTACCACCTGAGCCCCTCGCTGCTGCGCGAGCTCAACCCCAAGGCCCGCTTCGTGGCCGGCGAGCAGCTCGTGGTGACGGACGTGGGCGCCGGTGCCGCGCCGCCGCCGGCCGTCGCCTCGCTGCGCATAGACAAGTCCGACAGCGTGCTCTACGCCCAACGCGAGGACGGCACGGTCGTGGCCGCCTTCCCGATCAGCTTGGGCGGCCGCAGCGACCCGCTGGAGCCCGGGCGGCTGAAGATCGCCAACGAGGTGGACAACCCCACGTTCTGGTACGACCCGGCGCGCATCCGCCAGTCCAAGGCCACCGACACCAAGGCCGAGGTGCCGGCCGGCCCAAACAACCCGGTGGGCGTGGTGTGGCTGGGCTTGTCCAAGCCGCACTGGGGCATACACGGCACGCCGGAGCCGTCCAAGCTGGGCCGCGAGACCACCAACGGCTGCGTGCACCTGACCAACTGGGACGTGCGGCGCCTGGCCTCCGTGGTCAAGGCCGGCACCGTGGTGGACGTGCAGGAGTAGCGCCATGCCGCGCGGCGAGTCCCGGCTCAGGCGCGCGCTGCGCTCCGCCGTGTCGGGACTGGTGTTGGGCGGCGGGCTGGGCCTGATCGTGAGCCTGCTGCCCGCAGGCCACCCGCCGGCCCCGCGGCTGGCGCAGGCCGCCACCGGGCAGGAGGCTCCAGCCCAGGCCGGCGAGGACTTCGCCTACCTCGCCGAGCGCCGCCTGCTGCTGCCTGTGGAGGGCGTCGCCCCCGCCGCCCTTCGCGACACGTTCAACCAGGGCCGCGACGCCGGCACCCGCCCGCACGAGGCGCTGGACATTCCCGCCCCGCGCGGCACGCCCGTGTTCGCCGTGGACGACGGGCGCCTGGTGAAACTCTTCACCAGCGTGCCCGGTGGGCTGACCCTCTACCAGTTCGACCCCGGCAGCCGCTACGCCTACTACTACGCCCACCTGGACCGCTACGCCCAGGGCCTGCACGAAGGCGCGCAGCTCCAGCGCGGCGACGTGGTCGGCTACGTCGGCACCACCGGCAACGCCAGCGCGGACGCGCCGCACCTGCACTTCGCCATTTTCAGATTGGGTGCCGAGCGTCAGTGGTGGAAGGGCGAGGCGGTCAACCCGTACCCGCTGCTGTCGCCAGCGCAGCCGGTGCCCCGGAAACCCTAGCCGGCCCGCCCGCGCCGCCCAGCACCCACGGCACCAGCGCCTCGATCTCCTGCCGCAGCCACGCGTGCACCGGCTCCGCCTGGTGCTTGACGTGCCAGATCAGGTACATGGGCATGGGCGGGCAGTCCATGGGCAGCGGCGCCCGCGCCAGGCCGCGCAACTGGTGCGCGTGCAGGAGGGACGGCAGCGTCGCCAGCAGCGGCCCGCCGTGGATGAAGGCCGACACCGCCGCGAAGCTGGGCACGCTGGCCACGATGCGCCGCGGCGCGCAGGCCAACTCGGCAAACCAGCGGTCGAAGTCCAGCGCGCGCCGCGGCTCGTACACCACCGTCACGTGCTCGGCCGCCAGGTAGTCGTCGGCGTCGCGCGGCGCCTCACGTTCCTCGGGGTCGTAGAACACCGCGTAGCGGTCCTCGAACAACCGCTTCTGCACCACGTCGGCCGCATCCGGCGGGCGGGGCGAGATCACCAGCTGGCACTGCCCCTCGCGCAGCATCTCGGCCGTCGGCACGCCGGAGTTGATGACGCGCAGCTTCAGGTTCGGCGCCTGCGCGCGCAGGCGGCGCAGCAGCGGCGGCAGCAGCAAGTCGCGCTGCAGGTCGTTGGCGGCGATGGTCACCGTCGCATCCAGCCGCGCGGGGTCGAAGCCGCCGGCGGTGGTGAAGCCCCGTAAATCCTCCAGCAGCACGCGGGCGCGCGCGGCCAGGCCTTCGGCGCGGGCGGTCGGGACGATGCCGCGCCCGCTGCGGACGAACAGCGGGTCGCCCACGATGGCGCGCAGCTTGTCCAGCAGGTGGCTCACGGCCGACTGCGTCACGTTCAGCCGCTGCGCGGCGCGGGTGACGGACCCCTCCTCGAACACCGCCAGCAGCAGCGCCAGCAGGTGGCCATCCAGGTCCAAATGATCGAAACGGCTCATGGGTCGAATGAGTCAACAGCGGTTTTTCTGAATGATCACCCGCCCAATACTCGCGCCCAGCGACGGACCAGCGCCTCGCTTGATCCAGAGCAAGTCCACCGGCTTTCAGGAGACAAGGCCATGCCAGCCCCCGACAAGAAACCCATTCCCGGCACCGTCATCTTCGACGGCGAGCAGGCCATGAAAGGCTACGCGCTCAACAAGATGTGCTTCTCGTTCAACGACGAAGCCAACCGCGTCGCCTTCGTCGCCGACGAGGACGCCTACTGCGCCAAGTACGGCCTCAATGAGCAGCAGCGCGAAGCCATTCGCAGCCGCCAGGTGCTGGCGCTCATCGCCGCCGGCGGCAACGCCTACTACCTGGCGAAGTTCGCCGGCATCCTGGGCCTGGACATGCAGGACATCGGCGCGCAGCAGACCGGCATGACGCGCGCGCAGTTCCAGCAGAAGCTGCTGGACGCCGGCCGCTGACACGACGCACCCCCTGGAGAGATTCACATGGCAAAGATCATCGGCGGCATCACCACCTCGCACGTCCCGGCCATAGGCCGCGCCATCGCCAAGGGCCTGCAGCAGGACCCGTACTGGAAGCCCTTCTTCGACGGCTTCCTGCCCATCCACCGGTGGCTCAAGGAGGCCAGGCCCGACGTCGTGGTGCTGCTCTACAACGACCACGGGCTGAACTTCTTCCTGGACAAGATGCCGACCTTCTCCGTCGGCGCCGCCTCCGAGTACCGCAACGCCGACGAAGGCTGGGGCATCCCCACCGTGCCGCCCTTCAAGGGCGACCCGGCGCTGTCGTGGCAGCTCATCGAATCGCTGGTGGGCGAGGAGTTCGACCTGACCACCTGCCAGGAAATGAAGGTGGACCACGCCTTCACGCTGCCCATGGCGCTGCTGTGGCCGGACCAGAACTGGCCCGTGCGCGTCATCCCCGTGTGCATCAACACCGTGCAGGACCCGCTGCCCAGCGCGCGGCGCTGCTGGAAGCTGGGCGAGGCCATCGGCCGCGCCGTGGCGCAGTGGTCCACGGACGACCGCGTGCTCATCCTGGGCACGGGCGGGCTGTCGCACCAGTTGGACGGCGAGCGCGCCGGCTTCATCAACAAGGAATTCGACCTGCGCTTCATGGACAGCATGGTCAGCGACCCGCAGTGGGCCACGCAGTTCACGACGCGCGAGCTGGTCGAGCTGGCGGGCACGCAGGGCGTGGAGCTGCTGATGTGGCTGTCCACCCGCGCCGCCCTGGGCGACAAGGCCGTGGCGCTGCACCGCAACTACCACATCCCCATCTCCAACACCGCCTCCGGCTTGATGCTGCTGGAGCCGGTGGCTTGAGTCGCCGGGTGGATTGACCCACTGTGTGGACCACCCTTTGGCCGCTGCTCACGCAGCGGCTTTTTTCATGCCGGCACCACATGCCCCGGCGGCAGCCGCCGCAGCAGCGCCATCACCCCCGTGGTGTCCGGCACCGGCAGCGCCAGTTGCAAGGGCCGGCCCAGCTCGCCGGCCACGGCCTCGGCCGCCAGCGCCGCCGAGCGCGCGGCGCTCTCCATGGAGCAGGGCAAGGCCGTGCGCGTCCAGTCCCCGGCCAGCCACAGCCCCTTGAAAGGCGTTTCGGCCGGCAGCCGCGCGCGTTCCGTGCCCGGCGTGGGGCAGGGCACGGCCATGGGAATGCGGTGCACCCGCGCGTGCAGCAGCTTGGCCTGGCCCGCCAGCGGGCTGAAGTCCGCCACCTCCTGCAGCGTGCGCTGTATGAGCTGCTCGTCGCTCCAGTCCCGCGCCAGGCGCACGTGGATGGCGTTGGCCGCGATCAGCGTGCCGTGCGTGTGCGGCCGGATGTTGGAGAGCACGTAGAAGTCGGTGTTCAGGTCGCGCGTGGCCCAGGCGCGGGCCCAGAAGCGCGCGCGCGTCACCGGCCGGTCCAGCCACAAGTAGGTGCTCACGTAGGGCGAGGGCTCGAACAGGTGCGCCGCGTGCGAGGCCGCGGGCCAGGGCGCGGTGAGGAAATCGTCGCGCAGCGCCTGCGGCGGCAGCGCCAGCACGGCGGCCGGCGCGCGCAGCAGGCTGCCGTCCTCCAGCTCCAGCGCGCGAAAGCGCCTGTCCTGCACGTGCACCCGCGCCACCGGCGTGCGCAGCAGCACGCGCCCGCCCGCGGCCTCGATGCGCGCGCGGCAGCCCGGCGCGTACAGCGCGGCCAGCGGCACCTTGGGGAAGCCGAAGCAGTAGCCGCTGCGCCCCTGCATCACCCGGTACACGCGCATCAGCGCCGCGGCCGAGCAGTGCTGCAGCGGCACGTTGAGCAGCGCCATGGTGGCCGAGGTCCAGAACCACTCGATGCTGCGCTCGCTCACGCCCAGCAGGCGCAGCCAGCGCAGCGCGTCCATGCCGTCCAGCGCCAGCGTGGCTTCCTCGGTCAGCCGCGCGGCGTGCCAGGCCACGTTCAGGTTGGAGAGCAGGTCGCGCACGCCCATGCAGCGCAGCGCGGCGGGGAGGGCCTTCAAGCCGTGCAGCGGTGGCGGCAGCCGCGAGTTGCGCACGGGCAGCCGCCGCCCGGCATCCAGCAGCGTGATCAGCGGCTGCTGCTGCCAGTGCACCTGCTCTTGCGTGCCCAGGCGGCGCAGCAGCGCGCGGAAGTTGCGGTACTCGCTCAGCACCACGTGGGGGCCGATGTCCACCACGTCGCCGGTCACGAGGTCGGGCCAGCTTGCCGCCCGCCCGCCGGGCAGGGCGTCGCGCTCCAGCACCCAGACCTTGAAACCCGCGTCCGCCAGTGCCGCGCCGCAGGCCAGGCCGGCCACGCCGGCGCCGGCGATCAGCACGTCGGCGTCGTGCGCGTCGGTGGCCAAGGCGGGCTTTCCAGGTCAGGCAGGGGCAACGGCACGGGCCACGAGGGCACCGGGTCGGCGGGTCGCTTTCTTATGCGTTTTTTGCAGTGGCGGCGCATGCGGGCGGCAGGAATGGGAGGTTGCAAGGCAGCGCGGCGCGGGCCGCCCGGGGGAAGCCGCAGTTCGCGAGGGGCCGGATGGCAACCCATGTTCCCAGCGCACCGCCGCTTCCCAAGCCTTGGGCTTGCCCTCTGCTGCAAGGCCATCCATGGCTTTTCTCGACGTGCCCCGCCACCCCTGCGCCGCGCTGGACGGTGTGCCGGTGCCGCTGCAACTGAAATCGCTGTCGGCCATGGCCGCCGTGTACGGTGCCGACCTGCACGCGCTGCGCGCGCAACTGCCCGCGGCCATGGCGAGCGTGCTGCAGCCGCTGGCCTGGCGCCCGGGGCGGGGGCTGCTGGGGCTGATCGCCGTGCGCTATTTCGAGGGCGACCTGGGCGCCTACGACGAGCTGGCCGTGGCGATTCCCGTGGGCCGCGGCGCCATGCCGCGCCTGCAGGCGCTGGGCAACCTGTTTCACCGGCGCTTCGAAGCCTTCATTGCGCACATGCCCGTGACCACGCCGCGCGCCCGTGACGGGGGCACGCGGCTGGCGGGGTTCCCAAAGTGGGTGGCCGACCTGCGCTGCAACGAGGGCGGCGGTTGGCAGCGCTGCGCGCTGCACGAGGGCGGCGCGGCGCCGTCCGTCACGCTGGCCTGCCGCGCGGCCCCAGGCCACGGGCCGGCGCGCGAGCTTTCGCTGCTGTCGCACACGCTGCTGGACGGCGTGCCGGTGGTGAGTGAGTTGCGGCTGCGCCAGCAGCGTTGGGCCGAGCACCCGGGCGGCGACGGCGCCGTGCTCACCTTGGGCGAGGGCGCGCTCGCCGAGGCGCTGCGCCCGCTGGACATCAGCCAGCGGCCACTGTGGAGCCAAGTGGTGCCGCAGGCGCAGGCGCTGCTGTATGCGCCGCGGCGGCTGGGGGCGGATTGACGCGTGCCGGGCGCACGTCTTGCCGCCGCAGCGTCCAACCCCGCTTTCGCAAGGCCCCGCCATGACGCAGCGTGCCGGCATCTTCCCCACCTTCTTCCTCTCCGGCTTCGAGTGCTCGACCTTCCTGTGGAAGGACCGCGGGCGGCGCAACCTCGTGGCCGAGACGCAGCACGACCGCTTCGCGCACGCCGACTACGCCTTCCTGCACGACGTGGGCATCGCCGTGGCGCGCGAGGGCATCCCTTGGCCGCTGGTGGACCGCGGGGAAGGCCGGTACGACTTCTCCTGCCTGGCGCCCCTGATCGAAGCCATGAACGCCGCGCAGGTGCTGCCGGTGTGGGACCTCTGCCACTACGGCTACCCGGATGGGCTGGACCCCTTCATGCCGGATTTCAAGCGGCGCTTTGCCGCCTACTGCCGCGCCGCGGCCGAGCACGTCACGGCGCGCGTGCGCGGCCCGCACTGCTTCACGCCCATCAACGAGATCACCTTCTGGGGCTTCGCCGGCGGCGAGTGGGGCTGGATGGGGCCCTTCGGCAAGAGCCGCGAGGGCCGCTACGCGCTGCGCAACACGCTTTGCGCTGCGGCCGTGGCCGGCGTGAAGGCGATCCGCGGGGTGGACCCCAAGGCGCGCATGCTGCACGTGGAGCCGCTCATCCACGTCGTGGCGCCGCGCGACCGGCCGGACCTGGCCGACGCCGCCCGCCGCGAGTGCGAGGACGACGCCTGCCACGCCTGGGACGTGCTCGCCGGCCGGCTCTGCCCCGAGCTGGGCGGCGCGCCGGACGTCCTGGACATCGTCGGCTGCAATTGCTACTCCTTCGGCCAGATGGAGTACCGCGAGCACGGCCCGCACCAGGCGCTGGCGCCGGACGACGAGCGCATCGTCCCGCTGTGCGAGTTGCTGCAGGGCATCTGGCGCCGCTACGGGCGGCCCATGGTCATCTCGGAGACCAGCGGCCTGGGACGCGGCCGCAAGGACTGGCTGTGCGACGTGATGCAGGAGTCGCTGGCCGCCGTGGACCGCGGCATCGATCTGCACGGCGTGTGCCTCTTTCCAGCCGTGGACATGCCGGACTGGCACACGGGGCAGTGGCTGCACAACGGCCTGTGCGACCTGCAGCCCCAGGCCGACGGTGCGCTGCGCCGCGTGCCGGATGCCGACTACGTCGAGGAGCTGCACCGCTGGCAGCGGCTGCTCAACCGCGTGACGGTGCTGGACGAGGACCCGTTCAGCGATCCGGTGGACTTGAACGACGTCATCCAGGCGGCGCACCGGCTGAAGATGCAGCCGGACCGGGACTGGGCCTGAGCGCCGCCGCCTGCGCGTGCGGGCCGCCCGCCGGGGCCGCCAGACGTGCCAGCACGCGCGCCACGATGCGGTCGCAGCGCGCCCCAGCAAAGCCGAACAGGTCGCGCTCGGCCAGGTCGATCTCCCGCGCCAGTGCCTCGCGCAGCAGGCCGCGCGCACGGAACTGCCGCGTGCGCACGGTGGCCTCGGGGATGCCCAGGCACTGCGCCGTTTCCTCCACGCTGAGCTCCTCCACGCAGCGCAGGACGAAGACGGTGCGCAGCGCCGCGGGCAGCGCGTCGAGCCGGCGTTCCAGCAACGCGCGCATCTCGCCGCGGGCGGCGGCGTGCTCGGGGCCCTCGGTGCCGGTGCCGGGCACGGCGGCGGCCTCGTCGGCGTGCTCGCTCAGGGGCAGCAGGGGCACGACGTTGTCGCGGCGCGCCTGGCGGCGCTGGCGGTCTCGGCAGGCATTGAGCAGCAGCCGCGTGAGCCAGGTCGCCAGGCTGCTCTCCCAGCGGAACTGGCCCAGGTGGCGATAGGCCGCCAGATAGGCCTCCTGCAGCGCGTCCTCGGCCTCCGCGTCGTCGCGCAGCGTGGCGCGGGCCAGCCGGTACAGACGCCGGTTGTGGCGGCGCATGAGCGGCTC
>NZ_BCTC01000035.1 GCF_001571085.1 Azohydromonas lata NBRC 102462
GGCGGCGAGCCTGGAAGACGCCTCAGCCGAGGCAGCGCCGTTGCTTGACCTGGCTGACGCGGCCGAGCCCGCCGAGGTGGCCGGGTCGATTGCCGATCCGGCGCTTGATGCGCTGGCTTGGCCAGAAGCCGAGCCGCAACCGGCGGCGAGCCTGGAAGATGCCTCCGCCGAGGCAGCGCCGTTGCTTGACCTGGCTGACGCGGCCGAGCCCGCCGAGGCGGATGGTTCGATTGCCAATGCGGCGCTCGATGTGCTGGACTGGCCTGAAGCCGAGCAGCCGCCGGCGGCGAGCCTGGAAGACGCCTCTGCCGAGGCAGCGCCGTCGCTTGACCTGGCTGACGCGGCTGAGCCCGCCGAGGCGGATGGGTCGCTTGCCGATCCGGTGCTCGATGCGCGGAAGTGGCCTGAAGCCGAGCCGCAGCCGGCGGCGAGTTTGGACGACGCCTCCGCCGATGCGGCGCCGTTGCTTGACTTGGCTGATGTGGCCGAGCCCGCCGAGGCGGACGGGTCGCTTGCTGATCCGGCGCTTGATGCGCTGGCTTGGCCGGAAGCCGAGCCGCAGCCGGCGGCGAGCCTGGACGACGCCTCAGCCGAAGCGGCGCCTTTGCTTGATTTGGCTGACGCAGCCGAGCCCGCCGAGGCGGACGGGGCAATTGCCGATCCGTCGCTCGATGCGCTGGACTGGCCTGAAGCCGAGCAGCCGCCGGTGGCGAGCCTGGAAGACGCCTCGGCCGAGGCAGCGCCGTCGCTTGACCTGGCTGACGCGGCTGAGCCCGCCGAGGCGGACGGGTCGATGGCCGATCCGGCGTTCGATGCACAAGTCGATGCGCTGGTCTGGAGCGAGGACGAAACGCCCGCCGCGGTGCCGGCCGGCGAAAGTGCCGCGGCGGACGGCGGCGCGGAGGACACGCCCTGGGAGGTCGGCGAGGACGACCTGCAGGCGCTGGACATGGCGCTGTTCCCCGTATTCGAGGAAGAGGCGCTGGAGCTGCTGCCGCAGTTGTCGCAGGCCCTGCAGGCCTGGGCCCAGGACTGCGGCGGCGAGGAGCACGCCGCCGCGGGCATGCGCGCGCTGCACACCCTCAAGGGCGGCGCACGGCTGGCCGGTGCCATGCGGCTGGGCGACGCGGCCCACGCGCTGGAATGCGCCCTGGAAGACCTGGTGAGCAGCTCTGGCCTGCCGGAGCGCTCCCGCATCGAGGCCATGCAGGCACGTGCCGGCGTGCTCGGTGCCGCCTTCGAGCGGCTGCGTGCGGCCTGCGCGCAGCCGCCCAGGGACGAGGCGGCCGAGGTCCCCGTCCCACCGCCGGCGCCGGACCTGGCGGAAATGGATTCGGCCGGCATGTCCGACTGGGTTGACCTGGGCGACCTGGGTGAAGCGGGCGATTCAGCCGGTTCAGCAGGCTTGGGCGATGTGCCCGCCTTGGAGCGCGCCGTCCCGGACCAGGCCGATGGGGCCCCCGCGCCGCAGCTTTCCGCGCACACGCAGCCGCCTCAACCGCGCATCGACTGGTCGCGCTTTGCGGCGCAGCCGCCGGCACCGCCGCCCGCCGCCTCGGCAGCGCCCGCGGCGCCGGTCAGCCTGCGCGCGGCGGCGCTGGATCGCCTGGTGTCGCAGGCCGGCGAAGTGGGCATCACCCGCGCGCGGTTGGGCGCGCAGGTGCGGCAGCTCGGCGCCTCGCTGGTGGACCTGGACGAAAACCTCGCCCGACTGCGCAGCCAACTGCGCGAGGTCGAGTCGCAGGCCGACGCGCCGGCAGGGCTGTCGGAGCAGGACAGCCGCACCCGGCTGCAGGAGCTGGCGCGCATGATGGCCGAGTCGCTGGACGACCTGTCCACCGTCCAGCACGGCCTGCGCCAGGGCTTGCGGGGCACGGAGGACGAGCTGGTCGGCCTGGGCCGCGCGGCTGCAGAGCTGCAGGACGACTTGTTGGACGCACGGCGCCAGCCCTTCAACACCCTGGCCGGCCGGCTGCGCGACGCCGTGGCCCAGGCCGCGCACGCAGCGCAGCGCCAGGCGCGGCTGGACATCGAGGGCGGCGAGGCCGAAATGGACCGTGGCGTGCTGGAGCGCATCGCCCCGGTGCTGGAGCAGTGGCTGCGCCACGCTGCGTCTCAGGGCGTGGCGCCGCCGGCCGAAAACCGCATGCGGCTGAAACTCGCCCGCGAAGGTTCGCAAGTCACGGTGGAATGCGACAGCGGCGGGCTCGCGCCGCCGCCGCAGGCCCTGCGCACCGAAGTCGAAACCCTGGGCGGCCACGTCGCCATGGACGACGCGCCCGCGCAGGGCAGCCGCTTCACGCTGCACCTGCCCCTGAGCACGGCGGTGATGCCCGTGCTGCTGCTGCGCTGCGGCGAGGCCACCGTGGCCGTGCCCGCGGCGCAGGTCGAGGAGGTGCGGCAACTGGCGGTGCCTGAGGCACAGCAGGCCGCGCAGGCGGGCCGCTTGGGCGACGCCGACGCCCCGGTTTTTCATGCCTTGGAAACGCTGCTGCTGCAGCCCCCGGCGCCGCCGGCAAGTGACGACCAGCAGGCCACCGTGCTGCTGCTGCGCGCCGCGCAGGACGGGGAAACCCTGGCGCTGCAGGTGCGCGAGATCGTGGGCCGGCAGGACGCCCTGCTGCAGCCCCTGGGCCCGCAACTCTCCACGCTGCCCGGGCTGGCCGGCATGGCGCTGCTGCCCACGGGCCTGCCGCTGCCCGTCTACCAACCCGCGGTGCTGGCGCAGCGCCACGCCGCGCAGGCGGCCGGTGCCGGGCCCAGCCCCGTGGCGCCCGCGCCGCTGTGGGACGGTGGCACGGGCGCGGCAGGCCTCGCCGCCGCCGCGCCGCTGGTGCTGGTGGTGGACGACTCGCTCACCGTGCGCCGCGCCACGCAGCGGCTGCTGCAGCGCGAGGGCTACCGCGTGGCGTTGGCCAAGGACGGGCTGCAGGCGCTGCAGCAACTGCAGCAGGAGGCGCCGGCACTGGTGCTCACCGATTTGGAGATGCCGCACATGGACGGTTTTGAATTGCTGGCGCGGCTGCGAGAGGACGCGCGGTGGGCGGCGCTGCCCGTCATCGTCATCACCTCGCGGCTGGCCGCACGCCACCGCGAGCGCGCCGCCGGGCTCGGTGCACGGCATTACCTGGGCAAGCCTTACGCCCAGGACGAGATGTTGACGCTGGTGGCACGTTACAGTGTTCGCCCCTCCCTGCCGCACTGAAGCCGCCGTTTGCCCATGTCGTCACTGGTCGATCACCTGGTCGAACTCACCCGTTTCCGCGATCGCGACCAGGCCGACGCGCTGCTGATGGAAACGCTGGCCGACTTGATTCGGCCGCTTGCGCTGGCACTGCACCGCTGTGTGGGTGAGCCGCCGCAGGCGCGCTGGCTGTCGCGGCCCTGGCAGGGCCGCACGGCGCGCCATCAGGGCGCCCGCCGCCCGGACTTCGAGCAACTGCCGCCGCTGGACAGCCGCGCCGAGTGGCTGGCCTGCGTGCGCAGCGGGCAGCCGCAAACCCTGGCCGGGGAGCCCGTGCGGGAGCTCTTCCCCGTGGCCGCCGGTGCGCAGCCGGGCGCGGCCGGCGTGCTGGAGCTGCAGGTGGCGCAGCCGCTGTCCACCGAGTCGCGCGACACGGTGCAGGCCATCGTCAAGCTCTACGGCAACTTCCTGGCGCTGCTGGACTACGGCCAGCGCGACGCGCTCACGGGGCTGCTCAACCGCAAGACCTTCGACGACGCCTTCATGAACACGCTGATGGGTCCCGAGGCGCAGGCCATGGCCCAGGACACGCGCGCCTCGCGCAGCGATTGCCGCCACTGGCTGGCGGTGCTGGACGTGGACCATTTCAAGCGCATCAACGACCGCTTCGGCCACCTCCTGGGCGACGAGGTGCTGCTGCTGCTGGCGCGGCTGATGCGCTCGGTGCTGCGCTTTGACGACCAGATCTTCCGCTTCGGTGGCGAGGAGTTCGTGGTGCTGCTGTCCGCGGCCCAGGAGTCCGACGTGGCCGCGGTGCTGGAGCGGCTGCGCGCGCAGGTGGAGCAGTTCGACTTTCCTCAGGTGGGCCGCGTCACGGTGAGCCTGGGCTTCAGCGACGTGCGTGCGGGCGACCTGCCCACGGCCGCCTTCGACCGCGCCGACAAGGCCCTGTATCTCGCCAAGACCAGTGGCCGCAACCGTGTGTCCGGGCCCACGGCGCTGGCCGCGGCCGGCATCGCCGAACCCGAGGTGAAGTCCGGCGGCGTCGACCTGTTCTGAGGCGCCGCGGCCGCGCTCGGCCCACGCCGGCCGTGCGTTGAAGCGGCTTTGCCCGCCTTTTTGCCCTGAAGGGCCAGCGGCTTCGTTGTGGCCGGCGCCGCGCGCATGCCAAGCTTCGCCCGGCAGGGCCGGACGCTTGCGCCAGAAGTTTTGAAGGCGCGTCGCAGCGGCCTTGCGCAAGAAATACGCCTTCCGGCGCCAGCCTCGTCTGCACGGGAGGCTCACCTGCCGCAGGGCAAAAAAACCGCCTTGCCGCCTGCCCGCTTTCCATGGGCCGCGCCGTGTGCGAGCGGCGACGGCGCCCGCGGCGGCCCCGTTGGCCTGCTTACACTGCCGCGCTCAAAGAATTTTGCAGTTTGTAACGTGATGCGACCTGCCTTTCCGCTGTGCCTGGCCTTGCTGGCCGGTTGTGCCTCCACCACGCCGCCTCCGCCGCCGCCCGCGCCGCCGTCCTGGCAGGCGCCGCGTCCGCATGAGGGCGAGCCGCAGGCGCTTGCGCGCTGGTGGGATCGTTTCGACGATCCGCAGCTCGCCGCCCTGGTGGCGCGGGCGCAGGCCGACAACCCCACGCTGGCGCAGGCCGTGGCGCGCATCGCCCAAGCCCGCGCGCAGCTCACGGTGGCCGGCGCGGCGCTGTCGCCCACGCTGGACGGCAACCTCGCCGCCTCGCGGACCAGCAACAACTTCCCGCCGCCCACGCTGACCTACACGGCCGTGACCTCGCGGGTGGACGCAGCCTGGGAGCTGGACCTCTTCGGCGGCCGCCGTGCCGGCATCGCCGCGGCGCAGGCGCAGGCCGACGCCGCCGCCGCGCAGTGGCACGACGCGCGCGTGAGCCTGGCCGCCGAGGTGGCGCTGAACTACCTGTC
Organism: Azohydromonas lata NBRC 102462; assembly: GCF_001571085.1. Lineage (GTDB taxonomy): Bacteria > Pseudomonadota > Gammaproteobacteria > Burkholderiales > Burkholderiaceae_C > Azohydromonas > Azohydromonas lata. The sequence continues at coordinate 5,113 of NZ_BCTC01000035.1, forward strand.
GCTGCGCGCCTGCGAGGCGCAGGTGGCGCTGGACGCGCAGAACGTGGCCGCGGCAGGGCAGATCGCCGACCTCACGCGGCGCAAGGTGGAGGTGGGCTTCGAGTCGCCGGCCAACGGCGCGCTGGCGCAGGCCACGCTCTCCGACACGCGCGCCCGCGCGCAGGCCCAGCAGGCCGAGTGCGAGGTCGTGGTCAAGGCGCTGGTGGCGCTCACCGGGCTGGAAGAGCCGGCGCTGCGCGCGCAACTGGCCGCGCGCGCGGCGCAGTTGCCGCAGCCCGCGGGTTTCAGCATCGCGGCGCTGCCGGCGCAGGTGCTGGCGCAGCGGCCGGACCTGGCCGTGGCCGAGCAGCAGTTGCGCGCCGCCGCCGCCAGCGTGGACGTGGCCCAGGCCCAGCGCTGGCCCAAGCTGCTGCTCACCGGCGCCATCACCTTGGGCGCGGTGCGCATAGGCGGCGTGCAGGACAGCGGCGCCAATTGGGCGCTGGGCCCGGCGCTGACGCTGCCGCTGCTGGACGGCGGTCGCCGCCGCGCCGAAGTCGATGCCGCGCGCGCCCGCCTGGACGAGGCCCTGGCCGCCTGGCAGCAGCGCAGCCGTGCCGCGGTGCGCGAGGTCGAGGAAGCCCTGGTGCGGCTGGACGCGGCGGCGCGGCGTGAAGAGGACGCCCGCCTTGCCGCCGAGAACTGGCAGCGCTTCGTTGAGGCCACGCAGGCGCGCTGGGAGCTGGGCAACGCCAACCTCATCGAGCTGCAGGACGCGCGGCGCCAGCGCATCGCCGCCGAGGCCGCGCTGCTGGCCGTGCGCCGCGAGCGCGTGGCGGCCTGGGTCCAGCTCTACAAGGCCAGCGGCGGCGGCTGGGACGGCTCGCTCGCCGTGGGCGAGGAGGCCGGCGCGTCCCGCAACCTGGCCGCCACCGCCGCCGCGACCACGGCCCCCGAATCCAACCTGTCGAAACCATGAAGCTCAGTTCCCTGAATTCCACCGCGCTGGCCGCTGCGCTGGCGCTGGCCGGCCTGCTGTTGTCGGTGCCTCTCGTGCAGGCCCAGGCCCCGGCCAAGGGTGATGCCAAGGCCTCCGCGCCGCGCGCGGCGCTCACCGTCACCGTGACGCAGCCGCAGCCCGCGCAGTGGGCGCAGACGCTTTCGGCCAACGGCAACGTGGCCGCGTGGCAGGAAACCATCGTCGGCGCCGAGCTCGGCGGCGTGGCGCTGTCGCAGGTGCTGGTCAACGTGGGCGACGTGGTCAAGCGTGGCCAGCCCCTGGCGCGCATGGTGGACGACACCATCCGCGCCGACGTGGCCCAGGCCCAGGCCGCGCTGGCCGAGGCGCAGGCCGCGCTGGCCGAGGCCCAGGCCAACGCCGAGCGCGCGCGCGCCCTGCAGCAAAGCGGCGCTTTGAGCGCGCAGCAGATTTCGCAATACCTCACCGGCGAGCAGACCGCCGCCGCGCGCGTGCAGTCCGCCCGCGCCCAGCTGCAGGCGCAGGAGCTGCGGCTGCGCAAGACGCAGGTGCTCGCGCCGGACGACGGCGTGGTCAGCGCGCGCAACGCCGCCGTGGGCAGCGTGGCGCAGCCGGGGCTGGAACTGTTCCGCCTCATTCGCCAGGGCCGCCTGGAGTGGCGCGCCGAGGTGCCGGCCACCGAGCTGCCGCAGGTCAAGGCCGGCCAGGCGGTGACGCTGGTGACGCCGGCGGGCACGCGCGTGCCGGGCAAGGTGCGCCAGATCGCCCCCACCATCGACCCGCAGACGCGCAACGCCCTGGTCTACGTGGACCTGCAAAGCGCGCCGGGCTCCGACGTGCGCGCGGGCATGTTCGCCCGCGGCGATCTCACGCTGGCGCGCCGCGCGGTGCTCACGCTGCCGGCCTCGGCCGTGCTGCTGCGCGAGGGTTTCAGCTCCGTCATGGTGGTCGGCCCGGATTCCAAGATCACCCAGCTCAAAGTGGAAGCGGGCCAGCGCCAGGGCGACCGCGTGGAAGTGCGCGGCGTGAAGGCCGATGCGCGCGTGGTGGACCGCGGCGCGGCCTTCCTGGCCGACGGCGACACGGTGCAGGTGGTGGACGCGCCGCCGGCGGCGGCCGCCCCCGGCGCCTCGCGCCAGGCCGCGGCCGGCGCGGCGCAACCCCTTGATGCGAAGGCGGCGCGATGAACGTCTCGGCCTGGTCCATACGCAACCCGATCCCGGCGCTGATGCTCTTCTTCCTGCTCACGGTGGCAGGGCTGATGAGCTTTCGCGCCATGAAGGTGCAGAACTTCCCGGACATCGAGCTGCCCACCGTCATCGTCTCGGCCTCGCTGCCCGGCGCCTCGCCCGCGCAGATGGAGACCGAGGTGGCGCGCAAGATGGAGAACTCCATCTCCACGGTGCAGGGCATCAAGCACATCTACACCGCGCTGCAGGACGGCGCGGCCACCATCACGGTGGAGTTCCGGCTGGAGAAGCCCGTGCAGGAGGCCGTGGACGACGTGCGCGACGCCGTCAACCGCGTGCGCTCGCAACTGCCCGCGGACCTGCGCGACCCGAGCATCACCAAGATGAACCTGTCGGGCGTGCCCATCCTCACCTACACCATCGCCAGCGGGCGCATGGACGACGAGGCGCTGTCCTGGTTCGTGGACAACACGGTAGCCAAGCGGCTGCTGAGCGTGCCGGGCGTGGGCTCGGTGTCGCGGGTGGGCGGCGTCACGCGCGAGCTGCGCGTGGAGCTGGACCCGGCGCGGCTGCTCTCGCTGGGCGCCACCGCCGCGGAGGTCTCGCGCGAGCTCAAGCGCGTGCAGCAGGAGTCCTCCGGCGGCCGCGTGGACTTGGGCGGCGGCGAGCAGGCCGTGCGCACGCTGGGCACGGTGGCCTCGGCCCAGGAGCTGGGCGCCGTGCAGCTCACGCTGTCCGACGGGCGCCGCATCCGGCTGGACCAGGTGGCCCGCGTCATCGACACCGTGGCCGAGGTGCGCAGCCAGGCGCTGCTGGACGGCCGCCCGGTGGTGGGCTTTGAGATCACCCGCGCCCGCGGCGCCGGCGAGATCGACGTGGACCAGGGCGTCACCAGGGCGCTGGCCCAACTGCGCCAGGAGCACCCGGACCTGCAGATCGCCCAGGCCTTCAACTTCGTGGACCCGGTGGCGGAGAACTACGAGGGCTCCATGCACCTGCTGTACGAGGGCGCGTTCCTGGCGGTGGTGGTGGTGTGGTTCTTCCTGCGCGACTGGCGCGCCACCTTCGTGGCCGCCACGGCGCTGCCGCTGTCGGTGATCCCGGCCTTCGTGGGCATGTACCTGCTGGGCTTCTCCGTCAACGTGGTGACGCTGCTGTCGCTGTCGCTGGTGGTGGGCATCCTGGTGGACGACGCCATCGTCGAGATCGAGAACATCGTGCGCCACCTGCGCATGGGCAAGACGCCCTACCAGGCGGCCATGGAGGCGGCCGACGAGATCGGCCTGGCCGTGATCGCCACCACCTTCGCGCTGATCGCGGTGTTCCTGCCCACGGCCTTCATGGCCGGCATCCCCGGCAAGTTCTTCAAGCAGTTCGGCTGGACGGCGTCGCTGGCGGTGTTCGCTTCGCTGGTGGTGGCGCGCATGCTCACGCCCATGATGGCGGCCTACCTGCTCAAGCCGCTGGTGCACACGCCGGCCGAAGGGCGCGTGATGCGCTGGTACATGCGCTTTGCCGCCAAGTGCCTGCGCCACCGCTGGCTCACCGCGGGCGGGGCGGCGCTGTTCTTCGTGGGCTCGGTGATGCTCATCCCGCTGCTGCCCACGGGCTTCATCCCGGCCGACGACTTCGGCCAGTCGCAGGTGCGGCTGGAGCTGCCCCCGGGCAGCACCTTCGAGGAAACGCGCGCCGTGGCCGAGCAGGCGCGCGCCATCCTGCAGAAGAACGAGCACGTCAAGCTGGTCTACACGACCATAGGCGGCGGCGCCACGGGCGCCGACCCCTTCATGCCCGGCGGCGTGGCCGAGGTGAACAAGGCCTCGCTCACGCTCAACCTCACGGCGCGCCAGGACCGCCCGGGGCTGCGCAAGCAGGCGATCGAGGCGCAGTTGCGCCAGGCGCTGCAGGTGCTGCCCGGCGTGCGCGTGGCCGTGGGCCTGAACGCCTCCGGCGAGAAGTACATGCTGGTGCTCGCCGGCGAGGACGGCAACGCGCTGCTGCAGGCCGCGCAGGACGTGGAGCGCGACCTGCGCACCATCCCCGGCATCGGCAACGTGCGCTCCACGGCCGCGCTGGTGCGCCCGGAGCTGGTGGTGCGGCCGGACTTCGCCCGCGCCGCCGAGGCCGGCGTGAGCTCGGCCGTGATCGCCGACACGCTGCGCATCGCCACCACCGGCGACTACGACGCGGCGCTGCCCAAGCTCAACCTGGCGCAGCGCCAGGTGCCCATCGTCGTGCGGCTGCCGGAAAGCGCCCGCGAGGACCTGGCGCTGCTGTCGCAGCTCTCGGTGCCCGGCCACAACGGCCGCCCGGTGCAACTGGCCAACGTGGCCACGCTGCAGCTCGAAAGCGGCCCGGCGCTGATCAACCGGTACGACCGGCTGCGCAACGTCAACTTCGAGATCGAGCTCAACGGCGTGCCCCTGGGCGACGTGGCCGCCGCGGTGCAGCAGCTCCCCAGCCTGCAGCGCCTGCCCCCGGGCGTGAGCCAGCAGGCGCTGGGCGACGCGGAGGTGATGGGCGAGCTCTTCGCCAGCTTCGGCCTGGCCATGCTCACCGGCGTGCTGTGCATCTACGTGGTGCTGGTGCTGCTGTTCAAGAACTTCATGCAGCCGGTGACCATCCTGGCGGCGCTGCCGCTGTCGCTGGGCGGGGCCTTCGTGGCGCTGCTGGTGACGCGCAGCGCCTTCTCCATGCCTTCGCTCATCGGCCTGATCATGCTCATGGGCATCGCCACCAAGAACTCCATCCTGCTGGTGGACTACGCCATCCTGGCGCGGCGCGAGGGCATGAACCGCTGGGACGCGCTGCTGGACGCCTGCCACAAGCGCGCGCGGCCCATCGTGATGACCACCATCGCCATGGGCGCGGGCATGCTGCCCATCGCCATGGGCTGGGGCGCCGACCCGAGCTTCCGCGCGCCCATGGCGGTTTCCGTCATCGGCGGCCTCATCACCAGCACCTTCCTGAGCCTGCTGGTGATCCCGGTGGTGTTCACCTTCGTGGACGACGCGGTGGAGTTCACGCTGCGCCATCTGCGGCGGCTGCGCACGCACCACCACCATCCGGCGGCGCAGGAGAAGACGGGCCCGGCCTGAGCCGCGCCGCGGCGCACCGCGGGCCTTCAGGCCGCCTCGGCGGCCTGGTCCCGCGCCCGCCGGTAGGACGCGTACAGGTTGTCGCGCGGCGCGCGCTCGCCGCTGCGCAGCAACTGCAGCCATTGGGCCGTGCCCAGGACCGCCGCGAAGCGCGACTGCAGCACGATGCACGAGGCCTCGTGCATTTGCCGCGCCGGCAAATGGCCCAGGTCGTTGCTGTAGGACATGGCGCCGGCGGCGTCGTGAAGGTATTCCACCGCCCAACCCTCGTGGGCTGCCTGGCGGATGGTGGATTCATTGCAGTTCTGCGACATATAACCCGCCACCACCAGGGTATCCACGCCGCGCTGGCGCAGCCAGGGGCCCAGGCCGGTGCCCGCGAGAGCAGAAGGCAGCGTCTTTTGCACCAGCAGGTCCGGCGCGACGCCGCGCACGCTGTCGTGCAATTCCCAGCCGTGCGAGCCCTCGGCGAAGACCGGCGCCCCGGGCGCTTCCGTGTGCTGCACCAGCACGACGGGCAGGCCCGCCTCGCGGGCGGCCGCCAGGGCGCGGGAAATATTGGGCAGTGATGTTTCCAGTGGCGGATATTCGATGGGTAAATTGCCGCTGACATATTCGTTTTGCACGTCAATCAAGATCAGTGCACGCTTGGGGGTGCTTTCGTTGAATGGGGTCATGGCCGGCTCCGTAATTGAATGGACGAGGCCTTATTTTGAAAACTTGCCTTTTGCATCGCGAGTGGCCTTGGGGAAATTTAAGATTAATATCGGGCCAACTTGAATTTCGAGGGATTGCCGCCATGCCCCGACGCATCGCCATGCTGGCTTTCGACGGCATCAGCGCTTTTCACTTGGCCGTGCCGCACGCGGTGTTCGGCGACGACTGGAGCACGCTGGGCCTGCCGCCGTGCGAGCTGGTCGTCTGCGCCGAGCAGCGCGGGCGCGTGCGCAGCTCCATGGGCTTTGAGCTGGCGGCGGCGCAGGACTTGTCGGCCTTGCCGGAGGCGGACTGGGTGCTCATCCCGTCCTGGCCTGACGTGCAGCGGCCGGCTTCGGCGGCGCTGGTCGAGGCGCTGCAGGAGGCGCACCGGCGCGGCCGCACGCTCATTGGGCTGTGCCTGGGGGCTTTCGGCCTGGCCGACGCCGGCTTGCTGGACGGGCGGCGCGCCACCACGCACTGGGCCTGGGCGGAGGTGTTCGCGCGGCGCTTTCCGCGCGTGGAGCTGGATCCGCAGGTGCTCTACGTGGACCACGGCGACGTCGTGACCTCCGCCGGTACCGCCGCCGGGCTGGACTGCTGCCTGCACCTGCTGCGCCGCGAGCTGGGTGCGGAGTTGGCCAACCGGGTGGCGCGGCGGCTGGTGACGCCGCCGCACCGCCAGGGCAGCCAGGCGCAGTACGTGGAGCAGCCGGCGCCGGCCAACAGCGGCAGCGACCGCATTGCGCGCACCATGCAGTGGTGCTTGGGGCGGCTCGACGAGAAGCTGGGCCTGGACCGGCTGGCCGAGCACGCGGCCATGAGCCGGCGCACCTTCACCCGGCGCTTCCAGCGCGCCACGGGGCTGAGCGTGGTGCAGTGGCTGACGGCGCAGCGCCTGCACCTGGCGCGGCGGCTGCTGGAAACGGGCGAGGCGACGACGGAGCAGGTCGCCGCCCAAGCGGGCTTCGGCACGGCACTGTCGCTGCGGCTGGCCTTTGCCAAGGAGCTGGGCACGACGCCGGGGCAGTACCGGCGGGAGTTCGGACTGCGGGGGGCGCAGCGGGGCTGAGCGGCGGGCAGGGCCGGGCGCTCAATCCACCCCGGCGGCCTGCGCCTTCCTGGCCGCGGTGGCCGCGGCCTTGGCGGCCTTGGCCTGCTTCACCACGTCAAAGCGCGCCATCGTCTTCTGCCGCGCCGCCTCGTGGTCCACGATGGGCTGCGGGTAGTCCACGCCCAGCGCTATGCCGGCGGCCTGCAGGTCCAGCGGCTTGGCCAGCCAGGGCGCGTGGATCATGTCGTCCGGCAACTTCGCCAGTTGCGGCAGGTAGCGGCGTATGAAGCGGCCTTGCGGGTCGAATCGCTTGCTCTGGCTCACCGGGTTGAAGATGCGGAACCAGGGCTGCGGGTCGCAGCCCGTGCCCGCCGCCCACTGCCAGTTGCCGTTGTTGGAGGCCAGCTCGTAGTCGTTGAGCTTCAAGGCGAACCAGCGCTCGCCGCGCTTCCAGTCCAGCCCCAAGTCCTTGACCAGGAAGCTGGCCGTGACCATGCGCAGCCGGTTGTGCTGGTAGCCGCTTTGGGCGAGCTGCAGCATGGCGGCGTCCACCAGCGGATAGCCGGTGCGGCCCTCGCACCAGGCGGCGAAGAGGGCGTCGGCGTGCTTGCCCTTTTCCCACTTCACGTGGTCGAACTCGGCGCGGTAGGCGTGCTCCACCACGCGCGGGTGGTGGAAGAGGACCTGCTGGAAGAAGTCGCGCCAGGCCAGCTCCGACAGCCACACCCGCGCGCCGCTGGAGCCCGCCTGCACGCGGTGCCAGGCCTCGCGCGCGAGCTGGCGCACCGACACCGTGCCGAAGCGCAGGTGCGTGCCCAGGTAGCTTGGGCCTTTCACCGCGGGGAAGTCGCGCGTGGCGTCGTAACGGTCCACGCGCTCGGCCAGGAATTCCTCCAGCAGCGCCTGCGCGCCGGCCGGGCCTGTGGGCAACTTCAACTGGTGCAGGTTGGTGGGCTCGAAGCCCAGGGCTTCCAGGGACGGGATGCCTTGGCGGAACTCCTGCGGCACCGGCGCCAGCGACGCGGCGTGGCGCGAGACGGGGTAGGGCGAGAGATAAAAATCGTCGAGCTTCTTCAGCCAGGCGTTGAAGTAGGGCGTGAACACGCTGTAGGGCGTGCCACCGCCGCTGAGCACCTCGTTGCGCTCGAAGATGAGGTGGTCCTTGCTGGCGTGCAGGGCGATGCCGTCGCCGGCCAGGGTGCCGCGCACGCGGGCGTCGCGCTCCAGCGCGGCGGGCTCGTCGTCGTGGTTGAGGTAGACGGCCTGCACGTGGAGCTGGCGGGCCAGGCGCACGATCTCCTCGGCGCCGTGGCCGTGGCGCACGATCAGCCCGCAGTGCTCGTGGCCGTGCGCGGCGCCCAGGGCGCGCAGCTGCGCGTCCAGGCCGATGAGGCTGTCGCGTATGAACTCCACGCGCCGGTCCTGGCGCGGCAGGCCGGCGAGGATGTCGGTGTCGAAGACGAAGGCGCACCACACGCGCCGGGCATGGCGCAGGGCGTGGTAGAGGGCGGCCTGGTCGTCGGCGCGCAGGTCGCGCCGGAACCAGACCAGAGCGGTGTCAAGGTCCTTGTTCACGGGTGGCAGTGTGGCCCGGGGAATAGAATTGGAGCATGGCTGAGCGTGGCATCGACCTGACAAACCAGTTCCTGATTGCCATGCCTGGCATGGCGGACGACAACTTCGCCGGTGCGGTGGTGTACCTGTGCGAGCACAGCGACAAGGGCGCCCTTGGGCTGATGATCAACAAGCCCACCGACATCTCGCTGAAGAACCTGTTCGAGAAGGTGGACCTGCGGCTGGACCGCGACGACCTGATGGACGAGCCGGTGTACTTCGGCGGCCCGGTGCAGACCGAGCGCGGTTTCGTGCTGCACGAGGCGCACGGCAGCGGCAGCGGGCAGTACAGCTCCACGCTCGTCGTCCCGGGCGGCCTGGGCATGACCACCAGCAAGGACGTGCTCGAAGCCCTCTCCCAGGGCGCGGGCCCGCGCAAGGTGCTGGTGACGCTGGGCTACAGCGGCTGGGGCGCCGGGCAGCTGGAGAGCGAGATCGCGCGCAACGGCTGGCTCAACGTGGCGGCCGACCCGCAAATCATCTTCGACACTCCGGTGGAACAGCGCTACGAGCGCGCGCTGGCGCTGCTGGGCATAGACCCGCGCATGCTCAGCGGCGAGGCGGGGCACGCATGAGCGCCCCCGCCCGGCCGCTCCGAAGGGGGCGCTCCGTCCCGCTTGGCGGGACCGCGCGCAGCGCGAGGGTGCCCCAATGAGCGCGGGTCCCGCAGGCCGCGCGCAAAGCTTTCTCGCCTTCGACTTCGGTGCCAAGCGCACCGGCGTGGCCAGCGGCAACACCGTCACGCGCAGCGCCACGCCGCTCAAGACCATCGCCACCGAGAAGGCTGACGAGCGCTTCGCCGCCATAGAGAAATTCATACGCGACTACCAGCCTGACGCGCTGGTGGTGGGCGTGCCGCGCCACCCCGACGGGGCGCCGCACGACAATACGCGCCGCGCGCAGCGCTTTGCCCGCCAGTTGCACGGCCGCTTCAGGCTGCCGGTGCACGAGGTGGACGAGCGCTACACCAGCACCGAGGCCGAGGCCGGCGGTGCGCGCGACCTGGACGCGGCCTCGGCCGCGTTGATCCTGGAGCAATTCCTCCGACAAGCATGAGCACCCTTTCCCTGGACGCCGAGGCGCTGTACGGCGAGCTGCTGCGCGGCGTTTCGCGCCTGTTGCGCCCCGCCCAAACCGAACAAGCCGCGCTGGTGGGCATCTGGAGCGGCGGCGCCTGGCTGGCCGAGCGGCTGCAGGCCGACCTGCGCCTTGCCGGCACGCACGGCGTCATCTCCAGCGCGCTGCACCGCGACGACTTCAGCGAGCGCGGCATGCACGCCTCCGACGCCACCAAGCTGCCCTTCAGCATCGACGGGCGCCACGTCATCCTCATCGACGACGTGCTCTACACCGGGCGCACCACGCGCGCGGTGATCAACGAGCTCTTCGACTTCGGCCGCCCCGCCAGCGTCACGCTGGCCGTGCTGGTGGACCGCGGCGGACGCGAGCTGCCCATAGAGCCCGCCTACGCCGCGGCCAAGCTCACGCTGCCGGCCGAACAACGCCTGTCGCTCGCGCGTGACGCCGCGGGCCGCTTCACCTTCGCACTGGAGGCCGCCGCCTGATGCTCTCGCGCCGCAATCCCCAGCTCAACAGCCACGGCGAGCTGATCCACCTGCTGTCCACCGAGGGCCTGCCGCGCGCGGTGCTCACGCAGATCCTGGACACCGCTTCCACCTTCCTCGCCGTGGGCGAGCGCGACATCAAGAAGGTGCCGCTGCTGCGCGGCAAGAGCGTGTTCAACCTGTTCTTCGAGAACTCCACGCGCACGCGCACCACGTTCGAGATCGCGGCCAAGCGGCTGTCGGCCGACGTGATCAACCTGGACATCGCGCGCTCTTCCACCGCCAAGGGCGAGAGCCTGCTCGACACCATCGCCAACCTCTCGGCCATGCAGGCCGACATGTTCGTGGTGCGGCACAGCGAGTCCGGCGCGCCCTACCTGATCGCCCAGCACTGCGCGCCGCACGTGCACGTGGTCAACGCCGGCGACGGGCGCCATGCGCACCCGACGCAGGGGCTGCTGGACATGTACACGATCCGGCACTTCAAGAAGGACTTCACCAACCTCACGGTGGCCATCGTGGGCGACATCGTCCACTCGCGCGTGGCGCGCTCGGACATCCATGCGCTGTCCACGTTGGGCGTGCCGGAGATCCGCGCGGTGGGCCCCAAGACGCTGGTGCCGGACAACCTGCGCGACATGGGCGTGCGCGTGTGCCGCGACATGGCCGAAGGCATCCGCGACGCCGACGTGATCATCATGCTGCGGCTGCAGAACGAGCGCATGGGCGGCGCGCTGCTGCCCTCGGCCGGCGAGTTCTTCAAGCACTACGGCCTGACCGAGGAAAAGCTCGCGCTGGCGCGGCCTGACGCCATCGTCATGCACCCGGGCCCCATCAACCGCGGCGTGGAGATCGACTCCAGCGTGGCCGACGGGCGCCACAGCGTGATCCTGCCGCAGGTCACTTTCGGCATCGCCGTGCGCATGGCGGTGATGAGCATCCTGGCCGGCAACGACGCCTGACAACGAACGCGTTCTCCAGTTCATGAAGATCCTGATCAAGAACGGCCGCGTCGTGGACCCGGCCTCCGGCCGCGACGAAGTGGCCGACGTGGCCATCGCCGCGGGCCGCATCCTCACCGTGGGCAACGTCAACCCGGACTTCGAGGCCGAGCGCGTCATCGACGCCGCGGGCCTGGTGGTCGCCCCGGGCCTGGTGGACCTCTCCGCGCGGCTGCGCGAGCCCGGCCACGAGCACGAGGGCATGCTGGAAAGCGAGCTGGCCGCCGCGGCGGCCGGCGGCGTCACCAGCCTGGTCTGCCCGCCCGACACCGACCCCGCGCTGGACGAGCCGGGCCTGGTGGACATGCTCAAGTTCCGCGCCCGCAAGCTCAGCCGCTGCCGCCTCTTCCCGCTGGGGGCGCTCACCCGCGGGCTGGAGGGCAAGGCGCTCACGGAGATGGCCGAGCTCACCGAGTCCGGCTGCGTGGGCTTCGCGCAGGCCGAGGCGCCGGTGCGCGACACCCAGGTGCTGCTGCGCGCCATGCAGTACGCCTCCACCTACGGCTACACCGTGTGGCTGCGCCCGCAGGACCCGTGGCTGGGCGCGGGCGTGGCGGCCAGCGGCGCGGTGGCCACGCGGCTGGGCCTGGCCGGCGTGCCGGTGGCGGCCGAGACGGTGGCGCTGCACACCATCTTCGAGCTGGTGCGGGCCACCGGCGCGCGCGTGCACCTGTGCCGCCTCTCCAGCGCCGAAGGCGTGGAACTGCTGCGCCAGGCCAAGGCCCAGGGCCTGCCGGTGACGGCGGACGTGAGCATCAACTCGCTGCACCTCACCGACGTGGACATCGGCTACTTCAACGCCGCCATGCGCCTCACGCCGCCGCTGCGCCAGCAGCGCGACCGCGATGCGCTGCGCGCCGCGCTGGCCGACGGGACGGTAGACGCGCTGGTGTCGGACCACACGCCGGTGGACGAGGACGCCAAGAACCTGCCCTTCGCCGAGGCCGAGCCCGGCGCCACGGGCCTGGAGCTGCTGCTGAGCCTGGCGCTCAAGTGGGGCCAGGAGCAGCAGCTGTCCATGGCCGAGTCGCTGGCGCGCGTGACCTGCGGCCCGGTGGCCGTGTTGGGCGAGGCGCTGGGCTCGCTGGCCTCCAGCGCGGGCCGCGTGGTGGAGGGCGGCGTGGCCGACATCTGCCTGTTCGACCCGCAGGCGCAGTGGGGCCTGGACGCCGCGCAACTGCGCAGCCAGGGCAAGCACACGCCCTTTGCCTTCGAGCTCACCGGCAGCCTGCTGCCCGGGCGCGTGGTGGCCACGCTGGTGGCCGGCACGGTGGCGCACGAGGCTTTCTAACCGCTCACCCCGGCGCACCGGCCCCATGCAAGGACCGTCCGACTCGACTTCGTTGCGGGCGGTGCCCGCGCTGGGTACGGTGCCGCCGCTGCGGCGGCTGCGCGCCCTCTGGCGCCTGGCGCGCACGGTGCTGCACGGGGTGCGCGGGCTCTTGATCGTCCTGCTGCTGTTCCCCGGCTGGACGCCGGCGCGGCGGCAGGCGCGCATCGCCTCGTGGTCGCGCCAGCTGCTGGCCGGGCTTGGGCTGGAGCTGCATGCGCACGGCGGCTTCCATGCCGGGGCCAAGCTCATCGTGGCCAACCACGTGTCGTGGCTGGACATCGCCGCCATTCACGCGCTGTGCCCAAGCGCACGCTTCGTCTCCAAGGCCGAGGTGCGGCAGTGGCCGCTGGTTGGGCGGCTGGTGGACGGTGCGGGCACGCTGTACCTGCAGCGCGAGCGCGCGCGCGACGCCATGCGCGTGCTGCACACCATCACGCAGGCGCTGCAGGAGGGCGACACGGTGGCCGTCTTCCCCGAGGGCACCACGGGCACGGGCCATGAGCCGCTGCCCTTTCACGCCAACTTGCTGCAGGCCGTGATCGCCAGCGGCGCCCCGGTGCAGCCCGTGGCGCTGCGCTACAGCGAGCCGGGGCATGCGGTGAGCCCCTCGGCCGCCTTCGTGGGCGACATGTCGCTGGGCCAGAGCCTGTGGCGGCTGGCCTGCGCGCAGGATTTGTCGGTGTCGGTACAGGTGCTGGCACCGCAGGCGGTGGCGCACGCCGACCGCCGTGCGCTGGCCGCGCAGTTGCGCGAGACCATCGCGCAGGCGCTGCGGGACGGGCGCTGAAGCCACGCAGGAAGCTGCAGCCGTGCCGCCGCTTCCCCTTATCGCAATGAGTCTGGAGATGGCATGAGCGAGCACATGCTGCTGGCTTTCGACGACGAGGCGCCGCTGGCGCAGGCCCTGGCCTACGCGCTGGACGTGCCGCTGGGCTGGGTGCGGTGCCACCGTTTCCCGGACGGCGAGTTGCGGCTGCGGTTGCCCGACAACTTGCCGCCGCGCGTGCTGCTGCTGCGGGGGCTGCAGCAGCCCAACGAGAAGCTGGTGGAGCTGCTGCTGTGTGCGCCGGCGGCGCGCGAGCTGGGGGCGAATGAGATCGTGCTGCTGTCGCCCTACCTGGCCTACATGCGCCAGGACATGGCCTTCACGCCGGGCGAGGTGGTGAGCCAGCGCCACGTGGCGGCGCTGTTGGGCGGCCTGTTCGACGCGGTGCTGACGGTGGACCCGCACCTGCACCGCGTGCGTTCCATGGAGGAGCTGTTCCCGGGCCGGCGCGGCGTGGCGCTGTCGGCGGCGCCGCTGTTGGGCCAGTGGGTGGCGCAGCAGTTGGGCGAGCCGGTGCTGATCGGTCCGGACGAGGAGGCGGCGCAATGGGTGAGCGTTGCGGCGCAGGAGCGCGGCCTGACGCACGGCGTGGGGCACAAGCGCCGCCTGGGCGACCACGAGGTCGTCCTGGAGCTGCCGCCGCTGGCGTTGCAGGGCCGCGCCGTCGTGCTGCTGGACGACGTGGCCAGCACGGGGCAGACGCTCATCGCCGCGGCGCAGCAGGCGCTGGCGCGCGGTGCGGCCTCGGTGGACGTGGCGGTGACGCACGCGCTCTTCGTGGGCGATGCGCTGCAGCGGCTGCACGAGGCCGGCGTGCGCCACGTCTGGAGCACGGACGCCGTGCCGCATGCCTCCAACGCCGTGAGCGTGGCGCCGCTGCTGGCGCAGGCGGTACGGGAGCTGTGGGGCTGTGAATAGGGCAGCGGGGCGGGCCTCCCGCTGAAGGCGTCGCGTCAAATGAAAAGGGGCCTTGCGGCCCCTTTGCTTTTGCGCGGATGAGCGCGCTTTGGCGCGTCAGGCCTTGCCCTGGCTGGCCACGGCGGCGGCGGCCTTGGCGGCGGCTTCGGCGTCACCCAAGTAGTAGCGGCGGATGGGCTTCAGCTCGGCGTCGAGCTCGTAGACCATGGGGATGCCGTTGGGGATGTTCAGGCCCACGATGTCGGCGTCGCTGATGCCGTCGAGGTACTTCACCAGGGCGCGGATGCTGTTGCCGTGGGCGGCGATGACGATGCGCTGGCCGGACTTGATGGCGGGGGCGAGCACTTCGTTCCAGGCCGGCAGCACGCGGGCGACGGTGTCCTTGAGGCACTCGGTCAGCGGGATCTGCTCGGCCGCGAGCTGGCTGTAGCGCAGGTCCTGGCGCTGGCCGCGGGGATCGTCGGACTCCAGGGCGGGCGGCGGGGTGTCGTAGCTGCGGCGCCACACCAGCACCTGCTCGTCGCCGTACTGCTTGGCCATGTCGGCCTTGTTGAGGCCTTGCAGCGCGCCGTAGTGGCGCTCGTTGAGGCGCCAGTCCTTGACCACGGGCAGCCAGGTGCGGTCCATCTCGTCCAGGCAGTGCCACAGCGTCCAGATGGCGCGCTTGAGCACGGAGGTGTAGGCGACGTCGAATTCCCAGCCGCCTTCCTTGAGCAGCTTGCCGGCCTGGCGGGCCTGGGCCACGCCGGTGTCGGTCAGCGGCACGTCGGTCCAGCCGGTGAAGCGGTTTTCGAGGTTCCAGGTCGATTCGCCGTGGCGGATCAGGACAAGCTTGTACATGGGCGGGCTGCTCAAAAGTGGACGAAAGGCGCTGCGTCGCGGCCGGCGCTCATCCCGGACGGCACAGGTGGCGCGGGCGGCGGCAAAGCTGCAAATTCTATAATCCGCCGCTTTGGCCACCCTACTGAACGCCGTGAGATTCCTGCTCGACAACTGGTACCTGATCCTCACCGCGCTCGTCTCCGGCGGGCTGTTGCTGTGGCCCGTCATTCGCGGCGGTGCCGGCGGTGGTGGTGGCGTGAGCACCGCGGAAGCGGTGCGGCTGATCAACCGCGAAAAAGGCGTGCTCATAGACGTGCGCGAGCCTGCCGAATTTGCCGCCGGGCATGCGGTGGGTGCGCGCAACGTGCCGCTGTCGCAGATCGAGGCCGCCACCAACCTGCCCGCCAACAAGGCGCTGCCGCTGCTGGTGCTGTGCGCCACCGGCGCGCGCGCCGGCCGTGCCGTGGCCCTGCTTAAGAAGCGCGGCTATGAAAACACCCAGGTCGTGGCCGGTGGCCTGGCGGCCTGGCGCGAAGCCAACCTGCCCACCGAAACCGCGGCCTGAAGCCCCGTGCGCTGCATCCGCCGCAAGCCTCGCGCAGGCGGTTGCCTGCGCAACGGCATGGGATGCTGTGCTGCGCCTTGAGCCGGCCGGTGGCAGGGGCAAGTCGCCCGCCGCCGGCAAGGGTTGAAGGCGCTGCGGACAATTCACTCCGTTTTCACCAACCGCCGCGCGAGCCGCGTTTCCCGTGATGAATGCCGTCAAGATGTACACCACGCTGGTCTGTCCCTACTGCCAGCGAGCCAAGCAGTTGCTCAAGCAGCGCGGTGTCGAGCACATCGAGGAAGTGCGCATCGACCAGGACCCCTCGCAGCGCGAGACCATGATGAAGATCACCGGGCGCCGCACGGTGCCGCAGATCTTCATCGGCGATACGCATGTCGGCGGCTGCGATGACCTCATCGCGCTGGACCAGCGCGGTGGCCTCATGCCGCTGCTCAACGCCTGAGCCGGCGCGCCCCCGGCGGGTGCAAAGGAGCGCTCCGGCGCTGCGTAATAATCGGCCACGCCCGCATGTCGCGGGCCTTCTTTTCTCAGAGACAGAACCATGGCCGACCAAGAGCAGACCCCGGTGTTCCAGATCCAGCGCATGTACCTCAAGGACCTGTCGCTGGAGCAGCCGAACTCGCCCCAGATCCTCACCGAGCAGCAGCAGCCGCAGGTCGAGATCAACCTGGGCCTGTCTGCCGAGACCATCAGCGAAGAGGGCATCTACGAAGTCTGCGTGACCGCCACCGTCACCACCAAGATCGACGAAAAGACGCTGTTCCTGGTCGAGGCCAAGCAGGCCGGCATCTTCGAGATCCGCAACATTCCGCAGGACCAGCTGCAGGCCATCATCGGCATTGCCTGCCCGGGCATGGTCTACCCGTACCTGCGCGCCATCGTCTCCGACATCTGCACCCGCGCCGGCTTCCCGCCGGTGATGCTGGCCGAGGTGAACTTCCAGGCCATGTTCGAAGCGCAGCAGCAGCAGCTGGCCGCGCAGGGCGCCGTCGCCTGACGACGCCTTGTCCGGCCGCGGCATGAAGATCAGCGTGCTGGGCGCGGGCGCCTGGGGCACCGCACTGGGGGTGCAGGCGGCCGTGCGCCACGAGGTGCTGCTGTGGGCGCGCGATGCGCAGCAGGCGCAGGCCCTGCACGCGCAGCGCCGCAACACCCGCTACCTGCCGGAAGTGGAGCTGCCCGCGGCGCTGGCCGTGGGCAGCGATTTCGATGCGGCGCTGGCGCATGTGCGCGAGGGCCTGCTCGTCATCGCCACGCCCATGGCGGGACTGCGCGGCATGCTGCAGGCGCTGCCCGCGGGCTCGCGCGCCTTATGGCTGTGCAAGGGTTTCGAAGCCGGTACGGGCCTGTTGGGCCACGAGATCGCGCGCGAAGCCTGCCCACAAGCCGTCACCGGCGTGCTCTCCGGGCCCAGCTTCGCCGCCGAGGTGGCGCGGCTTCAGCCCACGGCACTGGTGGCCGCCAGCGCCGACGCAGCGCTGTGCGAGTTGGCGGTGCAGGCTTTCCACGGTGAGGCGCTGCGCATCTACACCTGCGACGACCCGGTCGGCGTGGAGGTGGGCGGCGCGGTGAAAAACGTGTTGGCCATCGCCACCGGGATGTGTGACGGGCTGGAACTGGGCCTCAACGCCCGCGCCGCCGTCATCACGCGCGGCCTGGCCGAGATGACGCGGCTGGGCCTGGCGCTGGGCGCGAAGGTCGAGACCTTCATGGGCCTCTCCGGCTTGGGCGATCTGGTGCTCACCGCCACGGGTGACCTCTCGCGCAACCGCCGCGTGGGCCTGCAATTGGCTGCCGGCAAGACGCTGGCGCAAGTGCTGGCCGAGTTGGGCCACGTGGCCGAGGGCGTCTACAGCGCCGCTACCGTGGCCCGTCGCGCGCGTGACAAGGGCGTGGAGATGCCCATCACCGAGGCCGTGGTGGCCGTGCTCGAAGGGCGCCTCACGCCGCAGCAGGCCGTGGGCCAGCTCATGCAGCGTGCGCCCAACACGGAGCGCTGCGGGTAAGCCGTCCGCACGCTCGAATGAATCTGGGGCCGGCTTGACCGGCCCCGTTGCTTTTCGCGGTCTGTGACGACGCGCGGAACCTTACACGGCGCCGGCGTAGCCGTTTTGCCGCCACGCCTCGAACACCGACACCGCCACCGCGTTGCTCAGGTTGAGGCTGCGCTGGCCGGGCAGCATGGGCAGGCGCAGCCGTTGTTCGGGGGCGAAGCGCTCGCGCAGCTCAGGCGGCAAGCCGGCCGTCTCGCTGCCGAAGACCAGCCAGTCCCCCGGCTGCCAGGCCACGTCGCCCAAGTGGCGTGTGCCGCGGGTGGTGAAGGCAAAGATTCGTGCCGGGTCCGGCCGCGCGGTGGCGAGGAAGGCCTCCCAGTCAGCGTGGCGCTGCACGCTGGCGTACTCGTGGTAGTCCAGGCCGGCGCGCTGCAGCAGCTTGTCCTCCATCGAAAAACCCAGCGGCTCCACCAGGTGCAGCGAGCAGCCGGTGTTGGCGGCCAGCCGTATGACGTTGCCCGTGTTGGGCGGGATCTGCGGATGCACGAGGACGATGTGAAACATCGCGCGATTGTGCGGGAGGGTGCGGGAGGGCCGCCGGGGCTCAGGTGGCCGACGGCCGTGGCGTGCGCGCCAGCACCCACAGCTGCACCGACGCGGCCCCGGCGTCCAGCAGCGTGCGCGCGGCCTCGGCGGCGGTGGCGCCGGTGGTCATGACGTCGTCCAGCAACGCGACGCGGCACCCGCGCAGTGCACTGGCGCGGCCCGGGGCGATCCCGAAGGCGCCTCGGACGTTGGCGCTGCGCTCGGCCTGCGCGAGGCCACTTTGGCGCGGTGTCTCGAAAAGGCGCAGCAGCAGCTTCGCATCGGCGGCCAAGTCCAGCGGCGGCGCCACGCGCCGTACCAGCTCCCACGACTGGTTGTAGCCGCGCTCGCGCAGCCGCTGCGGGCCCAGGGGCAGCGGCAGCAGTACATCGGCCGGCGGCGTGGCCTCGCGGCGCAGCGCCTGTAGCAGCAGCGCGGACAGCGCGCCCGTCAGATCCAGCCCGCCGCGGAACTTGAGCTGGCCGATGATGCTGCTCCAGGGCCAGGCGTAGTCCAGGGCGGCGACGCAGCGCTCGAAGGGCAGGGGATGGCGCAGGCAATCGGCGCAAGGAGCGTGTGCGCGCACCAGCGGCAGCGCGCAGCCCGGGCAACGGGGGAGCAGAGGAATGAAACGTTCGCGGCAGCGGCGGCACAGCCGGCCGGCGTCCCAGGAGCGGCACACGGCGCACTGGCTGGGCATCGCCGCCGCCAGCGCGGCCAAGGCCGATAAACCCCGTTCAACGCGGCTGGCGGGCATCGCCTCAATATACTGCGCGGCCCCGCCATGAACGCCTCCACCGACTCCACCCCGTCCCGCGCCTTCGACACGCGCGCCGCGCAGCGCGCCGTGCGGCGCATGGCAGCCGCCGAACAGCCGCCGTGGCTGCACGCCGAGGCGGCGCGCCGCATGGCCGAGCGGCTGCCCATGATCCGACGCACGCCGCAGACGGTGCTGCAGTGGTCGTCCTTTCTGGGTGCGAGCGAGGCGGTGCTGCGGGAGGCCTATCCGCAGGCGCGACTGCTGGCTGTCGAACCGGCCGAGATGCTGGAGGCCCGCTCTGTCCCGGTGCCGGCACCCTGGTGGTCGCCCAAGCGCTGGGCGGGCCCCGCCGCCGTCACGCTGCTGGACGAGCAGGCCGTGGCGCCGGGCAGTGCCGAGTTGCTGTGGTCCAACATGGCGCTGCACGGCGAGGCCGATCCCACGGCGCTGCTTGCCCGATGGCACGCAGCGCTGGCGGTGGACGGCTTTCTGATGTTCTCCACCTTTGGCGCGGGCACCCTGGCCGAGCTGCGCGGCCTCTACCGCGAGCGTGGCTGGGGCTCGCCCATGGCCGACTTCGTGGACATGCACGATTTGGGCGACATGCTGGTGCACGCCGGCTTCGCCGATCCGGTGATGGACCAGGAAACCGTGCGTCTGACTTGGGCCGACGCTGCCGCGTTGCTGGCCGAGCTGCGCGGGTTGGGCGCCAACGCCGATCCGCGCCGTGTTCCAGGATTGCGCACGCCGCGCTGGCAGGCCCGGCTGGGCGAGGCGCTGCAGGCCCTGGCCGGCGCGCACGGGCGCCCGGTGCTGTCCTTCGAGCTGGTCTATGGCCACGCCTTCAAGACCGCACCGCGTCCGCGCGTGGCCGAACGCACCGAAGTGGGCCTTGAAGAAATGCGGCAAATGGTGAGATCGCGGCGCACCTGAGGTTTTCCCAAGGTTGCACGGGGTGTCGGAATCAGGCAAAGATGCTTCGACGCAGCGCAAACTCTGCCTAGAATCCATCGGTTCCGGAGCAGGATTTGCGTTTAGTCAACGACAAAACCTGCAAAACCTGCTTCAGCGGCAACGGCGCGTCGGCGTCACTGTGGCAGGCCCAGTCCCTTGACTCCCAACATGACTGCGACCGTTGCTCCGAGCCCCTGGTCCACACCGGCTGCACGTGGTGCCTGGCGGTTTGGTTGCGAAATCGACGGTGGCCACGGCCTGCGCTGGGTGCTCGGCCGCAACGGCGCACTGGGCCCACGCCGGCACGTGGGCCTGTGGTGCGCGCTGGCCGGCGTGGCGCTGGGGGTGACGCTCATCTTCTGGTGGCAGGGCGTGGCCGTTGCGGCAGCGCTGGTCGCTGGTGAGCTGGCCTTGCTGGGCACGGTGCTGCTGTTGTGCGCCCGCCATGCCGCCGACCGCGAAATGCTCACCCTGGTCGACGGCGCGCTGGTGGTTGAGCACCGCTGCGGCACGCGCACGGAGCGGGCGCGCTTTCGCGCTGAGCGTGTGCGCGTGGAGCCCGCGCGCGCGCAGGGCTCGCTGGTCGAGCTGTCGGGCGAGGGACGACAGATGCGCGTAGGCCGCTACCTGCGCCCGGAACTGCGCTGGCAACTGGCACAGGAGCTGCGGCAAGCCCTGCGCATCACCATGAGCCTGCAACCGGCCCAACGCCAGAACACGGCAATGCAACACAAGTGAGGACCATGCAGAACATCAGGACGCTCACGCACCGTTTCGCCCACGCCGCGCTGGCCATGGGTGCACTGCTGGCCACCCATGCGGCCCTGGCGGTCAACGACCTGCCCGGTGGCCCGGCGGTCAACCAGACCAACCTGCACCCGCCGGCCACCCGCGTGGCGGCCGAGCTGATGTGGCTGCACAACTTCATGCTGGTCATCTGCTCGGTCATCTTCGTGGCCGTGTTTGGCGTGATGTTCTATTCCATCCTCAAGCACCGCCGTTCGCGCGGTGCCAAGGCCGCCAACTTCCATGAAAGCACGGCGGTGGAGGTGGCCTGGACCATAGTGCCTTTCCTCATCGTCATCGGCATGGCGCTGCCTGCCACGAAGGCCGTGGTGGCCATGAAGGACACCACCAACGCCGACCTCACCATCAAGGCCACGGGCTACCAGTGGAAGTGGGGTTACGACTACATCAACGGCGAAGGGCAGGGCATCAACTTCCTCTCCACGCTGGACGTGGGCCAGCGCCAGATGTCTGACGCAGGCAAGCCCCAAGGCGACGACTACCTGCTCAAAGTCGACAACCCGCTGGTGGTGCCGGTGGACAAGAAGATCCGCATCGTCACCACCGCCAGCGACGTGATTCATGCCTGGATGATCCCGGCCTTCGGCGTCAAGCAGGACGCCATTCCGGGCTTTGTCCGCGACACGTGGTTTCGCGCCGACAAGACAGGCGACTTCTACGGTCAGTGCGCCGAACTCTGCGGCAAGGAGCACGCGTACATGCCCATACACGTGAAGGTGCTGTCGCAGGCCGACTACAGCGCCTGGGTGGCGGCGCAGCAGAAGAAGATGGCCGCAGCGGCTGACGATCCGGCCAAGGTCTGGACGCAGGCCGACTTGGTGGCGCGTGGCGAGAAGGTCTATGCCGCCAACTGCGCCGTGTGCCACCGCCCTGACGGGCAGGGCGCAGGCCCCATCAAGCGGCTCGACGGCTCGCCCGTGGTCAACGACGCCGACAAGGGCAAGCAGATCACCGTGCTGCTCAACGGACTGCCCAACGGCATGCCTTCGTGGAAGCAGCTCTCCGACACCGAGATCGCCGCCGTCATCACCTATACCAAGAACTCGTGGTCCAACCACACCGGCCAGATCGTGCAGCCCGCCGAGATCGTGGCGGCCCGCAAGTGACCCGCGTCGCCTGAAAGGAAAAAGCCTCCATGAGCGCAGTTCTGCCCCATCACGGCGCCGCCCACGACGAGCATCACGACCATCCGCACGGCTGGCGGCGCTGGCTCTTTGCCACCAACCACAAGGACATAGGCACGCTGTACCTGCTGTTCAGCTTCACCATGCTCATGGTGGGCGGGATCCTGGCGCTGCTGATACGGCTGGAGCTGTTCCAGCCCGGGCTGCAGTTCGTCAACCCGCAGCTGTTCAACCAGTTCACCACCATGCATGGCCTCATCATGGTGTTCGGCGCCATCATGCCGGCGTTCGTGGGCTTCGCGAACTGGATGGTGCCGCTGCAGATCGGTGCACCTGACATGGCGTTTGCGCGCATGAACAACTTCAGCTTCTGGCTGATGGTGCCCGCAGCGGTGATGCTGGTGTCGTCCTTCTTCATGCCCGGCGGTGCGCCGGCAGCCGGCTGGACGCTCTACGCGCCGCTGACGCTGCAGATGGGCCCCTCGATGGACGCCGGCATCTTCGCCATGCACATCCTGGGCGCGAGCTCCATCATGGGCTCCATCAACATCATCGTCACCATCCTGAACATGCGCGCGCCGGGCATGACGCTGATGAAGATGCCGCTGTTCTGCTGGACCTGGCTGATCACGGCCTATCTGCTGATCGCCGTGATGCCCGTGCTCGCCGGCGCCATCACCATGACGCTCACGGACCGCCACTTCGGCACCGCCTTCTTCCAGCCCGGCGGCGGCGGCGACCCGGTGATGTACCAGCACATCTTCTGGTTCTTTGGCCACCCCGAGGTCTACATCATGATCTTGCCGGCCTTCGGCATCATCAGCCAGATCGTTCCGGCCTTCGCCCGCAAGAAGCTCTTCGGCTACACCTCCATGGTGTACGCCACCGCGTCCATCGCCATCCTGTCCTTCATCGTGTGGGCGCACCACATGTTCACCACCGGCATGCCAGTGACGGGACAGCTCTTCTTCATGTACGCGACCATGCTCATCGCCATCCCCACGGGGGTGAAGGTGTTCAACTGGGTTGCCACCATGTGGCGCGGCTCCATGACCTTCGAGACCCCCATGCTGTTTGCCGTGGGCTTCATCTTCGTGTTCTCCATGGGCGGCTTCACGGGGCTGATCCTGTCCATGGCGCCGGTGGACATACAGCTGCAGGACACCTACTACGTCGTGGCCCACTTCCACTATGTGCTGGTGGCAGGATCGCTGTTCGCGCTCTTCGCCGGCGTGTACTACTGGGGTCCGAAGTGGACCGGGACGATGTACTCCGAGACCCGCGGCAAGCTGCACTTCTGGGGCTCGCTGATCTTCTTCAACGTTACCTTTTTCCCCATGCACTTCCTCGGCCTGGCCGGCATGCCGCGCCGCTACGCCGACTACCCCATGCAGTTCGCCGACTTCAACGCGCTGGCCTCCGTCGGCGCTTTCGGCTTCGGCTTGATGCAGGTGTACTTCTTCGTTTTTGTGGTGCTGCCCATGATGCGCGGCCGTGGACAGCCTGCGCCGCAGCGTCCCTGGGACGGCGCCGAGGGGCTGGAGTGGGAGGTGCCGTCACCCGCGCCCTTCCATACCTTCGAGAAGCCGCCGCAACTCGACGCCACGGCCACGCGCGTGGTGGGCTGAACGCGGCATGGAGCACGTCGTGACCACGCCGAGCGACGATGAGCTGCACGCGCAGCGCCGCCGCGGCAACGTGCGGCTGGCGCTGATCCTGGCCTCTGTTGCCGCGGCTTTTGCCGCGGGCTACGTCGCCAAGATCGTGCTGCTGGGCCCCTGAGCCGGCAACCTCAGGAAAGCACAGCGCATGGACACCCGCCGCCACGCCCGCCTGCGCCGCGACAACCTGCGCATGGTGGGCAAGCTCACGCTGGTGGCGGTGCTGATGTTCGGCTTTGGTTACGCGTTGGTGCCGCTGTACAAGCACATCTGCGAGGCGCTGGGCATCAACGTGCTGTCGCTGTCGGAGCGCCAGGCCGCCGGATTTGGCCGCCCAAGCGCGCAGCTGGCCAACAGCCAGGTTGATCGCAGCCGCACCATTACCGTGGAATTCGATGCCAATGCGCGTGGACCCTGGGACTTCAAACCCGCGCTGGCCACACTCAAGGTGCATCCGGGTGAGCTTGCCACCGTGATGTACGAATTCCGCAACCGCCAGCCGCGCGTCATGACGGCGCAGGCCATTCCCAGCTATGCGCCCAAGCAGGCCACGGCCTACTTCAACAAGGTCGAGTGTTTCTGCTTCAACGAGTACACGCTTGCGCCGGGCGAATCGCGGCAGTGGCCGGTGGCTTTCGTGATCGACCCCAAGTTGCCTCGCGACGTCACGACCATCACGCTGTCCTACACCTTCTTTGAAGTGGTGGGCAAGAGCGCGGCGGCCCGCGCGGAGCCACGGCTGTGAACGGCCGCCCCGACCATGGCGATGCGGGGCGGGCGCTGCGCCGCCGGGGCTCGTGGTTGCGCAGTTTCAAGGCCGTGGCGTGGTCTTTTTTCGGCGTGCGCCGCGCCAGCGACTATGAACAGGATGTCAGCCAGCTCAAGCCGCAACACGTCATCGTCGCCGGCCTCGTGGCCGCGGCGCTGTTCGTGGCGCTGCTGGTGCTGCTGGTGAGATGGGTGGTGGGCAGCGGCGTGGCCGGCTGACCCGCGACACAACAGCAACCGTCGAGGAGAGAGCAAGCATGTCCGCAGTGACGCACCAAGGCAGCGTGCCCAACTACTTCGTACCCAGTCCGTCACGGCATCCGCTGATGACGGCCATTGGCCTGTTCTTCGTGATCCTGGGCGCGGCCCAATGGATCAACGGCCATGGCTGGGGCGCCTACTCGCTGCTGTTCGGCCTGCTGTGGTGGGCCGTGGTCATGTTCCAGTGGTTCAGCGACGCGGTGCGCGAGAGCGAAGGCGGCCTCTACGGCCGCAACATCGACATCTCCTACCGCTGGAGCATGAGCTGGTTCATCTTCTCGGAGGTGATGTTCTTTGGTGCCTTCTTCGGCGCGCTGTTCTGGTCGCGCTTCTACACCGTGCCCACCTTGGGTAGCCTGGAAAACAGCCTGCTGTGGCCGGACTTCAAGGCCGCCTGGCCCACCGACCAGCCCGGCAATACTGCCTCGCCGGCCGGCATCGTCGAGCCCTTCAGCACCATAGGCCCGTGGCCGCTGCCCACCATCAATACCGCGCTGCTGCTGACCTCCGGCGTGACGCTGACCATCGCCCACCATGCCCTCATCGCTGGCCGCCGCGCCAAGGCCATTGCCTGGATGTGGCTCACGGTGCTGCTGGGTGCGACCTTCCTGTGCGTGCAGGCCTTCGAATACCACCACGCCTATCAGGAACTCAACCTCAAGCTCAGCTCCGGCATCTTCGGCTCCACCTTCTTCATGCTCACCGGCTTCCACGGCTTCCACGTCTTCGTGGGCATGCTGATGCTGCTGTTCATCACGCTGCGGCTGATGAAGGGCCACTTCACCCCCGAACGCCACTTCGGGTTCGAGGGCGCGGCCTGGTACTGGCACTTCGTGGACGTGGTCTGGCTGGGCCTGTACCTGCTGGTCTACTGGCTCTGAAGCCGCAGGGCGCGCAATTGCGCGCCCGTCAACGCCATCCAGGCGCGGCGCCAGGCCCTCAGCGCGCCACGGGGAGGCCGGTGGGCTGTATCCAGCCCATCCAGTAGCTGAAAAGAATGAACAGGAACAGCGCCACCGACAGCCCAACCCGCAGCGCCAACGCGCGCGCCATGCGTTTATCGGGCTGTCCGGCCGTTCCCGCTTCCGGCGGCCGCTTGCGCAGCATCAGCACGCCGGCGCTGGCCAGTGCGCCCAAGATGCCCAGCAGCACCAGCACGATGATGAACTTCATGGGCGGCCATTCTGGCACCGCCCCGCTCGCGGGCCGGTGTCCATGTTGAGCCTGCGTGCGCGGCGGACGGTGGTGGCGCTGGCGGCCGTGCTGGGCACCTCGCTGACCGCTCGGCTGGGCTGGTGGCAACTGGACCGTGCGGCGCAAAAGGAATCGTTGCAGCAGGCCGTCGATGCCCATGCCGCACTGCCCCCGTTGCCCGCGTCCGGCCTGGCTCGCACGCCACAGCAAGCCGAACAGCAACTGCACAGGCGTGTCATCGTGCAGGGCCGCTGGCTGGCGGAACGCACGGTCTTTCTCGACAACCGACAGATGGACGCGCGTCCCGGCTTCTTCGTCCTCACGCCGCTGCAATTGGACGACGGTAGCGCGGTGCTGGTGCAGCGCGGCTGGGTGCCGCGCGACATGCAGGAGCGTACCCGGCTGCCGGCCATTCCCACGCCGGCGCAGCCCGTGGCCATTACGGCGCGCATAGAGGGCTCGCCGGCCCGCCTCTACGAATTCACCCCGCAGGGCAGTGAGACAGGCCCCATCCGTCAAAATCTCGCCCTGGACGCCTTTGCGCACGAGACCCACCTCTCGCTGCGTCCCCTCACACTGCTGCAGCTCGATGATGCGGCGGCGCCTGTTGCCGATGACGGGCTGCGCCGCCACTGGCCCTTGCCGGCGGTGGACGTGCACAAGCACTACGGCTATGCCGTCCAGTGGTTCTCACTGGCGGCGCTGATCACGGGTCTTTATGTCTGGTTCCAACTCCTCCGCCCCCGCCGGCGTGCCGCCTGAGCCGCTGGGCCTGACGGTGCATTCCATGCCCCGGCCTGAGCTCGACGCGCAGGCGCGGCGCACGCGCAGCGGGCGTTTGAAGATGCTGTTGGTGCTGCTGGTGTGCGCTTCGCCCGTGGTCGCCTCCTACTTCACCTATTTCGTCGTCCGCCCCGAGGGCCGCAGCAACTACGCCGCGCTGATTGAGCCGCCGCACCCCATGCCCGCGCTCACGCTGAGCACGCTGGAGGGCCAGAGCGTGCCGGCCGATTCGCTCAAGGGCCAGTGGCTGCTGGTCGTGGCCGGCAGCGGCGACTGCGACAGCGACTGCGAAAAGCTGCTCTACCTGCAGCGCCAGCTTCGCGAGATGACCGGCCGCGAGCGCGAGCGCATCGACAAGGTCTGGCTGGTCACCGACACGCAGATGCCCCCGGCGGCGCTGCAAAAGGCAGTGCAGGACACCGGCGCCGCGCACATCCTGCGTGCCGACGCCATGCAGGTGGCGCAGTGGCTGCAGCCTGCGCCGGGCGAGTCGCTGGCCTCGCACATCTACATCGTCGATCCCATGGGGCAGTGGATGATGCGCGCCCCCCTGCGCCCCGACCCCGCCAAGCTCAAGCGTGACCTGGAGCGGCTGCTGCGCGCCTCGGCCAGTTGGGATCGCGAAGGACGCTGAGGTCGCCCATGACGACCGTTGCCGCCTGGGACCTCTCGCCGCTGCTGCGCATGGCCCTCTTGGGGGCCGTGCTGGCGTTGGTGCCGCTGGCCTGGATCGCCCTGCGCCACCGCGGCTCCGCGGCGCGGCTGCGCGCACTCACCGCGCTCACGCTGTTCCTGTGCTTCGACCTCGTGCTCTTTGGCGCCTTCACCCGGCTCACCGACTCCGGCCTGGGCTGTCCCGACTGGCCCGGCTGCTACGGCAATGCAAGTCCCTTGGGTGCGCAGCACCACATCGCCGCCGCACAGTCGCTGCTGCCGGACGGACCGGTGACGCACGCCAAGGCGTGGATAGAGATGCTGCACCGCTACTTCGCCACCGCCGTCGGGGTGCTGATCACGGTGCTGGCCGCCATGAGCTGGCGGCTGCACCGCCGCGGTACGCCGGGCGTGATTTCGCCCTGGTGGGCCGGCGCGACGCTGCTGTGGGTGTGCATGCAGGGCGCCTTCGGCGCGCTGACGGTGACCATGAAGCTCTACCCGGCCATCGTCACCGCGCACCTGCTCGGCGGCCTGGGGCTGCTGGGGCTGCTGGCCGCGCAATCCCAGGCCTTCGACGGGCCGGACAGCCGCCCGCTGGCGTTGCCCGCCGGCCTGCGCCGTGGCCTGTGGGCGCTGGCCGCCCTGGCCGTGGCGCAAATGGCTCTGGGCGGCTGGGTCAGCACCAACTACGCGGTGCTGGCCTGCGGCGATTTCCCGACCTGCCAGGGTCGCTGGTGGCCGGACATGGACTTCCAGCACGGTTTCACTTTGCAGCGTGCACTGGGTAATACCGGCGACGGTGATTACTTGCCGTTTGCCGCACTCACCGCCATCCACTTCACGCACCGGCTGATGGCCTTGGCGGTGCTCGCCGCGCTGGTCTTGATGGCCTGGCGGCTGTGGCGCCTGGATGAGGCACAGGCGCGGCGCTGGGCATGCGCGCTGCTCGCGGTGGGCGGGTGGCAGCTTGCCAGCGGCGTGTCCAACGTGGTGCTGGGCTGGCCGCTGCTGGCCGCCGTGGGCCACACCGGCGGCGCCGCCGCCCTGATCGTGATCCTGAGCATGATGCTCATGCGTGCCCACCGCGGCGCGCGCCAAGTTTTACCCGCTCGCCGCGGTACGCAGCCCGCACTGGCTCCCGGAGTGAGATACCCATGACCCAAAGCGCAACCCATTCCTCCGTGACCTCTCCACCCGTGGCCGGCACCGCCGCTGCCGTGCGCAACGCCTCGCAGGTACACATCCCGCTGTGGCGCCAGTTCTATGCGCTGACCAAGCCGCGCGTGGTGCAGCTCATCGTGTTCTGTGCCCTCATAGGCATGCTGCTGGCCGCGCCGGGGCTGCCGCCGGCCGTCACGGTGCTGGCGGCCACGGCCGGCATCTGGCTGGTGGCCGCAGCCGCGGCTGCCTTCAACTGTGTCGTGGAGCAGCACATAGACGCCCGCATGTCGCGTACGGCCTGGCGGCCCACCGCGCGCGGGCAACTCGGCAACCGGCAGACGCTGCTCTTTTCCGCGCTGCTGTGCGCCGCGGGCAGTGCGCTGCTGTGGGCCTTCGTGAACCCGCTGACCATGGTGCTGACCTTCGCCACCTTCGTCGGCTACGCCGTGATCTACACGGTGGTGCTCAAGCCCATGACGCCGCAGAACATCGTCATCGGCGGCGCCTCCGGCGCCATGCCGCCGGTGCTGGGCTGGGCCGCCGTGCGCGGCGACGTGGGCCCGGAGGCGCTGATGCTGTGCCTCATCATCTTCCTGTGGACGCCGCCGCACTTCTGGGCCCTGGCCCTGTACCGCACCGAGGACTACCGCCGCGCCGGGCTGCCCATGCTGCCCGTCACCCACGGCTCGGAGTTCACGCGGCTGCAGGTGCTGCTCTACAGCCTGGTGCTGCTGGCCGCCACGCTGCTGCCCTGGCTTTATGGCATGAGCGGCCTGACCTATCTCGTGTCCGCGCTGGTGCTGGGCGGCC
Source organism: Azohydromonas lata NBRC 102462 (assembly GCF_001571085.1). GTDB lineage: Bacteria > Pseudomonadota > Gammaproteobacteria > Burkholderiales > Burkholderiaceae_C > Azohydromonas > Azohydromonas lata. The sequence continues at coordinate 34,275 of NZ_BCTC01000035.1, forward strand.
TCTTCATCGCTTACGCCTGGAAACTGTGGCGTGACTACAGCGACGCCCAAGCGCGCAAGACCTTCCGCTTCTCCATCCTGTACCTGTCGCTGCTGTTCGCGGCGCTGCTGCTGGACCACTACCTGAGCCCATGGATAGCCCTGTGACCTCACGCTGCATCACCCATCGCGCCTCACGCCGCAGCTTCACCCTGGCCGGTGTCTCCTCCCTGCTGCTGGCCCTGTCCGGTTGCGATCGCGGCGGCAGCGGCGGCGAGGCCGCTCAGCCCAAGGCCACCGTCGCCACGTTCAACGCCGTGGACATCACCGGCGCCGACTACGCCGGCAAGCTGGAGATGCCGGACGCCCAGGGCAAGGTGCGCACGCTTTCCGAGTTCAAGGGCAAGGTGGTCGTGGTCTTCTTCGGCTACACGCATTGCCCGGACGTGTGTCCCACCACGCTGGCCGAGCTGGCCGAGGTCAAGCGTTCGCTGGGTGCCGACGGCGACAAGGTGCAAGGCATCTTCGTGACGCTGGACCCCGAGCGCGACACACCGGAGCTGCTGAGCGCCTACGTGAAAAACTTCGACGCCGGCTTCATCGCCCTGCGCCCCGAGCCCACGCAGCTCAAGGCGCTGGCGCGCGAGTTCAAGGTTTTCTACATGAAGGTGCCGGGCAAGACCGACGACGCCTACACCCTGGACCACACCGCCGGCAGCTACATCTATGACCCGCAAGGCCGCGTGCGCCTGTTCAGCCGCTACGGTGCCGGTGGTCCGCAGGCACTGGCCGACGACATCAAGAAGCTGCTGTCCAACACCGCCCCGGCCTGAACGGCGGCGGATAGGCGCCACAAAAGCAGACGGCCCCCGCGGGGGCCGTCGTCGTTTGGGCAGACTTGAAGAAGCAGGGTGCCTGCGCGGCGCCGCCGTTCAGGCCGTCGTGGCCTCCATGGCCTTGCGCATCTTCTTCATGGCCGCGACCTCGATCTGGCGGATTCGCTCGGCGCTGACGCCGTACTCCTCGGCCAGCTCGTGCAGTGTCTTGCCGCCGGAGTTGTCGTCATTCACCTGCAACCAGCGCTGCTCGACGATGCGGCGGCTGCGCGCGTCCAGCGCGTCCAGCGCGCGCAGGATGCCGTCGCTGGCCATCACGTCGCGGCGGCGCGCCTCCAGCACGCGGGTGGGCTCGCTTGCCTCGTCGGCCAGGTAGGCGATGGGGGCGAAGGTCATTTCCTCGCTGTCGTCGCCCTGGGGTTCCAGCGCGACGTCGCCGCCGGACAGGCGCGTTTCCATCTCGCGCACTTCCTCGGCCTTCACGTTGAGCTGCTCGGCCACCGTGCGCACCTCGTCGCCGCTGAGCGAATTGCGCCAGCTGCGGCCGGATTCGGCCTCGTTCTTGAAACCCTGCTTGAGCGAGCGCAGGTTGAAGAACAGCTTGCGCTGCGCCTTGGTCGTGGCCAGCTTGACCATGCGCCAGTTGCGCAGGATGTACTCGTGGATCTCGGCCTTGATCCAGTGCAGCGCGTAGCTGACCAAGCGCACGCCCTGGTCGGGGTCGAAGCGCTTGACGGCCTTCATCAGGCCCACGTTGCCTTCCTGGATCAGGTCGCCGTGCGGCAGCCCATAGCCCAGGTATTGGCGCGAGACCGACACCACCAGGCGCAGGTGCGACAGCACCAGGCGGCCGGCGGCCTGCACGTCGCCATGGTCGCGCAGCCGGGTGGCGCAGTCCTTCTCTTCTTCAGCCGTCAGCAGCGGGATCCGGTTGACGGCGGTGATGTAGGCGTCCAGGTTGCCGAGCGACGGCACCAGGGCCCACGGATCACGCAGAGCAACAGCATTCGCAGAGGACATGTTCATGGAGTGCTCAGACACGGGGGGTGTGCGTTTGGTTCCCAAAATATTAGCACTCGTGGTGTAGGAGTGCTAAGCGGGAGACTACTCAGTCCACCACGCGCCCAAGCCGCTGCCAGCGCACGCCGTCCGCGCCCCAGGAGAACCAGATCTGCCGCACGCGGCCGACCACGTCGTGCATGGGCACGGTGCCGAAGTCGCGCGAGTCCACACTGGCCACGCGGTTGTCGCCCAGGACGAACACCTGCCCCGGCGGGACGACCATGTCCCACTGCGCCGGCCGCTTGTCAGTCGACAGGCTGCCCGGCGGCACGCGCGCCGCCTGCAGTTCGGCGGCCCGCGGCTGCGGCGCGTCCGGCACGGGCGAGGGCTCGCCGTTGACCAGCAGCTCGGTACCGCGCATCTGCACCTTGTCGCCCGGCAGCGCCACCACGCGCTTGACGTAGAGCATGGTGCGGTCGTTGGGGTAGGTAAAGATGGCCACGTCGCCGCGCCGCACCGGTGCGCCGAAGTTGCGGGCATAGCGCTTGTCGGCAAAGACGAAGTCGCCCGGCCACAGCGCCGGCGCCATGCTGCCGGACGGGATGCGGAAGGGCTCCACCACGTAGGCGCGCACGGTGATGATGAGCAGCGGCAGTGCCACCACGTCGAACAGGACGACGAGCAGCAGCGTCACCCCCGCCATGCGCCACACCGGCGTGCCGGCGGTGGCGAGGCCGGGCAGCGGGTCGGCCGCGGGCAGATCGCCGCGCCGCGCCGTGCGCCAGGCGTCCACCACCGAGCCCGCCCACACGCCCAGCGTCAGCAGCAGCCCCAGCGCCAGCGCCGGCGCCGTCCAGGAGGGCGGCAGCCACAGCGCCACCACGGCCATGGCCGGCACGCACAGGAAGGCGAAGGCCAGGAAGAACCAGGCCGCGCGGTCTATCTGCCCGTTGTGCCACTGCCCCAGCCCGGGCAGGACCAGCGATTTCAAAGCAGCCCGTGCCGGCTGCGGGCGCACGGCAGCGGCGGTGCGCAGGTTCAGGTCCAGCGGATTCATGACGGTTCCGTCCTCTCCTCGATGTGTCTTGGCGGGCCCGGTGCGGTGCGCGTCCCGGGCTGGTGGAATGGCGGTGATGCGCAGCGCCTTCAGCCCGCGCCCAGGGTCGTGGCCGTCCACAGGCCCCAGGCGAAGGACAGCGCCTGCGCCAGCCCCGCGGTGCCGCCGGCGGCCAGCGCCAGCGCCTTGAGCCAGCGCGCGGCGCGCTGCCGTGCTTGGGCGACGGGCGAGGGCGGCACGGCCGGTGGCGGCAGCGCGGCCATCACGCGCTCGGTGAAATCGGCGGGCGGTGGCAGCAGCGGCGCGTCCAGGGCCTCGTCCAGCCAGTGCTCGTCGTCCTCAGGCAGGTGATTCATGCTTGCTCCCGTGCGGGAAGGTGTGATGCGTCGGCCAGCGCCTGGCGCAGCCGTTCGCGGGCGCGGTGCAGCCGGGCCTTGGCGGCGGCGGGCGTGCAGTCCTCGATGCGGGCCACGTCGGCCAGCGACAGCTCGTGCACGTAGGCCAGCGCCAGCACGCTGCGGTCGTGCGGGGGCAGGCGGCGCAGCGCGGCCTGCAGCGCGGCGCCGTCCTGGCGCGCCTGCAGGGCCTGCGCCGGGCCAGGGGCGTCGCACGCGGGCGCCGCGGCGCCGTCGTCGGCGGATAAGTCCAGCCCGCCCTGCAGCCGCTGGTGCTCGGCGCGGTCCAGCGCGTTGAGCGCCAGGCGGCGGGCGATGGTGAAGAGCCAGGTGGAGAAGGCGCCCTGCGCCGCGTCGTAGCGGGGCAGGTGCTGCCAGGCGCGAATGAAGGTGTCCTGCGCCAGTTCCTCGGCCTCGGCCTGGCGCAGCCCCATGCGGCCCAGGAAGGCGAACAGCGGACGCTGGAACTGCCGCACCAGCGCCGCGTAGGCCGCGCGATCGCCCGCGGCGGCTTGCGCCACGGTGCGCGCCAACGGCGGTTCGGCTCCCTCTGCGTCCACGTCGACCCCCTGTTTTTGTCTTGTCAGGGGCTTATACCGGCGAGGCGTGGAGTGGTTACAGGCGGCGCAGCGCCCAACGAAAAGCCCCGCCATCGCGAGGATGGGCGGGGCTGTAGCAGCTTGGCGAGGCGGCGCGGCAGGGCGCGCTTTCAGCGCCCAAGCGGCCGGCGCGGGATCAGACGTTGAACAGGAAGTTCATCACGTCGCCATCCTTGACCACGTATTCCTTGCCCTCGGCACGCATCTTCCCGGCGTCTTTGGCGCCTTGCTCGCCCTTGTAGGCGATGAAGTCGTCAAACGCGATGGTCTGCGCGCGGATGAAGCCGCGCTCGAAGTCGGTGTGGATCACGCCCGCGGCCTGCGGGGCGGTGTCGCCGATGTGGATGGTCCAGGCGCGCACTTCCTTCACGCCGGCGGTGAAGTAGGTCTGCAGGCCCAGCAGCTTGAAGGCGGCGCGGATCAGGCGGTTCAAGCCCGGCTCGTCCTGCCCCATCTCGGCCAGGAACATGGCGCGGTCTTCGTCTTCCATGTCGGCCAGCTCGGACTCGGTCTTGGCGCAGATGGCCACCACCGGGGCGTTCTGGCTGGCGGCGTACTCCTGCAGGCGGTCCAGGAAGGGGTTGTTCTCGAAGCCGTCCTCGGCCACGTTGCCCACGAACATCGCCGGCTTGGCCGTGATCAGGCACAGCGGCTTGAGAATGACCAGCTCTTCCTTGCTGAAGTCAATCGTGCGCACCGGCTTGGCCTGGTCCAGCGCGGCCTGGCACTTCTCCAGCACCTTGACCAGCGCGGCGGCTTCCTTGTCGTTGCCCGACCGCGCGGCCTTGACGTAGCGGTGCAGGCTTTTCTCGACCGTGCCCAGGTCGGCCAGGCACAGCTCGGTCTGGATCACCTCGATGTCGGCAATCGGGTCCACCTTGCCGGCCACGTGGATGACGTTCTCGTCCTCGAAGCAGCGCACCACGTTGACGATGGCGTCCGTCTCGCGGATGTGCGAGAGGAACTGGTTGCCCAGGCCTTCGCCCTTGGACGCGCCCGCCACCAGGCCGGCGATGTCCACGAATTCCACGATGGCCGGCACCACGCGCTCCGGCTTCACGATTTCCGACAGCTTGTCCAGCCGCGGGTCGGGCAGCTCCACCACGCCCACGTTGGGCTCGATGGTGCAGAAGGGGTAGTTCTCGGCAGCGATGCCCGCCTTGGTCAGCGCATTGAAGAGGGTGGACTTGCCCACGTTGGGCAGGCCCACGATGCCGCACTTGAGGCTCATGGGGAGATTCCGGGTAAGAAGGCTGAAAAGCGGAAGGCGGCGCAAGAGGCCGGAGAGGGGCGAAATTCTAGTCGCCCGGCCCCTTGACCAGCCCCGCACGGGGCTTGCTCGGCGGCGCCGGCGCGGCGTTTCTCACGCGGCTTCAGACGGCCAGCTCCGCTTCCACCGCCTCGCCCACGCGCAGCCCGGCGCCCACGCCGGCCGTGATCACGGCGTTCATGGCGAAGGTGATGCGCCCCTTCATGCGCGCATCGGCGCGGTAGGTGGCCAGCGTGTCGCCCGGCTCGTGGCCGCGCTCGGCGGTGGCCGGATCGACGTTGGGAATCGAGCAGCGCACGCACGGCTTCACGAGTTTCAACTGCACGCCGCCTTCGAAATCCAGCGTGTCGATGAAGTCTTCGCCGTTGGCGTCTTCCAGCCCGTCCAGCACCACGTTGGGCCGGAAGCGCTCCAGGGTCACCGGCGGCTGGCCGCGCGACGCCAGCCGCGCGTTCAGCTCAGCCAGCGACGCCGTCGAAGCCACCAGGATGGGAAACCCGTCGCTGAAGGCGTTCTCCGCCTCCACGCCGGCGCTCCACTTCGCTTGCGACAGCCGGCGCTGCGCCGGGTCGAAGCGCACCAGCCGCAGCGGCGTGCCCACGGCGGCCTCGAACCAGTTCGCGGCGGCGTCGCCCTGGTCCAGCGCCGTCACCTCGTCGTCCCAGACCTTCACTTGGCGCGGCGTGCCCTGGACTTCCAGCGGCAGCGCCAGCGGCAGCATGTCCGGCGCGTGCAGCAGCAGCGTGTCGCCCTCGAAGCTGGGCCGGATGAGCTGCATGCGCGGCCACTGGCGCTGGCTGGCGAAATCGCCGTCCGCGTCCACCAGCATCCAGGCACGGTCGTATTCCAGCCCGGTGGCCGTGAGGTGGGCCTGCTGCAGCGCGATGCCGGCGCAGGACTTCACCGGATACGTAAACAGCGAGTGCAGGCGCAGGGAGAGGTCGCTCACGGATAAAGCCTCGGAGGGGACGGGGGAGGGCCGGCATCCTACCCGCGCATCCCCCTGAAAGGATGGGTTGGCGGCGCTGCCTACAATTCCTGGCATGAGTTCCTACGACATCGCCGTGCGCGGCGCCGGTGCGGTGGGCCGCAGCCTGGCGCTGGCGCTCTCCCGCCAAGGTTTGAGCGTCGCGCTGCTGGCCTCGCCGCCCCGCGGCGCCGGCCCGGACGTGCGCGCCTACGCGCTCAACGCGCAGGCGGTGAACCTGCTGCGCAACCTGAAGGTCTGGGACGCGATGCCGGCCGACGCCGCCACCGCCGTCTCCGAAATGCTGGTGCACGGCGACGCCCACGGCAGCCGCCTGGAGTTCTCGGCCTGGGGCCAGTGCGTGGACGCGCTGTGCTGGATCGTGGACGCGCAGGCGCTGGACGAAGCCCTGGCCACCGCCATCCGCTTCGCCCCCCACGTCACCGAGCTGCCGGCCGACGCCCAAGTGCAGGCCACGCTCACGGCGCTGTGCGAAGGCAAGCACTCCGCCACCCGCGAGGCGCTCGGCGTGAATTTCCAGGTGAAGCCCTATGGCCACACCGCCGTGGCCGCGCGCCTGGTGGCCGACCGGCCGCACGAGGGCGTGGCGCGGCAGTGGTTCCGCAGCCCCGACATCCTGGCCCTGCTGCCCTTCGACCGGCCGCAGCCGCGGTGCTCCTACGGGCTGGTGTGGTCCATGCCCGCCGAGCGCGCGCAGGCCCTGCAGGCCCTGTCCGACGCCGACTTCGACGCCGCCTTGAATGAAGCCACGGGCGGCGCTGCCGGCACCTTGAAGCTGGACGGCCCCCGCGTCGGCTGGCCTTTGCAGCTCTCGCGTGCTGAAGCCCTGTGCGGCCCCGGCTGGGTGCTGCTGGGCGACTCGGCCCACACCGTGCACCCGCTCTCCGGCCAGGGCCTGAACCTGGGCCTGGGCGACGTGCAGGCGCTGGCGCTGGTCATCGCGCAGCGCGAGCCGTGGCGGCCCCTTTCCGACGAAAAGCTGCTGCGCCGCTACGTGCGCGAGCGCGCCGTGCCGACGATGGCCATGCAGCAGCTCACCGACGGCCTGCTGCACCTCTTCGAACAGGACGCCCCCGTGCTGCGCGAGCTGCGCAACCGCGGCCTCGACCTGGTCAATCAACTCACGCCGCTCAAGCGCTGGCTCGCCGGCCGCGCCCTGGGCACCTAAGGAGCCGCCATGAAGCGCACCGAATCCCCCGCCGCCGCCCCCCGGGGCCTGCAACGCCTGGCCCTCTCGGCGCTGCTGGCCGCGGCCGCCTTCGGCGCCGTGGCGCAGGAGGCGCAGATCCGCAAGAACCTCGCCGAGCGGCTGCCCAACCTGCCCAAGATCGACGAGGTCAGCCGCACCACCGTGCCGGGCCTGTGGGAGGTGCGCATCGGCACCGACGTCATGTACACCGACGACAAGGGCGACCACCTCATCCAGGGCCAGATCGTCGACACCCGCACCAAGACCAACCTCACCGAGGCGCGGCTCAACAAGCTCACCGCCATCGAGTTCGCCAGCCTGCCGCTCAAGGACGCCGTGGTCATCAAGCAGGGCAACGGCTCGCGCAAGCTCGCCGTGTTCGTGGACCCCAACTGCGGCTACTGCAAGCGCTTCGAGAAGGACCTGGCCACCATCAAGGACGTCACGGTCTACACCTTCCTCTATCCCATCCTTGGGCCGGACTCGGACGTGAAGTCCAAGGCCATCTGGTGCGCCAAGGACCAGGGCAAGACCTGGCGCGACTGGATGTTGGGCGGCGTCACCCCGCCGCGCAGCATGGGCGGCGACTGCGACACCGCCGCGCTGGAGCGCAACGTGGCCTTCGGCAAGAAGCACCGCGTGCAGGGCACGCCGGCGCTGATATTCGAGGACGGCACCCGTGTGCCCGGCGCCGTCTCCGCCGCCGAGGTCGAGAAGCAGCTTGCCGAGAGCGCCCGCAAGTCCTGATCGGCCCTGCGGCCGCCGTCCCGGCCAGGACACCGGCCGGTGTCGCGCCGGGCCCACCGGGTCAGCCGGCCGCAAGGGGGTGCGGCGGCACAATGTTGCACATGCATACGCCCGTCACCGTCGCCCCATCCGGCCCCTACCTGCCCGTGCAGCCCGCGCTGCGCCTGGGCTATGCCGGACTGATTCCCTTCGTCCTCGGTGCGTTGCTGGTGTGGTTCGTCCGTCCGGATGCGCACCCCTACGTCGTGGACGTGCTGGCCGCCTACGCGGCGCTCATCGTCTCCTTCCTCGGCGGCATCCACTGGGGGCTGGGTTTCATACACGGCCAGCCGCGCCTCTTCACCTGGGGCGTGGTGCCCTCGCTGCTGGCCTGGGTGGCGCTCCTGATGCCGCCCTACGCCGGCCTGGTGCTGCAGGGCGTGCTGCTGGTGGCCTGCTACCTGGTGGACCGCCGCGTCTACCCCTCGCTGGGCCTGCAGGCCTGGCTGACCTTGCGCTTTCGCCTCACCGCCGTGGGCGCGCTGAGCTGCTTCCTGGGCGCGGCGGGCACCTGAGCTGCCCGACACGCCCCATTCCTCGGGGCGCCGGCGCGGCGGCCCTGCCGTTCAACGCCTGACCATTGCCCGCAGCCATGATCCAGTACCGCATTGACGTCGAGGACGCCGCCTCTCACCTCTGGCGCGTCACGCTCACCGTGCCGCAACCCGCCGCCGAGCAGCGGCTGAGCCTGCCGGTGTGGATACCGGGCAGCTACATGGTGCGCGAGTTCGGCCGCCACCTCTCGGGGCTGCACGCCCGCCAGGGCGGCCGCGACGTGCCGCTGCAGCAGCTGGACAAGACCACCTGGGTGGCGCGCTGCGACGCCGCCGCCGGCAACGGCGCACCGCTGGAAGTGAGCTGCCTGGCCTACGCCTTCGACACCTCGGTGCGCACCGCCTTCCTGGACGCCGACCGCGGCTTCTTCAACGGCACCAGCCTGTGCCTGCGCGTCGAAGGCCGCGAGCACGAGCCCCACGGCATCAGCTTCGGCCCGCTGCCCGAAGGCTGGGACGTCGCCACCGCCATGTCCGCCGCGCCTGGCGCCGGGGCCCACGCCTACGCCGCCGCCGACTACAACGAGCTGGTCGACCACCCCTTCGAGCTGGGCCGCTTCTGGCGCGGCAGCTTCGAAGCGGCCGGCGTGCCGCATGAATTCATCGTGGCCGGCGCCTGGCCCGGCTTCGACGGCGAGCGGCTGCTGAACGACGCGCGGCGCATCTGCCAGGCGCAGATCGCCTTCTGGCACCCGCAGGACGAGGCTGCGCCCTTTGAGCGCTACGTCTTCCTGCTCAACGTGGTGGAAGACGGCTACGGCGGCCTGGAGCACCGCGCCAGCACGGCGCTGATCGCCTCGCGCCGCGACCTGCCGCGCCGCGGCACGCCCGCCGCCGCGCTCACCGACGGCTACGTCACCCTGCTGGGCCTCATCAGCCACGAGTACTTCCACAGCTGGAACGTCAAGCGCATGAAGCCGCGCGAGTTCCACGCCCTGGACTACACGCAGGAGAACTACACCCAGCTCCTGTGGTTCTTCGAAGGCTTCACCTCCTACTACGACGACCTGCTGCTGGTGCGCGCGGGCCTCATCGACGAGGCGCGCTATCTGAAGCTGGTGGCCAAGAACCTGAACGGCGTGCTGGCCACGCCGGGGCGCTTCGTGCAGAGCGTGGCGCAGTCCAGCTTCGACGCCTGGGTCAAGTACTACCGGGCCGACGAGAACACGCCCAACGCCACGGTGAGCTACTACGCCAAGGGCGCGCTGGTGGCGCTGGCGCTGGACCTGACGCTGCGCGGCAGCGGCGGCGGCTCGCTGGACGAGGTGATGCGCACCCTCTGGCGCGACAGCGGCGGCGGCCCCATCGGCGAGGACGACATCGCGCTGGCCGTGCAGCAGGTGGCCGGGCGCTCGCTGGCCGAGGAGCTGCGCCGCTGGGTGCACGGCACGCAGGACGTGGACGTGCGCCCGCTGCTGGAGCGCATGGGCGTGGCCTGGAAGGCCGAGCCCCAGGGCTTTGCCGCCGCGCTGGGCCTGCGCCTGAGCGAAGGGCCGGTGACGGGCGTGCAGGTGCGCGCGGTGCTGCGCGGCAGCGCCGCGGAGCGCGCGGGCGTGTCGGCCGGGGACGAGCTGCTGGCCGTGGACCGCTGGCGCGTGCGCCGGCTGGACGATGCGCAGCAATGGCTCACCGTGGGCGCCCCGTTCGAGCTGCTGCTGGTGCGCAACCAGCGCGTGCTGACCTGCCACGTCGCGCCGCCCGCCGACCACCCGGGCACCGTCGCCCTGGCGGTGGACGAGGGCGCAGCCGAGGAGGCCAAGGCGCGGCGCAAGGCGTGGCTGCTGGGGTGAGGGCGGGCGGTGCGTCGTCGCCGCAAGTACTGAAGCAGCCGGCCTGACGCGCCATGCCCTCGAACTTCAGGCCTCGGCTTCGCCCGCGCCGCCGCCTGCTCGTCCTGGCCCTGCTGGCCCTGGCCGTGCTGCTGGCGCACGTGCGGCTGCTGGACGAGGTCGCGCTGTCGCTGCCGCAGGCCGACGCCCCGCCGCCGCCGATCGAGGTCGCCTTCGTCCGCGAGCTCGCACCCACCGTGCCGCCGCCGCCGCCCGCCGCACCGCCCAAGCCACCACCGCCGCCCCCCGTGGCCAAGGCGCCGCCCAAGCCGGCCGAGGCCGCCTCGGCGCCCAAGCCGCGCGAGGAACCACCGCGAGAGGAACCGCCGCAAGAGCCGCCGAAAGAGGCCGCCCAGGAGGCCTCCCAGGCGACCGCCCAGGAGCCTTCCGCCCAGGACGCGGCTGCCGCCGAAGCCGCCGCCTCGGCGCCGCAGGCGGCGGCCTCCGCCCCGGCCGAGGCCGCTTCCACCGTGGCCGAGGCCGCCTCCCCCCCGGCGCCCGCGGTGTCCGCGCCTGCCGCCGTCGCGGCCGCTTCCGCCCCGCTGCCGCCGGCCCCGGCCGCTTCCGCCGCCCCCGTCGCGCCCGTGGACCCGGCCGCCACCGCCGCCGCCGACCCGCTGCGCGACTGGCCGCCCTCCACCCAGCTCGAATACGAGCTCGGCGGCTGGTACCGCGGTGAGGTGCACGGCAGCGCCCGCGTGCTGTGGCTGCGCCAGGACAGGCGCTACCAGGTGCGGCTGGAAGTGGTGGTGGGCCCCGGCTTCGCGCCGCTGATGACGCGGCGCATGACCAGCGACGGCGAGGTCAACAGCCGCGGCCTGTCCCCGCGCCGCTACGACGAGGAAACCCAACTGGGCTTTCTCTCCCCGCGCCGCGCCACCGTGCGCTTCGAGGACGACGCCATCGTCCTGGCCAACGGCTCGCGCCGCGTGCCCATGGCCGGCGTGCAGGACTCGGCCAGCCAGTTCGTCCAGCTCACCTGGCTTTTCACGCTGCAGCCCTCGCTGCTGCGCCGCGGCAACGCGGTGGAGCTGCCCCTGGCGCTGCCGCGCCGGCTGGACCCGTGGACCTACGACGTGTTGGGCGAGGAGGAGATCGAAACCCCCTTGGGCCGCCTCAGCGCCGTGCACGTGAAGCCCAGGCGCGAGCCCGTGGCGGGCGAGGTCATGACGGCCGAGGCCTGGTTTGCGCCGTCGCTGCAATACCTGCCCGTGCGGCTGCTCATACGCCAGTCCGCCGACGTGTGGGCCGACCTGCGGCTCAAGCGGCTGCCGCTGCAGTCGCGCTGAAGGCGGCCGCCGCCGGGGGCCGCGGGGGAAGCCTCCCCCGTCAATTCCCCGGGTCCCGGGGTGTGGCGCTTATAGTCATCGCCGCACCTGAACTCCCCGACAGAGAAGACACCCCATGGAATTCGAAAACCTGATGACGGCGCTGCACGGCGGCGAGGACGGCGCGCTCAAGACGGCGGTGATCACGCTGCACCGGCCCAAGGCGCTCAATGCCCTGAACGACCCGCTCATGGACGAGCTGGGCCAGGCGCTCCTGGCCTTCGACGCCGACGACGCGGTGGGCTGCATCGTGATCACCGGCAGCGAAAAAGCCTTTGCCGCCGGCGCCGACATCGCCGCCATGGCCAAGCGCGACTTCATGGACGTGTTCAAGACCCGGTTCATCACCCGCAACTGGGAAACCATCCGCCAGGTGCGCAAGCCCGTGATCGCCGCCGTCTCCGGCTTCGCCCTGGGCGGCGGCTGCGAGCTGGCCATGATGTGCGACTTCATCATCGCCGCCGACACGGCCAAGTTCGGCCAGCCGGAAATCAAGATCGGCATCATGCCCGGCGCCGGCGGCACGCAGCGGCTGCCCCGCGCCATCGGCAAGAGCAAGGCCATGGACCTCATCCTCACCGGCCGCATGATGGACGCGCAGGAAGCCGAGCGCGCCGGGCTGGTGTCGCGCGTGGTACCCGCCGGCCAGTTGATGCAGGAGGCGCTGGCCGCCGCCGCCGCCATCTGCGGCTGGGGGCTGCCGGCGGTGATGATGGCCAAGGACTGCGTCAACCGCGCTTTTGAAACCACGCTCACTGAAGGCATCGCCTACGAGCGCGGCCTCTTCCACTCCATGTTCGCCACGGAGGACCAGAAGGAGGGCATGGACGCTTTCCTGACCAAGCGCAAGCCCAGCTTCAAGCATCGCTGAGCACACTGGCCGAGCCGCCGTCGTCAAGGGAGTCGTCATGTCCGCACCAGAAGAAGCCGTTACCTGGGTCAACCTGAACGAGGACAGGCGGCTTTACCCGCGCAAATTCCTCTCCGGCACCGGTTATGTGGTGGTGCCGGGGCGTCCGGCCTTCGAAGTGCACACGCAGGACATCAGCTTGGGCGGCATGGGCGTGGTGTCACCGCTGAATTTGCCTTATGAGCTGCTGTGCGAAATGCATTTCACGCTGCCGCGCGAGCCGGCCGGCATGGACGTTCTGGCCGTGTCGGTGCGGGTGGTTCACAGCATATTGAGCGGCCGGCAGCGTGGGTTTCTGGTGGGCCTGCAATTCGTCAATTTGCCGCCCAACACCATGGCCACCATCAGCCGCTTCATGGCGGCCACTTCCTTGATGATGGGCTCCGGCAGTTGAACCGGCCCAGATTGCAGAATCCATGAAAACGTCCGGCCAATGGTGGCTGGACTGTGATATGTGGGGCTCGCGGGCGCAGCCGCCGTATGGGCCGGCGAAGGGATGCCGCAATACTGGCGACCTCGTTCCACTTGTGATCCCGTCATATTCCAGCGGGAACCCGCGCCTATGTTTCCAGAAACTGAAGACGCCAGTTGGCCCGCAGCCGGCATGGACCGGCGCCGCTTTCCACGCAAGTTCATCTCCGGTACGGGGCATCTGCTGGTTCCCGGTCAGCCGCCCATTGAAGTGCACACGCAGGACATCAGCCTGGGCGGCGTGGGCGTGATCGCGCCGCGACCCTTTCCCCATGAAACCCCCTGCCGCCTCCGCTTTGCCCTGTCCCGGGAAAGCTACGGCATGGATTTCATCACGGTCCCCGTGCGCGTGGTGCATTGCGTGCTCAGCGGCCGGGAATATGGATATATATTGGGTCTGGAATATCACAATATGACCGGCAGTGTGGAAGAGGTGGTAAAAAAATACATGTCCGCAAAGGGCGGAGCGCTGGTCATAGGGGATTGATCTTGGGTTTCTGTATTTGAATGCGGTTGAATTTGGCGTTTGAATGGCGGAACTGTTCTTCTGCGGGATTCAAATGGCCGGGCTGCGCTGATCATGTTGCGCACACCATGAGTTTTCAGGGTTGCAGCCATTTGCCGCCCAGGGCGTCGAAACAGGCGCGGCGCTGGCCCGCGGGTTGGAGCTCCAGCCAGTCCAGGGCGCGCACGTGGGCGTGCACCAGGGCGAAGTGCCCGCGCGAGGCGCGCTCAGGCGAGGGCGGGCACAGCGGGGTGCCGGGGGCGGCGGGCGAGAGGTAGTCCTGCGCCGCCGGCGTGAGCTTCAATTGCGCCCAGCGCGAGGAGACGGCCAGGCCCGCGGTCTCCACCTCCAGCGTCACGCGCAGCCGCAACTGCCAGCCCAGTTGCGCCGACCACAGCAGCAGCGTGCCGCGCGGGTGCTCGGCGATGTGGCGCACCTTGGTGCTGCGCGAGTCGGTGAAGAAGAGCAGCTCGCGCGCCTCGGCGTCCACCTCGCGCAGGATCACGCTGCGCGCGAAGGCCTCGCGCCCGTCCGTGGTGGCCAGCGTCATGGTGCGCCAGGCGTGGCCGCGCGAGGCGGCGGCGTTGGCCATCTCGGCCCAACAGGCGGCCTCCACGGCGTGCAGCGATTGCAGGGCGTCCAGCGGTTCCTGGGGGCGGTCCATGCGCGGTCTCCTCGGCTTTGGTTTTCTCCTGCCCCCGACTTCTTTTGCTGCGCAGCGTAGGCGCGGCAGGCAGTGCGAAGGTTCACCTGGATCAAAAGCGCAGCGCCGGCGCGGGTTCGTCCCGGGCCGGCGCCGTGTGGAGTGCGTGGCGTCCCCGCGGCGGCGCTTGGGCGCCGCCGGCGGTTGCGTCAGGGGCTTCAGTGCCCGTTGTTGACCTGGCCCTCGCGGCGCAGCGCGGGGAAGAGGATCACGTCGCGGATGCTGGCGCTGTCGGTGATGAGCATGACCAGGCGGTCGATGCCGATGCCGCAGCCGCCGGCCGGGGGCATGCCGTATTCCAGCGCGCGGATGAAGTCGGCGTCGAAGTACATGGCCTCCTCGTCGCCGGCGTCCTTGTTCTTCACCTGGGAGAGGAAGCGCTCGGCCTGGTCCTCGGCGTCGTTGAGCTCGGAGAAGCCGTTGGCGATCTCGCGCCCGGTGATGTAGAGCTCGAAGCGCTCGGTGCGGGTGGGGTCGGCGTCCGCGGCGCGGGCCAGGGGGCTGACTTCCACCGGGTGGTCCACGATGAAGGTCGGGGCCCACAGGTGGTGCTCCACGTACTCCTCGAACACGCCGAACTGCAGTTGCGCCAGGTTCCAGTGCGCGGGGGCCTCGTGGCCGCCGTGCTTGAGCTGCGCGCGCAGCGCAGCCTCGTCGTCAATGCGCTCGGCGCCGACTTCGGGCACGTACTTCACGATGGCGTCGCGGATGGACAGCCGCTCGAAGGGCTGCTCCAGGTCCACCTCGCGGCCCTGATAGCTCACCTTGGCGCTGCCCGTGGCCTGGCGCGCGGCGTGGCGGATGACCTGCTCGGTGTAGCCCATCACGTCGTGGTAGTTCCAGTAGGCCGCGTAGAACTCCATCATCGTGAATTCCGGGTTGTGCCGGACCGAGATGCCTTCGTTGCGGAAGTTGCGGTTGATCTCGAACACGCGCTCGAAGCCGCCCACCAGCAGCCGCTTGAGATAGAGCTCCGGCGCGATGCGCAGGAACATTTCCTGGTCCAGCGCGTTGTGGTGCGTCACGAAGGGCTTGGCGTTGGCGCCGCCGGGGATGGGGTGGAGCATGGGCGTTTCGACTTCCAGGAAGCCGTGCTCGACCATGTAGTGGCGGATGGAGCTCACGGCCTTGCTGCGGGCCACGAAGCGCGAGCGGGCGTGCTCGTCGGTGATGAGGTCCACGTAGCGCTGGCGGTACTTCTGCTCCTGGTCGGCCATGCCGTGGAACTTGTCCGGCAGCGGGCGCAGGCTCTTGGTGAGCAGGCGAAGCTGCGTGACCTTGATGGAGAGCTCGCCGGAGCGGGTGCGGAACAGGGTGCCCTGGGCGCCCAGGATGTCGCCCAGGTCGTTGTGCTTGAAGGCGTCGTAGGCCTCGTCGCCCACGTCGGCCTTGGAGACGTAGAGCTGGACGCGGCCGTGGGTTGGGCCGAAGGAGGCGTCCTGCAGCGTGCCGAAGCTGGCCTTGCCCATGACGCGCTTGAGCATCAGCCGCCCGGCCACGGCCACCGCGATGGCTTGCGGCTCCAGCTCCTCGTTGGGCGTTTGGCCGAAGCGCTGCTGCAGGTCGGCCGCGTCGTGGGTGGGCTTGAAGTCGTTGGGGAAGACCACGCCGCCACGGCCGCGCAGCGCGGCCAGTTTTTCGCGCCGCTCGGCGATGAGCTTGTTGTCGTCAGTCTGGGGAAGGTCGTGGCTGCTCATGGCTGAAGAGGGCTTCGCGGCGGGAAAAAGGGCGGATTGTAGAAGCGCACAATACTGGGCCGTATTCAACGCAACGCTTTACGGACTGGATGCACGCTCATGGCCGTCCCGCAGCACAAGTTGTCGCTGGCTGAGTTCCTGGAGTGGGAGAACGCTCACTCCGACCGCCACGAATTCCACCGCGGTGAGGTCTTTGCGATGGTGGGCGGCCGGCGCAGCCACGGCCGCGTGGTGGCCAACCTGGTGCGGCATCTGGGCAATGTGCTCGACGGCTCGCCTTGCCAAATCTTCAGCGAATCCATGAAGGTGCAGGTGGCGGACGACACCCTCCTGTACCCGGACGTGTTCGTCACCTGCGACAAGGCCGACCTCGCCACGGAAATGATCTTTCGCGCACCGGCGCTGGTCATTGAAGTGCTTTCACCCAGCACGCAGGCTTACGACCGCAGCCAGAAATTCGCCCTCTACCGCCGGATTCCCGCACTGCGCGAGTACGTGCTGCTCGATCCCGACACGCGCCGCGCCGAGGCTTTCCGGCGCACCGCCGACGGCGGCTGGACTTTCCACGACATGAGCGAGGACGCCGTGCTCTCGCTGCCGGTGATTGAAGCCGGCGTGCCGCTGGCAGACGTTTTCCAGGGCGTGGACGCCTCGCCCTGATCCGCTGCGGCGGGCCGCCACCCCCGCCCGGCGACAATGCGGCCCCCTCGCAGCCGCCCAAATCGAATCCCCATGTCCCTTGCCGGCCTGGCCCGTGGCGCCAGCCTGAACCTGATCGCGCGCGCCGCCACCGTGGCGCTGGGCCTGGCCCTCATGGTCCACGTCGCGCGGCTTGGGCCGGCGGTGCAGGGCGCCTTCGCGCTCTTCGTCGCCGTGGAGTCGCTGCTGCTCACTCTGGGCTCCGGCTTCGGCCTGGCGCTGGCGCGGCGCATCTCGCACCACCGCGAGCCGCCCGCGGCGGGACTGCGGCGCTGGCTGGCGGTGTGCGTCGCCTTCGGCGCCGCGGCCTCGCTGGTGCTGCTGGCCGGGTCCCTCGCCGCGGACCGCCCGCCCTACGACCGCCTGGGCCTCATGGCGCTGGTGGCGCCGCTGCTGCTGCTGGTGCCCACCGCCACCGGGCTGTGGCTGGGCCAGGGCCGCATGGCGCCCTTGAACCTCCCGCAGGTCGCCTCGCCCGCGCTCGTCCTGCTGGCGCTGCTGCTGCTGCCCGGCGGCGGCTCGACAGACCTGCTCGGCCCGGTGCTCGTGGCCTGGGTCGCGGCCAAGGCGCTCGTGGGCCTGGCCACCGCGGGCGCGGCGCTGCGCGAGACCCGCGCCGATGCCGCCGCCGACGCCCCCTGGGGCGGGCTCCGGCGCGACGCGCGCTTCGTGATCGAAATCGGCATCACCAACGTCGTGAGCCTGCTGAACTACCGCGTCACGCTCTTCCTGGTCGAGCGCAACGAGGGCCTGGCGGCCGCGGGCGTGTACTCGGTGGCCGTGCAGGTGGCCGAGCTGCTGTGGCTGCTGTCCTCGGCGCTGACCATCTCGGCCTACCACCGCATTGGGCAGCCCGACAGCCGGGCGGCCGCCCGCACCGCGCTGCACGCCGCGCGCATGAACGTGGCGCTGGCCGCGGGCGCCGCGCCGCTGCTGTGGGGCGCCGCGGCCCTGGCGCTGCCGCGCGTGCTGGGCGAGGCCTATGCCGGCGCGCTCCTGCCGCTGGCGGCGCTGCTGCCGGGCATCGCGGCCTACGCGGCGGCCTCCAGCCTCTCGGCCTTCTTCACCAACCACCTTGGGCGGCCCCACCTGTCGGGGCTGATCGCCGCGCTCTCGCTGGCCCTCAACACCCTGGGCTGCCTGCTGGTGGTGCCGCGCTTTGGCGCCTTCGGCGCCGCGGCCAGCACCAGCGCGGCCTACCTGGGCGCCATTGGCGTGGCCTTGTGGCTGTTCAGGCGCGCCGCGCGCGAGGCCCAGGCGCAGGAGGCGCCGGGCGAGCCGCGACAATAGAAGTCTTTGCCAATCGCCCCTGCCGACAGCCCGCCGTGTCCATCAAGAGAGCCCTGCTGCACCTGTTCAGCCGCGTGGTCGCTCCACGCATGGTCTACGGCTGGCGCACGGCCGACGGCCGGCTGCTGCGCCACACCCGCATCAGCACCCACGCCTTCGTGGAACACCGCGACAGCCTGCAAGTCGGCGACCACGTCTTCATAGGCCACTTCAACTTCCTGGACGCCTCCGGCGGCCTGTCCGTGGGCGAGGGCTGCCAGATCACCAACCACGTCTCCATCCTCACCCACAGCTCGCACCACGCGCTGCGCGTGTGCGGCCGCGGCTACTTCGGCCACCCGCGCCCGCCCGGCTACCGCCAGGCCTCCACCGAGATCGGCCCCTACTGCTTCATCGGCCCGCACGCCGTCATCGCCCCGGGCAGCCGGCTTGGGCGCGGCGTGCTGGTGACGGCCTACAGCTACGTCTCCGGCAACGTGCCGGACTTCGCCATCGTCCAGGGCCAGCCCGCCCGCGTGGTGGGCGACGTGCGCGACGTGGACCGCACCCTGCTGCAGCTCCACCCGGAGATGCGCGAGCACTACCGCGCCTGGGCCGGAGAGCTGCCATGAGCATGCCCATCAGCACGCCCACCAGTACCGCCATGAACGGCCGTCCCCTGCGCATCCTCTTCACCGGCGACGCCGACAGCGTGCACCTGCAGCGCTGGGTGCTGGAGATGCACCGCCGCGGCGCCGAGTGCCACGTGCTCACGCGCCGCCCGGCCGTGGTGCCGGGCGCCGCGGCCGTGCATGCGATCCGCCCCGGCGGCGACGCGGCCGGCTGGTTCCTGGCCCTGCCGCAGGTGCGCCGCCACGCCGCGCGCATCGCGCCGGACCTGGTGCACGGCCACTACGTCAGCTCCAACGGCCTGTGGGCCGCGGCCTGCGGGCGCCGCCCCGTGGTGCTGACCGCCTGGGGCACGGACTTGTTGGTCACGCCCAAACGCAGCCGCCTCATGCACGCCATCACCGGCTGGACGCTGCGCCGCGCCGCGCTGCTCACCGGCGACTCGCGCGACCTCATCGAGGCCATGGACGGCTATGGCGCCACCGCCCCGCGCGAGGAGCTGCTCTGGGGCGTGGACACCGCCCATTTCGAGCTGCCGCCGGCCGGCGTGCGCGCGGGGGAGGGCGGCGCGCTGGAGCTGCTGAGCCTGCGCTCCTGGGAGCCCAACTACCGCATCGACGTCATCCTGCAGGCGCTGGCCCTGCTCAGGCAGCGCGACCCGGCCGCCCAAGTGCGCCTGGCGCTGTTGGGCGGCGGCTCGCTGGAGGCCGGCTTGCGCGAGCAGGCCCGCGCCCTGGGCCTGCAGGACGTGGTGCGCTTCGTCGGCCGCCAGAACGACGCCGGCATGCTGCAGTGGATGCAGCGCTGCCACGTCTCGCTGAGCGTGCCGGAGAGCGACGCGACCTCGGTGTCGGTGCTGGAGTCCATGGCCTGCGGGCTGGCGCTGGTGGCCTCGGACCTGCCCGCCAACCGGCAATGGATCACCCCGCAGGGCGGCCGGCTCGTCCCCGCCGGCGACGCCGCCGCGCTGGCCGCTGCGATAGGCGAGCTGCGCGCCTTGCCGCGCGCCACGCTGGACGCCATGGGCCGCCACAACCGCGCCATCGTCCTGCAGCGTGCCGCGCGCAAGGACCACATGGACCGCATGTACGCCCTGTACCTGCAACTGCTGGGCCGCGCGCCGCTGGCCTCGGGAGCCGCGGCATGAGCGGGCAGGGCGTGAGGATCGTCAGCGTCATCGTCCCCTGCCGCAACGAGCGGCTGCACATCGCCGCCTTCTGCGCCTCGGCGCGCGCGCAGCAGTTGCCGCCGGGCTGGGTGCTGGAGCTGCTGATCGCCGACGGCGACAGCGACGACGGCACGCGCGGCGAGCTGCAGCGCCTGGCCGCGGCGGACCCCCGCATCCGCCAGCTGGACAACCCGGGGCGCATCGTCTCCTGCGGGCTGAACCGCGCTCTGGCGGCGGCGCAAGGCGAGGTCATCGTCCGCATGGACGTGCACACCCGCTACGCGCCGGACTACGTGGCGCAGTGCATCGCCGCGCTGGAGCGCAGCGGCGCCGCCGTGGTGGGCGGGCCCTGGCGGGCCGAGGGGCGCGCGCCGTGGCAGCGCGCCATCGCCGCGGCCTTTCAGTCGCGCTGGGTGGCCGGCGGCGCGCGCTCGCGCCAGCTCGACTACGAGGGCGAGGCCGACACCGTGTACCTGGGCGCCTGGCGGCGCGACACCTTCGAGCGCTTCGGCGGCTTCGACGAGCAGCTCGTCCGCAACCAGGACGACGAGCACAACCTGCGCATCACGCGCGGCGGCGGCCGGGTGTGGCAGAGCGCGCGCATACGCTCGCTGTACGAGCCGCGCGGCTCGGTCAAGGCGCTGTTCCGCCAGTGGCTGCAGTACGGCTACTGGAAGCCCTTCGTGATGCGCAAGCATGGCCAGCCCGCGGCGCTGCGCCAGCTCGTCCCCGGCATCTTCGTGGGCGGGCAGTTGCTGCTCACCGCGCTGGCGCTGCTGGGCGCGCCCTGGGCGCTGCCGCTGGCATGGCTCGCGGCCTACGCGGGTGCCGTGGGTGCGCTGTCGCTGCTGGTGGCGGCCGACGGGCATTGGGCGCTGCTGCCGCGGCTGCCGGTGGTGATCGCTGCGCACCACGTGGGCTATGGCATCGGCACGCTGCTGGGCTGGTGGGACGTGCTGCGCCACGGGCGCGGGCGCGAGTGGTTTTCCAAGCTCACGCGCTGAGGGCGTGGACACCTGCCGGAGCCGTGCGCTGATGTCATTCCTTGCCTGTTTTGCCGAACCCCTGCGAGCGCTGGCCGGAGCGGGGCGGGGTGTGGACGCGGATGTGGGCACAGGCGCAGGCGGCAGCCGAAAGCTGATCGGTCACGCTCTCTACTTCGTCATCCCCGCGCAGGCGGGGACCCAGGCGGTCCCACGCCGGCGCGTGAGCAGAAAAGCCGGCGCCGGAACCCGCGGCATCCGAAGTTCCAGCAAGGCAGCTTGCGGCCGGCTTGGGGTCCGCCTGGGTTTCCGCCTTCGCGCACGGCTGTCTGGGGGAAACAGGGAAGGGCTTCGTATCCCGTCAGCTCCGGCGCTGCGCCTTCTGCATCGTCATGCCCGCGAAAGCGGGCATCCACGAACACCGAGGTGTGGCCTTCGAACGGCACCGCCCCGGGCCGGCATCGGCGCACCGGCACCCCGGCCGGCGTGGATGCCCGCTTTCGCGGGCATGACGGATGAGGGTGCAAAGCGCCTGGGCTCACGGGATGCCAACGGCGGCCGGGTTCCCCGGACAGCACTGCGCCTGCGCGGGAACGACGAAGCAGGGTGCGAAGCGCCTTGGCTGGCGGGAGGCCAGCTCCCACACGGCGCTCCCCGGACAGGCATACGCGCAGCCCGGAATGACGAAGTGGACGGCGGGACGCGCCGGCCCTTGGCGGTGGCATGGGGAGCCGCACGGCCATGACGCTTCCGCCTCCCCACGACGAGCCCGCCGCCGTGCGCGAGCGCTATGCGCGCCGCGCCGGCCTGGCCGGGCGCTACCACCCGCTGCGCCCCGAGGTGCTGCTGGCGCGCCAGCAGCGCGAGCGCGCCCTGTGCGCGCTGCTGCGCGAGCACGTGGGCTTCAACCTCGCGGCGCTGCGCGCCACGGAAGTGGGCTGCGGCAGCGGCGACAACCTGCTGGAGCTGCTGCGCCTGGGCTTCAGCCCGGCCCACCTGCGCGGCATCGAGCTGCTGGCCGAGCGCCACGCCCAGGCGCGCGCGCGGCTGCCCGCGGCCACGCAAGTGCTGCTGGGCGACGCGTCGCGGGCCGAGGTGCCGCCCGCCAGCCAGGACATCGTCTTTCAAAGCACCGTCTTTTCCTCGCTGCTGGACGACGCCTTCCAGCAGCGCCTGGCCGACGCCATGTGGCGCTGGCTGCGCCCCGGCGGCGCCGTGCTCTGGTACGACTTCGCCTTCGACAACCCCGCCAACCGCGACGTGCGCGGCGTGCCCCTGGCGCGCGTGCGCGCGCTGTTTCCGCACGGCCGCCTGTCGGCGCGCCGCGTCACCCTGGCCCCGCCGCTGGCGCGCCTGGCCTGCCGAGTGCACCCCGCGCTGCACCGGCTGCTCGACGCCGTGCCCTGGCTGCGCACGCACCGGCTGTGCTGGATCGCCAAACCTGAATAAACAAGGGAGAGCCCCATCATGAAAGTCACCGTCGTCGGCTCCGGCTACGTGGGCCTGGTCACCGGCGCCTGCCTGGCCGAAATGGGCAACCACGTGCTGTGCATGGACCTGGACGAACGCAAGATCCAGGTGCTGCGCGAGGGCGGGTTGCCCATCCACGAGCCCGGCCTGCTGGAAGTGGTGCAGCGCAACGTGGCCGCCAAACGGCTGGAATTCACCACCGACGTGGACGCCGCCGTGCGCCACGGCACGTTGCAGTTCATCGCCGTGGGCACGCCGCCGGACGAGGACGGCTCGGCCGACCTGAGCCACGTCGTGGCGGCGGCCCGCGCCATCGGCGAGCGCATGACGGACTACAAGGTCATCGTGGACAAGTCCACCGTGCCCGTGGGCACCGCCGACCGCGTGCGCGAGGCCGTGGCGCAGGCGCTGGCCGCGCGCGGCATGGAGCTGGAGTTCGCCGTGGTCTCCAACCCCGAGTTCCTCAAGGAAGGCGCGGCGGTGGAGGACTTCATGCGGCCGGACCGCATCATCGTCGGCGGCGACGACGAGCGCGCCCTGCTGCTCATGCGCGCGCTCTACGCCCCGTTCGTGCGCTCGCGCGACCGGCTGCTGGTG
>NZ_BCTC01000036.1 GCF_001571085.1 Azohydromonas lata NBRC 102462
GATGGCGAACATGAAGCCGAAGGCGCCCGCCAGGAACACCACCAGCCCCACCATGGGCGACATCGCGCTGGACAAGCCCGTGGCGATGCCCAGCCACGCGCCGGCCACCGTCGGCACCATGGACAGCGCGAGCAACCAGTACGTGTTGCGCAGCACGCGCTGCTGCTGCGCAGCCACGGCCGACGACGAGGCGGCGCGGGCGTTGATGTCGATGTGCTGAAGGTTCATAGAAGCTCCCAAGACTCGCTGGCCGCCCCGCAGCGAGGGCTGCGGACCGTGGCGGCCATACGTAATCTAAGGACGCTCATCCATCGAAACAATCAGAAGGTTGCGATGGATTTGATCGAAAAAACCTGTGTATCACCAAACTGCCTGCCCTGGGCGCACCGGTGGTCCTCCAAGCTGCGCACAAAACGGGGCAGCTGACCCGATTGATCAGGTTTTTTCGAGTTTTCAGTATAAAACATTCGAATTTACCTGAAGGCAGCGGTTGCCTACATTGCTTGGGCCGCGGCAACCGTGCCGCGGTCCAAGCGCCTCAAGCGCCTCAAGCAACCATGAAAGGGACAGCACAATGCCGCACGACGACATCAACGCGACCCGCGCTCCCGCGTCCAACAGCCCGCAGGCCGCCGCCCGCCTGGTGGCGCTGGCGCTGATCGCCAACGGCGAGATCAAGCCGCAGGAGTGGAGCGCGCTGCACGAGCTGCACGCCCGCGAGGAGCTGGGCCTGGCCGAACAGGACTGGCACGGGGTGCTGCGCGAGCTCTGCCAGGAGCTGCTGGCCTGCACCAACGAGGCCGGCAACTGCCTGGTGGACGCCCACACGCTGCGGCGCTGGCTCTGCGACATCGACGACCCGGCGTTGCAGCAGCGTGTCATGCGCCTGGCCGCCGCCGTGATTGACGCCGACGGCCACGTCGATGCCGGCGAGTCCTTCGTCCTGCGCGGCATGCTGGCGCAGTGGGAGCTGCCCCAGCAGGCGCAGTCCGACGTGGAGCCCCTGCTCTACGGCCTGGACTTCCAGGTGCTGCCGCGCCGCGCGGCCGCTGCGCCGGCCTGACGGCGCCGGCCTTCCCGCTGCGCTTGCGCCCGCGGCTTGCGGGCGCAAGCGCACTCACCCGCCGGACTTTTTCGCGCCCAACGGCGCCCGGCAGACGAAACTGGCCCGCGGCATGCGGGCCGTCCGGCCTACGCAGCCGTCCATAACCACAAAAACCAGCCATGCATGCCCTGCCCCTGGCCATCGTCCTGCCCCTGCTGCTGGGGCCCTTGTGCGCTTGGGCCGGCCCCACTTCCGCCGCGGGCAAGGGGCGCGCGGCTTGGCTGGCGGCGACGCTCACCGCCGCCGCGCTGGCGCTGCTGCTGTCCCAGGCCGGCGCCGTGTTCGGCGGCGCTGCGCCACGCTGGCAATGGCCCTGGGTGCCGGCGCTGGGCCTGAACCTCAGCCTGCGCCTGGATGGTCTGGCGCTGATGTTCGGCGCGCTCATCACGGGCATGGGGCTGCTGGTCATCCTCTACGCGGCCTACTACCTCTCGGCGCAGGACCCGCCGGGCAAGCTCTACGCGCTGCTCATGTTCTTCATGGCGGCCATGTTGGGCGTGGTGCTGGCGGACAACCTGCTGCTGCTGGTGGTGTTCTGGGAGTTGACCAGCCTGTCGTCCTTCTTGCTGGTGGGCTACTGGCGGCAGCGCGCCGAGGCTCGTGCCGGGGCGCGCATGGCGCTCACCGTCACCGGCGCGGGTGGGCTGGCGCTGCTGGCCGGCGTCGTCCTGCTGGGCCAGATGGCGGGCACGTATGAAATTTCGGAGCTGGCGGCGCGGCGCGACGTGATCGTGGGCGACGCGCGCTACCCGCTGGCGCTGGCGCTCATCCTGCTGGGCTGCTTCACCAAGAGCGCGCAGTGGCCGTTTCACTTCTGGCTCCCCGAGGCCATGGCGGCGCCCACGCCCGTGTCGGCCTATCTGCACTCGGCCACCATGGTCAAGGCCGGCATCTTCCTGCTCATGCGGTTGTACCCGGCGTTGGGCGGCACGCTGCTGTTCGAGGCCACCGTGGCGGCCATTGGGCTGCTGACCATGGTGTTTGCCGCCTACGTCGCCGTGTTCCGGCACGACCTCAAGGGGCTGCTGGCCTACTCCACCATCAGCCACCTGGGGCTGATCACCTTTCTCATCGGCCTGAGCAGCCCGCTCTCCGCCGTGGCGGCCGTGTTCCACGTGCTCAACCACGCCACGTTCAAGGCATCGCTCTTCATGACCGCCGGGATCATCGACCACGAGACCGGCACCCGCGACATGCGCCGCTTGGGCGGCCTGCTGCCGCTGCTGCCCTGGACCGCCACGCTGGCCATGGTCGCTGCCGCCGCCATGGCCGGCGTGCCGCTGGCCAACGGCTTCATTTCCAAGGAGATGTTCTTTGCCGAGGCCGCCGACCTGGCCGCCCTGCCCGGCTGGGGGCTGCTGGTGCCGCTGGCGGCCACCCTGGGTGGCGTCTGCTCGGTGGCCTATTCGCTGCGCTTCGTCCACGACGTGTTCTTCAACGGCCCGCCCAAGGAGCTGCCGAATCCGCACCCGCACGAGCCGCCGCTGTTCATGAAGCTGCCCGTGGCGCTGCTGGTGGCGGTGTGCGTGCTGGTGGGCGTGTGGCCGGGACTGCTGGCACCGCTGGTGCAGGTCGCGGCCGCCGCGGTGCTGGGCGCGCCGCCCCCCGAATTCCACCTGACCCTCTGGCACGGCTTCAATCTGCCGCTGCTCATGAGCGGCATCGCGCTGGCCGGCGGCGTGCTCCTGTATTTCCTGCTGCTGCGCCGGTTCGACCTGCACCTGAACCACCCGCGCGGCTGGACCGGGCGGCTGGTGTTCACGCGCGTGATGGAGCGGCTTTTCGCCGCCTGCGCCTGGCTGATCGCTCGGCTCGAAAACGGCTCGCTGCAGCGCTACGTGGCCTGGCTGATGGGCTCGGCCATCGTCCTGGCGGCGTTGCCTTTCCTGGCGGCTGAAGGCGTCTCAGCCGGCTCGCGCCCTCGCCTGGACGCGCCGCTGCCGGCCCTCGTGGCGTGGCTGCTGCTCATCGCCGCGGGCGCCGCCCTGCTGCGTGGCCACCGCGACCGGCTGCTGGCCGTGGTGCTGGTGGGCGTGATCGGCCTGGTGACGGCGCTGGCCTTTCTCGCCCTGTCGGCGCCGGACCTCGCGCTGACGCAACTCGCCGTGGAGCTCGTTTCCACCGTGCTGCTGCTCATGGGGCTGGCGCTGCTGCCGCGCTGGTCGCCGCGCGAGTCCGGCCGGGCGCGGCAGCTGCGCGACGCCGTGCTGGCCGGCACCGGGGGTTTGGGCGTGGGCCTGCTGGCCTGGCTGATGCTCACGCGCGACCACGCCTCCATCGCCTGGTATTTCCTGGCCCAGGCCGTGCCTGGCGGCGGCGGCACCAATGCGGTGAACGTCATCCTGGTGGACTTCCGCGGCTACGACACCTGGGGTGAGATCACCGTGCTGGCCGTGGCCGCCGTGGGCGTGCTGGCGCTGCTCCAGGGTTTCCATGTTCAACGCCCGCCCAAGGACGCCGCAGGCCGCGCCTGGAGTTTCAGTCACCCCCCGCTGCTGCTGCGCAGCGCCGCGCGGCTGGTGCTGCCGCTGGCCTTGGTGGTGAGCGTGTATCTCTTCTGGCGTGGCCACAACCTGCCCGGCGGCGGCTTTGTTGCGGGACTGGTGACGGCGGTGGCGCTGGTGCTGCAGTACATGGCGCGTGGCCAGGCGCGTGCCGAAGCGCTGTTGGGGGCCGCGGGCGGTGCGCGCTACGTGCGATGGATCGCCCTGGGCCTGGCCATCGCCGGGCTCACGGGCGCGGGCGCCTTGGTTTTGGGAGCGCCCTTCCTCACCAGCGCCCACGGCCATCCGCACGTGCCGCTGCTGGGCGAGCTGCCCCTGGCCACTGCTTCGCTCTTCGACCTGGGCGTCTACGTCACCGTGGTCGGCGCGACGCTGCTGACCCTGTCCGTGCTGGGTGCGGCCAGCCGGGAGCGCACGCCATGAACGTCTCCATGGAATTCCTGCTGGCCAGCGGCATAGGCTGGATCACCTGCTGCGGCCTGTGGCTGCTGCTGCGCGGGCGCAGTTTCACGGTGGTGCTGGGCCTGACGCTGCTGGGCTACGCGGTGAACCTTTTCATCTTTGCGAGCGGGCGGCTGTGGCGCGACGCGGCGCCCATCCTGCAAGGCGCCGGCTCCGTTGCCGACCCGCTGCCGCAGGCGCTGGTGCTCACGGCCATCGTCATCGGCTTTGCCACCACGGGGTTCGTGATCGAGCTGGCGCTGCGCAGCCGCCACGACAACGGCAGCGACCATGTGGACGGGCGGGAGCCCGGCGTCGGCGCCGAGCGCAAGGAGCGGCCATGAGCTGGACGGCCCACCTGCCCATCCTGCCCGTGCTGCTGCCCGCGGCCACCGCCGTCGCGCTGCTGGCGCTGGGCGATGCGCGACGGCGTGCCTCGCGCTCACTCTCGCTGTCGTCCACCGCGCTTGGGCTGCTGCTGGCGCTGGCGCTGCTGCGGCAGGCCGACGGCGGCGCGCTGCTGGTGTACCGCTTGGGCGACTGGCCCGCGCCCTTCGGCATCGCGCTGGTGGCGGACCGGCTCTCGGCGCTGATGGTGCTGCTCACCTCCGCCGTGGCGCTGCCCGTTGTGCTTTACGCCGCCACGGCGGGTGCGCCGGCCTGGGACGCGCGCGGGCGCCACTTCCACGCCCTGTTCCAGTTCCAGCTCATGGGGCTCAACGGCGCCTTCGTCACGGGCGACCTGTTCAACCTCTTCGTGTTCTTCGAGGTGCTGCTCATCGCCAGCTACGTGCTCATGCTGCACGGCCTTGGGCGCGAGCGGCTGCGCGCCGGGCTGCACTACGTGGTGCTCAACCTGGCGGCTTCGGCCCTGTTCCTGCTGGGCCTGGCGCTGGTCTATGCCGCCGCGGGCACGCTCAACCTGGCCGACCTGGCGCTGCGCGCGCCGCAGGTGGCGGGCACCGACGCGCGGCTGCTGCAGGCGGGCGCGCTGCTGCTGCTGGTGGTGTTCGCGTTCAAGGCGGCGCTGGTGCCACTGTCGCTGTGGCTGCCGGCCACCTACTCGGCCGCCGGCGCGCCGGTGGCGGCGCTGTTCGCGCTCATGACCAAGGTGGGCGTGTACGCGATCTGGCGTGTGCACGGCGTGGCCTTCGGCGCCGGTGCGGACGGCGCAAGCGGCGCGAGTGGTGCCCATGCCCTGGCGCAGCCGCTGCTGCTGCCCCTGGCGCTGCTGAGCTGCCTGCTGGGCGTGGCGGGCGCGATGGCGGCGCGCACGCTGGCGCGGCTGGTGGCGTGGCTCAACGTGGCGTCGGTGGGGACCGTCCTGGCCGGGCTGGGCCTCCACGGTGCCGCGGCCTGGGGCGCGGCGCTGTTCTACCTGCCGGGCAGCACGCTGGTGGTGGCGCTGCTGTTCCTGCTGGCCGACGTGGTGGGACAGCGCCGCGGCGAGGCGGGCGACGCGCTGGAGCCTGTGCCCGCCGTGCGGCAGCCGGCCTGGCTCGGCGGGCTGTTCCTGTTGGGTGCGGTGTCCATTGCCGGCTTGCCGCCGCTGCCGGGCTTCCTGGGCAAGGTGCTCCTGCTGCAGGCCGCTGCCGGCCACCCGGCCGCCGCGGCGGTGTGGGCCGTGCTGCTGCTCATGGGCTCAGGGGCGCTGATCGCGCTGGCCCGCGCCGGCAGCGTGCTGTTCTGGCAGGCGCAGGAGCCGCCCGCGCCTGCCCGGCCGTCACCGCCGTTCCCGTTGCCGGGCGCGGCGCTGGCGGCCGTGCTGCTGCTGGCCGCGGCGGGCGTGGCCTTGAGCGTGGCGGCGGCACCGGTGCAGCGCTACGCGCGCGCGGCGGCCGAGCAACTGGTGGACGTGGCCGGCTACGCACAGGCCGTGCTGCCGCAAGCCGGCGGCGCGCAGCCGCACAGCACGCGGCCCTACACCGGGCGGGTGGAAGGAGCCCAACCATGAAGCGCTGGCTGCCGCACCCCGTGCTCTCCGCGCTGCTGGCGGCCGTGTGGCTGCTGTTGCAGCAAAGCCTGGCGTTGCCGCAACTGCTCACGGCCGCGGCGCTGGCGCTGCTCGTCCCGCGGCTGCTGCACGGCTTCCTGGGCGAGCCGCTGCGCCTGCGGCGCTGGACCGTGGCGCTGCGCCTGGCCGCGGTGCTGCTGTGGGACATCGTGGTGGCCAACGTGACGGTGGCGCGGCTGGCGCTGTCGCCTCGCGCGCGGCCCAAGCCGGCCTGGGTGCGCGTGCCGCTGCGGCTGCGCCATCCGGGCGGGCTGTCGCTGCTGGCCGGCATGGTGACCATGACGCCGGGCACGGTGTCCTGCGTGGTGGACGAGGCGCGGGGCGAATTGCTGGTGCACGCGCTGGACTGCTTGGACGCGCCGGCGTTGGCTGCAGACATCCAGGCGCGCTACGAGGCGCCGCTGCGGGAGATCTTCGAATGAGTCTGAACGTGCTGGACTGGGCGCTGAACATCGCCCTCGCCGCCGTGGCGCTGGCCATGCTGGCCTGCGGCTGGCGCCTGTTGCGCGGGCCGACGCTGCCGGACCGCATCCTGGCGCTGGACACGCTCACCATCAACGCGGTGGCGCTGGCCGTGCTCTACGGCCTCCAGGCGGGCTCGGCGCTGGCCTTCGAGGCCGCGCTCATCGTGGCGCTGCTGGGCTTCGTTTCGACGGTGGCGCTGGCGCGCTTCGTCACCCGCGGCGACGTGATGGAGTGATGGCGATGGCGACGCTGGATCTGCCCTTGTGGGCTCAATGGCTGGCTGCCGCGCTGCTGGTGCTGGGCGGCGGTTTTACCTTGGTGGGCGCGCTGGGCCTGCTGCGCTTTGGCGACTTCTTCATGCGGCTGCACGCGCCTACCAAGGCCACGACCTTGGGCGTGGGCGGCGTGTTGCTGGCCAGCATGGTGCTCGGTTGGGCGCGGGGGCAGCCGGCGCTGCACGAGCTGCTCATTGCCCTGTTCCTTTTCATCACCGCGCCGGTGTCGGCCCAGCTCATGGCGCTGGCGGCGCTGCACCTGCAAGTGGCGTCAAAGGCCGTTCTGCCGCAGCCGCTGGACAGGGACTGAACGCGCAGCCCCAGAGCGGGCCGGCCGCCTGCCGTTCAAGCCGCCTGGCGCCGGCGCGCCGGCGCCATGGCGTCGGCCTGGTCGGCAGCCTGGAAAAACTCGTTGCGCGCGGTCTGGGTGATGGCCACCACGCAGGGATGGGTGATGCGGCGCTCGACGGAGATGGCAAAGAAATCCTCTTCCACGCCTTCGGCCACCCCCACGCGCTGCACACCGAACTGGGCTTCCACCTCGTCGGCGATCACTCCCGGCGCGGCAAAAAAACCAATGCTGCGGCGGCCGAACTCCTGGATGAGCGCGCTGTCATCGAACTCGCCCACCACGCGCGGGCGCACACCCTGGCTCTGGAACCACGCCCGCAGCCGCTGGCCCACGGCGGAGTCTTCGCCCGGCATGAGCACCGGGGCGCCGTCCAGGCAGCCCGGAAAGTCGCCCGCGTGTTTCAAGCGCAGCGCCGCCGAGGCGAAGAACTGCAGGCCTGAGCTGCCCAAGCGGTGGCTGAAGGCGCGCACGCTCACCGACGAAGGAATGGGGGCGTCGGCGATGACGAGGTCCAGCTTGTGCAGCGCGAGCTCCGCCAGCAACTGCTCCAGCTTCCACTCCCGGCAGACGATGCGCACATCCTCCACCGCGAAGGCCGGCTCCACCAGGTGGTAGGCGATGGCCTTGGGCACGGCGTCGGCCACGCCCACGCGGAATTCCAGCGCCCGCCCGCGCGTGGTGCGCTCGCGCACCGCGGCTTCCAGCTCCGCGCCCATGGCGAAGATGTCCTTGGCGTAGTCCAGCACCATGCGCCCGGTGTCGGTGAGCACGAGCCGGCGCCCGCTGCGCGCGAACAGCGGACTGCCCAAGCGGTCTTCCAGAAGCTGGATCTGGCCGCTGACCGTCTGCGGCGTCAGGTGCAGCAGCTCGCTGGCGCGGGCCACGCTGCCCGCCTCGGCCACCTGCAGGAAGTAGTGGAGGTGCTTGTAGTTCATGAATCCATCATCAGACTTTTCCTACATGCAAGCCCGGTTTAATCGGATTTACGTGAACTTTTCCGCTCTGTAGAGTCTCTCCATCACCATTGACTTCCCTGTTGAGCCTGCTGAATGGAAATCCGAGTGCATGCCGCCTGTGCCCGCGCCGCCGCGCTGGCGGACCACGCCCGCCGTCGCATCCAGTACGTGCTGCGCGCGCGCGAGCACCAAGTGGAGAGCATCGACGTGCGCGTGGGCGACACGCGCAGCCGCCGCGGCCAGCAAGACGGCTACTGCAAGATCCAGCTGAAACTGGCGCATGCCGGCGTCACCACCGTGGTGGACATCGGCAAAGACCTGTACGAAGCCATTGACCGCGCCGTGGACCGAGCTGCCCGCATGGCGATGGAGCGCTTGGCTGGTGCTAGGCCAGCGGCGCTGGCGGCTTGAGCGCTTTGAATTGGACATCAAGTTGGGCGCGCAAGACGCTTGGCCGCTCATCTTGAGTTGACGGCGCGGCGCTTGCCAAGCGGCGCCACCGCGGCAGTGACTGTCCAGGCTCAACCGCCGGACTTCTTTCCCCGCTTTTCCTGTGCCAGCCGCTCGCGCAGGCTTTGGGCCGCCGGACGCATGGGCGTGCGGTGCGCCGTCCAGCCGCCTTGCCAACCCGGCACCAGGGCACGCAGCCGCCCACTGGCGCGCACTGCGCTGCCGTAGACGAGCGGGTGCTCGTTGAGCCAGGCCCAGGTTTTCCAGGCGAGCGCTTCCTTCCAGTCCTTGGCGCTGGCCTGGCCGGCCAGCGGCGCGTGGCCGGCGTGCGGCTCGTGCTTGGCGGCGTGGCGCAGTTGCATGAGCAACTCCGGAATCGGGATGCCCACCGGGCACACCTCGGCGCAGGCACCGCACAGGCTGCTGGCGGTGGGCAGGTCCTGCGTCGGCTCCAGGCCCAGCAGATGCGGCGAGATGATGGAGCCGATGGGGCCCGGATAGGTGGTGCCGTAGGCCAGACCGCCGATGCGCGCATAGACCGGGCAGTGGTTCATGCAGGCGCCGCAGCGGATGCACTGCAGCGTCGGGCGGAAGTCGGCATCGCGGTAGGCCTGGCTGCGGCCGTTGTCCAGCAGGATCAGGTGCTGCTCGCGCGGGCCGTCCAGCTCTCCCTCGCGGCGCGGGCCGCTGATGGCATTGAAGTAGGTCGTCACCGCCTGCCCCGTGGCCGAGCGCGTGAGCAGGCTGAAGAGGGGCAGCACGTGCTCCCAGCGCTCCACCACCTTCTCTATGCCGGTGATGGCGATGTGCACGTCCGGCACCGTGGTGCACATGCGGCCGTTGCCCTCGTTTTCCACCAGCACCAGCGTGCCGGTGTCGGCCACCATGAAGTTCACGCCGGAAACACCGATCTTCGCGTCGCGAAACTCGTTGCGCAGCACACGGCGGCCAATGGCGATGAGCTCGTCCACGTCCTCGGTGTAAGGCGTCTCGGGGATGCGCTCGCTGAACAGCGCGGCGATCTGCTCCTTGGTCTTGTGAATGGCCGGCATGATGATGTGGCTGGGCCGCTCGCCGGCGAGCTGGACGATGTACTCGCCCATGTCCGACTCCAGGCAGCTCACGCCCTGCTCGGCCATGCGGTGGTTCAGCTCGATCTCCTCGCTGACCATGGACTTGCCCTTGATCATCCGGTCCGCGCCATGTGCGCGCGCCAGCGCCAGGAAGATGGCGTTGGCCTCGTCCGGCGTGGATGCCCAATGCACCTTCACGCCGCGCTCGGTCAGGCGCTGCTCCAGCCGCTCCAGCAGGTCCGGCAACTTCGACAGGCTGTAGCGGCGAATGGCTTCGCCGACGTGGCGCAGCGCGTCGAAGCTTGCGTGGTCACCGAAATGGGACGCGCGCTTGGCCTGCAGGAAGTCCATCGCGCTTCTGAAACTGCGGCGCAAGTGGGCGTCGTCCACGGCCTCGCGCGTGCGGGTTTTGAATGCACGCGGGTCCACGAAGTGCATGGGGGCTTCGGCAGCAGCGGTGGGCGCGTCGGCGGGCATGCGGCTGGCGCTCATTGCGGCTCCTTGGCGACGTGCAAATCGTTGACGAGGACAATGACCAACTCCTTGGGCCCGTGGGCGCCAAAGGCCAGCACCTGCTGTATGTCGGCCGTCTTGGATGGGCCGGTGACCAGCAGCAAGTTGGTGGGCATGTCGCTTTGCTGCAACGTGACGGCCGCCATGGCCGCCGGCAGGCCCGGGTAGAGGCGGCTGGCGTGCAGCACCGCCACGTGCAGCGGCGGCACCAGCGACAGCGTGCGCGGCTCGGCCGAGTTGGGCCGCAGGATGAGCGTGCCCGTGTCGGCAATGCCGGCTTCAGCGGCGGTGATGCCGGCGTCCACGGCATCGAACAGCTCGGCCTTCCACTGCTGCAGCGGGGCGTCGAAGCGGCGCACGTGCAGCCCGTCCAACGCGGTGTCCAGCCCCGGCTGCAGCGGGCTGGCCGCACCCACGGCCACGCGCGTGCAGCCGCGCTGCGCCAGTGCCTGGTTCACGACGCGCGGCCAGCCGGTTTCATTGGCATGCAGCACTTCGGCACGCCAGCCCTTGGCGGCGGCTTCAAAAGGTGCGATGAGCGTGGCCGGGTCCACGCGAGGGCCGCGGCTGCCGCGCCCGTAGGGGCCATCCAAGTAAGGCGACAAATCCGGCGCCGGCTGCGCCGTGGCCGGCGCCGATGCGCGCAACGCGCCCAGGATCGCGGCACGTGCGCCGTGGGTATCAGGAAAATTCATTGCCAGCTGCTCCGCCGCGTCAATCCGTGACTTGTTGGGCCGCATCGTCAGCACCCAGGCGTTCGCGTACGAAGCTGGCCAGGTGCACGCAGCGCGGCAGTCGCTCGCCCGTGGCGCGGCGTTTTTCGGCGGCGTGGTGCATGTTGAGCAGGCAACCGCAATCGGCGCTCACCAGCACGTCGGCGCCGCAGTCGCGGATGCTGTTGAGCTTGTCGTGGACCATGGCGCCGGAGATGGCGGGATGGCGCGCCGAGAAGGTGCCGCCAAAGCCGCAGCACTCGGCCACGCGCGCCTGCTCGACGATTTCCACGCCCGGCAGCGCGCGCAGCAGTGCCTGGCTGGGCTCATGCGTGCCCATCTCGCGTCGAGCCGAGCAGGAGGTGTGCAGCGCCACTTTCAAGCTCAAAGGCGCGGTGGCGGCAACATCAGCGGGCGCCACCTCGGCCAGGCCCAGCACGTCGCGCGCAAAGGCGCTGAACTCCACCACCCGCTGCGCGACGGCTTGGGCGCGCGCGGCCAGCGCCGCATCGTCGGCAAACAGGCGCGGCCAGTGGTGGACCATCATTCCCGCGCACGAGCCGGACGGGACGACGATGGGCCAGGGCTCGGGGAACAACTCCAACTGCGCCAGCGCCACGCGGCGGGCCTCGTCGGTGTAGCCGCTGGTGTAGGCCGGCTGCCCGCAGCAGCTCTGGGCCTGGGAGAAATCCACTTCCACGCCGGCGCCGCGCAGCAGCGCGATGGCATCCATCCCGGCCTGTGGCGCCATCACATCGACCAGGCAAGTGGAAAAGAAGTAGACCCGCTGCGGTCGAGATTGCCCTGGCGGCGTGCTGCTGTACATCGAAATCCCTCTTCATTGCCGTAACGGCCTGTTTCTCGGCGCGCTTGCGGCTTACAACCCATGGCCGCTGCCCAAAGACCGCGACCTGGCGCACTGCACCCCCCGGAATGCGGTAGCCGGCGCCAGTGTAGAAGCGGCGAGCTGCCATACCGCCAATGGCCCACCGTCTCGCTGTCCCAAGGGTTTGGACAAAATTTCGGCGGTAGATACAAGTCGCAACATTATTCGCTGCGTATCTATTTTGAAACGATGGCGCTAGCTTGTTGCAGGAACCCCTGTTTGCGGGTTCGCACAGCATGTGATTTCGGGACAA
Organism: Azohydromonas lata NBRC 102462; assembly: GCF_001571085.1. Classification (GTDB taxonomy): domain Bacteria; phylum Pseudomonadota; class Gammaproteobacteria; order Burkholderiales; family Burkholderiaceae_C; genus Azohydromonas; species Azohydromonas lata. Next base: position 12,001 of record NZ_BCTC01000036.1, read on the forward strand.
AAATTCACACACACAGAGGTTGTCAGTTCAAAACCTCGGGGAGAAAAACAGAGCGTCCTGAGCTATTGCACATCCCGTGCAGGCTCCAGAGAGGGATCCAGCAATACCGGATTTGAGGGGCACACCTGCCGTAACCAAACGATACTGAAGTTTCGGCTTGTGTGATTATTCGTTGGCATTTTCATTCAACAGCCCGCCTTTTGCAGTGCGGCTGCTGCTTGCACGTGCTCAAACAAAAGGCAAACGTCCATGCCCATCAGCGAAAACGTCAAGCTTGGCCAAAAGGTGCAAATATTCCAGCCAACGCTGGTAAATCTATACGGCTGTAGCATTGGCGACGAAACAAAAATAGGCGCCTTCGTCGAAATACAAAAGAATGTCACTGTGGGCGCACGCTGCAAAATTTCCTCCCACACCTTTGTTTGCGAAGGCGTGGATATCGAGGAAGAAGTGTTCATAGGCCACGGGGTCATGTTTACCAATGACATATATCCCCGCGCCACCAATCCTGACGGCGGTTTGCAGACCGAAGCCGACTGGAAAGTCGAGCCCACCTATATCAAGCGCGGTGCCTCCATAGGCAGCAATGCCACCATTGTCGCGGGCATCACCATTGGAGAAGGGGCCTTGGTGGGGGCCGGAGCCGTGGTGACCAAGGACGTACGCCCCTATGCCATCGTGGCGGGCGTTCCGGCCCGCGTCGTCGGCGACACGCGCGAAGTCAAGAAAAAATAAATACGGCGAAACCAAGTATTTCGTTGTCAACCGCTTCAACTGCAAACCCTTGGGCAAACTGAATGGCGTTCTCATGCATGCGCTGTCCAATCTGGGGTCATCGTTCACACTGACGGGGAAATCAACATGATCAATATTGGTGTCATTGGGTATGGGTATTGGGGGCCCAACCTGGTCCGCAATTTTGCGGAAACGCCAGGGCTCAATGTCGCATCGGTGTCCGACCTGGACCAAGCCAAGCTGGAAATTGTTCGCAAGCGCCACGCCTGCAATACGACAACCAATTTCAGAGACCTGTTGGACGATACGTCCATTGATGCCATCGCCATCGCCACGCCGGTCAATACGCATTACGACCTTGCCATGGCGGCACTCAAGGCCGGCAAGCACGTTTGGCTGGAAAAGCCGATGACGGAGACTTCCGAACAGGCGCGCCGCCTGGTGGAGGAAGCGGACAAGCGAAATCTCACGCTGATCGTCGACCACACGTTCATCTACACCGGTGCGGTGCGCAAGATGGGCGAAATCATTCGCGCTGGCGAGCTGGGCAAGATTTATTACTACGACTCGGTGCGCGTGAATCTGGGACTTTTCCAGCGCGACGTGAGCGTGATTTCCGATCTCGCCGTGCACGACTTTTCCATCTTGGACTACCTGCTTGGCGAGCATCCCGTGGCCGTGACGGCCAGCGGCATGAACCACTTCCCCGGCACGCCGGAAAACCTGGCCTACGTCACGCTGTTCTACGACTCCGGAATCATTGCCCACGCCAACGTGAGCTGGCTGGCGCCAGTGAAGGTCAGGCAAATCCTGATCGGCGGCAGCAACAAGATGATCACCTACGACGATCTGGAGCCCAGCGAAAAGATCAAGGTCTATGACAAGGGTGTGAGTTTCACCGACGACCCCCACCAGATCCGCGAAATGCGCATCGGCTACCGCACCGGTGACATGTGGGCACCCAAGCTCGCGGTGTCCGAGGCCTTGCGGGTCGAAAGCGAGCATTTCGTTGACTGCATCAACAACAAGCGCGCGCCCATGACGGATGGACGCTTGGGCGTGCGCGTCGTTGAACTGATCGAGGCCGCCAACCGCTCCATGCGTTGCCGCGGCGACACCGTCACCATCCCGAAGCGAGGCTGAACACCATGGTTCCTTTTGTCGATCTCAAGGCGCAATACCGTTCCATCAAGGACGAAGTCAACGCAGCCATCCTGGGCGTCATCGAGCGCTGCGAATTCACGCTGGGCAGCGAGGTCGCCGCCTTCGAAAAGGAATTCGCGGCCTATTGCCAGGTCGAACATGGCATAGGCGTGAACACGGGCACGAGTGCGCTGCACCTGGCCTTGCTCGCCGCCGGCGTGGGCCCGGGCGATGAAGTCATCACCGTGCCCTTCACCTTCGTGGCCACGGTCTCAGCCATCGACTACACGGGCGCCAAGCCGGTGTTCGTGGACATCGATCCCAAGACCTTCACGATGGACGTCAACGCCATCGAGGCGGCCATCACCGACAAGACCAAGGCCATCATCCCGGTGCACCTGTACGGCCAGACGGCCGACATGGACCCCATCCTGGAAATCGCCCGCAAGCGCGGCCTGGTCGTGATCGAGGACGCCTGCCAAGCCCATGGCGCCGAGTACAAGGGACGCCGCGCCGGCAGCATGGGCCACATGGGCTGCTTCAGCTTCTATCCCGGCAAGAACCTGGGTGCCTACGGCGAAGGCGGCATGGTGGTGACCAACAGCCCCGACTTCACCCGCACCATCCGCATGCTGCGCGACTGGGGCGCCGAGAAGAAGTACCAGCATGTGCTCAAGGGCTACAACTTCCGCCTCGAAGGCATACAGGGTGCGGTGCTGCGCGTGAAGCTCAAATATCTGGAGGCCTGGACGGAAGCCCGTCGCGCCGCCGCCGCCCGCTACGACCAGTGGTTTGCCGACAGCAACGTGCCCACGCCTTACGTGCGCCCGGATGCGCGCCACGTCTACCACCTCTATGCCATCCGCACGCAGCACCGCCAGGCCTGGCAGGACACGCTGCTGGCCCAGGGCATTCAAACGGGCATCCACTACCCCACGCCGGTGCACCTGCTGCCTGCCTTCGCGGATCTGGGCTACGAAGCCGGGCAGTTCCCGCATGCGGAAGCCGCCGCGCGCGAGGTGCTGTCGCTGCCCATGTTCCCCGAGCTGACGGCAGCCCAAGGCGAGCAGGTGGCGCAGGCGGTGCTGGCCCTGGCCTCGTCGGCGGACGCGCCGGCCGATGCGCCCGCAGCCACCGTGGCCTGAAAAGGAGTGATCACGATGGCCACCGAGTCCACCGCGGAGCCCTCGGCGCAGCCGCTGCTGATCTTCCCGTACAACGGCAATGGTCTCGAAGCGCTGGATTGCCTGGGCGATGCCTGGCGGCTCGTGGCCTTCGTGGACGACACGCCTGAGAAGCAGGGGCATGACCGCCACGGCTGTCTGGTCACGGGGCGCGACGCCTTGCAGCGTTTCCCCGACGCCCGCGTGCTGGCGGTGCCCGGCGGCCCGGCCTCCTATCGGGCCCGCCGCCAGGTGGTGCAGGCGCTGGACGTGCCGCCGCAGCGGCTGGCCACCGTCATACACCCCAGCGCGCGCGTCTCGCCGCTGGCCACGATTGGGCGCAACGTGCTCATCATGGCCGGCGTCGTGATCACCAGCAACGCCGTCATCGGCGACCACGTGGTGGTGCTGCCCAACACCGTCATCCACCACGACGCGCGCATCGGTGACTGGTGCCTCATAGGCTCCAACGTCACCATCGCCGGCAGCGTCACCTTGGGCGAGAACTGCTACGTCGGCAGCGGCACCAGCATCATGAACGGCCTGGACGTCGGCGCGGGCAGCCTGCTGGGGCTGGGCAGCAACGTCATACGCAGCGTCGCCGCCGGCACCTGCGTGGCCGGTAACCCGGCCAGGAGCCTGCACGCCTGAACGCTTGAGCTTTCCACCCACGGGGAACCCGGCATCGACAGTCGCCGGCGCGCGCTGCAGCGCAAAGTTCCTCTCTTGAGCCCGCCGGCGCCGTCTGCCCGGCGGGCCTTTTTTGGTCCTGCACCGCCGGGTCGGACGGCTTGGCGGCCCCGGCGGTGTGCCCCGCGGCCGCACTCTGCTGTCAGGGCAGCGTGATGGTCACGTGCGCCGACTGCGGCGCGAGCTGCACGACGTCGGCGTAGCGCGCCAGGTCCTGCTCCGTGGCGTAGTCCAGGTGCAGCCGCAACCCGGCAAAGGCCCCCAGCGCCAGCACGGCGAACACCACCCCCATGGCCCACAGCGGCAGCTCGCTGCGCAGCTTGTGCACCACATGGTCCGGCGCGGCCCAATGCGGCGCGAACGGCGTGCGCCGCCCCTGCAGGTGCACGATCTCGTCGCCTAAGCGCGCCGTCAGGTAGTCCAGCTTCTCCGCACCCTCCAGCACGTAGCGCCCCTTGAAGCCCAGCAGCAGGCACATGTGGAAGGCTTCCAGCACTTCCAGCCGTGCTGCTCCCTCGCGGCGTAGGCTCTCCAGCCGTTCGAAGAAGCGTTCGCCGGCCATGTGCTCGCCGAACAGCTCCAACTGCAGCGGGCGGCATTCCCATTCGCCGCGCAATGGCAGCGCGGACTCCAGCACCACCTCGTCCAGCAGCGCGCAAAAGGCAAAGCGCGCCTGCGCCACGTCGGCCGCCGTGATGGACAGCCGCTGCGCCCCGCGCTCCACGCCCGCCAGGAACTGCCGTACCTGCTCGCGAAAGGCCGCGCCGTCGGCCGGTTCATGCCCGTTGCGCAGCAAAAACACCATGTAGAAGCCCGGGTGCAGCAAGTGCGCCAGGCTGCGCGCCTCCTCGGCGGGCGCACTGGCCGCGGGCGGGCGCCGTCTCGGGGTCACGAGCGAAGGGGCGTGCGCATCGTTCATGTCCAGTCTCCAGTCACGGTAAATGCCGGGAACGCCGCCATGCCGGCTCACTGTCCGTCGTTGAGCGCGAACAGCTCCAATTCCAGTTGTGCCAGCCCGGCCGGCGCGTACAGCATCAGCGTGCGTGACTGCAGCATGCGTTCGTACAGCGGCCCGCGCGGCTCCAGCGCGAAGTACAGCGCTCCAGGCCGCACCGGAATGGCCGGCGGCACTTGCGGCGCGTGCTCCAGTCGCACGCCCTGCAGGGCCGACAGGACGAGCTTCTCCACGTCGTCCGCCGCCCCCAGTTTCATCAGCTGCGGGACGAGCTGCACCAGCTCCGTGGCCGGCAGCGCCGCGCGCACGCCCAGGAACAGCCGAGTGTTGGCGTCTATCTTTTGCGACTCCAGCCGCGCCTGGTGGTAGGAGCTGCGCAGCTCCTGCAGCGCGATGGCGAAGCAGCGCGTGGAGATCACCGTCTCCAGCAGCTTGGACACGATGCCGTCCAGCATCTCGAACGGCTGCTGCGGCGCCTCGTGCCGGTAGGCCGGCAGCTCGCCCAAGTGGTGCGTGCGCGAGAAGGTCATGAGCGCGCCGGCAAGCTCCAGCAGCCGCTCGAACAGCCGCTCCGGATGCAGCAGCGGATGCTGGTGCAGGTGCGACAGCGCCGCGAACGCCGCGTTGCAGGTGTGCAGCAGCCAGAACGAGGCGATGTCGCCGGAGCGGAATTCGATGACGTGGCGCGAGGGCTCCCGGTGCAGCCCGTACAGCGCCTGCACCTTGGCCTGCAGGACCTCCAGCAGCCGCCTGAGCAGAGCCTGCAGCGCCGGTGCAGCCTGCAGCGACAGGCTGGGCGGCACGAAGCCCTCGTCCAGCTCGAAGCCGCCCGTGCCCTGGCGACGCAGCCGCAGCAGCGGCAGGCTGGCCAGGTGGTGGCGCGGCTCGCCTTCCAGCACCACGCGAGCCCGGCGGCGCAGCGTGGCCAGCGGCGCCTCCACGGCCTCGGTGAACCAGTCGGCCGCCGGCGCCTCGTGCTGCACGAAGCGCGCACCGCCGTCCTCGCCCAACGCGTCGCGGCTGAAATTGCCGCTGGCCGCACGCATGGGCGCCAGCGTGAGGTGGACCTCGGCCTGTGACACCCCGGGCGGCAAGCCGGCCAGCGACAGCGGCGCGGGCAGCTCGTCGTCGCGCGGCGCCGAATACAGGTCGCCGTCGGGAAAGATGGCCTGCAGCGCCGTGATGCGCAGCATCCCGGCCGACAGCGCCTGCGTGTCCACCTGGAGCTGGCGCAGCCCCCAGCTGTACGGATGCAGCGCCCGCGCCACTTCCGCCAGCCTGCCCTCGTGGTAAGCGTCCTGGCGTTGGAAATGCTGGGGCCGCAGGAATAAACCTTCACCCCACAGAATCTTGGCCGATGAAATCATGGCGGTCTGGAAATTGAAGTGGTGAAAAGAAAAGATGCGGTCGCGGTTCACGCCACGGTAGAGGAAACCGGGAAATTAATGATGCTGAACCATCAGCCGTTATTTATTCCGGACCTCCGTCGCAGCGCACACCGGCCACGCGCGTGAGTTCCGGGGGCATGCCTAAAGCTTGGCCCGTGGCCACGCTGATGGCACATCCGTGCAAACCCAGGGTAATGGAAGGAATAGGGGAAACGGCCGTGGCAGGTGGAACATCAAAAATTGCACGCCAGCGCTGCGGCGACGGTGACCGAAACAGAGCCACTACCGCAATAAACCGGACATTGGGCTCCAGGGTCTCCACCACCTCATAACGCTGGCCCGGCAGAAAAACCATCTCCCGGGTTTCGGCGATATCGGCAGCAAAGCTTCCAAAATCGGCAACCTGGGTCCTGGAAAATGCCGTGTAGGGCATTTGCTCAAATATCGAGCGGTCCTTGAGCTTGTAGAGCCTGAGCACCACCGGCAGCGAGGCACCCGCAGCACTGAGGTTGAGCACCTGCGCTGCATGCACACGCAGCGTTACACGGTTGGTAGCTTTTTGAGGCGGTGTGGGCTGCGCACGAGACGCGTCATCCGTTGTTGCCGCCATTGACGCCCGCTGTAGGCTCACCATGCCCAAAGCCTGGTCCAGCAGCCCGTTTCCTTGGTGCGTGCTCGTGGCACAGCCTTGCAGTGCCGCACTGCCCAATGCCAACAGCAGGCTCCACAGGTCTTGACGCAGTCGCCCCGGCTTGGGCTTGGCACTGCCCGCCTGGGCCAACCGGTCAGCCCCGACGTCCGCAAACGAGTGCTTGGTACGGCGCTTCAACGTAAGCATAGGTTCCGTCCGTTCTTCTCTTCCTGGCCGCGCCGATCGTGCATGAGCACACGCAGCAGGCCAACCGAACACCCCCCGGACCCCCCTTTTGTAAGCGGATGGAACTTTCCCCATGTACATGCAACCGATTTTTGGTCTGCAATGCGACTCACCCACCGCAATATGGCGCGGTGGCGTGCAGTGGCGGCGATTCATGGGCCGCTTTTTCGAAAGCCGTCGAAGTTTCACAACCATTACCGCGGAGGAAAACTCGGCATGGAACTCTTTTGTCTGCTTCGCTCGCCCCAGGGAAACAATTCGAGCCGCATCCATGCATTGCCGGCTTCCAAATATTGGCGTGCCCTGGCCGGTGCCGGATTGGCCTTGATGCTCACGGCGTGCGCCTCCAACCAGAATGTCGCGAGCAAGCCGCCCGAGCCCGCGCCTCAAATGGTGTCCATGGAGGAATGGATGGCCCGCGCCCGGCTGGCCGCCACGGAGGGAAATCCCGAGAAAGGCCGAGCCGCCTACCGTGCCGCCGCACAAGACTATCCCGGCGAAAAACTGCCCTGGCTGAAATTAGCCGAGGATTATTTCAATGCACAGGATTACGGCAATGCCGTCATCGCCGCGCAGGAGGTGCTGCAGCGCGACATGCAGGACCACTTCGCCCACAGCGTGCTGGTCGTGAGCGGATTGCGGCTGACGGCCGGCTCATTGGTGGCCCTGCGCCAGGACGGCAACCTGCCCGTGGGCTCGCGCGATGAGGCCATCTCTGTGGCCCGCGCCCTGCGCGACACCTTGGGAGCCGCCTCGCTGCTGCCGCCCGCCCCGCCCGCCAACGCCCCGCGTCCGCGCAAGCCCACGGCTGCGCCCGGCGCGGCCACCACCACAGCCGTCACGCCCGCATCGGTGGCTGCCACGGCCATCCCTGCCACGTCGGCCGCGCGCGGCGCCCAACGCAGCCCCGCCCAAGCCACCGGCACGATCGCGGTGCCCGGCGTCGTACCCACCGTGTCCACGCCTGCCGCCCCTCAAGCGCCCGCCAAGGCTCCCGCCGCAAGCCCCTTCGACAAGCTGAAGTAAGCGGCGCCACGCACCTCAACCATCGCCAGGGAGGAACCCCATGTCCAGAAAAGACAGCGTGCAAAAACGGCTGCTGAGCACCCGGCCGCCGCGCGTGCAACTCACTTACGACGTACAGGTGGGCGACGCCACCGAGCAAAAGGAATTGCCCTTCGTCGTTGGCGTGCTGGGAGATTTCGCGGGCACGCCGGACCCGCAGGCGCCGCCCTCACGGCTGAAGGACAGGAAATTCGTCAACGTCGATCTGGATACGCTGGACGACGTCATGGCCGGCATGAATCCACAGGCCTCCTTCCGCGTTCAAAACCGGCTTTCACCGGAGGGCGGTGAATTCGCGGTCAATTTGCAGTTTCGCGCCATGGAGGATTTCAGACCGGAATCCGTGGTCCAGCAGGTGGAGCCGCTGCGCCGCCTGCTGGAAGCGCGCACCCGTCTTTCGGATCTGCGCAATAAATTGGCAAGCAACCACAAGTTGGACGATATTTTGTCCGACGTGCTCTCCAATACCGAAAAGCTCCTGCGCTTGGGCGCGGAAACTTCTTCCAACCAGGAGTGAACCCCATGGCCGAGCTTGCAACAGCCCCCACACTCGCCGCGCTGGCGGTGCCGGTCGAGGACACCGGTTTACTCCACCAGATCATCGAGCAAAGCCGCATGGCCCGCTCTGAAATGGAGCGTCACCGCGCCTGCGACTTGATTGCCGAATTGGTCCGCGAAGTCATGCAGGGCACGATGGTCATGTCCGAAAACCTCGGCGCCACGCTGGACGCACGCATTGCAGAATTGGATGCGCTGATTTCCGAGCAGCTCAGCGAGGTGATGCATCACCCCAAATTTCAAAAGCTCGAATCCAGTTGGAGCGGCCTGAGCTACCTTTGCCGCCAGACTTGCACCGGCAAGGGCATGAAAATCCAGGTGCTGCACGCGACCAAGAAGGAATTGATCAAGGATTTCAAATCCGCCATAGATTTCGACCAGAGCACGCTGTTCAAGAAGGTGTATGAGGAGGAATTCGGTACCTTTGGCGGCGCACCCTATGGCGCTCTCATTGGCGACTTCGAATGCACGCGCCAGGCCGAGGATATGTATTTCGTCGAGCAGATGTCCCACGTGGCCGCGGCGGCGCATGCGCCCTTCATTTGTGCCGCCTCGCCGGAGCTGCTGGGCCTGGACTCGTTCACCGATCTGGGCAAGCCCAGGGATTTATCCAAGATATTCGACACGGTGGATTACGCGCGTTGGCGCTCGTTCCGGGAATCCGAGGACGCGCGCTACGTGGGCCTGGCACTGCCGCGTTTTCTGGGACGGCTGCCGTTCGATCCCCGCGACGGCAGCACGGTCGAAGGTTTCAATTTTGTCGAGGACGTGGACGGCAGCGACCACGGCAAGTACCTGTGGATCAACGCCGCCTACGCCCTGGGCGCGCGCCTGACCGCCGCCTTCGAGAAGCACGGCTGGTGCGCCGCCATACGCGGCGTGGAAGGCGGCGGGCTGGTCGAGGACTTGCCCGCCCATACCTTCAAGACCGACGACGGCGAAGTCGCCCTCAAATGCCCCACCGAAGTCGCCGTCACCGACCGGCGCGAAAAGGAATTGAGCGACTTGGGTTTCATGCCCTTGGTCCACTGCAAGAATACCGATTACGCCGCCTTTTTCGGTACCCAGTCCGCACAAAAGCCAAGAAAATACGGCAGCGATGCCGCCAATGCCAACGCGATATTGTCGGCACAATTGCAGTATATTTTCAGCATCTGCCGAATTGCACATTATTTAAAGGCCATGATGCGCGACAAGATCGGCAGTTTTGCATCGGCGCGCAACGTGGAGGAATTTCTCAACCGCTGGCTGCGGCAATATGTGGTGGAAGACGACAACGCCACCCAGGAAACCAAGGCCACCTATCCGTTGCGCGAGGCCAACGTCCAGGTTTCTGAAATTCCAGGACGGCCCGGCGTGTACAGGGCCGTCTCGTTCATACGTCCCCATTTTCAGCTCGATGAACTGTCAGTGTCGTTGCGGCTGGTCGCCGAGCTGCCTCCGTCCCAAAAGGGATAACCTAGCCAGGGAGAGTATGCTGCCATGAAAGACATTTACTTGAAATTCGTCGGTGCCTCCGAACTGCAGGGCGACAGTACCGACACGGCCCACCCCCATGAAATAGAAATTACCTCCTTCCACCAGCTCATCACGCAGCCCAAATCCTCCACCGCCTCCACGGCGGGTGCGCATACCTCGGAGCGCACGGAAATCGGCGAGCTGATTTTTACCAAGGACATTGACCGCTCAACCGCCAAGCTCAACCGCGCCTGCGCCGCCGGCACGGTGTATCCCAAGGTATTTATCACCTTTTATCGTGCCTATGGCGGCAAGAATGCCACCGCCACCTCGCAAACCCGGGTGGACTATTACAAAATCGTGTTGGACGACGTGGTGGTGTCGTCGGTGGGAACCGAGATTGCCAATGGTGAGCTGCCCATGCAGCGCTTCGGATTGAAGTGCAGCAAGATCACCTGGGAATACAAGCAGCACAAAATGGACGGCTCTTCCGCCTCCACCGGCATCGCTGGTTGGGATTTGGCGCGCAATATCGCCGTCTGACATTTGAGCTGCGGTGGGCCGGCATATGCCGGAATATCTCGGCATATGCCGGCAGGGCGGGCTTGCCTTGCGTTTTCACCACGCCCACCGCGTTTATTGCGCTTGTTGCGCCCACCTCGCGCCCCATGCCATGAACCAATTCGTTCCCTCGTTGCTGGACAAGCTGTTGGGCAGCGCCGGCGCTCCGGCCGGCAGCGGCACGGCGCCGGGCCTGAGCCTTGCGCAGGTCAAGGCGGCAGTCGCGCGCGACATCGAGACGCTGCTCAATGCCCGCCGTGGTCCCCTGTGCGCGGCACTGGCCGCACACCCGCGCGCCGCGCGCTCGCTGCTGGGTTTTGGGCTGGCCGACATCAGCGTCGCCAGTTTGGCCAGCGACCGGGACCGCGCCCGCATCGTGGATGCCATCGCCCAAGCGCTGCGCAACCACGAACCGCGCCTGACCGAGGTGCAGGTCAGCGTGCGCGACGCCACCCTGCCCGGCAGCGGCCTGTGCTTCTCCATACACGCCCAACTGCGGCTGTCGCCCTGCGTCGAGCCCGTGGCCTTCGACGCCGTGCTGCACCCGGGCTCGCAGCGCTGCGCCGTGTCCAGCAGCGCACGCGGCGCTGCCGCCTGAACCAGCTGCCCCATGCGCAGCCTGTTGCCCTACTACGAACGCGAGCTGGCGCTGCTGCAGGAGCACGCCGGTGCCTGGGCCCGCCGCTATCCCCGCATCGCCGCCCGTCTCCTGCCCCCTGAGGATGCGCCGCAGGACCCGCATGCGCAGCGCCTGGTGCAGGCCTTTGCACTGCTGACCGCGCGCAGTCACAAGCGGCTGGACGACGACCTCCCCCTCTTTGTCGAAGCGCTGCTGGAGCTGCTGCATCCGCAGCTGCTGCGCCCCTTCCCGGCCTGCTCCATCGCCCAATTTGAATTGGGAGCCGCCGTGGACCGCCTGGAGCGCCCTCAAGGTGTGCCCCGCGGCACGCTGCTGGACGCACGGCCCACCCGCGGCGTGGCCTGCCGCTTCGCCACCACGGCGCCGCTGCAGCTGCTGCCACTGCGTGTGGCTGGCGTTTCCTTCAGCGCCGGCTCGGCACTGCCCGCCGTCTGGCCACTGCCGGCCGGGGCCAGTGCGCTGCTGAGCCTGCGCCTAGACTTGGGTGCGGCCGTGCCGCATTGGGCCGCGCTCACCGGCGCACCGCTGCGCCTGTTCCTGGACGGCGAGCCTTCCCTGGTGACGCTGCTGCGCGAGACGCTCAGTGCCCGCGTGGTCGCCACCCTGGTGCGCGGCGGCGCGCAGGCGCCGTGGATGGCCGACGTCCAGGCGCGCCCGCGCCTGCCGGGGCTGGAGGAGGACGAGGCGCTCATCCCCGCCGACCCCCGCTGCCCGCCGGAATCGCGCCTGCTCACCGAGTACTTCGCCTTCCCCGAGAAATTCAACATCCTGGAAATCCCCTGGCCCGCGGCGGCGCGGCACTGCGGCGGCCGCACGCTGGAGCTGGGTTGGGCGCTGGCCGGCGTGGGCGCCGACGGCGACGCGGCGCGGCTGCTGGCTTTGGCCAGTGCGGCCAACTTCCTCACGGGCTGCGTGCCCGTCATCAACCTCTTTCCCCGCCAGGCCGAGCCCATACGGCTCACCCACACCCGCAGCACCTACACCGTGCTGGCCGACGCCCGCGCCGCCGCGCAGCACGAGGTCTATGCCGTGGACCGCGTCTGCCGCGTGCGTCGCACGGCGCAGGGCCAGACTGTTGAAGCCATCACGCCGCTGTACGGCCTGCCCGCCCAAGCGCTGCTGCACGGCGGGGCGGGCCCCCGCCCGCACTGGTGGACACAGCGCAGCGCCGCCATGGCCGAGCTCTGCCCCGGTCACGAGACGTCCATAGGCCTGGCCGATCCGCTGCGCGACGCGGCGGCCGAACAGGCCGAGACGCTGTCCATCGCACTGCGCGCCACCCACCGCGAGCTGCCCTGCCGGCTCAGCATCGGCAATCCCGGCGGCGACCTGTGGCTGGCCGCGGCCGGGGCGCAGGCGCGGCACGGCGAGGCGGGCCCTGGTGGCGAAAGCGGCGAAGGTGGGGATGGCGATGAAGGTGGCGAAGGTGGCGCGCCCGCGTGGCAACACGTCCGGCTGCTGCGCAAGCCCACGCCGCCGCGCCGCGTGGAACTGCGGCGCGAGGGTCCCTGGCGGCTCATCACGCTGCTGAGCCTGCAGCGCCAGGGCCTGGCCGTGGGCGGGCTGCAGGCGCTGCGCGCCCTGCTGCGCCTGCACGACCTGTCGCGCGGCGCCGCGGCGCGCCAGATGCTGGATGGCCTGCTGGGCCTGGAGCTGCGCGACGCCCATGCCGCCATGCCCGGCATGCCCTTTTCCGGGACGGTGCGTGGCGTGGACCTTGACCTGCGTGTGGACGAGGCCTGTTTCATCGGCAGCGGCCTGCACCTGTTTGCGCAGGTGCTGGCCCGCACGCTGGGCCAGCAGGCCCAGCTCAACAGCTTCACCCGGCTGCGCCTGCTGTCGGCGCGCACGGGCACGGTGCTGGTGGAGTGCGCGCCGCGCAGCGGCGATGAGGCGCTGCAATGAAGCCCGCACCGGACGCCGCGACCCTGCTCTCCAACCCGCCCGCGCCCCGCGCGGTGCTGCCCGCGGCGCTGGCGCGGCTGCTGCGCCAGCCGCAAGCCTTCGAGTTCCACCAGGCGGTGCGGCTGGCCACGCACTGGCTAGACGGACAGGGCGCGGCGCAGCGCCCGGCGCTGCGGTTTCGCAACGGCAACTCGATGGCTTTCCCGGCCAGCGAGCTGCAGGCGCTGGAGCTGGAGCTGGAGCTTGGGCCGGACGGCGCCGATGGCGCGCCGGCCGCGTTGCGGCGGCTGAGCTTCACGCCGGCCTTCATGGGGCTGTTGGGCACGGCCGGGGCCCTGCCGGCGGCCTACGGCGAACAGCTCGCCGCGCACGAGGCGCAGCACCGCGATCCGGCCGCGCGTGGCTTCCTGGACGTCTTCCAGCACCGCGCTGTGTCGCTCTTCCACGGCAGTTGGCGCAAGCACCGCCTGCCCCTGCAAGTTGAAACCCCCGGTGGCGGCGACCGCACGCTGTCCCTGGTGCTCGGCTTGGGCGGTCTGGCATCGGCGCGACCGCACCCGAGCTTCCATGGCGCCGTCCCGTCCACCGTGCTGGCCCACTACGCCGGGTTGCTGCAGCGTCCGGCTGCCGGCGCGGCACAACTGCAGCGCGTGCTGGCCGATTGCTTGGGCGTGCCGGTGCGCATCCGGCAGTTCGCGGGCCGCTGGTGCGTGCTGCCGGCCGATAGCCGCTGCCGCTTGGGCAGTCCCCAGGCCGTGCTGGCCGGGGGCGCCGTGTTGGGCGAGCGCACCTGGCAGCGCGAGCTGCGGCTGCGCCTGGTGCTGGGCCCGCTGGAGGCGGCGCAGCACGGCGGCTTCCTGCCCAACGGTGCGGGGGCGACGGCGCTGCGCGAGCTGCTGGCGCTTTCCAGCGGCACCAGCCTGGAATGGGAAGTGCGCCTGCGGCTGCACCCCACAGCCGTGGCCCGCGCCCGCTTGGGCGGCGCGGGCGAAGACGCTGCCACGCGGCTGGGTTTCAACAGCTTCCTGCTCTCGCAGCCCAGCGCGGCGCAGCGCGAGGAAACGGTTTACGAGCTGCACACCTGCGCCGCCTGAGCCGGCGCCCCATCCCACGGCATAGGAGGAGAACCCATGAGCCATTCCATCGCCACGCTGGTCGGCAAGCTCAACGACACCTGCCGCGACGCCGCCACGCGCGCCGCATCGCTCACGCTGTCGCGCGGCCACGCCGCGGTGGACGTCGAGCACCTGCTGCTGGCGCTGCTGGACGTCCCGGCTACGGACTTGGGCACGCTGTGCTGTCGCTTCGACGTGGACGCCGCCGCGCTGCAGGCCGACCTGGAGCACGCGCTCGGCCATCTCCTGCGCGGCCCGGCATGCACCCCCGTGTTCGGCGACAGCCTGCTCAAGCTGCTGGAGCAGGCGGGGCTCATCGCCTCGCTGGACGCCCGCGATGCCCGCGTGCGCAGCGCCCACCTGTTGCTGGCCTTGCTCACCCAGCCCGCGCTGGCGCAGATCGCCCACCGTGCCAGCCGCTGCTTCGCACGCTTCCCCGTGGAGCTGCTCAGGCACCAGCTGGACGAGCTCACGCAGGGCTCGCGCGAGCGGCCGCCCGCCATCGGCGCGGCCCCGGCGGTTGTTGCGGCCTCGACGGCCTCGGTGGCCCAGGCGGCCGCCGTGCCGGCTCCCGCCGCCTCGCCCACCCCGGCACTGGACCAGTTCACGCTCAACCTCACGCAGCGCGCGCGTGACGGCGCGCTGGACCCCGTCATAGGCCGCGACGCCGAGATCCGCCAGGCCATGGACATCCTCATGCGCCGCCGCCAGAACAACCCGCTGCTCACCGGCGAGGCCGGCGTGGGCAAGACGGCCGTGGTGGAGGGGCTGGCGCTGCGCATTGCCGCGGGCGACGTGCCTGAGCCGCTGCGCGGCGTGGCGCTGCACACGCTGGACCTTGGGCTGCTGCAGGCCGGCGCCGGGGTCAAGGGCGAGTTCGAAAGCCGGCTCAAGAACGTCATTGCCGAGGTCAGGCGCAGCCCGCATCCCATCGTGCTCTTCATCGACGAGGCCCACGCCCTCATTGGCGCCGGCGGCGCGGCCGGGCAGTTGGACGCGGCCAACCTGCTCAAGCCCGCCCTGGCCCGCGGCGAGCTGCGTACCATCGCCGCCACCACCTGGAGCGAATACCGCAAGTACTTCGAAAAGGACGCCGCGCTGGTCCGCCGCTTCGAGCTGGTCAAGGTGGAGGAGCCCACACCCGCGCTGGCCGCGGCCATGCTGCGCGGCATGGCGCCGCTCATGGAGCGGCATTTCCGCGTGCGCATACGCGACGAGGCCATCACCGAGGCGGTACGGCTGTCCTCGCGCTACCTGCCGCAGCGGCAATTGCCCGACAAGGCCGTGAGCGTGCTGGACACCGCCTGCGCGCGCGTGGCGCTGGCCCATGGCGCGCAGCCGGCCGCCGTGGAGGAGTTGCGCCGCCAGATCGAGCGGCTGGATGCCGAGGCCGCCTCGCTGCACCGCGACCCCGGCGCGGCCGGCCTGCACGGCGCACGGCTGCAGGCGCTGCAGGCCGAGCGCCGCGAGGCCGCCGGGCGGCTCGATGCGCTGTGCACCCGCCACGCGGCCGAGCTGCAGCTCGTCAAGGAGCTGCAGGCCCTGGAGGACGGGCGCGAGGGCGATCCGGCTTCGCCCACCGTGGCCGGCCGCCTGGCCGCGGGCCGCACGACGCTGGCCTCGCTGCAGGCGCAGCAGCCGCTGGTGCCGCTGGAGGTGGATGCGGCCGTGGTGGCCGACGTCGTCTCGGCCTGGAGCGGCGTGCCCCTGGGGCGACTGCTGCACGGCGAGCTCGACACCGTGCTTGGGCTGCAGGCGCTGCTGGCGCGGCACGTCATCGGCCAAGACCACGCGTTGGCCGGCATCGCGCAGCGCGTACGCACCGGCCGCGCGCAACTACAGGATCCGGACAAGCCCCGCGCCGTCTTGCTCTTCGTCGGCCCAAGCGGCGTGGGCAAGACCGAGACGGCGCTGGCGCTGGCCGAGTTGCTCTATAGCGGCCGGCGCAATCTCATCACCCTCAACCTGAGCGAATACCAGGAGGCCCACGCCGTAAGCGGCCTCAAGGGCTCACCGCCGGGCTACGTGGGCTACGGCGAGGGTGGCGTGCTCACCGAGGCCGTGCGGCGCAATCCCTACAGCGTACTGCTGCTGGACGAGGCCGAAAAAGCCCACCCCGACGTGCTGGAGCTGTTCTTCCAGGTGTTCGACAAGGGCGAGATGGACGACGCCGAGGGCCGCGCGGTGGACTTCCGCCACTGCGTGATCATCCTGGCCAGCAACGCCGGCGCCGGGCTGATACGCCAAGCCTGCCTGGGTGGCGACGGCCATGCCTGGCCGGATGCCAACAGCCTGGCCGAGGCGCTGCATCCGCACCTGGCGCGCGTGTTCAAGCCCGCGCTGCTGGCCCGCATGGCGGTGGTGCCCTACTACCCGCTGTCGGACGCGTCGCTGCGCCACATCGTTGGCCTGAAGCTCGACCGCATCGCCGCGCGCGTGGCCCGCAACCACCAGGCCAGCCTGGAATGGGGCGAGGGCTTGATCGCCGCCATCCAGGCCCGCTGCACCGAAGGGGATGGCGGCGCGCGCAACGTGGACCATCTCCTCGATGCCACGCTGCTGCCCACGCTGGCCGAGCAGGTGCTGCAGCACATGGCCGGTGGCCAGCCCCTGCGGCGTCTGCACGTGGGCACCGACGAGGCCACGGGCGGTTTCACCTGCACCGCGCAGTAGCCGGCCCGCCGCGTCCCGTCGAGGTGATGATTTCAAAGGTGCCTCCCCGGTGCAGTCGGCCCCACTTGCGCGCGAGCTTGATGGCGCCCTCGTTGGCTTCGGCGCCGGAGCTGGCGAAGAACACACGGTCAAAGCCGCTGAGAATGTCGGCCGGCAAGATTGGGCCGTTTCCACAGCCGGGTTCCTACGACACGGACGTGCACGATTTCACGCGGCCATGATTCTGAAATCCTGGTGCGAGCGGCGCAGGCCGGTATGTCGCCACCTGCAGGGCCGCATGTCGAGAGCTCGCACAGGGGGAATACAGGGAATACAGCGCCTTGAGGCCGATGATGGCCTGCGCCCAAGTGACAAGGCCCACGCAGACTGCTGCCTGCGCGGGCGCCGGCAGCCGGTCACATGCTTGTGAGCGGCCATGGGAATATGCCGTTGGCCGCGTTCCACGCGAGGCCCATCGCCGGTTGGTACTTTTCTCAAAATCCGGCTTCACAAATGAAGAAACCCGCTTGAACGGGTTTCTTCATGCATATCGCAACGTCGTTTCAGTCACGCGCCTTGCGCAGGCGGCGGTCGGGGGCAATATCGTCAACAGTAAGTTGCTGTGCACGCATGATGTTGCGTATTTTCACCAGCGCATCCAGCCGCGCGGTTTCACGCATTTCTTCGGCCTGCCGTTCAAGGTCACTCAGTTCCGTGCGCAAGTCGTTGATGCGCGACACGATTTCCTCATACGTAGGCGCCCGTTGCGGCTTGACCCAACCCGATTGCTCAATCGCTGCCATATTTTCCATCATCAAAATCAAATGAACATCTGACTCTCCGCAGCTATGGATTCCTTGCTCGGATTCCAGCCGGTGGAGAGACCCCTTGCTGTGTTTTTCTTGCTGCTGTTGGATCGACATTGCGCACCGTCATGCAACGGCGCCAAACGACATTCGTAAAAAAACCTGTACCTCATCGGCGCCGCAAGCGCATCGCGCCTGCACTTGGACTTCGGACACCGGTGGATTATGACGGCATTTTTCCAGAGAAAGTTCCAAGAAGAATCCTATCAATAAGGGTAGGAAAAATGTTTCCGCTTGGTAAATCAACTGCTCCAGCGCACCATGCAATGCTGCGTCGCAGCACAAATCTGTACCGCATGGCGGGATGAACAACGCTATTTGGTCTGTGTTTGCTCCGGATCTTAAGCTTCACGCCTTGTCGACGCCATCACGTGATGCCGGCTCATGACCAAGCCCCGGCGGGTGCTCCGGACAAACCTCCCATAGTGGTGAATACCGCACAAGTGTTAATTGTTTCATGAATTTCCAGCCTTATCACCTCGGTGGTGGCGAATATATGGCCTTGCCGCCAGCCTTCATGGAATGAAGCGTGGCGGCCGACGGAAAGGCCACTTGCACTGCACCACGACAATGGCAGCCCATGACGCATGCCGCTGCTTCCAAAGTGAAACCTCCCGCCTGGCGCCGCTGGGCGGCCATCGCCCTGCGCTGTGTGCATCTGGGCGGCTTGGTGCTGCTGGGTGCCACCTTGTTGGGCGCACCGCTGCAGCCACGTGCCGGCGCGCTGTTGACGCTGGCCAGCGGCCTTGCGCTGTTCGTGGCGGAGCTGGCCGATACGCGCATCCGCTTGGGCGAGCTTGCCGGTCTGGTGGTGTTGCTGAAGCTGGTGGCTGTGGTCTGGATGGCACTGCATCCCGATGCCGCCCCCCTGCTTTTCTGGCTGGTTCTCGCGATATCGGGCCTCATGTCTCATGCGCCGCGGCCGCTGCGGCATTGGCGGCCAGGCCGCACGGCCGACCCGCGCGGCCGCTAAAAGCCGCCCGCAGCGCCAGCGGCGGCGCCTTGGCCCAAACTGCTGGGTCTCAGGATCTGGCCCGCGCCAGCAGCGCGCTCCAGCCCGGATAGTCACCCGGCGCCAGCGTGAATTTGCGCGCCATGGCGCCGGTGGAGGCGCCGTCCACGAGCGCGCGCACATAGCCCGCCGCATCGGTGATCCAACTGCCGCCCAACTGTGTGACGCCGCGTGCGAACAGCGGATCCGGCGGGCAGCCGACGCTGGGCCCAACCAGGGCCAACGCACGCGCGCCGCGGCAGTGCGTCAGCATGTGGTCCAGCGTGTCGTTGAGAAGCAGCGTGCCGGTGGACAGCACCTTGGCGCAGCCAGCGAGCTCGGCCGCGTCCAGCGTGACGCGCACGCCCTCGCGCTCGCCCACCAAGTCCGCGCGCAGCTCCACCACCAGCACGCGCGCGCCGCGCTCGACAATGCGGGGCACCAGCGGCGTGAAGTAGCCGATCATGCCCACCGTCTCGCCGGGCTGCGGGTCCAGCGCGCCCAGCGAGTCGCCACTGGGCGGCGGTACGAAGCCGGCACGGTCGAACAGGTGCCGCGTGAGCGCGTTGAGCGCTGCAAAGCCCAGGGTGCGCAGCAGGGGGTTACCGCCGGCATACAGCCGTGCCAGCGACAGCGCATCGGCTCCGGCCAGGTCCATGCGCTCACGCTCGCGGCGCAGGCCCGCCCAGGTGTCGCCCAACAGCACGTAGGACAGGCCTATGGACCCGTCGTCCAGCTCCAGCGCCGCGAACTCGCCGCGCATGGCACCCGGCGCGGGCGGCGGTGGCAGGTGCAACGCTTTGACTTGCGGCAGCGGACCCAGGGCGGCGAGTTGGTCGACCAGGGCCAGGGCGTCGTGGGCACAGCTCATGAAAGGCTCTTGTTGGAGGTGCCGTGCCGCGCGGCGCGCTGCGACAAGGCATTGGGAAAGTACAGCGCCGTGAGGCTCTTGCTGTGCACGGGAGAAAAACCGCGGCCGTCACCGCCCTCGGCTGCATCGGCGTAGCGGCGCCAGTCGCGCACCCAGTGAATGTCGTCGCAGACCTCCAGCAGACCCATGGTCTCGCGGTCGCCCACCAGCACGCCCTGCACGCGCAATCCGAAACGCTGCTGCGCCTGCTCCAGCCGCTGCAGCGTGTGCGGCGTGCAGCCAAACTCGCCGTCGCTCACCAGCAGCACGTCGGCCTGCTGCCAGCGCGCCTCGTGAACCCGCTCCAGGGCACGTTCTATGGGCGTCTGAATGTCGGTGCCGCCGTCAAAACTCTGGCCCATGAGTTCCAGCAGGGCTTGCAAACCCGCCGCGCCGCTTCCCAAGTCGCGCTCCAGTACCTCGCCGGGGCCGCCAAAGGCGATGAGCTTGCAGGCGCGGCCCTGCTCGTTGGCTGCGCGCAGCGCGGCGATGGCCACGGCCTTGGCGATGTTCTCAGGCGCGCCGCGCATGGAGCCCGAGGTGTCAAGGCACAGGATGATGGGCCCGCGCTCCAGCGGCACCGGGTCGGTCTGCGCGGCGTGGTGCTGGGGCGGCGCCTGCGGATCCACGCGCCAGTCGGTGAGGACGGCCTGCGTCTCCCAGCTCAGCAGCCGCGCCTCGGCATGGCGCGCGCGCCACAACTTTTTGAGCACCGGGTGCGTGAGCATCACGGCTTCACCGGCAAGCATGCGTTCCGGCCGCGAAGAGAAGCGCACGCCCACGATCTCGCCCGGCGCGTCCGGAAGCCGCGTTTCCACGGCGCGCAGGGCCGCGGGCGGCGCGGCGCGTGGGCTCTCCTGCGCTTGCGGCGCCGGCGCGGCGGCACTGCGTTCGGCGCGGCCCAAGCGGCGGATCAGCGTCACCAGCGACGGCAACTGCTGCAGCCATTCACTGGCCTTGCGTGCGGCCTGCCAGGAGCGTGAGTGAAGTTGCCCGTGCAACTCGTCCCAGCGCATGTGGCCCAGGTCGCCCAAGCTGCGCAGCAGCGTCAACTGCTCTTCCAGTCCGGCGCTCTCCAGTTGCCACTCGGCCTTGAAATCTTCGGCGACGCGGGCGATGGCCTGCGCGCGCGTGAGCCGTGGCTGGTGGTCCACGATGCGGTCCAGGTACCACAGCAGCGTGCGCAACACCTGCTCGGCCAGCGCGCCCACGCCGCGCGCAAGCGTGGGCAGGCCCAGCTCGCCCACGGCGCGGCGTAGCGGCGCGGCGGCCGCGGCATCGCCGAAGTCGGCTCCCACAGGCGGCAACGTGCCGGCCACGAGGTTGTCCAGCCAGATGCGGGCGTCGGCCAGGCGTTGCGCGCGCTCGCCGGCGCTGGCGATGAGCGTGGGCAGCCACAACGCGCGCGGCAGCGCACTCAAGCGGTCGTAGGGACGGTCGAGCGCGCCGCCGTCTTCCATCTGCGGCTCAGGCATTGACGGCGTGCAGCAGCACCGGCGCGGGAGCCACCGTCTCCAACTGCTCGTTCACGGGCAAGTCGGCAAAGCCCTCGCGCGTGGCCAGCAGCCGCCCAATGAGCGCCGCCATCACGCCGCGGGTGCGGGCGTGCGCGAGCAGCAGCCGCTCAGCGAGTTCCGGCGGCAGCCACAGGCGGCCTTGCAGCCGTTGCGCCAGGGCCTGCTCGCGCGCGGCAGCGGCTTCATGCTGCTCGCGAGCTTGGGCCAGCACCTCGTCCACCTGGGCCACGCGGGCCGCGACGTGCACGGGGCTGTAGCGCCGGCGCAGTTTCTCCTCCAGCGTGCCGGAGACCATGCGCAGCAATTGTTCGCCTTGCTCGCTGCCGGCCATGGAACGCGCCAGCGCCAGCTTGCCGGCGGCGTTGGCGGCATCGGGATCGTCCGGCGCGGACAGCTCGATTTCCAACTGCTTTTCAAACGCCTCCACGGCGCGCGTGAGCCAGGGGGCGTCCTGCGGGCGGGCATCCAGGAGGTCGTGCTCGAACCAGGCGGCGAGCTTGGGCACGTCTTGCGGTGTGGCGCAGGCCACGTAGGAGGCTGTCCACAGGTCCAGCTCGTCGATCTCGTCGCGGCCTTCGGTGGCGGCGGCCACGCGCAGCAATTGCATCCACTGGCGCCATCGGCGGTCGGACAGCGTGAGTTCCTGGGCCTGCAGCCAGGCGCGCAAGGCGTGGCAGGCGGCTTGGGCTTGAGCGCCCAAGCGTACTTGTGCGGCGGCCTGCGCCACCCCGGCGCGCTCGGCGGCTGACATGGGTGCCTCCACGTCCACGGTACCCGACTGGAGATTGAGCAGCGCACTGAAGGCGTCGTCGCTCACCGGATGCACGGGTACGCGAAGGATGAAACGGTCAAAGAAGGCTTGCAGGGCCTCGTCGCCCGGGATCTCGTTGCTGGCGCCCACCACGCTCACCAACGGCGTGCGCACCCGGCCGCAGCCGTTGTCGAACTCGCGTTCGTTGAGTAGCGTCAGCAGCGCGTTGAGAATGGCCGAGTTGGCCTTGAACACCTCGTCCAGGAAGGCGATGCCGGCCGTGGGCAGGAAGCCATCGGTGAGCCGCTCGTAGCGGTCGTCCTCCAGCGCCTTGAGCGACAGCGGACCGAAGAGTTCCTCCGGCGTCGAAAAGCGTGTGAGCAGCCGCTCGAAGTAGCGCGCACCGGCAAAGGCGCGGTGCAGCCGCCGCGCCAATTCACTTTTGGCCGTGCCGGGCGGGCCTATGAGCAGCACGTGCTCACCGGCCAGCGCAGCCAGCAGGCACAGCCGCACCGCCGTCTGGCGCTCCAGCAGTCCGGTTTCCAGGGATTCAAGCAAAGCGCACAGGCGCGCAGGGGAAGGAGAACGACTCATGCCGTTCATTGTCGCTAGGCCGTTACGGTCGGAAAAAGAAACAGGTTCAAGAATCAGCCGCTTCACACAGCTTTACCTGCGCTTTACGCTCCGGTGGTGAACCGGCAGGTGGCCGACACCGTTTCCATACGGGTGCCGCCCTCTTGCATTTCGAGCGGCGGGCCAAGAAAAGGAGTTCGGTTCATGAGCAGCAAGAACATCGTCATCGCGGCATTGGCCCTGGCCGGTGCGTTGAGCACCGGCATGGCGCGCGCCCATGGCGAAGAGGTGCAGTGGTCGGTGACCATAGGCACGCCTGTGGGCGTACCGGTGTACCGCCAGCCTGCACCGGTCTACGCGCCGGCCCCCGTGGTGGTTCCCGCTCCCGTGTACGTGCAGCCCGCGCCGCTGAGCCGGCCTCGCGGCTATCACGAGCGCACACGCTGGGACGTCGATGGTGATGGCATCCCTAACCGCAGCGACCATCTTTACAACCCCGCCTGGGACCGGGACGGCGACGGCATTCCCAACCGATATGACCGCTATAACAATCTGCGCCGCGACTGGAACGGCGACGGCGTGCCGAATTGGGCCGAGCGTCGCGATGGGCGTCGCTGATACATAAAACGACGCCGGGCTGCGTGGCGCTTGACCCTCGCAGCCCGGCAGAGATCGGGGAATTCGAACCTGTCAGTCGCTCAACGTCCGCGCCGCAGCGGGGATGCGATCAACAGGTCGGTCATGCGTAGTAGCTGGCGTAATTCGAGGTGGTGCTGCGGTCCTTGTTCAATACAGACATCACCGTCGGACAGCTTTCCACCGCTGCAAATGCCTTTTGCAAGTCGGAATAAGAAGTTCTGGACTCTTCGACAACCACCAATACTTGTCCCATCTTGGCCGCAAGGACCTTGGCCTCGGACGTCAGCAACAAGGGCGTGGAATCGAAAATCACCACGCGGTCCCTGTAGCGGTTTGCAAGTTCATCCAGAAAATTGGACATGGCCTCCGAGGCCAGAATTTCCGTCGATCGCGTATTGCTGGTTCCGGCCGGCAACAGCGACAAGCGGGGAATATTTGTCTTGAGCATGACATCGGCCACATCCAGGCTCGGATTCGTCAGCACGTCCAACAGACCTTTTCGTGCCTGCAGGCCCAGCGAACGCATCAAATTGCAGCGTACAACATCGCCATCCACGAGCAATACCGACGTATCGATTTCAATGGCCATACTGACTGCCAAATTCAGTGCAAAAAAAGTCTTTCCTTCGCCGGGTAGCGCGCTGGTAACCATGATAAGAGCCGGCCGACCATTGTGACTACTGCGGCCCTTGCGCACATTGTCCAACAGCGGACGTTTGATGTGCCGGAATTCCTCCGCGATGGTTGATCGGACCTTTGTAGATGCCAGGACACCGGCCTCTTCAAGCAGATCGAAATCCAATGTCACCGTTTCTGAATGGCGCCCACTGGGGCGGGACCTGATTGTGTGAGAAACGGAATCCATCTGCAGCCGCCCATTTGAGCCAACGAATTCTTGATTTTGTATTTTCTCATTGGATAAATCTGGAGCAGTTCCATCTGGCACTTGCACATGAGGCACCGTTCCCATCCTGCCGCCTGCGTGACAGCCGTCAGAATGGGGAGCAGGCACCTGAACTCCGGTTCTGGAAAGCTCCTGCAGGCGTTGTGACGCAAGCTCGATGATATTCATCCACAATTCCCTCGTGAGTTATTGGTAGGCAGCAATCCACACAACCCAAAATGCTTGAATAACCATCAGTGCGGCAAGTGCCATGGCAAGGCGCTGCAATTCTGCACGTTGAATTTGCACATGTCGCGGACTGATTTGAAGTGAAATCGCACCTAGCACGGGCCTGCCAGACAGACGGCGCAGTGCATCGGCGCTGTGTACTGTCGGGTGGAGAGATTCAGACAATATAGTTGATCCAATTCCTGCCAGGATAGCAACAAAAACAGCAATCAACGAAAGATGAAAGCGCGACGGGAATACTGGTGAGGACGATACCTTCACAGGCTCAATAATACGGAATTCAGCAAGCTGTGAATTTTCACTGAGCTTCATCCCCAGCGATGCGGCTTCTCTACGGGAAACGAGGGCGTCATAGTTCTTCCGGATGACGTCGTAATCCCGATTCAACTGCGCCAACTCCGCTTCCACCTGAGGCATACGGTCGCCAACAGAACGGGCCTGTTCCAATATAGATTGCTTGGTAGCCAGCTGCGAGCGCAAAGATGCTACTTGAGCTTCCGTTTCCACCAACTGCAGCTTAAGTCGTTGATACACAGGATTGGTGGCCGTTCGCCGTGCATAACTGGTCGAGCTTTTTCCAGACGCTGCGTCCTGCTCAATATTCTTAAGCTCAGCTACCAATTGTGCTACCAACCTTCTGGCATTGATAACCTCCGGATGGGACTCGGTAAAGCGCTGCAACAAATCATCAAGACGTTTTTGCTGAGCTTCAAGCCTGTTTTCCAGTTCAGCTACCGCGGGTGAAGCCATCCCATCAATGATGGAATTGGAACCATCACCACTCAAAGACATTTTATAGGTATCTCTTGCTCTTTCAGCCGCTTTTAATTCCGATGTGATTTTGGCGACCTCCTCAGAAAGTACAGAAACACGGGTGAAATAATCCTGGGTGGATACGCCTGATGCTCCAAAATTCTTTATCTTGAATTCCTTGACACGATTTTCCGCATCGGTGAGTTTTTTCTCGTAATCTCGAATTTGTTCTTCGATAAAGTGTTCGGCGTCTTCTGAGTCGCGCTGCTTTTCATCGGCGCCCGACTGAAGAAATAAATTAACGGTGGCATTTACAAGGTTTTTTGCATTGTCGGCTGATTCGCCTCTATAACTGATTTCATAGAAATTGTAATTATCGCCGGATGCTGGTACTACTTTGATTCTAGTCATCAGTCGATTGACTAAATCTTCTTTGTCTGTTGCTCCCTCATACGTAAATTGCAGACCTGGGCTGTTGAGCAGGCGTTGAACATTAGGCCGGGAGATTAGCGTGCGCGCGAGCATCCGAACTTGCTGATCTACGTCTGGTTGATAAGTCAACCCCGACATAAGAGGTTTCAGCATTTTTTGGGTGTCTACGTAAATCTGCGCTTTAGCTTCATAGCGATTGGGAGCGAAAGAAACCGCTACTCCGGCCAGAATAGAAACTGCTGCCGTAACAGTAATTGCCATCCATCGTCTGCCGTACAAGCCGCGCACCAACAGGCGGCCTTGTTCTCTGACCGTCTCAATAAAATTTTTCATATAAAGCAGATAAGGTCATGACAAATGTGCCCAAACAGCTTTCTTGGTCAGTTCAGGCACGCCCCTCCGGACGGTGAGTGTGCCAACGTCTCCAGCACAGACGCGTAACTACAAGACGACCACCCCCGAAACGCGGTATGCGATGCATGAAGCAGTTGCGAATCGACACGCAACAAGACATCCTTTGCACAATCGTCCAAGCAAGGTCTGCTAATAGGCCCTGATGTGGATAAAGCAAAAAAAGTTAGACGCTGAGCCCACAGGCATCAGTCACCGATCGGTTGTGAGGCGCTTCAGAAAAGCGCACTGCATGACCGCCGGCCGGGGGGATCAAACATGAAACATGGAACGCAACGCGGCGTACTGTCTGCCGTGAGGCAAACCATTGGCCAGCTATTTCGGGACCGGGGGAACTCATGAAGAATCCAGAGGCAATGCCTTCTACGACCATTCTTGAATTTCCACAAATGAATTCTATAAGGCGGCTCATGCCCTTGAGCGCCGAAGAGCTTGCAAGTTCAAATGCCAGCAATACGTCTGACTATGGAAAAGCGGCACCTTTGAAAAACTTCGGCCTAGACCGCGACTTCCGTTTCGGTGACTATGGCGATTTTCTAAACAAGTTGCGCCTAGAAAAATTAAGAGCGCAACGCTCAGGCTCTCCCCTTTCCATAGCACTGTATCGGATCCAGCCCGAAAATGAATGTATTGAGGGCCTAGGTGTTGTCCAGTTATTGGAATCATTGGACACCACCTCACGCGAAACCGATATTATTGGATATATCGGCGACGAGGTCATTGCCGTGCTTTGCCCGGATACGGATGCTGAAGGTTTGAAGACATTTGTAGGGAAGATAAATGCGCTGACGGGCGGTGCATGGACTCCAAAAGATATCGCGACCTATCCAAATGAATTGTTCGAGGGGCTCGCTGCGCTGCACCGGCGAACGTCAGAAATGCAAAGTCTCATTACTGGCGAATATCTTAAAACACAACGTAATGGGTACAGATTAAAACGTTGCATCGATATTTTAGGATCTATGTGCGCGTTAGCAATTTTCTCTCCGCTAATGCTGCTAGTGGCTATTGCCATCGCAGTCACATCACCAGGTCCTATTTTTTTCAAGCAACTGCGCCTCGGCAAAGGTGGCATTTCTTTTTGGTGCTATAAATTCCGGTCTATGGTGGCCAATGTTGACGACAATATTCACCGAGAGTTTGTCGCTGCATTGATCAACGGAGAATCTTCGCACGCCCAGGATGCGTCCGGAGAGGTGCCACTCTTTAAAATAAAAGCTGATCCAAGGATCACCTGGATAGGAAATATCATTCGAAAAACAAGCATCGACGAGTTGCCTCAACTTTTCAATGTCCTTAAAGGTGAAATGAGTCTAGTCGGGCCGCGTCCCCCCATTCCCTATGAGGCAGAAAATTACAAAGCATGGCATTTGCGTCGAGTTTTGAGTGCAATGCCAGGTATCACTGGTTTATGGCAGGTTGAGGGCCGCAGTCGTGTCACATTTGACGAAATGGTGCGAATGGATTTGCGATACATTCGCGATTGCTCCCTGGGACTAGATATAAAAATCTTGCTAAAAACCATAAAAGTCGTGCTTCGAGGTGAAGGCGCACAATAACTGAATCTGGAAGGATGAATATGAAAATCCAAGGCGCAAAAATTCTGGTCACTGGCGGAGCAGGCCTTATAGGCTCCTCCACCATCGATCAACTTCTAAAGAATTATTCGCCAACTCGAATAATTATCTTGGACAATTTAGTGCGCGGATCTATTGCAAACATCCATGGCATACTGAAAGATCCTCGGGTGACCTTCATACACGGCGACATCCGGGATATGGGGTGTGTCCGCAAGGCTATACATAGAGTAGATGCAGTGATCCATATGGCCGCGTTGCGTATCACGGCATGTGCTGCAGATACTCAGGAAGCTATGCAAGTTATGTGCAACGGGAGCTTCAACGTAGTGGAGGCGGCCCGTGAAGCCGGCGTCAAAAAAGTCGTAGCTGCCTCATCGGCTTCAATTTACGGTTTGGCGGATAGCTTTCCTACATCGGAAAGACACCACCCTTATAACAATCAAACATGGTACGGCGCAGCCAAGGTAATGCTTGAAGGTTTGTTGCGCTCTTATCATGCAATGAGTGATTTGCATTACGTTGCGCTACGCTATTTCAATGTATATGGGCCACGGATGGATTTGCATGGAAGATATACCGAGGTGTTGATTCGTTGGATGCAGCGAATTGATGCCGGGCTGCCACCGATCATAATGGGCGATGGCAATCAAACGATGGATTTTGTTTACATCGATGATGTTGCTCGTTCCAACGTGCTTGCATTGGCATCGGATGTCGATGATGAAGTTTTCAATGTGGCAAGTGGTACGGAAACCAGTCTCAATGATTTAGTGACTGCCCTGTTAAACGTGATGGGGTCAAATTTAAAGCCAGAATACGCTCCAGAACGCAGCGTAAATCCAGTGCCGCGCAGATTGGCCGATGTATCGAAAGCCAAAAACTTGCTGAATTTTCAATCCGAGGTGAGCCTTGAAGATGGATTGTCACGCTTGGTTAAGTGGTGGCAGTTAAACAAGCATTGTGTGGAGGCCGCATGATTCCGATTACAAAACCGGTGATGGGCGAGGAGGAAGCGCAGGCTGCAAGTCGGGCTGTCTTAAGCGGTTGGACATCGCAAGGTCCTGAGGTTGCAGCATTCGAAAAAGAGTTTGCGGCATTCGTTGAGGCGCCTTATGCGTGTGCAGTTTCCAATTGCACGACTGCGTTGCATTTGGCGCTATTGGCAGCCGGTGTCGGACCTGGTGATGAAGTCGTTACGGTAAGCCATTCTTACATTGCCACCGCCAACAGCATTCGGTACTGCGGCGCCACTCCGGTATTTGTAGATATTGATGCGCAGTCTTACAACCTGAATGCCACTTTGTTGGAGGCTGCACTTACCAAACGCACACGAGCTATTTTGTGTGTGCATCAAATTGGCCTGCCTTGTGATTTGAGTGCAGTTATAGATGTCGGCCGTCGACACAAAATTCCCGTTATCGAAGACGCGGCCTGTGCCATCGGTAGTGAAATTTTTTGGAACAACGAATGGCAAAAAATAGGCGCACCACATGGCGACGTAGCATGTTTTTCATTTCATCCCAGGAAAATTATCAGTACGGGTGACGGCGGCATGATCACAACGCGCCATGCGGAATGGGACAAGCAATTTCGGTTGCTTCGTCAACATGGCATGAGTGTGTCGGATACAGTGCGGCATTCATCAGCGCAAGTAGTTTTTGAATCGTATCCAACGCTTGGCTATAACTATCGAATGACGGATATACAGGCTGCTGTTGGACGAGAACAACTCAAGCGTCTACCTGGAATTGTGGCTCAGCGTCGAGCGCTGGCGCTGCGCTACGGGGAGTTACTGAAAAACATTGAAGGTCTTGGTCTTCCATCAGAACCAGATTGGGCAAAAAGCAACTGGCAGAGTTACTGCATTCGGTTACCCGTCGACTGTGATCAACGTGAAGTCATGCAGTGGATGCTTGACAAGGGCATTAGCACGCGACGAGGTGTTATGTGCAGCCACCGGGAGCCTGCCTACGCTGGTTTTGACATTCGTCATTCGCTGCTTCACTCAGAGTTAGCCCAAGACCAATGCATTTTATTACCCCTATTCCCCGGCATGTCGCTGGGCGAACAGACTTATGTAACAGACGCCTTGCGACAGGCCTGTGAAAATAGATATTTAAAATTATCTCAAGTGAGCGAAGCTGCACGGGAGCTGCTTGGTGGCTGACAGCATTTCGTCACTACCGATCGATGATTCAACTTCAAGTAGCACTGCATCCACTGGTCAAAGACGGGCGCATGGCTACCGCGATATATTGAAGTCGACTGCGCTGATCGGTAGCGCCACCGCGATCAACATCGGCATTGGTATCATCCGCACAAAAGCCATGGCGATGCTGCTGGGCCCCGCAGGGTATGGGGTAATGGGGACCTTTGGGCAAATAACTGATTTAGCCCGCACCGTTGCTCAACTAGGAATTAATTCTAGCGGCGTGAGGCAGATCGCCGACGCAGTAGCTTCAAATGATCAAAGGCACATCGCACGCACGGTCCACGTGCTCCGATTTGTTTCCATAGCTTGTGCTCTGATTGGGGCAGCAGGTCTGGCCATTTTTGCAAAACCTATAGCGGCGTTGACCTTTGGCAGTGCAGATCATGCCTCGGCCATGTGGTGGCTTGCACTGGCAGTATTCTTTGGGCTGATTACAGGCGGACAGGGTGCGCTGCTGCAAGGCATGCGGCGTATTCCGGAAATGGCTAAATTGGCGGTTATTGGTGGTTTGATGGGTTTGGTTGTAGGTGTGCCATTGGTTTATTTTTACGGAAGCACAGGGATTGCACCATCCCTGACGGCCAGTGCAGCTTGCCTGGCGTTGGCTTCGTGGTGGTACACGCGCCGTATCGAATTGGACAGGCCAGCCATGAAGCTGGTGGAAATACTTAAGGAGTCCGGCACGCTGTTCAAACTAGGTCTTGCATTCTTAGTCAGTGGCTTTCTCATGCAAGGTGCAGCCTACGTAGTGCGCATCGTCATACTGCAGCATGATGGTGCCGATGCTGCTGGTTTTTACCAAGCAGCATGGACCTTAGGCGGGCTGTATGCCGGGGTAGTACTCCAGGCACTTGGTACGGATTTTTATCCCCGGCTGGTGGGCGTGGCTCATTCGAATGAAGAATGTAATCGGACAATAAATGAACAAGCGCAAATCAGCCTCTTACTCGCTATACCAGGTCTTGTAGCGACCATATCACTGGCGCCGTTGATAATAACACTGTTCTACAGCGAGGCATTTCATGCTTCAGTAGAAATTTTGCGTTGGATTTGCATTGGCATGGCTTTGCGTGTATTTATATACCCGGTGGGATATCTTGTGGTTGCACGTAATAAACAGGTGCTCTTTTTCTTGATGGATGCTGCTTGGTGTGTTGCCAACGTGCTGCTCACTTGGTGGTTGGTAGATTGGATTGGGACAATGGGTGCCGGTTTGGCTTATGCGGCATCTTACGGATTGCATGCACTGCTGGTTTACTTCGCAGCCAGGAAATTAAGTGATTTTCAGTGGAGTCGCTCCACGTTTCGCACGGCATGCTATGGCGCCTCTACTGTTACCGTCGCATTTTTTGCAGTAGAGATTTTGCCACCTATTTGGGCTTATATTGTGGCAATCGGTGTGACAATGTTATGCAGCATTGTTTCGCTGCGTTCGCTTTTAGAACTGGTGTCGCCTCAACGTCAAACGGGGGCACTGCGATACCTGCTTAAATTGGGGAAGGTGATTTCATGAGCTCCATCGATGTCGTAATTCCCTGTTATTGCTATGGCCGTTACCTGCGTGAATGCGTGGAAAGCGTGCTGAGCCAGGATGTAGAAAAAATTCGAGTACTCATTATTGACGATGCTTCGCCTGATGAAACTCCAGAAATTGGAACTTCGCTGGCACGAAACGACAAAAGAGTAAGTTACGTGCGTCATGCTGTGAATGCGGGTCATATTAAAACATATAACGAAGGTCTTGCATGGGTCAAAGCTGAGTATATGTTGCTCTTGTCAGCTGATGACTGTCTCATGCCAGGTGCATTTTCTCGAACCATCAATTTCATGAGCCGCCATCCAAAAATGTCTCTTTGTTTTGCTGAGGCAGTTGAATTACATAACGACGGGCAATTGATGCCGGTGCCGTCTAACATACCTGGGGAACCTGGTGCCGAAGTTGTGATGAATTTGCATGAATTTCTAAGTCACTGCCTTTTGGCCGGCTCCAGCAACATCGTATGTACGCCGACTGCCGTGGTCAGAACTGATTTTTTAAAGCGTCTAGGTTTTTACCGCGATGATTTGCCGCACAGTGCAGATTTCGAAATGTGGCTTCGGCTCGCGGCTCATGGTCCTGTTGGTTTTATTAAGAATCCCTTAGCTTTCTACCGTCGGCATGACGGTAATATGACATTAGGGTATTTGAACGAAAAAATTCTGGCTGATTTTAAGCAGCGAAAAGCTGCTTTTGATATTTTTCGGAAGGAAAACGAGTGTGTAATTAATGATATGCCGGTCATGTATGAAAAATTGTTGTGTCACTTGGCGCAACATGCCATCGGAATCGCGAGTATGGCGTTCAATGGAAAGAAGACTGCACTCTGTGATGAAATATGTGAATATTCTGAACTTATTTACCCGGCTATCAAAAAGACGCGCGCATGGTGGCTGCTTAAATGCAAAAAAATAATTGGATTTGGTTTGGTGGATGTATTGCGTCGATGGGCTTTTTTTAACAATCGCTTGAAAAATATATGACTATCTTTTTATTTGAGTGTTGTCAAGAATCTAAGGTTGCACGCATTTAGGTGTGTGCAGTAAAAATTCTAGGAATATTTATATGCAGCTCGTTTCTAATAAAAAACATGAAAAAAAATCGTACGCGATGCTGCCCGTTGCGGTTGCCGCAGATGCTGCCTACTTGATGCCTCTTGCCACCACACTTCGCTCAATCGCGGACAACAATGAACAGAGTTGGCCACTTCAATTTTTCGTATTGAACGATGGAATTGACTGCGATGCGCGTAAGCAGATTGAATCATCGTTGCCTGATGGGGCTGCAGTTTTTCAATGGATAGACATTGACCTAAAACCATTTCAGTCGTTTAAAACACTGCCGCGAATTTCAAAGATGACATTTGCTCGATTGGTATTGCCGTTTGTTTTGCCAATACACATCGAAACTATTATTTATTTGGATATCGACGTCTTGGTGCTTGGCAGCTTGACTGAATTAAGTTCGGTACTCCTTAATGATGCACCTTTTGCCGCCGTCAAAGATCCGTTGGACTTGTGCATTCATGATCCAAGTGCGCGTAATGCTGGTGTGCCAATGGTCAATAAATATTTTAATGCCGGCATGCTGCTGATACAACCATTTCAATGGCGAAAAAAATATATTTCAGAACGAGCTATTGATTATTTAACAAATTATCCGCAGACGCCATTTGCTGATCAGGACGCACTTAACGTTGCAGCAGATGGAGCGTGGCTGGAATTAAGTAATGTCTGGAACTTTCAGGGGCATAGGACGACTGACATTCAAAAATGGCAAACGTTACTGAAGCCTCACGTCATTCATTTTGTGACGGAGCAAAAGCCGTGGAAACCACAATTTCCCAGTGCATATGCTCAACTTTATGATTTGTATAGAGGACGCACCAAATTTGCTCGCAAACCTTCAGCCATATTTGCGGATGTTGTTATTGGGTATATTTGCCGTATGATAAAAATTTTGCGCAATAGTCTGTCAATTACGCGTTTATGCGCATCTTTCAAGTGACTAAAGCATGTGAGTGGGAGGGGCATGATGGTGCCTCGCAGACCTCCGAAAGACCGAAAACCATGCGCCGTGTGCAAGACTCATTTAATATTTCTGTTGTCATTCCAACTTATAATCGGGGATTCTGTATACATTCTGCTTTGAATTCAGTTTTTGCGCAAACATTGCGCCCTTATGAAGTCATTGTCGTAGATGACGGGTCCAGTGATGACACGGCAGCCGTAGTCGCTACGTATGGCCAGTCGGTTCGCTATCTTGTACAACGCAATGCTGGGGCCAGTGCTGCTCGAAATACCGGTATTCACGCGGCATCCGGTGCATGGGTAGCTTTTCTCGACTCGGACGATGAATGGCGGCCCAATAAACTCGAGATACAGGTTCGGGAATTGCAGGAATATCCAGAAGCCGTGGGACACTTTGTAGATTGCTTAATTCAACGGCCAGGATTTTTCAACAAAACGGTGTTTGAAGTCCGTGGTCGGTTGCATGATTTTCATGCTGAGCCATATCGTAAAAGACCACTGCGGGACGTGCTGATGTCGCTGTTTTTCCCTTCCGCTTGGCTTGTGAAGCGCGAAGTCTTACTACAAGCGGGTGGATTTGATACAGAACTGAAAGTATGTGAAGACACAGACTTGTTGGCACATATTGCTCTGAAAGGTCCTTTTGTCGTGAGCTGTACTCAAGGTGTCATTTTGGAGCGGCAAGGCGAAAATGAAGGTTTGTCCGATTTATGCGCACGCGACCCTTTACAGTATTTTCAGACAATGTGTAAATCGTACCAAAAGCTTGCGCTAGTAAAAGAACTCACGAGCCAAGAGAAATATCTTGTCAGTCATGAATTGGCCGCAGTTCATATGGAACTGGCTATATTGAAGGCTCGTTCAAAAAACGTCAAAGCCATGAGACAGGAAGTGCATCGAGCGTTGGCTGCTAATCACTCAGCGCGAACCTTGTGCAAGGCTTTATCGCTTTTAATACTAGGTCCTTCCTTGTACGCCATCTTGTTGAAGCGCTTGCGCCCTAATGCTTGGGTGGAAGCCGGACGGAGCCACCGACATGCATGACCTCATTCCTAAAGTTTCGGTTGTCATTGTCAACTGGAATGCCAAAAGATATCTACTGGAATGCTTGGAATCCCTTGCAGGATGTGCTTACCGGGGAAATTTGGAAATAATAGTTGTAGACAATAATTCATCTGATGGATCACAGGAGGCAGTGCGTAAAGAATTTCCGAAAGTTAACCTTATTCGCAATTCAGACAATTTTGGTTTTGCAAAGGCAAACAACATCGGCATCAAACAGTGCACGGGTGAATATATTGCACTTATAAATTCTGATGTGAATGTAGACGCAGGCTGTATTGCATATCTAGTTGATTTTTTAGAAAAAAATCCGACTGTTGGTATGGCCGGGCCACGCATCATTGGCGGAGATGGGAAACAACAGCTTTCTTGTCGCGGTTTTCCCAGCCTGTGGAACATGGCCTGCCGCGCATTGGCTTTGGATGTTGTTTTTCAAAATTCAGAATGGGCAACAGGATATCAACTTCCTCATCGCCCGGACGATCGTTGCTCAGAGGTTGATATTCTAAGCGGTTGCTTTTGGTTGGCTCGCCGTAGTGCCATAGATACAGTTGGTTTGCTTGATGAAGCATTCTTTATTTATGGCGAGGACATGGACTGGTGTAAACGCTTTTGGAGTGCTGGTTGGCCTATTGTCTATGTGCCTTTCACTGCATCCGTCCATTATGGCGGTGCCAGTTCTGCAAACGCGCCGCAACGATTTTTCGTGGAGATGCAAAAAGCAGATTTACAGTACTGGATCAAGCATCACTCAGCTGGTGCAGTCTTTATGTATAAAGCCATTGTTTTTGCGCACCATGGCATTCGGGTAGTTGGTCACTTTGCCAAGAGTGCAATTAAAAGCAGTTCACGACAATCGCATCGGCATAAAGTTGCTTGTAGCCTTGCCTGCATCAAATGGCTTTTGTCGTATAACAAGCAGCAAATTCTTGATCCGGTAAAGGCATAAGGAGAAGTCATGCAAAATTTAGCAAATTCGTTTGTGCTCCTTACTGCGGCCAAGAATGAAGCCAAATATATAGGTGTGACCATTGAGTCGGTTTTGAGGCAAAGCGTTTTGCCAAAGGCTTGGCATATTATGGACGATGGTTCCACAGATGAAACCGCTGACATAGTGCGTCGTTTTGCCCGGCAACATAATTTTCTTCATCTTCACACAATTGCCAGCAGAAATGGTGGCGAACGGAACTTTGGTGCTCAGTATCGCGCTATTAATAAGGCATATTCTTTGGTAAAGGCGGAAGCTTTTGAATTTGTATGTATGCTTGATGCTGATATTGAATTGAAATCGAATTATTATTTTCGATCCATTATTGATGAGTTTGAGCGAGATGCAGACCTTGGCCTTGCTGGAGGCTATATCTATGAACGTTCAGGTGATATCTGGAAGTGCAGGCCTGCAAATTCTCCGACGTCCGTTGCGGGAGGTGTGCAAATGTTTAGGCGTGTCTGTTTCGACGAAATTGGCGGATATCAGGCGTTGATGTATGGAGGAGAAGATTGGTTGGCTCAGGTTCATGCACAGCATGCCGGTTGGAAGGTTCGTTCGCTTTTGCATTTGCCGGTACACCATTATCGGCCCACGTCATCTGCTGGGGGGCGACTGAAGGGTATTTTTCGCATGGGCATGCGTGATGCTTCTTTCGGCTCTCATCCTGCTTTTGAGCTTGTCAAGTGCGCCCGTCGAGCACGTGAGGCGCCAGTGTTGATTAATCCGTTGGTCCGGCTGTCTGGTTATTTCTGGTACGGGCTCAAACACAAATCACCTGTGGTGCCTTCAGACGTTGTTCAAACCCTGCGTAAGGAGCAGATTCAGCGGGTATTTGAATGGACTAAACGGCCGTTTAACCGTTTCATCTCCAGCGACAAGGCGCTAGTCGGCCGAGACGAGTCACTGCGCTGATGCTTGCTTCTTGCACGGACCGTCCACGGGAACAAAAGTGACGTTTCTCGGCATTGCGTTTCTGCTTCTTGCTCTGACGGCGCAATTTGTGCTGCCGCGTCGGTTCGCCCTGCTTCCGTTGATTTTGGGATTTACATGGATGACCCGTGGGCAGTTAGTGGATCTTGGATTTGTCAATATTAGTATCACAAGAATTATCATCGTTTCCGCTATTTTCAGGGCCTGGCTACGCGGTGAACATTTGTTCAATGGCCCGTCACACGTCGATAAATGGATATATATTTGGGCGCTTGTATTGCTGGTCACAACACCTTTTCACTTGCCGGACACAACAGTATATCGACTTGGTATTATTTGGGATTATGTGGGGGTTTATTTTTTGTTTAGATTATTTGTGATAAAACGTGAAGATATCGAGTTGGTTTTTAAGATTCTTTTTATCGCATTTTTTCCAGTTGCGCTGTCAATGCTGTACGAGCAGCATACTGATGACAACGTGTTTAGGGCCTTAGGCGGCGTGCCGTTGGTTTCGCCACATCGCACTAACGGTATTCGTGCCTGTGGGCCTTTTCCTCACCCTATCCTCGCCGGGACTGCCGGAGCTATATTGGTGCCCATGGCGGCCTATTTTTGGAAAAGCGCAAGGAGCTGGGCGGTTCTTGGTGGGCTAGCTGGCCTTGGTGTTGTTTATGCAAGTGGATCAAGCGGTCCCATGTTGATGACTGCAATAGGGCTGGCTTGCATGGTGATTTGGCCTTTGCGTGGGCAGGTGCGCATTTTTCAATGGGCAGGAGTTCTATTGGTGTTCTTGTTGAACTTGGTGATGAACGATCCTGTTTATTTTTTACTTGCGAAAATTGACGTCGCAGGTGGAAGTATGGGTTGGCATCGTGCTCAATTGATCCAGTCAACTTTGGCGGCAGTCAGCGAATGGTGGTTGTATGGCACAGATTACACCCGGCATTGGATGCCTACAGGAATTCCTGCCAGTGATCGGCATACTGATATTACTAATCACTATATTGCCATGGCCGTTTATGGCGGGATTGGATTGTTGATCGCATTCATAGGTTTGCTGGTCAGTGTGTTTCGAGGTTTGGGGTTGGCTATTCAGAATGAATCCGTCGATGTCAAAGAAAGATTTTTGGCTTGGACTTTGGGATCAATTCTTGTAGCGCACTCGTTCAATTTTCTTTCCATAGTGCTTTTTGACCAGTCGATAATTTCATTTCTATTAGTGATTGGCCTAGCTGTCGGTTTGTGTTCAAAAACGCTGCCTATGCCCGACAGCAATATTGAGCTTCAAAAGTCCATCGGGAGGATTGGTCTACAATGAACTCCGATCAAAAAATATATCAAGCTGTGCCAATCAAGCTTTTGGTGGAAGGCAATTTCGCCCCACGCCTTTTGGCTGCTCTTAAAGATTTACTGCCGCTGAGTGTGGTCGTTAGCCGGTTCAGTAGTCAAATGTCGACCGGGATGTCCGGTGTACTGACAAGTGATCGGTCAGTTTGTAAAAATAGCGCGCTGCTGTCGACCGATACGCTGGTTTTGCCATCAACGGCTTCAGATAACATTTTGCGTGGTCCTCTGAAGATTGAGTTTTCGGATTTGGATCAAGTTCCGTGGCCTTTTCGAGGCCGCGAACTGGAGTCCGAAGTTTCAGTTTTGCCAGTCCAATTGAAGCTTGATTCCGACGAGATTGTGCTCGCAAGGTGTGATGGGCAGCCTATATGGACCATGGCGAATCGTCATGGAATGGCTATTTTCCGTTCCGCTTTTCCATTGTTGGACATTGCGGAAGGAGGCAGCTTTTCGTTGGCATTTTCAGATCAATTCTTCGTTCAAAATCTGCCATTGCTGCATTTGCTGCGACGGATTGGATCCGCAGCCATTGGCGACGTGCCGCCGCTGCGCGCAGCTTTTATGTTTGACGATCCTAATCTCCACTGGCCAACCTATGGCCGCGTTGATTACCGGGAAGTAGTGACTCGCTCACGAAAAAATAATTATCACGTTTCGTTTGCGACGATTCCTTTGGATACTTGGTATACCCATCGATCTACCGCAGAGATATTCAAGCAAAATCCCGATGCCATATCGTTGCTTGTGCATGGCAATAACCACTCAAAAAATGAGTTGGCACGTCAGCATTTGGCGTCAGACCGTACAGCACTGGTATCGCAGGCGCTGGAGCGCATCGTGAAGCTTGAGCAGTCCACGGGGCTGGGAGTTTGTCGCGTCATGGTGCCCCCGCACGGAGGCTGCTCTGCGGATATGCTTGGTGCATTGGCCCAAGGCGGGTTTGAGGGTGCGTGCATTTCGGCTGGTTCTTTGATGGCGCATAACCCGCAGGCATCTTGGATATCGACGCTAGGTTTCCTCCCCGCCGAAAACATCGAAGGCTGCACGGTACTGCCACGTGCCGCGTTTACCGGCCGGGCGCGCAATGCGGCGCTGATTTGTGCCTATCTTGGCCGTCCCATTGTTCTCAGAGGCCATCAGGACGATTTGAAAAATGGTATTGAGCTGCTTGACGAGCTGGCCGGGTTTGTCAACGGATTAGGCCCCGTCAACTGGACCAAGCTGTCCTCATTGATGCGAATGAGCTTCACGCAACGGCACGAGGGACAGATTTGTTACCTCACGCCGCTGGCTCCACGGGTGGATTTTGAAGTCCCCGCAACAGCTCAGCACTTGGTCATAACACCCCCTCCATGGGCGAGGGACGGTAGTTGCCGAATCAATTTTGCCGGCGGCAGTGTGCGAGTTTGTGCCGGCGAGAGCTGGTCGCTGGTTGGTCGCGAAGGTAGGCGAATCCAGGTTGTGCACGAAACAGCCACTACACCCGTCAAGCCGTTAAGAGCGGCCCGCACACCTGCCTCTTTGATCGTGCGCCGCCTATTGACTGAAGGTCGCGACAGATTTTTACCTGCATGACGCTCAACTGCGCCTCCATCTTCAACAACCATGAACGCCACCATGAAGCAACCTGTGCGCATCTTGATGCTGGTTGAGAACAACGCCTATCCGTTCGATGTACGTGTCCGGCGTGAGGCCACTGCCCTACAGGAGGCAGGCTATGACGTTGCCGTCATTGCCCCCCGCGCAACAGGCCAGCCATGGACCGAGACCATCAATGGCGTCAAGGTGCATCGCTTTCCGGCGCCACCAGGAGGAGCAGGACTGTTGAGCTACGCGGCCGAATTTCTCTATGCCACGCTTGCCATGCTCGTCGTAGCTTTGAAGGTTTTTTTTAAACATGGCTTTGACGTTATTCACGCAGCTAATCCGCCGGATACGCTTTTCATCGTGGCGGCGGTGTTCAAGCCCTTTGGTGTGAGGTTTGTCTTTGACCACCATGATCTGGCACCTGAAACCTATTTGTCCCGCTTCCAGCGGCCCAAGCGCAACGCGGTCTATTGGGCTTTGCGTCTGCTTGAGCGCTGTACGTTTGCATTGGCTGACCTAGTGATCGCTACCAACGAGTCCTACAAGGTTGTCGCCATGTCGCGGGGTCGCAAGCGCGCCGATCAGGTTTACGTTGTGCGCAACGGTCCGCCCTTGGCCTTCAAGCCGTGCAGCCCGGATCCCGAGCTGGCGGCGCGGGCGCCTAATTTGGTTGGCTATATAGGCACCATGGGCCCGCAGGACGGCGTCGATTACTGGTTGCGTGCTTTGCACGAGTTGGTTTTCACCCTAAAGCGTAAAGATGTGCTTGCCGTAGTGATTGGTGATGGCGACGCTATGCCACAGCTGCGTGCATTGGCTAAAGAATTAGCGCTGGAGCCTTATATATGGTTTACCGGGCGAGTAACGGATCAGCAAGTGCTTTCCTACTTGAGCACTGTTCAAGTTTGCGTGCAACCGGATCCACTGAATCCGCTCAATGACAAGTCCACCATGAACAAGGTGATGGAGTACATGGCTTTGAGCAAACCCATCGTAGCTTTCGATCTTTGTGAAACTAAGCGCTCGGCTCAAGAAGCTGCCATCTATGCACCACCCAACGACGTTCTTGAATTTGCCAAGAAGGTGATGTGGTTGATGGAAAACCCTGGCGAAAGGGAACGCATGGGTGAAATTGGGCGGATGCGTGTTATGAGCTCACTGGCCTGGGACCATTCCGCCCCTCGTTTGGTGCAGGCTTATGTTCAAGGTCTGAGCCTGGAGGCGGGAAAGAGAACTGCCGGCAATTTGCAGTAATGAATAAGCGATAACAGCATCTGGCCGGTGAAGTTGGGGCATGGCAAGGAGGAACCCATGAACGTTGAAAAAATTTCGTTCATCGCAGCCGTCAATAATCGTCTTGTGCTTGAGCGCAATTTGCTCCGCTCCCCTGCCCTGGCGGCAGGCCATCAGCACGAAATTCTGATTAAGGAAGGTTTTTCTTCGGCATCAATGGCATATAACGAAGCGGTCAAGGAAGCCACGGGAGATATTCTAGTGTTCATTCACCAGGATGTTTATCTGCCACAAGACTGGTTGGCTAATATGTTGGCGGCGATCGCGCAGTTGGATTGCCGCGGTATACGGTGGGGTGTTCTGGGTTGTTATGGCGTGCGTAGGCAGAGCGAAGGCAGCATGGGTCTGGGGCAGGTTTATTCAACCGGATGGGGATTGCAAGGCAAGCCAATTTCGGATCCCGAACCGGTACAAACGCTGGATGAAATAGTCCTGATCACAAGGGCCAGTAATGGCTTAACTTTTGACTCTTCGTTGCCAAGCTTTCATCTGTACGGCACAGATTTGTGTCTCATCGCGAGAGCACGTGGTTTACAAAACTTTGTGATACCTGCTTTTTGTGTTCACAATACCAATCAGTTGCTTGAGTTGCCGACAGATTTCTATAAGTGTTATTCCTATGTGAAAAGAAAATGGAAAGGTCAATTGCCCATTTATACTTCCTGCATAGAAATATCTCGCTTTGATGTCGATATGGTCAAGCGTCGGTTGCAGGCTGCGGTTTTAAGAGGATTAAAGCTGCAAGGCACGCCGGCACTCAGAATTGACGATCCGCGCACGGCTATTCCCGTGGCAGGTGATTTTGCAAATACATAAAAACTATTTAAATTTGAAATTGGCCTCGCGGCTGTACGGAGGGAAAGATGAGGATCAGTATTTTTGGCCTTGGCTACGTTGGTGCGGTTTCCGCAGCTTGTCTGGCACAGGATGGGCACCAAGTGATAGGTGTTGATTCGAGCCAAGACAAAGTGGATTTTGTGAATCAGGGTATTGCTCCCATTGTTGAGAAAGATATTGCGGAAATGACGTTGGAAAACGTCCGCCTCTCACGCCTGCGAGCAACCACAGATGTCCAAGAGGCCATTCAAAATACTGACGTATCGTTGGTCTGCGTAGGAACGCCGTCACAGACGAATGGCAATCTCGACCTGTCGTTCGTTCGGAAAGTATGCGAGGAAATAGGTACGGCGTTGCGAGACAAGGATGCCTACCATGTGGTTGCCTTACGTTCAACAATGCTTCCAGGATCTGCGCGCAGTGTGGTACTACCGACCTTGGCTGTAGCGTCAGGAAAAATGCCCGGCAAGGATTTTGGTGTGTGCGTAAATCCAGAGTTTTTGCGTGAAGGGACTGCCGTTTACGACTATCGTCATCCGCCTAAAACGGTTATCGGTGAAACCGACATGCGCGCCGGTGATGTGCTCGTCAAGCTCTATGCAGGCATTGAAGCACCTCTTGTCCGGACCTCTGTGGAAACGTCGGAGATGGTTAAATATGCCGACAATACGTGGCATGCGATAAAAGTTGTATTTGCTAATGAAATTGGCAATATTTGCAAGTTGACTGGGATTGATGGACAGGAGGTTATGGACATCTTCTGTCGTGATACTAAGCTCAATTTATCTGCATATTACCTGAAACCAGGTTTTGCCTTCGGCGGCTCCTGTCTACCCAAAGACGTTAGAGCGTTGGCCTACAAAGCCAGAAGTCTGGATTTGGACGCTCCCATGCTGAATGCCATCCTGCCGTCCAACGAGCGGCAGATCCGCAAGGCTATTGACATGATCGTTCGCAAGGGTCAGCGAAGAGTTGGAATATTGGGTTTTGCATTCAAGGCTGGTACGGATGATTTGCGTGAATCGCCCATGGTTGAGGTCATTGAGCACCTCATCGGTAAAGGGTATGACCTCCGTATTTACGACCGTAATGTCAGTCTCGCTGCGCTGACAGGCACGAATCGTGAATTTATTCTTCATCGTATTCCTCACATATGTCGTCTGATGGTGTCGACCCTTCAGGAGATTATGGACCATGGTGAAACCCTGGTCGTAGGTAATAGTGCGGAAGAATTTCGCGATGTAGGTAATTGCTTGCGTCAGGGCCAAAATCTGGTGGATTTGGTGCGCATAGGGGATAAGCACGCCGGCGAAAATTACGACGGTATTTGTTGGTAAACGGCGGCCAGTCCTTTCCGTTGGGGGGCTAGGTCATACTTTGTGTTAGAAATTAACTTGATTTACTGCGCTGGATGTTATGAGTCGCCATCAAAAATCGCCCAAGGTTGCGGTAGTTGTTCCGGTTGGGCCGGGCATTCAAACTGCGCTGGATACGTTGGACAGTGTCGAAGCCTTTTGCGAAGGCAGCCATGTAGTCTATGTGGTCGACGACTGCACGACCGATGGCACTTACGAGGCCATACTTGATACCCGCAAGCCCCATTGGCATGTGTTACGAAACAAGTGCAATCAGGGAATCGACCGCCTTACTCATACCCTTTGTACAGGCTTCAAGGCCGTCTTGCACGAAACGGATTGTGATTTAGTACTTCGCTTGGACCAAGACGCCTTACTTATCAAGCCTGGGCTGATTGCCGATGCTTTGCAGTTCATGGAGAGTCATCGAGACGTCGGACTTTTTGGGGTTTACCGAGTCGATTTTAACC
The DNA here is from genome assembly GCF_001571085.1 of Azohydromonas lata NBRC 102462. Lineage (GTDB taxonomy): Bacteria > Pseudomonadota > Gammaproteobacteria > Burkholderiales > Burkholderiaceae_C > Azohydromonas > Azohydromonas lata. Next base: position 55,112 of record NZ_BCTC01000036.1, read on the forward strand.
GCCCTCGTAGTTTTGAGTCGCACAGGCAACTCATCAAAACAGAGCTGAGTTGGCCCAGGCGGCTTGCAGGTATGGTTCCGTCATGGGCACCCTATTTCGATGCAGCGATGGCTCGGAATTACAGACCTGGTGACAATGTTTTCGGCGGTGCCTATTTTGTCACTCGTTCGTGCTTGTTGAGCATGCAGGCCATTGGTGCGCTGGATGTACCTTGGGACTGGCACAGCCGTATGCAGGAGGATGTTTATTTCTCCATGGTGGCTGTTGCGGCTGGCTTCAAATTGGGGCATTTCGCTGCACCGGATGGACCGCTGTGCATGGAGTGGCGTGGACTGCCGCTGCCTGCACTGGAATTGGTTGCCAGCAAGTACAAATTGGTTCATTCTGTGGATAAAGGCAAGAACACAACACCGGCCGAAAATGGTGGAAAAAGTGCCAGAGAAGTTTTCAAACTCAATAGACCATTTCGTTCTGTGCTGTCTTGACGGTGCGGCATAGCTGGCAGCAGGTGGCCTATAGGAAACCGCTAGCCCGCAACATCGCTTCGTCCTCAAACATGCAAGGTACATGGAATGCAAGCACAAGCTGCTGATTTTTGGGGAAAAGTGGAACTCAACGCCAGGCAACGGCGGTACCAAGTATTTGCTTCTCTTCTAAAAGCGTTCAAGTCACCACCAACTATCCTAGATATTGGCGGTACGATGGATTATTGGAAGACACTTGGCGTGTCCCATAAGCTTGCGTCGCGTATCGTATTGTTGAATATGTTTGAACAGCCGGCTGTCGATGTTTTCGAATCTGTCACGGGTGATGCACGCGACCTTTCCAAGTACCGGGATCAGCAGTTTGATTTGGTGTTTTCAAACTCCGTTATTGGCCACGTTGGGGCATTTGGCGATCAAATGCGTATGGCCAGAGAAATGCAACGCGTTGGTAAGTCATTTTTCCTGCAAACGCCCAACCATGGATTTCCGCTGGATTGGCGCACGCGCATTCCTTATTTCCACTGGCTGCCGGCACCAGCCCAAGCTTGGTGTTTTGAGCGCTTCGGTGTGGGCTCCTACGCCAAAGCCGCAGATCATGCGCAGGCCGTCGAGTGGGCCACGCGCATACGCAATATTCGGCGTGGCGAGCTGGCTCGGCTTTTTCCCGGCGCTATCGTGGTAAATGAACGCGTCTGCGGCTTCACCAAATCGTTCATGGTCCATAACATCACGCCCGGCCACTGAAACTGAACGATTGGCCTATAGGGGCCTCAAGTTGGGTTTTCCCCTGTTCTCCGAACACCTTTTAGGTGTTTGATCCTGGGAAGTCGCGGTGCTGACCTTCCCAGGAGAAGGCGCTATGGCAGCAGGTCTTCATGGCTCTGACCTTGCCCCTGTTTCCCGTAGTTCTTCGCCCTCGTTCTATGCGGCGTTCCTGTGCTGTGCCGCATACCAGCGTTGCTCGTACTGAATGGGGCTGAGGTATCCCAGCGAGGAATGAATGCGTTGGTAGTTGTAGAACGTTAACCAGTCAACAACTTCATCCATCGCCTGCCGCAGCGTGACGAACTTGCGGCCATGCAGTCTGCCAACTGCGCGTTCCACTGATCGCGGACACCCATTCCAGGCTGATCACGGGCAGTGTTCCGCGTGATCGTGGACACCCCGGGAGGGGTGCTTGAGTGACTGGTGCAATGGTAATGCCGCTGCTTGCCATCAGCGTGGAACGCTGTCCGCCTTCGCATGGAACGGGGCGCGGCATCATCTGTGGCCCAGCCCGATGCGTTAGTCGGCCGGCGTGGTTCGGCGCATGGACTCGCCCTTGAGCGCGATGGTGTGCGCCCCGTGCAGCAGCCGGTCCATGATGGCGGCTCTTC
>NZ_BCTC01000037.1 GCF_001571085.1 Azohydromonas lata NBRC 102462
GCCGGGCCGGGTAGCGCCGAGGCGGCCGCACCCGCCGCACCCGCCGCCCCGGCGGCGGCCGGCGCACCGTTGCCGCCGCCCGCGCCGCTGCGCAGGGCCTGCAGCTTGGCCGCGGCATCGGCCTTCTGGCGGGCCAGGAAAGGGCCCAGGTGCTTGTCCAGCGGGGCGGACCACCCCTTGCCGGCGTCGCGCACGGCGTCGTCCAGCGTGGTGAAGGACGCCTCCAGTCCCTCGACGGCCTGGCCCATGCGCTGGCCCGATTGCTGGCCCAGCGCCTGCAGCGTGGCGGCCAGCGTTTCACCTGCCGCCTCGCCGGCCTGGGCCTGGGTGGCGCCGTGCTGGGCCAGCGAGGCCGGCAGCCGCTGGGCCGAGTCTCCCAAGCGCCCCTCCAGCGCCTGCGCGCTTTGCCGCAGCGAGGCCAGCGGCGGCTGCGCCCCGCGCTCGGCTACCGGCCGCAGCGCCTGCGCGCCGTTGGGTGCGGCCTTGCGCACGGCCTGCTCGTAGCCCTGGGCCGCGCGCCAGAAGGTGGGCAAGGCCGCGCGCGACGAGGCGCCCACGCCGCCCAGGGCCGCCTGCGCCTCGCCGCGCACGGCGCGCATGAAGCCGCGTTTCTGGCCGGCCAGGCGCGCGCGCGCGGCGCGCTGCTGCGTGGCGACCTGCGCCAGCGCGGCCTGGCGCTGCCCGGCCAGGGCCGATAAGCCGTCCTCCTGTTGCTGGCGCAGCTTGCGCCGCGCCTGGGCGAGCGAGCGCGCCATGGCCGCGCGCGCCTCGCGCGCCATGCGGGCGATTTCTCCCTTGAGCGCGGCGCGGTAGGTGCAGGACAGCGAACAGGCCGTCTCGTCGCGCGAGCCGGTCCAGGCGGTCTTCTTCTCCTTGAGGCGGTCGTCCAGCCGCTTCTTCTCCGGCTGCACCCAGCGCGGCACGCGCGCCTGCACGGACTCGTTCTTGGCCGAGGCCAGCGCGTCGCCCTGGCCCAGCGGGAACTCGGCGCCGGGGTTGGCGCTCAGGCCGTCCAGCGCCTCCACGGCCGCCTTGAAGGCTTTGTCCGCCTTGGCGATGGCCTCGTCGTAGGCCTGGGTGTGGCCCAGCACCAGGCCGGCCACGGCCGCGTCCACCTGCTGGCCGTTGCGGCGCTCGCCGGCGCTGATGGCGCCTTCGGCCTGCCCCGACGCGGTGGTGATGGAGCGCGCCGCCCGCGCGGCGGCCCGCTCCAGGCGCTGCTGGGCCAGGTCGGCCGCGGCGTTGACGGCCTGCCGTGCCGCCTCGGCCTCGGCGTCGGCGTGGGTGAGGTCGTCCTCGTGCCGGCGCTGCAGCGTGCGCCCGGCCAGGTCGTAGGCGGCGAGTAAATCGTCGCCGGTGCGGGCGGCGCGGCGCGTGAAACCGTCCTGCAGCTGGCGCGCGGCGCGGGCCAGCCCCTGGTAGGACTGGCGCGCCATGTCCTGCGCCTGGCGCTCGGCCTTGTGCGCGTCGGCCGTGGCATCGGGTGTGGCGGCCTGGCCTGGCGCCGCGGGCTGTGCCGGCCCCGGCGGGCTGCCGGGTGCGGCCCTGGGGGTGGCCGGCGCAGCCGCCGCGCCGGGGGCCGGCCTGGCGGCGGTGGCGGACGGCAGCGCATCGGCGGGCAGCGCGTCGGCCACGGGCCAGGACGGCGCGATGTCCGGCGCGCGCAGCGGCTGCCAGCCCAGGTCCGTGTCGTCGGCCGCGGGTTCTTCCAGCGTTTCGACGAGCGCCACGGCGGCGCCTTCGCCTTTGTTCTCGCCGCCTGCGCCCCGTTGCGCAGCGCCCTGATGGCCGGCCGCGCCCGCGCCGCCCTTCCTGTCCTTCGCGTCCTTGGCGCCGTTCTGGTCCTTGTGCGCGTCCTGCTGGCCGGCCGTGCCCGCGCTGCCGCCTGGGCCGTGCGGCGCTTGGGCGGCCAGGGCGCGCTGGGCGGCACCTTGCCGCCGGTCGGCCGCGGCCTGCGCGTCGCGGGCGCCGGCCTCGCCCCGCGCCAAAAGCGCGCCTGCGGCGCGCGGTGGCTGCACGGGCTCCTTGCCGCGCGGCGCCTGGGCGAAGGCCGCTGGCATGGGCAGCTTGGGCGCGGGCGGCCGGGTGGCGACGGCGGCGCGCTGCGCGGGGTCCGTCCGGCGCGGGCGGGAGGGCACCGGCTCCACGGCGGGCGCCGGCCGGTCCGACCGCGGTGCGGGTTGACCAGACGCGGCCGGCGTGTTCGCGGCCTGGGCGGCCCGCGCATCGCCTGCGCCCAAGCCGTCGCGCGCGGTGGCGGCCTCGTCGCCGATGGCGGGTGCGTCCGCATCCAGGCGGCGCAAATAGCGCGGCCAGCCGGGTTGCGCCCGGTCCGGCCCGCCTGCCAGCGGAGCAGGCAACGCATCGTCCGGCAGATAGCCGTCCAGCGCCGCGGCCTCGTCCTGCCAGGTGCCGTCCAGTGCCGGAACGTCGGCCTGGGTTTCATCCTCGCGCGAGCGGCTGCCCGCGTGGCGGCCACGGGCGCCATCGCCCTGCCCGTCCTGCGCACGCCGCCCCCGCCGTCGCGGGCGCGCCACCGGTGCGGCGGTGCTGCCCATGCGTCTAGGACTCCGAGGCCAGGGCCGTGGGCAGCGGCTTGCCCAGCTTGCGGTACTCCGCCGCCAGGGCAGGCAGCAGCGCGGGCCAGGCGATGGGCGCGTCGGCCGACAGCGCCCGCGCCGCCAGCACCACGTTGCGGATGTGCCCGCCGGCGAGGTCGCAGCCCGCGGCCAGCCGGTTGAGCGCCGCGATGTCCAGCGCATGCGCCGAGCCCAGGTGGGCCAGCCACAGCGCGCGGCGCTCGGCCGGCGTGGGCGGCGTGAATTCCACGATGGCGTCGAAGCGGCGGGTGAAGGCCGAGTCGAAGCGCGCGCGGCTGTTGCTGGTGAGCAGCGCGATGCCGTCGAACGCCTCCACGCGCTGCAGCAGGTAGTTCGTCTGCTGGTTGGCGTAGCGGTCGTGGGCGTCGCGCGTCTCGGTGCGCTTGCCGAACAGGGCGTCGGCCTCGTCGAACAGCAGCACCACCTCGGCGTGCTCGGCGCGGGCGAACAGCTCGGCCAGGTGCTTTTCCGTCTCGCCAATGTACTTGCTGCTGACGTTGGCCATGTCCACGCGGTACAGCGGCAAGCCCAGCCGCGTGGCCAGCCAGCCCGCGGCCAGCGTCTTGCCGGTGCCGGAGGGGCCCACCAGCAGCGCGCGCACGCCCGGGCGGTAGCGGGTGCGGGCGGCGGCGCCCAGGTCGTCGGCCAGGCCGTCGCGGGCGCGGCAGCGCTGCAGCAGCGCGTTCAGCTCGGTGCGCAGCGGCGGGGGCAGGATCAGGGCCTCGTCCGGGATGTCCTGCGGCAGCGCCTCGGCCAGCGCGCCCAACAGCCCGCCACCGGCCCCGCGCGCGGCGCGGGCGACCTTGTCCAGCAGCGCCTGCGTGTGCGGCGGCTGCGCCGGGGTGCGGTCGGCCGTCGCGGCGCGCGCCAGTTGCGCGATGCGCGCGCCGGCGTGGCGGTGGGTGCGGCCCAACGCGCGCGCTGCAGCCTCGTCGCCCAAGTGCGCGGCCCACAGCGCGCTGCGCTCGTCGGCGCCGGGAATGGGCAGCAGCCAGGCGTCCACGGCCTCGCCGTCGCGCGTCCAGCCGCCTTCCGGGCCGCAGGCCACCAGCACAGGGCCGCTCCAGCCCGGCAGCGCCGGCAGCGGGCGGCGCTCGCCCGGGGCCAGCTCGGCGCAGAGCACGGGCAGCGCGTCGTGCAGCAGCAGCCACGGGCCCAGGCCGGCGGGGGCCTCGCCCTCGATGAAGGCCACGCGGCGCCCCTGCGCCGCCGCCAGCGCCGCGCAGGCGGCGCGTGCTTCCACGGGGTGCCCGCTGCGCACCACCAGGGCCGCGCGCGGGGCCAGGGCGGCGCCGCGCCGCTGGGCTTCAGCCAACAGCGACGCGGCCAGGAGGGGCGGCGCGCCGCGGACGGAGGTGGCATCGGAGCCGGTTGTTCCAGCAACCAGCAGGGGATTTGTTGCTTCCAAGCCGGTGCTTTCCAGCCGCACACCCGGCCAGCGCCCCTGCCCGCCCGCCAGCGCCGCCACCAGGGCCTGCGGCAGGCGCAGCACGGCGTCAGGCAGGCAGCGCCCGCTGCCGTGCAGCGTGAGCAGCCCGCTGGCGAGCGCTTGTCCATCCAGCAGCTCGGCCAGTGCGGCGGCGGGCAGGCCGCGCTGGGCCTGCAGGCTGGCCACCAGGCCCAGCGTGGGATGGCTGTCCGACAGGGGGGCTTGCAGCCAGGCGATGGCGCGCGCGGCCAGCAGCTCGGTGTCGGCCGCCAGGGCCAGGGCCACGGCGGCCAGCTCGGTGGGGTTGAGCGCGAGCGCCTGCGCCAGGCGGTGCAGCCGCGCGTCCTCGCCCGGGGCCTGCGCCTGCCAGGCCTGCAGCGCCTGCGCCAGCGGCGCCGCAGGCAGCGTGGCCAGCCACTGGGCCTGCGGCGCGGCGTCCTGCGCCGCGTCGCCGGGGGCCAGCAGCGCCAGCAGCCGCTGCGCCAGCGGCAGGGGCTCGGCGGCCGGGAGGTCGAAGGGGTTCATGAAGGCGTTGCGCTCGGGGTTGGCCAGGGCAAAGGGTGCTGCCGCTCAGGATCGGGCCAGCCAGGGCAGCCGCTCGAAGTGGAAGCCGACCACGCGGCCCAGCCAGGGCACCCAGCCGGGGTCCAGGTCCAGGCCGGCGCGGCGCACGCGCAGGTCCGTGGCGTCCAGGTCGAACACCAGATCGGCGTGCGTGGCGGTGAGCTGCAGCCAGCCCGGCCGCAGGACGAGCGCGTGCAAGCCCAGGCCGGCGCGGCGGCGCAGCCAGCGGCGCGCCAGAGCGATCCAAGCCTCGGCGGCCGGCTGCCCGCCCGTGCGGGCCGTGGTGCCGTACCACGGGGCCGGGCGCCCGGCTTGGGCTGGGCACAGCCGCGCCTCGGCGGCGGCCAGGGTATGGGGGTGAACAGCGGGCAGCGGCCCGGTGCCCGCTGGGGCCTGCGCCAGCGCCCAGGCCGGGTCGTCCGGGGCCAGACCCAGCCGCGTGAGCAGCGCCGCCCACAGCGCCGCGGCGCAGCGCCGCGCCGTGGCGGCGGGCAGCGACGCAAGCCAGCCGCCGTAGCCCAGCCGCTCCAGCACCGCCACCAGGAACAGCGCCCCTCCCGCCGCCGTGGCCCGGCCCTCGGCCCAGGGCCAGGCATCGCCCAGCAGCAGCACTTGGGCAGGCAGCGCCTGGGACGGCCGGGCCGCGGGCGCCGCCGCATCGGCGGCTCGCCGCGGCGGTGCCGTTTCGGTGCCGGCGGCCGTTTCGGCCGTGCCTTTGGCGGGTTCGCTTTCAGCTCCTGGCGTTGGAGAGACGGACTGGGCCGACACCCTGCGGGCACCGCTGGACGGCGTTGCCCCGGGTGCCCGCGGGGCCGCGGCGGCGTCCGGCGCGCCGGCCAGGCCGGGCACTTCGACAAGCCGCGCCGCCCTCTCCTCCCCGGCCAGGCGCAAGGCCCGCGCGACCAGCGCCCGCGGCTCGGCGTAGGGTGGCGCGCTGGCGTCGATGCCTGGATGGTTGTCCGCGGCTGCGGCCGCGGGCGCGTGCAGGGACGCCGGCCCCGGCGCGCCGCCCAACGCCCGCCACAGCGGCGCCACATCCGCGCGTGGCACGGCAGCGATCAGGGCTTTTGTGAAACCTTCGCGTGCCATGGCGGCGACCCAGGCCGGCAGGGCGGCCTGGGCTTCCGGCAGCGCCGCCACGGCGTGCATCACCGCCCCCAGCGCCGTGGGCGTGTCCGGTGCCTGCGCCAGCGCCGGCAGCAGCCGCGGCCAGAACCACGCCGCGGGCGCGGGCCCGCGCGCCAGGCGCAGGCCCAGCACCAGGTGGGCGTGCAGCGCGTCGCGAAACCACACGGCGTCGGCCGTGGCGGCCTGCGGCGCGTCGCCGGGCAGCCAGCGCAGGCGAGACTGCGCCATCGCGGTCTCCAGTCGCAGCGCCCAGGCCTGTGCGCTGGCGTCGGCGCGCACGGGGCCCAGGCTCAGGCGGCGGACGAACAGCAGACGCCGGCCCACGTCCGGCAGGCTGGCGCAGCGCAGCGCGTCTTCCAGGCGCAGCGCGGCGCGGCGCGCGTCCTCGTGGCTGGCGGCCTGCAGGTGCAGGCGGCGCACGGTGCGGTCCACGGCGGCCATGGCGCACGCGGCTCCGGCCTCAGAACAGCGACAGCGGCACGCGCTTGAACGCGCCGCCGCTGCGCGCAGGCGAGGTGCTCACCACCGGGGCATCGTCGAAGTGCACCCGCACGTCCATGCCCAGCGACTCCTGCCCGGCCGCCACGTGCAGCACCCGCGCCGAGACCTCGGCCGCGCCGATGTCCTCCACCACCGCGCGCGCCACCACCGCGTTGTTGCGGTAGACCAGGGCCTGCATGCCCACGCGCAGCCGCGCCGGCTCCAGCGCCGCCAGCGGGAGGCTCACCCCCGGCCGCACGGCGCCCACCGGCCGCGCCAGCCGCCCCGCCACGATGCGCCCAACCGGCGCGTGGCTGGCCAGCAGCAGGCACATGCGCACCACGTCGTTCACCAGCGCCTCGGCCTGCGCCTGGCGCGGGTCCACGCGGGCGAACAGCCAGTCGGCATAGGCCTGCATCCGGCGCCGGTCCAGGGAGTCGATCTCGCTGAAGCGCGGCAGGTTGGAGAGGTCGCGCAGCGAGGGCGTCTCGTCGAACTGCGACATCTGCTCGGCCCAATCCAGCCGGATGGACGGCAGCACCGCGCTGAGCTCGGCGTGCAAGCAGGTGCACACGCCGGCCATGCGGTCGAACAGCTCGGCCGCCAGGCGCGACACCTCGCCGCGCCCATGCTCGCCCTCGGCCAGGTCGCCCAGCGACACGACCTCCTGCACCTGCACGCGCAAGCCTTGCCAGGTGGCCGTGGCCAGCAGCGGCCACTGCAGCCGGTTCAGGCGCTCGGCGCGCGCGGCCAGCAGCGGCGCCTGGCGCGTGAGCAGTTGCGCCAGGGCCGTGCCGATGCGGCTGCCGCTCAAGGTTGAGGGGGCAACGATGCCGCGCTGCGCCAGCAGGGTGCTGCGCGATTGCGCGCCGCGCAGCGTGCGCAGCAGCAGCTCGCCGCGGTCCAGCCGCTCCACCAGGGCCGGCACGTCCACGAACCAGGCGGCCGGCGCCTCGCGGACGACCTTGAGCATTTCCGCCAGCTCGTCCGGCACGTCCGGGTGCGAGCGCAGGCAGGCCGGCACGGGTGCCTCGGCCAGCGCCGGGTCCACCGCGCGCCAGGGCGCCTGCAGCGCCTGCGCGGCCTCGCGCGGGCGCATGTAGGCCACGAAGCGCACTTCCTCGGCCAGCACGCGGGCGCGCCGCTCGTTGATCGCGGCCAGCCGCGCCTCCTCTTCCGCGATGAGCGCGCGCGTCACGCCCACGTCGTGCCGCGCCTCGGCCAGCCGCTCCTCCACGGCCTGCAGCCGCTGCGCGGCGTCGCTCCAGTGGCCTTGCAGCGTCTGCAGCACGGCTTCGCAGCGGCCCAGCGCGTCGCGGTAGACGGTGAGCCGGCCTTCGAGCTGGCGCAGCAGCGCCACCGTGTTGTCCGACAGCGCCACGGTCTGCGAGAACAGCAGCGCCTCGTCCTCCGCGCCGGTGGTGACGGGCGGCAGCAGCAGCAGCGTCAGCAGCTCCGGCTGGGCCAGGAAATCGGTGAGCGCCCGCTGCGTGGGCTGGTTGGAGCCGCGCAGGAAGGGGTCGTCCTTGAGGCCGTAGACGACGAAACCGTCGAACACCGAGGGCAGCTCGCCGCTGTCCTGCGCCGACAGCGTCTTCACCAGCTCCACCAGCGAGGCCACGGTGCGCTGGCGGTTGGCCAGCGCGTAGTCGCGCGCCTCGGTGGACGGCGGGCTCTTGAGCCGGTCGGCGATGGCCGTGGTGCGCACCGTCGACAGGCCCACCACCGGGTTGGCGTAGACGATGGCCTCCGGCGCGCTGGGCTTGCGCAGCAGCAGGCTGCGCGGCTGCGACTGCGCCAACCGCACGGCCGTGGTCACGCTGTTGGCCGGCAGTGCGAGCAGCGAGGATTTCACGGCCGCCGCCGCCATGGCCGCCGCGCCCGGCGTGGGCGTAGGCGCGGGGGCCGCCGCGGCCATGGCCATCAGGCCCTCGGCCGTGCCGGCCAGCACCGAGGGCTGCGCGGCGCGGCGCAGGTTGAGCGTGTCCAGGTACTGCCTGATCTGCGACTGCACCACCACGGCGCTGTCGCTCTTGGCGATGGCCGCGATGGCCGGCGACACGCTCAGCCGCGAGGCGTCGCTGGTGCTGAGCATGAGCTGGCGCAGGCGGTGAATGTCCACCTGCATGTGCGCGAAGCCGAAGTCGGTGATGTCGTCCACGCGGTCTATGCGCGTGCGCAGGAAGTCGGCAAAGCCCGCCACGCCGCGCAGCAGCAGTTGCGACTGCTCGTGGCCGGACAGGCGCAGCAGCGCCGGGTCCTGCATGAGCTGCGCGTAGGCCGGCACCACGCCCGTGCGCGCCGTGGTCGTGGGCGTGAGCACGCCCAGGCCGCCGCGCAGCGCGATGCCGCTGCCCAGCAGCACCTGGTGCGTGGTGCGTATGCCGCCGCCGTGCGGGTGGCGCGGCCACACGGGCTCGGCCTGCAGCGACCACGCCGGGTGGGTGCTCGTGGGCGGCTGCGGGCGGCCGAAGGTGATGTCGCTCACCGCCAGCTCGCCGCCGCAGGCGAAGAGGTTGATCTCGTACAGGCCCACGCCGTCGCGGTCCGGCGGCAGCGGGATTTCCAGCCACACCCAGCGCGAGGACGGCGGCAGCGCCCCCGCGCGCGTGGCCTCGTGGAGGAGCTGCGCCTGCGCCGGCAGCAGCCTGGCCAGCTCGTCCAGGCGGTTCTCGCCCCAGAAGGCGGCGCGCTCCCAGTAGGCCATCTCGTCGCCGTACTGGCTCAGCCGCAGCGTGGCCACCAGCGAGTGCGGCGGGTTGACCTCGTCCAGGTACACGGCCATCAGCAGCTTGGGCGCGATGCCCTCGGTGAAGTCCGACGGTTTCAGCAGCAGCGCGCCGGGGTCGCCGTCCTCGATGTCCACGCCATGCCCGCGCCAGGCGCTGCCCGGCGCGTACTGGAGGTTGAAGCCGCCGGAGGGCAGCCGCAGCGGCGAGTCCAGCGGCAGCGCCTCGCTCGCCTGCGGCGGTTGCACGGGCAACAGGTTGGGAGCGACGCCGCCCGCGGCGTCGAAAGGCGCCCATAAATCGTTGGTGCTCAGCAGCTCCCAGGCTTCGTTGCCCTGCGGCCGCGCGCCCGCGGGCAACTGGTTGCAGAACCACTTGCGCCAGGTGTTGGCCGTGGTGGCGCCGGCCATGCCGAAGGCCGCGCGCCCGTCGAACAAGGAAAAAGCCATGCCGTTGACGGGCTGGCCGGCCAGGCCCACGGCGGCCGCCGGTATCTGCAGCCGCACCCAGGCGCCGGCTTCCGGCAGGTCGCCCAGGCGCTGGCGCGAGGCCGGCGTGGTGGCCGGGTTGCCCCAGGCGATCAAGTCCTCGCCCCAGTAGGCGCGGTGCTCCCAACTGGTGCCCACGCGCCACTGCAGCATGAGCGTGCGCGGCGGGTGGTCGGGGTCCAGGCACACCCAGGCGAAGAGCGACTCGCCCGCGGCCAGCGTGAAGGCGGGCGTGGCGCCGTCGAAGAAATGCTGGTGCAGCCCGCCCATGAGCGCGCTGCGATGGCCGCCACCCGGCGGCGGCGGGCCCCAGGGCGAGAGCGATTCGCTCTCCAGCGCCAGCGGGTCGTCGTCCCAGGCGGGCACGGCCGGCTGGCTGCCGTCGATGGCGTGGCGCAGCATGGCCCTCTTGCGCCGCAGCCCCTGGCGCGCCCCCAGCTCGCGCGCGCGGTCCAGCAGGAAGCGGTTGAGCGTGCGCGTGAACTCGGGGTCCAGCACGTCCTTCTTGAGCAGCCGCGGCTCCCAGGACGCCTGCGGCACGGGCACCAGCAGCCGCACGCGCTCGGCGGCCGAGAGGTTCACCGGCGCCAGCGGCGCGGCCTCGCGCAGGGCCACGTCCAGTTGCTCCAGCGGCACGGGCACGGCGTCCAGCGTCACCAGCGGCGGAAAGAACTCGCAGCGGAAGTTGGCGAGATCCAGCACGTTTTTCGGCAGCAGCCCGCAGGGCGGGATGTGCAGGAAAGGGTCGGCCAGCGTCTTGACCGGCGGCGGGGGATCGCCGAGCTCGGCCAGCTCCTCGGCGAACTGCTCGATCCTCGCCTGCCACAGCGCCGGCAGCCGGCTGTGGGCCGACAGCCGCGTGGCGCCCGCGGGCGCGTCGAACGCCAGTTGCAGCCTCGCTTCGCGCGCGCGCCCGCCCTGGCGCACCACGGCGGCGCGGTCGGAGAAGGCGATGCCGCCGGCCGCATCCAGCCCAAGCAGCGCGACGGGCACGCCCAACAACTCCCAGGGCAGCGCCTGCCCTTGGGCCAGGCGGGCCTCGGCCTCGAACACCGCGTAAGCCAGCGCGTTGCGCCGGCGCAGCGTGGTGGCGGGCAGCGCGATGGCGCCTTCCGGCCACGGATACCAGACCAGCCGCACGCCGTCGGCCAGCCGCCAGTCCTCGGCGGTGGCGGGGTCCATGTCGTCGCCGCAGGCGCAACGGTCGCAGGGGTCGGCCGGGTCGAAGTCCACCGAGTCCACCGTCACCGGCTGCAGCAGCACGACGCCCGCGCGGTTGAGGTGCGCGCTGCCCGCGTCCAGGAAGGCCCCCACCGAGCTGCCGATGACGCGCTGCCCGGGCTCGCCGGGCAGCACGGGCAGCTCCACCGCATTGGTGGCGCCCGGCGCCTGCCCCGGCGCAAACCAGGCCAGGGGCAGCGCCACGGGCAGCGCGCGCAGCTCGCATTCCAGGCGCTGCAGCAGCGTCACGTCCTCGCCGCTGACCGTCAGGCCCTGCCCCGGCTCCAGCATCAGCTGGAGGGTGCTGCCCTCCAGCACGTGGTTGAGCTCCAGCCCGCGCACCACGCCGGCGGTGAAGGCTTGGCCGCGTTGGGCGATGCGGCCGGCCTGCCACTGCTGGCGGCCCTGCAGCGTGGGCGCGGTGAGCGCGCGGCCGGGGAAGAGGTTGGGACGGCGCAGCCAGGCCACGGCCGCGGTGGCGGCGTCCTGCGGCGACAAGGCCACCACCCGCTCGCCCGGCAGGGGGGTGTTGATGGGGGTCACGCTGCTCACGGGGCGTCTCCTTGGAGGTTCGCGGGCCTTGGCCGCTCAGGCGGCCATCGGCGCTGCGGGTGTGGCGTGCTCAGGCCTTGGGCTTGCGCGGCGCTGCGGGCGCTTTGGCCGCTTTGGTCGCTGCGGCCGTCTTGGCCGGCGCGTTGGTCTTGCCGGCCTTGGCCGCCTTGACCGGCGGCATGGGCGCCGGTGCTGGCGTGGCCGCAGCCCGCCGCGCTGCCTTGGGTGCCGGCGCGGGCGCTGCGGGCTGCACGCTGGGCGCCGAAGGCGGCGTGGGAGGCGGCAGGCCGCGCACCAGCGGTACCACGGGCACGGGGGTGGTGGGCGTCGGCTTGACCACCGCGGGCGTGACGGTTGCGGGCGCCACCGGCAGCGTTCCGATGGGCACCGTGGGCGTGACCGGCACGGCCGTGACGATGGGCGGCCGGATGGGGCCCAGCGTGGGCGACGGTGTCAGCACGGGCGGCCGCGTGAGCGGCGGCGTGGGCAGGGGCGTCGGTGCCAGCGTGGGCAGCGGCGTCACGGTCGGCTTGGGCGTGGGCAGCGGTGTGGGTGCTGGCGTCGGCGTCGGAACCGGCGTGGGCGCCGGGGTTGGTGTCGGGGTGGGCGTCGGCGTGGGCTGGGGTGCGGGACCCGGCGTCTGCGTCGGCACGGGGATGGGCGCAGGCGTGGGCACTGGCGTGGGCGCGCCACCGCTGGGCGCGGGTGCCGGCTGCGGCGTGCGCAGCAGTGTGCCGGCCAGGCGCTGCAGCTCGGCGCCGGAGGCGGCCAGGGCCTGCGTGTCCACCTCGCGCCAGTCGCCGCCGCTGGCGATCTGCTGCAGCTTGGGCTTGCTCACGGCGCCCTCGCCCGCCTGCTCCACGCGCAACAAGCCTTCGCCGACGCCGGGGGCGTTGAGCTGGGCCGCGACCTTGAGCACGGCGGCCTGGTCCAGCGCGGGCTCATCGGTGCCGGCGGTGGGCGCTGCCTTGGACGCCTCCACCAGCGAGCCCAGCGCGGCGGCGGTCAGCGCGTCGGACGCGGCCAGCCGCGGCGAGCTCAGCAGCGAGGTGATGCTGGAGGCCGCCGCCGTGGAGGCGCTGGCGAGCACCTTGTCGAGCTGCACCTTCAGGCCCAGCCCCGTGAGGCGGCTGCGCAGCGACAGCTCCACCGCGCGCTCGTCCACGCCCGCCACCGCCTCCCAGGCGCCGGTGTAGTCGTCGCGCATCGCCAGGTGGCGCCGGCGCACGAACCACAGGTTCTGCTGCGCCGCCAGCGCCTGCCATTGCGCGTCCGACGGGTTGCTGGCGTCCGGCGCCGCCACGGCGGGCTGCGCCACGCGCAGCCGCTGCAGCACCTCCAGCGGCCGGCGCTGCGCCATCAGGTTGGGCGCGGCCGGCTTCACCGCGCGGCTCACGCTGGCCAGCACCCGGGTGACGGCGCGCCACTGCGCGCGCGGCACGGGCGCCAGGATCAGCACGGCCGTGGCGTCCAGCGCCTGCCCCGGCAAGGTGAGATCCAGCGGCTGCAGCGCCAGCGCGTCCTCCACCAGGGCGGGCAGCTCGTCATCGGGGATGGCGGAGAGCTCCACGTCCACTTCGGGAGGGAAGAAGTTCTGCGTGAAGTCCACCGGGTTGATCACGCCCGGCGGCAGCGGCCCGGTGCCGGGCAGCGCCGGGAAGTAGGCGCTGCCCGGGAAGCGCTGGTTGGCGCCCAGCGTGTCCACCACGTCGGCCAGGTGGTCCTGGTACTGCAGCAGGTGGGCCAGGCGCAGGGCGCGGGGGTTGAAGCCCAGCCCGGGCAGGTCGCCGCGGTCGGCGCCCAGCTCGCGGCGCACCAGCGCCTCGTCCAGCCAGACCACGGTGTTGTTGGCCAGCGCCACCATGGCCAGCGGCAGCACGTTGGCCGAGAGCGCCGCGTCCTGCTGCGCCACGAACACCTGGCGCGCCACGCGGCCGCGGCGGGCGTCCAGCGCGTCGTTGCTGCCGTCGTCGGCCCAAGGCACCAGGACGATGGCGGTGGCCTCCACCACGTCGCCGTCCTCCACCGTGCGCACGCCGGTGAGCGAGCTGGGATAGGCGGCCACGGGGTTGGCCGTGAACTCCACCGGCCGCAGCGCCAGGACGAACAGCCCCGTGCGGCTGCGCGGCGGCGCCTGCGGGATGCGCCCAAGGCCGAAGCGGGCGGAAAGCTGCTCCGCCTGCGGGATGTCGGCCAGCGCCACGTCCAGCCCCTGCCCGCTTTCGCCTTGCGGCAGCAGCACCAGCTCGCCCGCGGGCGTGATGCCGTGGCCCGCCTCCACGCGCAGCGTCTGCGGGTTCGGCCCCCGCGTGACGTGCAGCCCCGTGGCCACGCCGCTGCCGGCGGCGCGGCCCAAGTCGGCCTCGCGGGTCAGGAAGTACTGCTGGTCGCGCACCAGGTCGCGCGCGGCCAGGAAGCGGCCGTCGAAGTAACGCGGGCGCTCGCGCCGCGGGTCCAGCGCCAGCACGCCGGCATCGCGCAGCGCCGTGGCCTGCTCGGCCGGGACGCTCTGGCGCGCCGCGCCCTGGGTGAGATCGTTGGATGCCATGGTCCTCTCTCCTCGCGCGGCTCAGGCGCCCAGCCAGCGCGCCAGCAGCGCGGCGGCGGGCAGGAAGCGGCGGCTGTAGTTGTCGATCACGGGCTCGCCCACGGGGTCCGTGCGCTGTGGCGGATCGCCCGCCTGCACCGGCAGCAGCACCCGCGCCAGCCACACCGCGCTGGGATCGACGCCGTCCGGGTTGGCCGACAGCGCCTTCAGGTCGCCGGCCGAACCCGCGGCCGACACGGGCCGATAGGCGTCGTCCAGCAGGTGGTCCTGCAGCGCGGCGCGGCGGTCGGCCGGGTCGGCGATGCCGGCCAGGTCCGGCCCCGGGTCCGGCAGGCCTTTGGTCGTGTCGGCCTGCAGCCCCGTGCGCGGCAGCAGCAGCAGCTCATAGGCGTCGCGCACCCGCGAGGCGGCGATGGCGTCCAGCGCGTCGTAGGGCCCGCTGGCGAAGGCGGGGCTCCAGGCGGCGTCGCAGGCCACGAAGCGCAGGTAGAGGTCGGCCGCGAGCACCCGCGTGGGCAGCGTGCCCCCGGCCTCGGCCAAGGCGCGGGCGGAGGTGAAACCGTCCAGCGTGCCGACGCCCTGCGGGTAGGCGGCTTGGCTGCGGGTGTCGTCCGGCAGCGCGGCGAACCAGGCCGGCAGCCGCACGCAGGCCGCGCGCGGCACTTCGATGAGCCGTCCCAGCCAGTCCACGGCCAGGCCGGGCTCGACGCGGATTTCCTCGGGCTGCGCGGCCTGGCCGCCGCTGCCGGCCGGCACGCAGGACACCCGCAACCCGGCCAGCGTGCCCGGCCCGGCCAGGTAGGCCAGGGCGCGGGCGAGCTGGCCGCGGTGGTAGGTCTGCTCGTCGGCGAAGTCGCGCGCGCCCAGCAGCATGCCGGTGGCATAGGCCGGGCGCTCCGGGCGCGGACGGGCGAACAGCGGGTCGGCTTGGGGGTCTCGGCGGACGGCGCTCATGGGTTCTCCGGTCCGGGGGTGGGTGGCGGGGCATCCGGCGACGGCGCGGGCCCCGGCTCAGGCACTGGGGCGGGTGCAGGTTCCGGCGCGGGCGCCGGGACAGGCTCGGGTGCGGGTGCGGGTTCAGGCGGTGGCTCGGGGGCCGGCGCAGGTGCCGGCGGCGCATCCGGCACCAGCGGCGCGGGGCTGCCGCCCAAGCGCGCGTCCAGCAGCGCGGGCTGCACGATCACGTCGCCCAGGCCCAGGGTGGATTGCTGCACCCGCGCCGGGCGCACTGGCCGCGGCGGGCCCAGGTAGGTGTCCACGCCCACCAGGCTGGCCACGCCCACCAGCAGCGGCCAGGTGGCGCCGGCCACGCGCAGCTGCACGTGGGCGGGCGATTCCAGCTCGGCGATGCGGCGGATCAGCGCGAAGTCCTGCGCCTGCACCTCGCGGTGGACGAGCACCGTGACGCGGTGCGCCAGGCGGCCGTAAAAGCCGCGCGCGGCGGCGTCCTGCGCGTCGCTGGACTGCTCGTCGCGGAACAGCGCCATCAGCTCGGCCGTCTCGTGGTCGCCCAGCACCAGCGTGTCGCCCACCAGCGAATGGCCGCTGCGCGCCAGGCCGCCGAGCAGCGGGTCTTCCTCGTCCGCCAGGTCCACGCCCAGCAGCGTGGCCATGAGGCGGCGCAACCTGAAGTCCTCGACCACGACGATCTCGCCGCCGCCCACGCCGCCGCTGTGCGCGCGGCCTATGAGCACGCGGCCCTGGGCGTCGCTTTCCACGCTGGCGCCGGTGGCCACGTCCAGCGCCATGGACAGGCCCCGGCGCGTGCCGTGCCAGCGCGCCAGTTGCGGCGCGGCCTGCAGCCAGGCGCGGCGCCGCGCGGCGGGCAGCACGGGATCGAAGGCCACGCCCACCCAGGCCGATAGCCATTCCAGGCTGGCTTCCGGCACCACGGCCGGGTCGGTGAGCAGATGGGCGGCGGCGACACGGTCTTCCAGCGCCGTGAGCACGCCTTCGAAACTGGCGAGCTGGCGGGACAGAAAGTCCGAGGGCGTGGCGCGCGGGCGGTACAGCACCAGTTCGCTGACGTCGGCCCCGGCCACTTGCGTGGCGACCCGCCGCAGCGGCCAGCTCGCGCCCCCGGCGTCGTCGCGCAGCCGCCAGCGCTGGCCGGGCTGCTCCACCTGCACCCGCGCGCCGGCCGGCGGCAGGCCGGCGGCGCCGAACCCGGCGGCCAGCGCGGCGGGCAGCGTGCCGGCGTCCAGCTCGGCCACCAGCGCCGGCAGGTTCGCGCCCAAGCGGCGCAGCTCCTCGCCCGGCGACTGCGCCAAGGCGCCGAACAGCGACTCGCGGTACAGGCGCGGCAGGTACTGGTCCACGTAGTCGAAGCGGCCCGCATACGCGCGCAGCGCCGCGATCTCCGGCGCGCTGCGCACGTTGCCCCACAGTTGCACGCGCACCCACAGGAAGCGCCCAACCAGCCGCCGCACGCGCTGCGTGCCGGCCTGTATGAGCACGCTGAAGAGGCCGCGGCGCCCGCGCTGCGGCGTCCAGCGCGCCAGGCCCGGGTGGTTGGGCAGCTCCGAGGGGCCACGCTCCCAGGCCGCGCGCGGCGTCTCGCGCGTGAGGGCGTCGCCGGCCAGCGCGGCCACGTCCTGGCCGAAGGCGTGGGGCTGCCAGGCGCCGTCGTCGTCCGCGGGCGGTGCGTTGCCGGCCGTGGCCGCCAGCCACACGACAAAGCCGCAGCCTTCGGGAATGGAGGCTTCGGCGAACAGCCGGTGCCACACGGTGGCGCTCTGGCCGCTGTCCAGCACCTGCGCGTCCAGTTGGGCGCTGTCGCCGCTGCCCACCATGCGCCAGTGCCGTGCCGCGCCGGCAGGGGCCAGGAAGCGGCGCGACAGCGGCAGCAGGGGCTCGGCGCCGCCATCGGCCTGCGGCACTTGCGGCGGGCCGTCCAGCCGGTGCGCGAACGGCGCCTCCGGCGTGCCGGCCGGCAGCGGGTACACGGTGCCCAGGGGCAGCAGCGGGCCGCCGTCCGCGCCCGGCTCGAAGGTGGGCGCCTCGCGCCGGCCGGGCAGGCGCACGGCGAGGCGGCCCCCGTCGAACCAGGCCAGGGTGTAGGCGTAGCGGGCGTCGGCCAGCGCGACGGGCGCGGCCCAGGCGCCGTCGCGGCGCACGTGCAGCCGGGGCTGGAAGCCGGCGGCCCAGGCCAGCACGCCCAGCACGCCGTTGCACGCGGCGATGGCCAGGGCCTGCTCGCCGGCGTCCAGCACGGGGCCCTCCACGAGGTCCATGCGCGGCGGCCGGCAGTTCTCCGGCTGCGGGCGGAACACGCCCGGCGCGTAGGCCGCGCGCGGCGGCGTGGTGACGGGCATGGGCCGGCCGGACAGCCGCGCGATGCGCCCGCTGCCGCGCTCCAGCAGCCACAAGCCGCCCTCGCCCGCCACGGCCGCCGCGCGCCAGGGCGTGAAGCCGGCGGGGGCGTCCGCCATGGCGTCCTCGAAGCGGCCGCGCAGG
The DNA here is from genome assembly GCF_001571085.1 of Azohydromonas lata NBRC 102462. Lineage (GTDB taxonomy): Bacteria > Pseudomonadota > Gammaproteobacteria > Burkholderiales > Burkholderiaceae_C > Azohydromonas > Azohydromonas lata. The sequence goes on from NZ_BCTC01000037.1 coordinate 17,196, forward strand.
TCGTGCATCAGCACGCCGTCCGGCAGCACGGCATGGAACACGCCGTCGCCGTCCACGCACAGGTCGGTGGGTGTTTGCGCAGGCGACAGCAGCAGCACCTCGCCCGGCAGCGTGCTGCGCACCACCACGGCCGAAACGTCCGCGGACCAGCGCGCCACGCCCTGTGCCGCGTCCACGGCGCGAGGCACCTCGTCCAGCGCCGCGGTGGCCAGCGCCTGCGCCGCCGCGTCCACGGGCGTGTCCAGGCGGCGTTCCGAGGCCAGCGTGAGCGCGCTGCAGGCCGCGTCCCAGCGCACGTGCTCGCCCGCGCGCCAGTGCGCGGCGTCGGCCAGTTGCCAGAAGCGCGCGCCGTTGGCATCCATCAGCACAGCTCCGGGACGACCGGCACGGCCACCGCCGCGGCCTGCGCGAACGGGTTCGGAGCGGCCGACAGGTTCGCCGGCAGGCCGCCAAGCTCGTCGGCCACCACCACCGTCAGCAGCTCCGGCAACTGCCAGGGCATCAGCGGCAGCGTCTGCGCCCCGCCCGCGGCGCGCGGCAGCAACTGCCACTGCGGGCCGGTTTCGCCCACGCCCTTGCGGAACAGGTTCAGGCCCAGCACCTCGCGCACGCCGGGCACGCGGGAGATCTCCACTTCCAGCTCGCGCTCGCGCACCGCGCGGCCCAAGGTCCAGCCGCCGCCGTCCGTGCCGCCCGGCGCCAGCGGCCACAGCAGCCGCTTCAAGGCCTCGCGCACCTCGGACAGCACCGCCTCGCGGCCGTAGCCGTCGCGCAGCGCCACCGCCGTCGCCAGGCCCAGCGGCACGTACTCGCAGCCGATCACGTACAGCTCCGTGGCCAGCGGTGCCCTGGGCGCCAGGTGCGCGTGCAACCGCTCCAGGAACGGCTTGTCCGGCCTCGGGTTCGGCGCCCCCGACAGCGGCTGCGCTGGCAAGGCCATGACGCTCACCACGCCCGGCACTTCAAAGCGCCGGTCGCGCGGCATGAAGCGCGGCAGCACCATGACGCGGCCCACGTCCACGCCCGGCGCCTCGCGCGCCAGGCGCTCGTAGTCCAGCCCGGTGACGGCGCGGTCGCGGTGGCGCAGCAGTGCGGGGATGCGGCGCTGCGCCTCGTCCAGCGTTTCCGCGTCCGCCCCGCCCTGTGTGGCCAGCGGCTGCGCCACTTTCAAGGCCGGCGTGGCGGCCGGGTTGACGAAGCGGCCGCTGATCTCGGTGAGCGTGAGCGGCGGCAGGTTGCCCGCCGCGCCGCCGCCAAAGCGGCCGGAGCCCAGGCGCACGCGCATGCCGTGCTCGGGGATGCGCCCGCGCACGCCGTCGCCAAAGCGCAGCTCGCCCGCGGCGGCGTCCAGCTCGAACACCCGCGCCTCGCGCGCCACGTGCGGGTCGTCGCTGATGGCGGCCAGGTCGTCCACCCGGCCCCACACGCGCCAGCCGCTGCCCGGCTCCTCCACCTGGATCACCAGGGTTTCAGCCTCCACCGAGCCCGCGGGCAAGCTGAAGCGTTGATCTGGCGCGCCCGTGGACGCCCCCAGCACCTGCGCCGCGAGCGTGCGGCGCTGGTCGATTTCGACGGCGTTGATGCCTATCCACGACAGCGGCAGCCGCTGCACGTTGGCGCCGGGCCGGGGGCGCAGGCGCAGCCAGGCCACGATGCGGCCGGCGCGTTCGGCGTCGTCCACGCGCGGGGGCGTGTCGCCCACGCCCGCGGCCGGGTTTTCCACCACGTCGTTGGACGGGGCCCACAGGAAATCCTGGGCCGGCAGCGGCAGCCGCAAGGTGCCGGCGCGGGTGAGGCCGCGCGTGGTGTCGGCCGCGCCCTCGCTGCCGCCGCCCGCGCCGCTGTCGGCCACGGGCTCCACGCTCAGGTAGTCGGTCTCCAGCGCCGTGCGCCCGCGGGTGCTGACCTCCCAGACCACGGGCACCGGCGCGGGCGCGGCGATGTCCTCGAACAGCGCCGGCATCTGCAGCGCCGGCACCACGCCCACGCTGAGCTGCACCCGCGCCGCGCCGCCGCCCAGGGCCGCGCGCACCTGGTCGTTGACGCCGGCCTGCGGCGTGCCGCGCGGCGCGGCCGGGGCCAGCAGCGCCAGCCACAGCGCGCGGTCGGCGCTGGCGGCGAACACGTCCACGCCTTGCGCCTCGGCGCGCTCGCCGGCAAAGACGCGCTGCGTCTCATAAGGCGCCGCCGCCCCGGTGACGCGGTGTATGCGCTGCAGCCCGCTGATGACGTCGCTCAGCCGCGCGCGCTCGGCGTCGTCCAGCGCGCGCTTGATGTAGGCCTCGGCCGTCACCGGCAGCACGGTGATTTCGGACTGCGTCTCGAAAGGCAGCGGCCCCTTCACCGCCGCGCCCGCGGCCAGCGTGGCCGTGGCCAATTCCGTGGGCTGCGCGAAGGAGAGTTGCACCACGGTGGAGGCCGCGCGCGCCGGCCGCAGCCCCATGCCCAGCAGTTTCAGGAAGACCAGCCGCTGCCGCTCGGGAATGAGGTTGACGCGGTAGAGCAGCGCGTCGCCCAGCCAGGCGAACAGCTCGATGAGCGTGCGGCCCGGGTCGCCGGGGCGGGGGTTGGTCCACTCCGGCGTGTGCGCCGGAATGCGCGCGACCATGTCGGCCACCAGGTCGTCGAAGCGGCGGTCGTCGAGCAGGGGTGCTTGGATGGGCATGTGCGAAACCTCGGTGGCTCAGCTCGGTGTCTCAGCCCTGCAGTTGCATGGTCAACGCCAGCGCGGCGTTCGCGCCGGTGCGGACGATCCGGTAGCCGATGTCCACGCGCAGCGCGCCGGGGTCGTCCGGCAGCTCCCACACGTCCACGCGGTCCAGCACGATGCGGCGCTCCCAGCGCGAGAGCGCGTCCTGAATCAGCTCGCGCAGCCGCGCCCGCGTGGCCAGGGTGTTGGGCTCGTGCAGCAGCCGCTCCAGCCCCGCGCCGAACGCCGGCCGCATGAGCTGCTCGCCCGGCGTGGTGGACAGGATCACGCGGATCGAATCGCGCACGCTGCGCTCCAGGTCGGGGTAGCGCAGCGTGCCGTCGTCCTCCGGCAGCGCCAGCAGCGGCCAGCCGATGAGCGCAGGTGCGATGTCAGCCATTGCCGCCGCTCCTCTTGGGGAAGGGAATGCAGATCTTCAGGAAGGGCAGCCACCAGAAGATCAGGTTGAACAGCGAGAAGAAGATGCTCAGGACGATGAAGGCGCAGAGGGTGATCAGCGGGATGTTGAAGCCGCAGATCCAGCCCAGCGCCAGCCCCTTGGTGTCGCCCTTGCCGTCCATCAGGTCCTTGGGGTTGCCGTTCAGCAGGTTCTGCAGCGAGGGCGGCACCACGAAGGCCACGTTGGGTTTCAACGAGCGCAGGAAATCGCGGTCCGTCGGGTCGGGCAGCGGCACCTGCACGGGCGGCGCGCCGCTGCCCTCGTACCAGGGCGCGATCACGAAGGGCTCGCTGTAGCCGCTCCACAGCGTGTGGCCACGGCACCAGCCCTCGGTGCCGGGCTCCGGCTTGAGGCGGACGAACAGGCGCAGCCGGTAACGGGCGCCGGGCTCGTCGTAGCGGCCGGGCGATCCTTTCATCGCGACGAAGCGCTCGCGCACGGCGGCGGCCAGTTGCTGGCGCAGCCGGCGCGCGTCGGCGTCGGCCGCTGCGGGCCAGGACTGCGGCATCTCCGGCTGCCCGCCGGAGACGTCCTGCTCGATGACGACGCGGTAGGCGGCCTTGAGGAAGTCGCCTGCGGCCGTAAACCGCTGCAGCAGGCTCCCGTCTTCCTGTTGGCGCGGCACCAGCGCCAGCTGGATGCGCTGCAGCTCCGCGAACACGGCCTGGCCGCCCGCGCTGTCGCCAAACGCATCGAACTCGGCGGCGAGCTGGCGCAGCAGGAGCGTGAAACGGCGCATGCCCAGCCGGCCGGCGTCGGTCTGCAGCGTGCTCCAGTGGCTCGCCGGCAAATCCTTGGGCGGCTGCGTGCCCGGGGCTTCGGCGGCCTCGAACCATTGCGGGCGCACCGTTTCGCCGGGCAGGACGAAATCCATCGCTTGCCCGCGCAGCGGCTCCACCAGGTGTTGGACGAAATCGGGGTCGTCGGCATGGAAGCCGTCGCCAAAGGCGTCCTGCGGCGTGGCGGGCACGCTGGCGATCTCGCTGCTGGTGGTGGGCACCATGGCGTAGACCAGGGTCTTGTTGGCCTCGGCGCACACGTCCGGCGGGGCGACGAAGGCGGGGGTGAACTGCTCGTCCAGCACCGCGTCCTCGCGTTCCAGCGCCAGGCGGCGCAGCTCGCGGCCCAGGGTGGCGTTGGCGGCCACGCCCACGCCGGGGGCGGGCAGGCGCAGCTCGGCGCGCGGGTCGGCGCCGTCCTCGCCCAAGCGGACGATGGGCACCCAGCCGCGCAGGCGGCCGCCGGCCTTCATCCAGCCTTCCAGCACCTCGCGGCCCTGCGCGTCCTGGCGCACGCGGCGGATGACCAGCCCGGCCGATGCGATGCGCCGCGGGTCCAGCCGCGGCGTGCCCGCCCGCGCGCACCACAGCTCGGCCAGGGCCAGGTGGAACTGGCGCTGCACGGGCTGGAAGAGCTTGCGCGTGCCCTGGGCGTCGGTGGCGGTGGCCAGCAGCTGGCGCAGCGCGCCGCGGCCCTCGCTGCTGCGCAGTTGCTGCAGCGTGGAGCCGATGAAGTCGGCGTCGCTGCGCTGCAGCAGCGCGGGCGGGCCGTCCTGGTCCGGCGCGGGGGGCGCGGCGATGTCGCGCGGGGCGCCGATGTGCAGCTCGTGTCGCATGGCGCGTCCCTTCACCAGATGTTGCCGGCGCCCGGCGTGTAGGTCGTGGCCACGACGGTGGTGGCCATGAGCACGTCGCACTGCACCACGCCGCTGAACTTGGACATGGCGGCGTCCACCTGCACCATGCCCGCGGACACGTTGACCTGCGAGGCCTGCACCGTGACCTTGGCGGCGGCCTGCACGGTGATGCCGGCGCTCTCCAGCGTCACGCGGTTGCCGTTGCTGTCCTGGATGTCCACCTTGCCGGGGCCGTCCTTGAGCGTGAGGGACTGGCCGCCGGGGGTTTCCAGCGTGAGCGTCTCCTGGCCCTGCCGGTCTTCCAGGGTCACGGTGATGCCGTTTTTCGAACGCAGCCGCTTGGTGGTGTTGCCTTGCGCGCCCAGGTCGGCCGGCGCCTTGGCACTGCCGTTCCACAGGCCGCCCAGCACCAGCGGGTGGCGCGGGTCGCCGCCGGCAAAGACCACCAGCACCTCGTCGTCCACGTCCGGCATCCAGAAGGCGCCGCGGTCGTCGCCCGCGAAGGGGCAGACCACGCGCGCCCACAGCGGCGCGTCCTGGCCGTCCATGGCGTCGAAGGCCACCAGCCGGATCTGCACGCGGTTGAGCGCGGCGGGGTCGTCGAGGTTCACGACCTTCGCCAGTTGCGCCTGGGCGAACAGGGCCATTGGGCGGGTGAGCAGGGTGTCGGGGGTCATGGGTGCGGCTGTCCGGCCAAAACTGAAGTCATCCGGCGGTCCTGTGGCACTGGTGCGTCGCACCCCCACCCGTCATGCCCGCGAATGCGGGCATCCACGCCTACCGAGGTGGCGGCGCGCTGGTGCGGGCGTTGCGCGGTGCGGTTCCAGGGCCACACCTCGGCGTTCGTGGATGCCCGCTTTCGCGGGCATGACGAAGTAGGGATCGAAGCGGATGGGCTGGCGGGAGGCGCAGGCCTTCCAGGCTTCTTTCCCTGAACAGCGATCCAGCCCATCTCTGCCCTCCTCTCGTCAACCCAGCCAGGCGCACTCGGCGCCGAACTCGGTGAAGTAGCCGCGCACGCGGTCCCAGACGTGGCGGGCGCGGACGACGTAGTAGGTGTTGTCCAGCCGCGGCTCCAGCCCGGCCAGGGTGACGTGGGCTCCCACGCGCAATTGCGCGTTGCCCTCGGCTTTGCCCTCCACGCACACGAAGCGGCGCGCGCGCAGGTCGAAGGCCGCCTGCGCCACGGCGCGGGCTTCCTCCTGCGTGGACACGCTCACGTGCGCCAGGTGCTCGGTGCGCTCGCCCCCCAGCGCGCTGCGCAGCACCTGCGCGCCGCTGCGGCCCTGGCCCGGGCCCACATGCGCGCCGCTGCCGACGCTGGCCTCCACCGCGCTGCCGTCCACGGGGTTCCAGCCCCGCACCGTCACCTGCGTGGCCTGCTGCGACAGGTCGGCGACGGCGCGCGCGGAGATCAGCGTGTCGTTGAGGTCCAGCGTCAGCGCGCCGCGGCGCACGTCGCCGCGCGGGCTGACGTGCAGCTCCTCGCCCACGATCTGCAGGTCGGCGTCCAGCGCGCCCAGCAGCCGGCGCAGGAAGGACAGGTCGCTCTCGTTGAGCTGCGCCCAGGTGGCGCGCGGCGCGTCCAGCCCGGTGAGCACGGGCCGCAGGGCCAGGCGCGAGGCCATGGTGTTGACCACCTCGGCCGGCGTGGCGTCGGCGTAGGTGGCGCTGCGCCGCGCCAGCCGCGCGCGCTGCAGCGCGTCTTCGGCCAGCACGACCAGCTCCGGCGTCTCGCTTGGGCCGAAGCGCCATTCCAGCGCCGTGACCACGCCGCGGAAGACCTCGCGCGGCTCGCGCTCGTCGCCCAAATAGACCTGGATGTCCTTGCCCAGGTCGAGGGCCGAGCCGGCGCCGAAGGCCAGCTCCGCGCCGCCGCTGGACAGGCTGGCGACGTTGGTCAGCCGCAGCTCCAGCGCGCTGAGCCCGCCCTCCTGCTCCTGCACGGCCAGCGCCACGATGAGCTTGCTGGCGCGCACGTCCTCCTGGCCGGCAAGGCGCAGCGTGGGCGTGGCGGCGTAGATGGTGGGCGCGGCGGGCATGGCGTTCGGGGGGGTGGAAGCGCGTCAGTCCGCCTTGAGCCGCAGCGCCCGTTCGGCCATCAGCGCCAGGGCGTGGCGCAGGGCGTCGGCGCGCTCCTCGGGCGTGTCGGTGCCGGCGCCTGGCTGCGCGGCCTGCGCCTGCGGCGTGCCGCCATTGGCGGGCTGCACGGTGGCGTCCACTTCTTCAAAGACGATGGGCATGGCGGAGGTCCTCGTGTGGTCGTGTGGTGGTGTGCTGTTGTGGCTGGGAGGCGCGGTCAGGGGCCGAACTTCAGCCGGCTGTTGAGGCCGCCGTCACCGCTGACGTCCACGGCCAGGCTGGCGCCCGCGCCGCCCTGCAGCCGCCCGCCCACGCCGAAGGCAGCGCCCTGTGCCGGGGCCGTGCTGGTGAGCGCGAACGCGCTGCGCGCGCTGGGCAGCGCCGCCTGCGGACTCACGGACACGCCGGCCCGCAGCCCCGAGAAATCCGCCTGCAGGCCGGCCGGGCCGCCCACGCCGCCGGAGGCCGACAGCCCCGCGCCCAGGCCCACGCCCGCACCGGCACTCAAGCCCAGGCCCGCGCTTGCGCCGCCGCTGAAGCCCGCTGCAGCGCCGAACCCTGCGCCTGCGCCGGCCCCCGCGCTGAACTGCGCGCCCGCGGACAGGCCCAGGCCGGCGCCGCCGCCGATGCCCAATCCGAACCCGGCCCCAGCCGAGGCGCCGGCCGAGAACGCCGCGGCGGCCTGCAGCTTCACGCCGGCGCCTGCACCCACGGCCAGCTCGGCCCCCGCGGAGAAGCGCAGGCTGGCACTGCCGTTGGCCGAGGCGATGGCGCGCGCGGCGTCCGGCCGCCCCAGGGCGCTGGCGGCGCCGGCCGGGCCGCCGGGCGGCGCGGGCATGCGGGCGACGTCGCCGCCGCCGTCGTCGCCGGCCACGCCGGTGCGCGCGCTGGTGTCGGCGCTGAAGGTGGCCTCGTTGGTGGTGAGCGTCAGGCTGATGCCGCTGCGCAGCGGCACGCCTTCCGGCGAAAAGAAGTCCAGCGTCTCGCGGAACTGCTCCACCGTGCCGCGAAAGCCGTAGGTGCCCCAGGTGAACTCCACCACCGGCGGCGTGCGCTGGCCGTCCGGGCCCAGGGGCTGCAGCAGCCTGGCCATCTTGAGCGTGTCTTCGCGCACGTCGTGGCCGCTGTGCGTGGTGTCGAAGGTCAGCTCCATGCTGAGCTTGGCCGTGGTCTGGCTGACGTACTGCACCTTGCGCCCGCCGGGGGCGGGCTCGACGTTGTTGGTCAGCGTGTACTGCAGCGAGGCGGGGTTGAAGTGGACCGTGACCTCCACCGTCTCGCCCGGCGAGACGGTGCGGAACCTGGCCAGGGCCGGCGTGCGCGGCGAGGGGGTGAGGCTCATGGCGCGGCTCCTTGGGCGGGCGCGGCCGTGCCGCCGCCCTCGCCGCCCCCGCTGCCCTCCAGGCGCAGGCCCTCGTGGACGAGGTGCAGCTCCTCGATGCCGATCTCCGTGCCGCGGGCGTTGACGTCGGCCGCCTTGAACTTCACGGGCAGCGCGCGCTCCAGCACCCAGGTCAGCGCGGGCGAGCCCGCGCCGTCCAGCAGCTGTATGCGCACGTCCAGCCGGTAGGCGCTGGCGCCGCCGGCCACGCGGGCGAACCACTCCCAGAGGTGGCGCGTGCTGGTCATGCCGCGCTTGAGCACCACGGTGGCGAAGCTCACCGGCCCAACGCGCTGCGCCGCGCCGTAGTTCATGCCGCCGGCCTTGATGGCCTTGGGCTCCATGGTGGCCTCCAGCCCGGTGCACTCGGAAAAGCCGCCCTGGCAGATATCCACCGCGCCGCTGCCGCCCGCGGCCTGGGCGCCGGGCAGCGTGGCGCGCTGGAAGGTCACCAGGAAGCGAAAGACCTGCCAGGGCGCCTCGGCGGCGGGAGAGGTGTCGTTCACGGCCATCACGCCAGCTCCGTTGCGGGGACCGCACCGCGGGCCGCGTCGCCCAGCGCCAGCACCACGGTGATGCGCTCCACCGAGGCCGCGGGCACCAGCGCCACTTCCACGCGCAGCCGTCCGCTGTCCAGGTCGGCCCGGGTCATGGTCTGCGGGCCGCAGCGCACGACGAAGGCGTCGTCGGCCGTGGCGCCTTGTAAACCGCCGGCGGCCCAGTAGTCGCGCAGCAGCGATTCCATGGCGCGGCGCACCGCCGCCCAGGTGGCGGGGCCGTTGGCGTCGAAAAGCTGCTCCTGCCCCACCGCGCGCGCCGCGCGCAGCACGCTGGCCATGAGGCGGGAGACGGCGCCCGTGCGCCAGGCGGCGTCGCGCGCCGTGGTGGCGTCGGACACCAGCGTCCAAGCGCCCGCGCCCGGCGCGAACAGGCACACGCGGCGCGAGAACTGTTCCCAGGGCGAGCTGGCACCGCCGCCCAACGCCGGCACCGGCTCGGCGTCCAGCACCGGCGCCGCGCGCCCCGCGGCGCTGCGATAGCAGCCTTGCGCCAGCGCCGAGGCGGCCACGTGCCCCGCCAGCAGCCCGTCAGGCGGTTCCAGCCCCTGCGGCAGGTCGGCGCTCCAGGGCGTGCGCAGCCAGGGCCAGCCCAATTGCACGAAGGCGCTGCGGGCGTCGCGCGCGGGCAGCCCGCCTTGCGGCGCGGGCTCGGCCGCATCCAGCCAGGCCAGCGGATCGAGCCGCGCGCCCTGTGCCTGCCGGGCGGCCTCGCCCGCGTCGTCGCCGCGGCACAGGGGCAGCGCGCCGACGAAGAGGCAGTCGCGCCGCCAGCGCGACAGAAAGCCGGCGACCTCGCCCACGGCGGCGGACCAGCGCTTCAAGCCGGCCACGTCCAGCGCGGGCGCGCGCAACCGGCGCAGCAGCAGCGGCGCGGGCGCGGCGACGTCGTTGTCGCTGCACTCCACGAAACCTTCGGGCGCGGCCACCTCGTCCGGCAGCAGGGGCGCGCGCGCCGGCGTGGCCGCGTAGAGCTCCGGCAGGTCCGGCAGGCAGACCATGGCGGGCTCGTCCAGGCCGAAGAGGTGCGCCAGGCCCCGCCAGGCAGCGGGCTCCAGCGGGCTCCAGGGCACGGCGTTGCCCAGCAGCGCGCGCAGGCGCTGGGCGCGGGTGGCGTCGTCCAGCGCCTGGTCGGCCAGCAGCGGCGCGGGGTCGCCGCAGCGCACGATGACGGCACGGCGCCCGCCCGCGGCGAAGAAGCTGCGCACGGCCGCGCCCAGCCAGGTGGCGCACAGCCCCGAGGCCTCGGCCGTGGACACGGGCCGCGCGGCCCAATCGAACAGCGCGTCGAAGGCATTCCAGCCGTCCACCACCACGGGCAGCAGCAAGTCGGCCTCGCCGGCGCCCGCCGGGACGCCGGCCGGGCGCCGCTGGATGAAACCCACGAAGCAGGCCACGTCGGCGCGCGCGGGCGAGGTGAGCGGCGCGGGGGTGGCGGTTTCGAAGATCAGGCCCATGGCGTGGCGCGGGTGCGGGTTCAGGTTCAGTAGGGAGCGGTGGCCGCCGCGGGCCTCACTCGATGCTCAGGCTCTCGGCCGAGAGCACGATCTCTTCCATCGCCACGTCGCCGCCGCCCTTGCCCGCCAGCGTGGGCCCCGTGTACTTCAGCGGGATCACGTTGCCCAGCACCCAGGTCTGGACGGGTGCCTGCGCCTCGTCCAGCAGCGTGATGGTCACGCTCTTCTTCTGGCCCTTGACGCCGTTGAGCCGCACGTCCTTGATCCAGTCGAACAGCGACTTGGAATCCACCACGCCGCGCTTGAGCGTGACGTCGCCCACCTTGTGCACGCCCGGCACCTTGCGCACGTGGTTCTCGCGGTCGTTGCCGTTGCGGTACTCGGCCACCGTCATCTCCGTGCCTATGCCCGAGACGTCGGAAAAGCCGCCGAAGACCTGGCCGCCGTCGAAATTGACGACGAAGTTGAAGGCGCCGTAAGGCGTGGTGCGACTGGCCATGGATCAGCTCCTGGTGCGGTGGTTGCGGGCGTGACGGCTCGATGGCTGGGAAGGTGCGGCGCTCATTCGCGCGCGTCGGCCGTCTTCTGGCCGATGCGGAAGATCACGAACTCGGCCGGCTTGACGATGGCCACGCCGATGAGGCAGATGAGCCGCCCGTTGTCCAGGTCGTTTTGCGTCATGGTGCTGCGGTCGCAGCGCACGAAGAAGGCCTGCTCCGGCGTCGTCCCCAGCATGGCGCCGTTGCGCCATTCGGCGAGCAGGAAGTCGCTGATGGTCTGGCGCACGTTGGCCCACAGCGCCTCGCCGTTGGGCTCGAAGACGGCCCACTGCGTGCCGCGGTCGATGGAGGCTTCCAGGTAGTTGAAGTAGCGCCGGTCGCTGACGTATTTCCACTCGGGGTCGCTGGAGATGAGCCGCGCGCCCCACACGCGCAGGCCCCGCCCGGGCAGCAGGCGCAGGCAGTTGACGCCGGAAGGGTTGAGCGCCTCCTGCTGCGCGAAGTTGATGTCGGCCTGGAAGCGCAGCGCGCCGCGCACCACCTCGTTGGCCGGGGCCTTGTGCACGCCGCGCTCGCTGTCGTTGCGCGCGTACACGCCGCACACGAAGCCCGAGGGCGGCAGCGCGATCTCCCTGGGGATGTCGTCGCGCCCGGGGCGGGCCATGGGGTTGGCCGTGATGACCCAGGGGTAGTAGAGCGCGGCGTAGCGCGAGTCCAGCGCGGCGCGGGCGTCGCGCACCTGCTGCGGCGTCTGCAGCGCCGGCGTGTCCAGCACGGCGATGCGGTAGGCGCGGCGCGACTCGGCATGGGTGATCAGGGCCAGGGCCACGGCCGCGGCGTCGGCGTAGGCGCTGGAGCCCGGGGCGGCGACGATGCTCACGTCCTCCACGCCCACGAGCTGCGCCAGCGCGTGGGTGTAGGTGCCCGCGGTGGTGGCGTCGCCGATGACGGGGGCGGTGCCGTCGCTGCCGCTGCCCAGCGTGGTGAAGCGGCGCCCGTCCGGGTCGTTGGGCACGGCCGCCAGCGCCAGCACGGCCGTGCGCAGCTCGAAGGGCGTGACAGCCGAGCCGAACTGCAGGCACAGGGCGTTGACCAGCGCGTCGGCGCGGTTGGCCGGGTCAGTGGCCAGTACGGTGCCGGCCCAACGCGGGTGGCCGGCGGCAAAGCCCAGCTCGTCGAACACCTGCGTGGCGCCGTCGGCGTCGGTGAACTCCACCGTGAGCGTGAGCAGCTGCGCCACGGTGGCGTCGGTGACGGCGAGCGTGCCGGGCGTGGGCGTGGTGGCGTCCTGCCAGGCGCCGGTGGGGGCCTTGACGTACTGCGTGGTGGTCTGGCCCACGGTGACCTGCACCATGCTGCCCGCGGGCAGCGCGCCCAGGGCCCGCGTGCCGGTGACGGGTTTCAGCACCACGCGCATGGTCAGCCGCCCGTTGCCGGCCTCGCCGGGAAAGCGCGCCAGCGCGGTGATGTTCTTGTTGGCGCCCGGGTTGGCCACCAGCTCGCGCGTCGCGGCCACGGCGCCGTTGGCCGTGCGCACCACGTACAGCCGCGAGCCGCCGTTGTCGAAGTAGTTGCGCACCGCCTGCGCCAGGTGGTTGATGCGCTGCGCGTAGGTGGTGGCGCCGGTGAGGGCCAGCACCTGCTGGCTGCCGTAGTAGCGCTCGAACTCGCCCAGGCTCGTGATCAGCTCGGAGCGCACCCCCACGGGGCCGCGCCGGGTGGGGCCCACGAAGGCGCTGGTGCTGGTGCTCACGCCCTCTATGGACTTGGCACGGAAGCTCGTTTCCTCGACGTACACGCCGGGCGCCAGGTATTCAGGCATGGGACTCTCCTATGGGTCCAGGGAACGTGGTCCGCGGGGCGGCGGGGGCGTTCATGGCGGGTTTCAGGGCAGGGTGAGGGTCAGCGCCACCCGGGCGCCGCGCCGCGCGGCCAGGGCCACGGGCTGCGGCGTGGCGGCCACGCGCTGCGGGTGGCTGCCCAGGACGTCGGGATCGGGACAAGGCGCCAGCGCGGGCGCGCGCCCGTCCGCGACCCACGCGGGCGGCGTGCGCGTGCCCAGCGCCGCGACGTGAAAGGCGTGCACGGTGGCGGCAGTCTCCGTGACGACCACGTCGCCGTCGTCCGCGCCCCAGGTGGTGATGGGCAGCGCGGCCACGGGCAGCAGCGCCTCGCCGCGCCAGTCGGTGCTGCCGCGTGCCAGCAAGGCGTCGCCCGCGCCGCGCACTTCGATGAGCGTGCCGCCCAACAGGTCGCCGCCGGCTTCGGCCACGCGCACGTGCAGCGGCGTCCAGTTGCCCACCAGCGGCGCCGCGGCGCTGCGAAAGAGCTCCACGCGCTGCGGCCTGAACAGCGAGCCTGCTTGGGCGGCGTGCGCGGGGTCCGGGTCGCGCGGCAGCGCCAGGGTGAAGGCGCGTGCCTGGTAGCGGCCGGCGGGGTCGGCCACGCGCAGGGCCAGGGCCACGCTGCCCAGGGCCGGCAGCGCGGGCGGCGTGCCGAAGGCCGCGGCATGCGCCGCCAGCGCCGGGTGCGACCACAGCACCAGCAGCCCGCCGCGGTTGCGCAGCCAGCGGCTGGCGTCGGCCGGGTCGGCCGGCGCCACGCGCAGCGGCTCGGCGATTCGCGCGCCGCTGGTGGCGTCCACGAACTCCACGGCGGCCAGCACGCGGTGCTCGTCGCGCTCCAGCTCCAGCAGCTCACGCGTCACGGCTTCACCTCCCGGCCCAGCGCCAGGCGGCGCGCCACCACGGGGGCGAACTGCTCGCGGTCCTCGTCGGGGTCCAGCCGCACGACGCGGGCCACGAAGGAGGCGGAGAGGCGGTAGGACGGCACCACGGCGTCCCAGATGCGCATCAAGTCCTCGGTGGAGAGCTCCGCCGGGACGAGCTGGATGATCTCGTCCGGCGCCCAAGCGGCCGCGGGCGTGAGCGAGGAGGCGTCCAGCACCGGGTGCAGGTGGAGCTGGCGCAGCGTCCAGGCGAAGGCGATGTGCTCGTCCTCGGCGTTGTCGAACCAGGCGCTGAGCAGGTAGTGCAGGTCCAGCGACAGCGCGCCGGCGTCGCTGCGGCCGCCGCGGCCCGGCGCCTGGCGCGCGTGCTCGTTCATGGTCACGCGGTAGAGCAGCAGCCGCATGCGGCCGTCCTCCGCGGGCTCGGCCGAGAGCTGGCTGCTGGCCAGCAATTCAAACTCGCATGCCGGCGCGTTATTCCCATACAAGGTGCTGGGATAGGTATTGCGCAGGAATGTGACTATGGAATCGCCGACCGAATGAATCGCCCTGACGTTGGCCAAGAAATACCCTCCAGCAGCCGCCGCCGCATGGATTGAAATCATCAAAACCGGCAAACAAATGCCGTGCGAAAACCACACCAAAGACCGTGTGGAAAATCGGGTGCGAGCCTGGATTCAAACCACGGTGCCAACCTCGCCCAAGCCGCAACCGAAATGTCGCGGTTGGCGGTGTTGGGCTGCACGAAGGGAATCAGGCAGGCGGCAATATCCAGCCGGCATTATTTGCCGGTCGGGACATTTCGGCTATTCACAGCCGCCGGATTTTTGCTGTGCGCGCCGTGCGGCTCAATGAGGTGCGGGCCGGCATCTTCGGCGCGCATTCTTGCTGCAGCGGTGAGCTTCCCGGGCGGGCAGCGGGCCTGCGCCAACTTGGAATGGATCTTTTCTCGTCATGGGACAGCCTCTTTCATGGCAGGTGCAAACCATTTGTCCACCACCCGCTCTTTGAATTTCCGACTACCGTGTGCAAACCATGCCTGAAAACTTTTCCTGTGTAAATGGTATTCGACGGGGTGCGTCCTGGTTGGAATTGTGAGCGCCGTATTAGTTTCTTGCCAGGGAAACTTATGGTGACTTTGGTCAGCCTCGCGGTGGAAAGACGCGACGTTTTTGTGCAACACCGGGTTTTTCCTAGAAGAGAAATGACTTTGGTGATTGGCGGCGCCTGCGGCGCAGGTGTTTACCAAAGCTGCACTTTGTTTTGGGCTGGGTTTGAGTTGACGCAAACCGGCACCGGCGTGGGCCGGCAACCCTGGGTCGGTTGCGGCGTGCGCACGCCTGCGCAGGCCTGCGGATGCCGGTCGAGAAAGCCGACCCTAGGGTTTTGGAGCATAGGGTTTGGGCTTTGGCGACCTGTGAAGTAAGCCCGCCGCAAAGCTGGCCGGGCACGCTAGAGGCACAGCCCACCCCCAAGGAGCGAGACATGGAGACCGATGCCGATTTGAAGCGTGACGTGGAGGCCGAACTGGCCTGGGACCCTGCGGTCAAAGTGCTGGGCCTCAAGGTCAAGGTGCGCGACGGCGAAGTCACGCTGGCGGGCCGGGTGCCGGCCTACACCGACCGCTGCGCGGTGGAGAAGCTGTTGCAGCGCCTCAATGGCGCGCGCAGCTTCAAGCTCGATATCGAAGTGGTGCTGGCGCCCGAGGACCAGCGCGCCGATGCCGAGATCGCCCAGGCCGCGCGCGCGGCGCTGCAGTGGTCGGCGCCTTCGCTGCTGGACGACGTGCACATCAGCGTGGACGACGGCTGGCTGACGCTGGACGGCGAGGTGGACCGCCCCTCGCTGCGCAAGCGCGTGGAAGAGGCCATGCGCGACCTCGCCGGTCTGGTCGGCCTGAGCAACCGCATCAAGGTGCCCGGGGCCGCCGCGGCGGGCGCATCGGCCCGCGCGCAGCACGCCTTCCTGCGCTGACGCGCGCAGGGCTGCCTCAAGGCAGCGCGGCCTGCAGGGTGCCCACGCTGGACTGCGGCTTGGCGGGCCCCTGCTCGTGCAGCATCTGGCGCAGCGCCTGCATGACTTTTTCCGGCGTGGGATGGGCTTCCTGCGACAGCATTGGGCGCGAGCGCACGATGCACAGCACGGCCTGCCTGTCTTCCCACGAGGCGCAGCGGCAGGCCTCCATGAGCGGGTCCCCTGCGAAGTCCGAATCAGCCAGGTGCACCGCGCGCGCGATCAGTGCCATGGCGTTGAGTGTGTGCATTGAAATTCTCCGGCCGCCCAAAGTCGGCCTTGCTGGATGTGAACGACTGTGCGCGTGCCGCATGCCGCGCCACACAACGTCCCGCCCGCGCTCGCAAGCTTTGTGTGGCGCTGCGCCTACGCGCCCTCTCACCTGTGCAGGGGGTAGCGCAAGCGCCTATTGCAAATTTTCCATCATTGTTTCCCCGTAGCGGAAGCTGCGTTGGCGCGCCACAGGCTTGACCCTCCCCCGCAGTAGGGCTCCACCTCTTCGAATGGGGGATTGCCAGCAGTTCGATTTCGGGGTTGGCGCGAGTGCCTCACCCGTGGCTTGCCGGTGGTTGAAAATGGTATAAACGATTTATCCCATTTTTCAGGAGGATTCCATGCCGCGCAAGAACGCAACCGCCCCGTCCGTGCTGCTCGAAGGCGCCGCCGCGCCGGCCGAGCCCGCGGCCGCCACCGTGGCGGCCACGCCCGTGGTGCCGGTGGCGGTGGTGGTGCCGGCGGTCGAATCCGCTCCCGCCGCAGTTGACGCTGCCGAGCCGGCGGCCGTGGCCCTGGTCGCCGCGGTGCCGGCCGAAACGGCCGCATCGGCTGCACCGGCTGTGTCCGCACCCGCGAAGCCGCCCAAGGCCAGGCCGACGCGGCTGGCCAAGGCGGCGGCGCAGGCCGTGCAGGGCGACAAGCCGGTCCAGGCGGTGCGCCAGGCCGCGAAACCCGCCAAGCCCGCGCCGCTGGCCCTGGCCGACAAGCCGCTGAAGGCCGGCAAGGCGGAGACCGTGGAAAAGGCCGGGAAGCCTGAAAAGGCGGGGAAGGCCGCCAAGCCGCCCAAGGCTGAAAAAGCCGCCAGGCCGGCCAAGGCCGAGGCCAAGCCGAAGGACGCCAAGGCCAAGGAGGCGGCCGGCGAGGACAAGCCCGTCGTGAAGCCCAAGCTGGTGCGCGACAGCTTCACCATGCCGCGCGGCGACTTCGCGCTGATCGCCGTGCTCAAGGACCGCGCCCTGGGCTTCAAGCGGCCGGCCAAGAAGAGCGAGCTGCTGCGCGCCGGCCTGCACGCCCTGGCCGCGCTGGACGACGCCAAGCTGCAGGCCGCGCTGGAAGAGCTCACGCCGCTCAAGGCCGGGCGGCCCAAGAAGGGCTGACGGGGCCCGGCCCGCGTCCGCGCGTTCCTGGCGGGCGCGCCGCCTGCTTCGGCGCCCGGCGGGCGGCGCACCCTGCCCGCCCTGAACCGCCCCAGGAGGACGCATGCGCCCAACCGAGCCCGCGGAGCTGACGGAGCTGCAGCGCCTGCTCGACGCCGCCACGGCCGAGCTGCAGGTGCGCACCGTGTGCGAGGTGCAGGCCGGCCCGCGCCGCCTGCCCGTGTTGGCGCTCACGCTGGGCAACCCGGCGCCGGACGCGCCCGCGGCCGGCTTCTTCGGCGGCGTGCACGGGCTGGAGCGCATCGGCGCGGCGGTGGTGCTGTGCTTCCTGCGCAGCGTGCTCACGCGGCTGCGCTGGGACGCGCTGTTGCACCGGCAACTGGAGCGCATGCGGCTGGTGTTCATGCCCGTGGTCAACCCGGGCGGGCTGGTCAACGGCACGCGCGCCAATCCGCAGGGCGTGGACCTCATGCGCAACGCCCCCGTGGACGCGCTGGAGCGCGCCGCGCCGCTGGTGGGCGGGCAGCGCCTGTCGCGCCGCCTGCCCTGGTACCGCGGCCCGCGGCACGCGCCGCTGCAGCCGGAAAGCCAGGCGCTGTGCGCCGTGGTGGAGCGCGAGCTGCTCAGCCACGACTTCAGCCTGGCCGTGGACTGCCACTCCGGCTTCGGCCTGCGCGACCGGCTGTGGTTTCCCTATGCCGGCACGCGCGCGCCCGTGCCGCACCTGGCGGAGCTGCACGCCCTGTGCGGGCTGCTGGACGAGTCGCTGCCCCAGCACCGCTACGTCTTCGAGCCCCAGAGCCGCCACTACCTCGCGCATGGCGACCTGTGGGATTTCCTCTACCGCCGCGCCTGCGACGCCGCGCCCGCGCGCACCTTCCTGCCGCTGACGCTGGAGATGGGCTCGTGGCTGTGGGTGCGCAAGCGGCCCAGCCAGCTTTTCTCGGCCCAAGGCCTCTTCAACCCGCTGGCCGACCACCGCCACGCCCGCGTGCTGCGCCGCCACCTGGCCTGGCTGGATTTCACCTCCCGCGCCGCCTGCAGCCACCGCGCCTGGTGCCCGCAGGGCGTGCAGCGCGAGCACCAGCGCGCGCTGGCGATGCAGCGCTGGTACGCGGCGTGAGCGACGCGGCGGCGCCCCCGTCCGGTGCGGACCTTGAAGACCGCCGCGCCGCGCCGCCGCGCACCTGGGTGCTGCTGCGCGGGCTCACGCGCGAGGCCGGGCACTGGGGCGGCTTCCCCGACACGCTGGCCGCGCGGCTGCCGGGCCGCGTGCTCATGCCGGACCTGCCGGGCAACGGCGTGCTGCACGCGCAAGCCAGCCCGCTGCGCATGGCCGAGATGGCCGCGCGCTGCCGCGGGCAGTTGCGCGCGCAAGGCGCGGGGCCGCCCTACCACGTGGTGGCGCTGTCGCTGGGCGCGATGGCGGCGCTGGCCTGGGGCTCGGCGCATCCGGAGGAGATCGCGGCCGGCGTATTGATCAACACCAGCCTGCGCGGCCTGCAGCCGCTGCACCGGCGGCTGCGCCCCGCGGCGCTGGCGGCGCTGCCCGCGCTGCTGCTTGGGCGCGACGACGCGGCGCGCGAAGCCGCCATCCTGCGCCTGACCAGCCGCCGCGTGGCGCAGGTGCCGCCCGCGTGGCTCACGTTGCGTCGCGCGCATCCCGTCACGCGCGCCAACGCGCTGCGCCAGCTCCTGGCGGCCGCCGCCTTCAGCGCGCCCGCCGCGCCGCCGGCCGTGCCGCTGCTGCTGCTGGCCTCGCGCGGCGACGCGCTGGTCGATGCGCGCTGCTCCGAGGCGCTGGCCGCGCGCTGGCGGCTGCCGCTGGCGCTGCACCCCGACGCCGGGCACGACCTGCCGCTGGACGACGGCGGCTGGGTGGTGGAGCGCATCGCGCGCTGGCTGTCGGCGCGAGGCTGAAACCCCGCCGGCGCCGGGGTGCGTCATCGCTTCGTCATGCGGGCTTCACGGCCTTGTCATGGCCGTTGCCTAGCATGGCGGGCCATGGAACACACGCTCATGCTCCCCGCCGCGGCGACCTCCGCCCCCGACCCTGCAGTACTTCCGGACCGCACCCGGCCTGCACGGCTGGAGGCCGTGTGGGCCCGGGACGAGGAAGACCTGGTCCAGGCCCAGCGCCTGCGCTACCAGGTTTTCGCCGAGGAGATGGGCGCGCGGCTGCGCCCTGCCCCCGGCACGCCCGAAGGGCACGATGCCGACCTGTTCGACCGCTACTGCGAGCACCTGCTGGTGCGCACCCAGGCCACGGACGACGAGCCCTCGCAGGTGGTGGGCACCTACCGCGTGCTGACGCCGGAAGGCGCGCGCCAGGCCGGCGGCTACTACAGCGACCTGGAGTTCGACCTGGTGCGGCTGCGCCCCATGCGGCGCCACATGGCCGAGCTGGGCCGCTCGTGCATAGACGGCCGCTGGCGCAGCGGCGGCGTGATCCTGCTGCTGTGGTCCGCCCTGGCGGCCTTCATGCAGCGCAACGACTTCCAGGCCGTGATCGGCTGCGCGAGCATGTCCATGCGCGACGGCGGCCACGCGGCCGCGAGCCTGTGGGAGCAGTTGCGCAAGACGCACCTGGCGCCCGTGGACCTGCACGTGCGCGCGCGTCTGCCGCTGCCGCTGGCGTCCTTGCGCAAGGATTTGCCCGTCGAGGTGCCGCCATTGATTCGCGGCTACCTGCGCTGCGGTGCCCAAGTGCTGGGCGCCCCGGCCTGGGACCCCGACTTCAACA
Source organism: Azohydromonas lata NBRC 102462 (assembly GCF_001571085.1). Lineage (GTDB taxonomy): Bacteria > Pseudomonadota > Gammaproteobacteria > Burkholderiales > Burkholderiaceae_C > Azohydromonas > Azohydromonas lata. Next base: position 36,815 of record NZ_BCTC01000037.1, read on the forward strand.
CCGCCGACCTGCCGCTGATGCTGCGGCTGCGCGACCTGCCGGCGGCGTACCGGCGGCATTTCGGCGAGGTGAGCGGGGTGTGAGGGGATCTCACAGGGCGATGCGCCCCTCCACGCACGTCACGGCCTGCCCGCCCACGCGCACCTGCCCGCCTTGCAGGCTCACGCTCACCCGCCCCGCGCGCCCAAGCATCGAGCCCTGGGCCGCGACGTAATCCGGCCCAAGCGTGGCGGCCTGGCCGCTGTCGCGGATGAACACGCCCACGCAGCCGTTGCCGCTGCCGCACACCGGGTCTTCCACCACGCCGTGGGCGGGCGCGAAGGAGCGCACCTCGATGCCCGCGGCGGCGCCGGCCGGGTAGGCGCCGAACACCGTCACGCCCGTGTTGTGGTCGCGCATGTCGCGCAGCTTCATGCGGTTGAAGTCGGGGCGGCAGTCCAGCACGGCCTGGGCGTCGGCGAGCTGCGCGACGATCCAGCGCGCGCCCACGTCGATCAGGCGCGGCACCGCCTCGCCGCGGCGCACGGGTGCGCCCAGCACGGCTTCCAGCTCGGCAATGGCCGCGTCGTCCAGCGGGGTGACCACCGGTTGGGGCAGCTCGAAGGCGATGCGCTGCGCGCCCCCGCTTTCGCCGACGGACACCTGCAGCCGCACCAGCCCCGCCTCGCACTCCTGCACCAGCGCGCCGTCGCGGGCGCTGACCACGCCCGCCTCCAGCAGCGCGTGCGCCGTGCCGATGGTGGGATGGCCCGCGAAGGGCAGCTCGCCGCCGGGCGTGAAGATGCGCAGCCGGTAGTCGGCCTGGCCGCGGTGCGCCTGGCTCACCGGGAGCACGAAGGTGGTCTCCGACAGGTTGGTCCAGTTGGCGATGGCCAGCATCTGCTCGGCCGTGAGGCCCTCGGCCTCCATCACCACGGCCACCGGGTTGCCCTTGAAAGGCACGGAAGTGAAGACGTCGACCTGCTTGAACGGGGAGCTGCGGGACATGGAGCCATCCTGATGAGTTGGGCCGCGGCGCACGGGTGCCGCGGCGATGGCCCGCATGCTAGGTGGCGAGCGCAACGGGGGGCAGGTGCAGCGGGTGGCGATATCGACCGATACAGCGGTGTACGAGGCCCGCTGGCGGGCCGAACCGTGGCCCGGCGGCCATTCGGCCCGCACGGCCATGGCCGCGCCGGGTGCTGCGTCAAGCCGGCTGCGTCGCCTGCGCCTGCGCCGCCTCTACCGCCTCGGCCGGTGTCTCCTCCCGGGCCTGCACCCGCCGCGCGTCGTAGAAGTTGAACCCCGGGTCGCGCGTGGTCGCCTGGCCGGCTTCGAGCAGGGTCAGGGCGCGCTGCATGTCCTGGCGGCCGGCCTCCCAGCGCTCGGCGATGGAGGCGGCGGAGAACTCCAGCGTCTTGGCCGAGACCTCGTGCGCCGGCGGGTGGTAGGCCAGCAGCACCATGTCGGTGTCGGCACCGCGGGCCTCGCGCTCCAGCAGGCGCATCTCCTCGGCGTCCAGCTCCACCGCGTGGCCCGTGCGCTGCAGCGACTGCGCCAGCAGCCGCCTGAGCCGGTACTCGCGCCGGAACGCCTCGATGGTGCGCAGCGATTGCGAGGCAAACGCGATGTCCTGCACCCGCTCCAGCGCCGTGTCCATGGAGGACGGCCGCCCGCCGCGCGCGTCGAACAGGTCCACGGCGATACACAGGTGCGGCCCCGGCGGCGGGTCGCGCAGCAGCGGGTCCAGCGGCAGGTTGCACAGCATGCCGGGGTCGCCCAACAGCCGGCCGTCGATGTCCACCGGCGGGAAGCCGGGCAGGAAGGCGGTGCTGGCCAGCACGTGGTGCGGCTCGATCGCCTGCTCCCGGGTGTCGAAATAGACGCCCTCGCCGCTTTCCAGGTCCACGCTGCCAATGGTCAGCGGCAGCGCCGCGGTGTTGAGGAAGTCCCAGTCCATGACGCGCTCCAGCGTGGCCAGCAGCGGGTGGCCGTCGAACAGGCCCACGTCCGGCGGCGTGCCGGGCAGCAGGGAAAAGAAGCCGCTGGGCCGCGGCCGGAACAGCCCCGGGCGCCCGGCCATCACGGTGTGCAGCGTCTGCAGCTTGTTGAGCGTGTCGCGCACCTGCCCGCCCGTGGGCAGCGTGCCCCAGGGCGACCAGCGCGCGGCCTGCTGCCAGAACTCGCGCAGCTTGGCCGCGCGCTGAGCCGGCGGGTTGCCGGCCAGGATGGTAGCGTTCACGCAACCGATGGACGCGCCGCTGACGCGGTCCAGCGCGTAGCCGGCTTCCAGCAGCGCCTCGCAGGCGCCCGCGCCATAGGCGCCCAAGGCATTGCCGCCGGACAGCGCCAGGCTCACGTACCGCGCCGGCCCGCTGGCGGCCGGCACCGTGCGCTCGCCCGCGCCGGTGGAAGAGGAGGAAACAACATGGAGATTCATTGCTGCAGTGCAGCAACGCGTATGCCCGCGGTTTGATGAAGTAAATGCCCGCTCCGATTTTCCGGATGCCGCGTTTATGAACATTCAATGACTTTCTGCCTAGGACATTCCCCATCACCGCTGGCTGAATATGCCGGCAACCTTGTGGGGGGTATTGATCCCCCTCCCCCGTGCGCCGACCTTTGGGGGTGGTCGGGCCATTCTGGCTGCCTAAACTGCTCGTCATTCCGCAACGAAATCCCAACGCCAATAGCCCAGGCTATTCAGGACAGTGGGGCGGCGGAATAAAACTCCAAAAAGACAGGGTCATCCCACCAAACTGCCTCAGGCGGTTTCAAGGCAAGGAAATCGACATGCAAACCCAAATCTCCCACGCTCGCCTGTTCGCCCTGCTGGGCATGTCCGCTTTTGCCGCTGCGTCGGCCATGGCGCAAAATGATCCGGCCAATGATGCGGAAGTGGAAATGGGCAGTGCTCCGGCCGTGACCAGCCCGCAAACGGCCGGCAAGCACTGCGTGGCCGAATTGCAGCCCATGGCCGAAGGTGCCAAGGCCTCTGCAATGGGCAAGGTGGAATGCCACGCCACGTTTGCGGCGGCCATGGCGGCGGCCACGCAAAACACGGTTGCGCTGGCGGCGGATGCCACGCCGCAATCTCTCAAGGAATCCGACGTGGCGGCTGCCGCCACCCGCGTGATCGGCGTGGACTACGACGGCCGCTATTACGGTGGCGCGAGCTTCATCTGGTACGCCAACAATATCTACGGTTGTTATGGCGGCCGTTCCTATGTTGCCAACATGCCCGGCGCCTTCAACAACCGCCTGACCTCCACGCGCGGTTTCAATGGCTGCAACCGCAATACCAGCTACGACGGCTACTGGCAGACGGGCGACTGGGTTCGCTGCTTCCCCAACTGCTATTTCGTCGGCTCCTTCATGAATAACCGCGCCTCGTCCAAGCGCTGGTCCTGGTAAGCGGCCGGGGGGTATGTTGTCACGCCAAGGCGCCTGCGGGCGCCTTTTTCCTGGGCGTCCGAAACGTGCCAAGGCGTGGCAAAGCTGACGGCCGTGGCGGGAGGGGCCGGCGGGCGGAGGTGCGGCATCGCCGATAATCCGCCTTTGAACCTTCCCTTGAGAGCAGCCTTGAAAACCTTTGACATCGAAGTCCAGCGCCTGAAGTCCCTGCGGCACGACAAGGGGCTCATAGAAATCGGCGTGGACGCCCTGGTGCTCCCGCGTTCGGCGCGCGACGAATCGCCCACCACGGTGGTGAGTTTGCCGGTGGACCAGGCGCGGGCCCTGATGCTGCTTTTGAAACAGCAGTTTGCGGAGCTGGACAAATTGCAGCCGCGGAGCCGGCGGTCGGGGCGCTGCTGAGGAATGTGATTCGGGGTTTCAAACGCGGTGTAGTTGGGAAAATCGGAAATATCTCCGCTCTGGGTCAGGTTATGGGTTCATTGCAAACCGCCTCGATATTGTGCCCATCCGGCCCAATCACGAACGCCGCATAGTAATTCGCATGGTATTGCGGCCTCAGCCCCGGCGCCCCATGGTCCTGGCCGCCTGCCGATAAAGCGGCCCGATAAAAATCGTCCACCTGCTGGCGGTTTTCCGCTCTGAATGCAAGGTGAAGATGCGCCGGCTTTTCCTGGGTTTGAAACAAACACAGGGTGGCCCCGCCTTTTGAGCCGATTTCCACGCCGTAGCTCGGCAGGCCTTCGGAAAGCAGGGTGACGCCCAGCGGCGCCAGTGCCTTGAGGAAAAATGCCTTGCTGGCCTCGTAGTCGGTAACGCCGAATTTCACGTGGTCGAACATTGAATTCCCTTCTGAAGTGTCTGTCGTTTAAATTTTATTAAAAGTATTTCATTGAGGGCACAATGGTCTATGGTTTTGTTTTTTGATGAAGGGTCTCTTATGCTTCTCCCGGTCAAAAACCAGGAGCCTCCATGGAAACCACCGAACTGCGCCGCGGCCGCCTCATAGACCACATCCACCTCGTCGTCCATGATCTTTCCGCCAGCCGGCGGTTTTATGAGGCCCTATTGAAAGCTTTGGAAGTTCCCATGGGCGGCAGCGGCGACAGTTATTTCTGGGCCGACGAATTGTTCATTTCCAGCGCCAACAGCCCCGCTGCCCAAGGCCATTTGACCGGCCGCATCCATTTGGCCTTCCAGGCCCGCGATCACGCCATGGTCGAGGCTTTTTACAAGGCCGCGATGGAGAACGGCGGCCGCGACAACGGCCCGCCCGGTGAGCGCCCCTACCACCCCGGCTATTACGCCGCCTTTGTCCTGGACCCGGACGGCAACAATATCGAGGCGGTTTTTCATGGGCCGGCGCAGCGCAGTGCGGATTCGGTGAAGATCACTTTCGACCGTTGAGCAGATTGACAGGGGGCGATGCTCAAACTCCCCAATGTGCCTCCGGCACCGAGCCATCCTGCTGCCGCAGGGGAATGCGCACCGAAAACTCGCATCCCTTGCGTCAATATGCTTGGCGTCCATGCCGTGCCTTTTGTGCTGACAGGTTTCACATTCGGAAAATCCACGCCTCGTGGGCAGTGACGCCTGTAGGCCGGGGACGGCAATCGGTGCTCCCATCGATTCACGGGCATTGGAACGTCGGCGCTATTGGGCGTTGGGCGTTGGGCGCTGCACGACTTCACCGTAGGTAACGGCCGGCGGCTGGCGCCCGGCTCATGATCGCCCCGCCTGTCTCTCCTCAACGCTTGAAGGAGCTCCATTCATGATCGCCACCCGCGGCTACGCCGCCGTTTCCGCCACGTCCCCGCTGCGCCTGTTCGGCTTCGAGCGCCGCGACCCGGGGCCGCGCGACGTGCAGATCGAAATCCTCTACTGCGGCGTGTGCCACTCCGACCTGCACACCGCGCGCAACGAGTGGCAGAACACGGTCTATCCCAGCGTGCCCGGGCACGAGATCGTCGGCCGCGTCACGGCCGTGGGCGCCGAGGTGACGCTGTTCAAGGCCGGCGACATCGCCGGCGTGGGCTGCATGGTGGATTCCTGCCGCGCCTGCAGTGCCTGCCGCGAGGGCCTGGAGCAGTACTGCGAAACGGGCTTCACCGGCACCTACAACGGCCCGGCCTTTGGCGGCGGCGAGAACACCTACGGCGGCTACTCGGAAGTGATCGTCGTGGACGAGGCTTTCGTATTGCGCGTGAGCCATGCGCAGGACGACCTCGCCGCCGTCGCGCCGCTGCTGTGCGCGGGCATCACCACCTACTCGCCGCTGCGCCAATGGGGCGCCGGGCCGGGCAAGAAGGTGGGCGTGGTCGGCCTCGGGGGCCTGGGCCACATGGCGGTGAAGATCGCCCACGCCATGGGCGCCCGGGTGGTGCTGTTCACCACCTCGCCCGGCAAGACGGAGGACGCGAAGCGGCTTGGGGCCGACGAGGTGGTCATCTCCAAGGACCCGGACCAGATGGCCGCGCATGCCGAGAGCTTCGACATGATCCTGGACACCGTGGCCGCGCCCCACGACCTGGACGCGCTGCTGGTGCTGCTCAAGCGCGACGCCACGCTGGTGCTGGTGGGCGCGCCGGCCGAGCCGCATCCCTCCCCGCAGGTCTTCAACCTCATCTTCCGGCGCCGCCGCCTGGCGGGCTCGCTCATTGGCGGCATCGCCGAGACGCAGGAAATGCTGGACTTCTGCGCCCGCCACGGCCTGACCTCGGACATCGAAATGATCCGCATGGACCAGATCAACGAGGCTTACGAGCGCATGCTGCGCTCGGACGTGAAGTACCGGTTCGTGGTGGACATGGCGTCGCTGCGGGAGCAGAGCGCGGCGTGACGCCCCACCCCGCCCCGCCCTGCCCCTTCTCTCAAGCCGCCTCGCAAGCCTTCACCGGCGCCTGCTCTGCCTCCAGCTCCCGGCTGGCCGCCAGCGTGGCCAGCCGCGCGATCACGGCATAGGGATAGAAGCGGTTGGCGCCGCCCACGCCCTCGCCCGGCTGGCCTTCCGCGCAGGCCATGGAGACGAAGCGCGCACCCGGCGCGTTGAGGTTCTCGTCCACCCCGCGCTCGGCGTGCGTGCGGTAGAAGCCGCCCGCCACCTGGCCGTCCATCAGGTAGACCACCGGCTCGGCCATGGCCTCGCCCACGCGCTCGCAGGTGGGCACGCCCTCCTGCACGATCACGGACGTGGTGCGCTGGCCGTCCTTGATCACGTCCATCTTGTTGCGCGTGCGGCGGTTGAGCTTGTCCAGCTCCGCCGCGTCGCGCACCGTCATCACGCCCATGCCGTAGGTGCCGTTGTCGGCCTTGACGATGGCAAAGGGCTCATCCGCCACGCCCAGCGCGCGGTACTTGTGCCGCACGCGCGTGAGCAGCGCGTCCACGCGCGCCTGCAGCGCCTCCAGGCCCGTGCCGGAGCTGAAGTCCAGGCCGTCGCAGGCTTCGAAGTCGGGGGTGATGAGCCACTCGTCCAGCCCAATGGCCTCGCCCAGCTCGCGCGCCACCTCGGCGTAGCGGGCGAAGTGCGTGGTCTTGCGCCGCACGTGCCAGCCCGCATGCAGCGGCGGCAGCACGGGCTGATCGCGCAAGCCCTGGAGCTGCGGCGGGATGCCGGCGCTCAGGTCGTGGTTGAGCAGCACCAGGCCGGGGTCGAAGCCGGGCAGGCCCAGGCGGCCGTGCTCGCGCTGGACGGGCTCCAGCAGCACGCTGCCCCCGTCCGGCAGCTCCACCGCCAGGGGCTCTGTCAGGTCGGGCAGCACGCTGCCCACGCGCACGTCCAGGCCGCCGGCCAGCAGCGCCTGGCGCAGCCGCGCGACGTTGGAGAGGTAGTGCAGGTTGCGCGTGTGGTTCTCGGGGACGAGCAGCACGCGGCGGTTGCAGGGCGCCGCGCGCCGCAGCGCGCCGGCCGCGGCCTCGGCCGCGCGCTCCAGCATGCGCGGCGTCAGGTTGTTCCAGCCGCCGGGAAAGAGGTTGGTGTCCACGGGCGCCAGCTTGAAGCCGGCGTTGCGCACGTCCACGGAGGAATACACCGGCGGCCGGTGCACCGCCCATTGGCGGGCGAACCAGCGTTCGATGTCGGGGGCTGCATTGAGCAGCCGCTTTTCCAGTGCGCCCAGCGGGCCGCTGAGCGCCGTGAGGAGATGAGGGGCCATGGGGAGATGCTCCAGCTCAACCGTGAAGAAACGGTGACCAAGCCCTTGGCAAGGGCTCCAGACGGCACGGCCCCGTGGCCCGCCGCCCCGGGGCAGCGAGCCCGGGGCAGCACCGGACTTTCGAGAGATTTACTGGTAGTGGCCGTGGCGCTCCAGGACTTCGATCTTGTAGCCGTCCGGGTCCTGGATGAAGAAGAAGCGCGCCAGCAGCTCCTCGCCGACCTTGAATTCCTTGATGGCCAGCGGCGCGAAACCCGCCTCCACCAATTCCGCGTGCTTCTGGGCCACGCTGTCCACGGCCACCGCCACGTGGCCGTAGCCGTCGCCGTGGGTATAGGGCTCCTCGCGGCCCTTGTTCCAGGTCAGCTCGATTTCAAAATCGTTCTCGGGATTGCGCAAATACACCAGCGAAAAATCGGGGAAATCCAGCCGGTGCGCGGGCGTGAGATTCAGCACCTGGCGGTAGAAATTCAGCGAGGCGTCCAGGTCGCGGACGCGAATCATGGTATGGATGATTTTGGCCATATATGCGTTCGGTGCGTTCAGGGGGAGATGGTCAGTGCGTGCTCTGAGGGAAAGCCGGGCCGGTGCCGTCCAGGAGATGCCCGTCGAGCGAGCCGCCGAGGGCGCCGTCAATCGGGCCGCCGGGCTGGTGGCCTTCGGCCGCGTCCAATTTGCGCCGAAGATAGCGCAGGCATGTCACCCGCAGGAAAGAGGCGAAATTCTGCACGTCGCCGCGGTGGCGCAATATCTCGTCATGAAATTGGGCGATCAGCGCATTGGTGGTGACACCCTCTTCGGCCGCCAGCGCCGCCAGCGTGTCCCACATGAAGTTTTCCATGCGGATGCTGGTGGACACGCCGCGGATGCGCACGGTGCGGGTACGCGATTCGTAAAGAATCGGATCGGCGGATACGAAGAATTCACACATGCTGTCTCCGGGTATTTTTATCCGGCCGATTTTACCGGCCGGCCGCAATTAGATCGCGCGCTGGGTCATTTGCCCGGCGATGTACTCGGCCTGGCGAATGGCCAGGGTCACGATGGTCAGCGTCGGGTTTTCCGCGCCGCCGCTGGTGAACTGGCTGCCGTCGCTGATGAAGAGGTTGCTGATGTCGTGCGTCTGGCCGTGCTTGTTGCACACGCCGTCGGCCGCGCGTGCGCTCATGCGGCAGGTGCCCAGGTTGTGCGTGGAGGGGTAAGGCGGCGTGCGGAAGGTGCGTATCGCCCCCGCGGCCTGGTAGACGCGCTCGCCCTGCGTGAAGGCGTGGTTGCGCATGGCCGCGTCGTTGGGGTGGTCGTCGTAGTGCACGTTGGGCACGGGGTTGCCCCACTGGTCCTTGACGTCGGTGTTGAGCGTGACGCGGTTGGTCTCGCGCGGCATGTCTTCGCCCACCAGCCACATGCCGGCGAGCTGCGTGTAGTGCTCCATCCACCACGCGAAATCCTCGCCCCAGCCGCCCGGATTCAGGAAGGCGGCCATGAAGGGAATGCCCAGCGACAGCGTCTCCATCTCGTAGCCGCCGGCAAAGCCGCGGCGCGTGTCGTGCCCGGCCTCGTCGCGGACGATCCCGGCCATGGTGGTGCCGCGGTACATGTGCACCGGGTCCTTGAAGGCGGCGTAGACCGAGCCCGTCATGTGCCGCATGTAGTTGCGGCCGACCTGGCCGGAGGAGTTGGCCAGGCCGTCCTTGAACAGGTTGGAGGCCGACAGCAGCAGCAGCCGCGGCGTCTCGATGGAGTTGCCCGCCACGCAGACGATGCGGGCCTTCTGGCGCTGCTCCTTGCCGTCCTTGTCGAAGTAGACGACGCCCGTGGCCTTGCCCTTGGCGTCGTGCTCGATGCGCGAGACGTGGCACTGGCTGCGCAGCTCGAAGTTGCCCGTGGCCTCGGCCTTGGGCAGCTCGGTGTAGAGGGTGGACCACTTGGCGCCGCTCTTGCAGCCCTGGAAGCAGAAGCCCAGCTGCATGCAGCGCCCGCGCCCGTCGCGCGGCTGGCTGTTGATGGCCATGTTGCCGGTGTGCACCTCCTTGTAGCCCAGCCGCGTGGCGCCGTTGTAGAGCACCTTGAAGTTGTTGTTGCCGGGCAGGCCGGGAATGCCGTTGGTGCGCGTCACGCCCATCTTGTCCTCGGCGCGGGCGTAGTAGGGCTCCAGCTCCTTGAGCGTGAGCGGCCAGTCCAGCAGGTTGGCGTCCTTGATGCCGCCGTACTCGCTGCGGATGCGGAACTCGTGCTCCTGCAAGCGCAGCGAGGCGCCGGCCCAGTGCGTGGTGGTGCCGCCCACGGTCTTGCAGATCCAGGCCGGCAGCCCGGCGAAATCCTTGGCCACGCGCCAGGTGCCGGAGGTGGTGCGCTTGTCCAGCCAGGCGAGCTGGCTGAACGACTTCCACTCGTCGTTGATGAAGCTGGCGTTGGACTGTGGCGCGCCCGCCTCCAGGACGACGACCTTGATGCCCTTTTGGCACAGCTCGTTGGCCAGCGTGCCGCCGCCCGCGCCGGAGCCGATGATGACGACGATGGAGTCGTCCGAGAAATCGAATGCAGCCATGGAGGTCTCCGCCCCGGCCGGTGCCTGGCCGGCCGGGCATGTTGTGCTGGTGAAGTGCGGTCTTGCGCCGTGCGCGCTCAGCCCATGTAGGGCTTGGGGCTGGCCGACAGCGGCGGCGCGGGCAGCCACTTCAGGTCCTGGAAGCCGCGGGTGATGTAGCCGCCCTTGTCCCACGACGAGCCGGGGTAGCCGAAGGCGGCGAAGGCCATGTCGTTGTCGTACAGCGACGTGACGCACTTGCCGCGCACGGTGTTGAAGAAGGGCTGCCCCTCCATGGACTTGACGGCCTGCAGCCGCCGCGCCGGGCTGGCCTTGGCGAAGCTGCCGCCGGCCAGGTGGTCCAGCGAGGCGATGCCGTCCTGCAGTTGCTTGGCCATGTCGGTGTTGTCGCCGGCCGCCGCATCCAGGTCCTTGGCCAGCAGCGCATACACGGCGTCGGGCAACTTGGCATGCGGGTAGAGCACGCGGCCCATGAGCAGCAGGGTCTGGCCCTGCGCTTGGGACAGGGTCTTCAGCTCCACGGCCCAGGCCGTGGAGGGGGCCAGCAGCGCCAGCGGGCTGCCGGCGGCCAGGGTGCCCATCAGGATGCCGGAGCCGCGCAGCAAGCTGCGCCGCGTCAGCGGCAGCGCGAGCTTGGGCACCTCGCCGCTGGGTTCTTCACAGCCCTGGCCGGCTGCGGCCAAAGGAATCACTTTCATGGTGGCGTCTCCTGCGTGGCGGCTTGTCCCCGCCGCTTTTCCGGGTAGGTGCCCAGACTTTAGGAAACGCCTCCCCCGGCCAGGGCATAGCCTGATACCTACAGGGAAAGTCCCAGGCGGGAGAGGGCCGCAAGAGGTCTCAAGGCGGGCTTCTCCTGCGCGCAGGGACATGCCGATGCAGGCGCGATGCACGCGCCTGCCCGGGCGTGGGCTCAGATGCCGATCTCGCCGCCGTCCGTGCGCGTCACCACCACCGTGGCCGAGCGCGGGCGCCGCGTGGAGGCGGCGTTGGTCTGGCGGTCCGGCCAGTGGCTGGTGGGCGCGGCCAGCGTGCCGTCCTCGCCCGGGTGCTGGACGTTGAAGAACAGCGTCTTGTGGTCCGGCGTCAGCGCGATGCCCGTGATCTCGCACTCCACCGGCCCAACCAGGAAGCGGCGCACGGTCTGCTCGGTTGCGTTGGCACCCTTGCGCGTGACGGCACCGCCCGCGGCGGTGGCGCTGCCGCCGTCGCCCACCCGGCCCGGCACCGCCGCCAGCATCATGCAGTTGGTCACGTCGGTGTAGGCGCCGTCGTCGGTCTGTATCCACAGCAGGCCGCGCTCGTCGAAGTGCAGGCCGTCGGGGCTGGAGAAGTCGTTGACGGCGGTGAGGCCGGAGAGGTTGACGTCCGCCGCCGCGTCGGATTGCGCGCCGAAGAGGTAGACGTCCCACGCGAAGCTCGCGGCCGCGTTGCCGGTGCCGGCCTCGCGCCAGCGGATGATGTGGCCGTTGACGTTGCCCGCGCTGTTGCGGGTGCTGCCGTCGGCGTTGGCGTAGGTGTCGGTGTAGGCGCGCGGGTTGGCGGCATCGACCTTCACCTGGCTGCCGCTGGGCGTGGCGGTGGCCGCGACGCGGTTGCTGTTGTTGGTGAGGGTCATGTAGGCCTCGCCGTTGAGCGGGTTCACGCCGCCCCACTCCGGCCGGTCCATCTTGGTGGCGCCCAGCACGTCGGCGGCCAGCCGCGCGTGCGTCACCACGTCGGCCTGGTCGGCGAAGGCGTAGGTGGCGTTGGCGGCGGTCAGGCCGTTCTTGCCGTGGGTGAGCTCCAGCCACTGGCCGCTGCCGTCGGCATTGAAGCGGGCCACGTACAGCGTGCCCTCGTCGAGGTACTTGGCGCCCGCGGCCACGCCGCCGCCCACGTCCTTGGCGTCCCACGGCGCCTTGGAGACGAACTTGTAGATGTACTCGCCGCGCGAGTCGTCGCCCATGTAGATCACGATGGGCTGGCCGGCCACGGCCGGTGCGGGCCAGGCGCCCTCGTGGTTGAAGCGGCCCAGGGCCGTGCGCTTCACCGGCGTGGCGTCCGGGTTGAAGGGGTCGATTTCCACGACCCAGCCGAAGGTGTTGAACACGTTGCGGTAGTCGGCACCGGCGCTGGCGCCCGTGACGGAGGAGGTCCAGCGCGCGAAGAGGTCGTCGCTGCCGGCCGTGTCCCAGAGGTAGGGGCTGCGGCGGTTTTGCGGCAGGCCGTAGCGCGCGAGGGCCACGATCTCCTTGGGCGTGCGCAGCGCGTCGTCGTTGGCGGCGCGCGCGAGCACGTTGAGGTAGTTCTCCTCGCAGGTCAGGTAGGTGCCCCAAGGGGTGTAGCCGTTGGCGCAGTTGTTGTTGGTGCCGCGCGCCTTCACGCCGGTGGGCGAGAACCTGGTGGCCATGAGCGCGCTGCCGCGGGCCGGGCCGGCGATGTCCATCTCGGTGGCCGAGGTGACGCGGCGGTTGTAGCGCGAGCCGCGCACCAGGCTCATGGCCGTGCCCGCGGCGCCGCGGCGCACCTCGCAGATGCTCACGCCGTGGGCGTAGATCTCCTTTTCCACCTCGGCGGGCACGGTGCGCACGTTGTCCACGATGGTGCGGCCGTTGGGGTGCAGCGCGTAGGGGCCCACGACGTACTCGTGGTTCACGCACAGCAGCCCGCGGTCGGAGCGGTCGGCCTGGTAGGCGCCGGCCTCGCTCAGGCCGAAGTAGTGCATGCCGTCATGGCCGTCGCCGATGCGGCGGTTGTAGGAGTCGGCGCTTTCGCTGCCGTTGTCGGCCCAGGAGGCGTCGCCCCAGTGCAGCGGGTCGCCCAGGGCGTGCAGCACGCTGACCTGGTAGCCCGCGGGCACGGTGACGAGGTCGTTCCTGTTCTTGGCCACGGCGGTGAAGCCCAGGGCCAGGGCCTTGGGCGTATCCACCGGCGTGGCGGGCGTGGCGGGCGCGTCGTCGTCGCCGCTGCCGCCGCAGGCCGTGAGCGAGAGGCCGCCCAACAGCGCCCCGGCCGTGACGCTGACGCCGCCCCTGAGCGCCTGGCGGCGGCTCACCAGCCGCGCGGCCAATAAGTCGTTCATGTGCGCGTTGGCGCTGTGGTTGACGATCTCGTTGTCGTCGTAACCGTTGGGTTCGTCGGCGGGGGTGGCGGCGGGCGTGAAGCTGTGGTTCATCGGGGAACGCGTCGGTTGGGAAAGACCAGCGCATTCTTCGAAGCCTTCGTGTCAGTGCCGTGACGGCTTCAAGTCGCTTGCATGAAAGCCGCGCGCCGCCCCCCGGGATGCACGCCCGCCGCGCACGCACGCATCACTCGACGCGCACGTCCCTGAGCGCCGGGTCGCCTTCCGGGAAGCGCAGGTTCAGCGCCTTCAGGGCCCGCGCCACCAGCGTGGCGATCATGAGGTTGCGGTGGGTCTTGGAGTCCGCGGGCACCACGGTCCACGGCGCCCACGGGGTGCCGGTGGCGGACAGGGCGTCGGCGTAGGCGTCCTGGTAGGCGTCCCAGTGCTTGCGCACCTCCAGGTCTTCCGGCAGGAATTTCCAGTGCTTGGCCGGGTCGTCCAGGCGGTCCTGCAGCCGCAGGCGCTGCTCGTCGCGCGAGATGTGCAGCATGTACTTGAGGATGACGGTGCCGTGCTCGGTGAGCATGCGCTCGAAGTCGTTGATCTGCGCATAGCGCTGGGCGATCTGCTTGCCGGTGAGCTGGCGCTTGACCACGGGCACCAGCACATCCTCGTAGTGGCTGCGGTTGAACAGCACGATCTCGCCCGCGGCCGGCGCGCGTTGGTGGATGCGCCAGAGGAAGTCGTGCGAGCGCTCCTCCTCGGAGGGCGCGCGCCAGCTCACGGCGTGCACGCCCAAGGGCGTCATGCGGCCGAAGACGTGGCGCAGCGTGCCGTCCTTGCCGCAGGCGTCCATGCCCTGCACCACCACCAGCAGCTTGAAGCGGCGGTCGGCCCAGAAGAGGTTCTGCAGCCCGTCGAGCTCCTGCGCGAGCTCCTCCACCACGGCCTTGTCCTGCGCCTTGTCGCCCACCGAGAAGGGCTTATGACCCGGGTCCACCTTGGCGAGGTTGAAGCGCGCCTTGGGGTCGGCATGCACCAGGCCGGCCAGGCGCTTGTCGTGGGCCGCGTCGCTGTCCTTGCTGGGCTTGCTCATGCGCGGCCCTCCGGCAAGGCGCAGCAGGGGGCGGCGGCGGGCCGCTTGGGCGGGACAGTGGAATGGGAAGCCATGCGTCACTCCTGGGTGGATCGTGGTTTCCATGCTGACAGCAAGGAGACGGCCTGCGGGCAAACCCCGGGGGCGCTGTCACGCAAGCTTCACGGGACGCGCCTAGGCTGGCTTTTTTGCCGATGGCTGTTCCTCGCGCCCCCGGTCCATGGCGTGCATGCCTTGCGGCACGCATCCTGCCCCGCCGGGTTTTCCAGCGTCCGCCCCGCCGCCAGACATGAACGCTGCCGCCCCCTCCGCCCTGCTCCCGTGCACTGCTGACCCGGCCGTGCCGGCCCCTGACGGCGCCGCCAACCTGCGCGACGCCGCGGTGGCGGCGCTGCAGCGCCAGTTCGGCTGCGACCTGGCGCAGGCGCGCCGCGTGCGCGAGGTGGCGCTGGCGCTGCACCGCGACGCCGCGCCGGACGCGGGGCTGGACGAGTACCGCGAGCTGGCCTGGGCCTGCGCGCTGCACGAGCTGGGCCGCTGCATCTCGCACCACGACCACCACCGCCACGGCGCCTACCTGGTGGAGCACGCCGACGCGGCGGGTTTCACCGCTGCGCAGCAGCGGCGGCTGGCCGATCTGGTCCTGGCGCAGCGCGGCGGCTTGAAGAAGCTGGAAGCGGCGCTGGCGCGCCGCCCCTTCGCGCGCCAGGTGCTGTGCCTGCGCCTGGCCGCCATACGCTGCCACGCCCGCCGCGACGTGGCCGGCCCACGGCTGCGCCTGCAGACACTGGGCGGGCGGCGCCACGCGCTGCGCTGGGAGCGGGCCAGCCCGCCGGCCGATCCGCGCACGCTCCACCTGCTGCAGGAGGAGGTGGCGCTGTGGGCGCAGCAGGGGCCGCTGGAGCTGCTGCTGCAAGCGCCCTGAGCGTGCGGGCCGTGACGGCGCCGTCGTGCGGCCTGCCCTTACAGGTGCGACGGCGAGCGCACGGCCAGCAGCGCGACCTGGCGCTGGCCGTCCTTGTCGCGGCAGCGCAGCCACCACGCGGCGCCCTTGCGGATGCTCCAGGCTTGGGCGGTGCCCGCGAGCAGGTAGGCCGCCGCGAGCCCCAGCGTGGGCTGGTGGCCCACGACCAGCACGGGCTCCTTGGCGTCGGGCCAGCGCGCCGCGTCCAGCAGGCCGTCCACCGTGCCGTCCGGCGCCAGCGCGGCCACGGTCTTGAAGCGGCGCTCCAGCGCCTGCGCCGTCTGTTGCGTGCGCACGGCCGGGCTCACCAGCACGCGCGTGCTGGCGGGCAGCACCTGGTTGAGCCACTGCGCCATGCGCGCGGCATGGCGCTCGCCCTTGGGCGTGAGGGCGCGGGCCAGGTCGTCGGTGTCGCCCTCGCGCAGGTCGTGGGCTTCGGCGTGGCGCCACAGGATCAGGTCCATCGCTCGATCTCCTGTTGATCAGCTCTTGTTCAGCCCGTGGCCGGCCTTCAGCCCTGGTAGCGGTTCATCAGTGCCTGCTGCGCGCCGGGGCGGCCGGGCTCGGCCAGGCTCGTCCAGCTGCCGTCGCTGTGCAGCGCCCACGCGTCGCGGGCGTCGTGCAGGTAGGGCACCAGGCATTCGTCGATCACGCGCTGGCGCATCGCCGCATCGCGCAGCGGCCAGGCGATCTCCACGCGGCGCAGCATGTTGCGGCTCATCCAGTCGGCGCTGCTGAGGTAGATGGCTTCGTCCTCCTCCGACTTGCCCCAGCGGAAGTAGAAGACCCGCGTGTGCTCCAGGAAGCGGCCCACCACCGAGCGCACGCGGATGTTGTCGCTCACGCCCGCCAGGCCCGGCGGCAGCATGCAGGCGCCGCGGATGACGAGGTCTATGCGCGCCCCGGCGCGGCTGGCCATGACCAGCGCGTCGATGAGCAGCGGGTCGGTGAGCGCGTTGCACTTGACCACCACGCGCGCGGGCAGCCCCGCGAACGCCGCCTGCGTGACCTGCACCAGGTGGTCCAGCATGGCGGCCTGCAGCGCGAAGGGCGCGGCCAGCAGCCGGTGCAGCCGGCCCAGCTCCACCTGGCCGGTGAGCTGCTGGAAGACGGCGTCCACGTCGGCGGCCAGCTCGGGGTCGGCGGTGAGGCAGCCCAGGTCCGTGTAGAGCCGCGCGGTGCGGGCGTTGTAGTTGCCGGTGGACAGGTGCACGTAGCGGCGCAGCACGGTGGCTTCGCGCCGCCCCTGCCCCGTGCCGCTGCGCTCGCGCCGCGTCACCAGCAGCAGCTTGGCGTGGGTCTTGAGGCCCACGATGCCGTAGACCACCTGCGCGCCCACGGCCTCCAGGCGCTCGGCCCAATTGATGTTGGCCTCCTCGTCGAAGCGGGCCTTGAGCTCCACGACGACGGTCACCTCCTTGCCGCGGCGCGCGGCCTCCAGCAGCAGCTCCATCAGCACGGACTCGGTGCCGGTGCGGTAGATGGTCTGCTTGATGGCGAGCACGTCCGGGTCCTGCACCGCCTCGCGCAGGAACTGCACCACGGGCTCGAAGCTCTCGAACGGGTGGTGCAGCAGCATGGGGCCCTGCTGCAGCCGCTCGAACATGGAGCCCCCGCGCGGCAGGCTGGCCGGCCAGGCCGGCTCCCAGGGCGGAAAGCGCAAGGCGCGCGCGTCGGCCTGGTCGATGAGCTCGTTGAGCCGCACGAGGTTGACCGGGCCGTTGACCCGGTACAGCGCCCAGGGCGCCAGTTGGAACTGCTGCAGCAGGAACTGCACCAGCGTCTCCGAGCAGCTGTCCACCACCTCCAGCCGCACGGCCTGGCCGAAGTGGCGGGTGTAGAGCCCGGTGCGCAGGGCCTGGCGCAGGTTGGTGGCGTCGTCCTCGTCCACCTCCAGGTCGGAGTCGCGCGTGACGCGGAACTGCGAGAAGGCCAGCACCTCGCGCCCGGGGAAAAGCTCCTTCAGGTGCGCGCGTATCACGCTGCTGAGCAGGACGAAGGCCTGCCTGCCCTCGGCCAGCTCGTCGGGCAACTGGATCACGCGCGGCAGCACGCGCGGCACCTTGACGATGGCAATCGCGTTCTCGCGGCCGAAGGCGTCGCGCCCGCCGAGCTGGACGATGAAGTTCAGCGTCTTGTTGGCCACCGTCGGGAAGGGGTGCGCCGGGTCCAGCCCAACGGGCACCAGCAGCGGCCGCACCTGCGCCGCGAAGAACTGCGCCACCCAGCGCCGCTGCGCCTCGTTGCGCTGCGAGTGCTGCAGCACCACCAGTCCCTCGCGGGCCAGGGCGGGCATGACCTCGTCGTTGAACACGGCGTACTGCTGGTCCACGAGGGCGCGGGCCTCGGCGGCCACGGCCTGCACCTCGCCGGTGGAGACGGCCGTGCCGGGCAGCCGGGCGGCTTCCATCACGTCGGCAAAGCGGACCTCGAAGAACTCGTCGAGGTTGGAGGAGACGATGGTGACGTAGCGCAGCCGCTCCAGCAGCGGCACGTCCTCGCGCCGCGCCTGTGCCAGCACGCGGCGGTTGAAGGCCAGGATGGCCTTTTCGCGCTCCAGCAACACCAGTGGCGGGGTCAGCTCCGCCGGGTCCAGGAATGCCGTCATGTCGCCGGAAAGCGGGAAATCGTTCATGCAAACCACTCTATGAACCGATTAAGACAGCAATGTGACAAGGCGGGCCGGACTTGAGGAAAAGCATTTCATCCCCCGGAAATCGGGACGGTGGGCATGGCCAGGGCTGGGCATGCGGCATTCCTTGACGCCGCCGGCGTGTGCGTCTTGGGGGTGTCAAGAGACTGTCACATCGCGGCTTCACCATGGCGGTTTGGGCCCGACGTCTGGCGTTGGGCGTTAAAGGAATCGCTTGCCCATGACCATGCCCGGATCTGCCGCAGCCGCTCCTCGACAACCGGTTCCCAGGTCCGTCCTGGTGATCATCGAGAACCCCGCCATTCGCGAGCTCGTGGCCTCGCACCTGCAGCACGCGCGGCTGCTGCCCATCCTGGCCGCCTCGGCGCAGGAGGGACGGCAGCTTGCGGGCGAGGTGCGGCCGGACGCGGTGCTGGTGGATGCGGACTCACCCGCCGCCGCCGCCTGGCTGGACGCCGCGGGCGCCGCGGCGGACGACATCGCGCCCACGCTGGTGTTGTCGTCCCAGGCCCGCGGCGACGAGCAGGCCGGCAGCCGCCGGCTGTGGATAGAGAAGCCCTTCGTGCCGCGCGAGGTGGTGCGCTGCCTGGGCGAGCAGCTCAACAGCCGCCCGCCGGTGGCGCCGGCCCCGCCGGAGGCCACCCTGCGGCTGGGCCCGCTGGAGCTGGACACGCTGCGCCACGAGGTGCGCGTGGCGCGCGGGCAGAAGGTGGACGTGGTGTCGCTGCCGCGCGCGGAGCTGGAGCTGCTGCGCTGCCTGATGGAGCACCAGGGCCGCGTGGTCAGCCGCGAGCAGATCATCGCCGCCACCTGGGGGCCGGATCACGCCGTGGACGTGCGCACCGTGGACCAGAACATCAAGCGGCTGCGCAAGCACCTCGACGGCGGGCGCGGGCGCTCGATGATCCAGACGCAGCGCGGGTATGGGTACAGGCTCAACTTCGGGGCGGGGTGAGGTGGGGGCGACGATTTTCTCGCTGTCGGATGGGATGTCGCCTGTCGCCTGCCGCTAGGCGTTCGCTGTTCGCTGTTCGTCCTCAGCCCTCAGCCGGAAACTGACGGGCAGCGCACCTCAAGCCGTCATTCCCGCGAAGGCGGGAATCCAGGCGGCCCCCAAGCCGGCCGCCAGCTCACCCGTCGGCGTACCAGGGCCTAACCTTGGCTTGCCTGCGTCATTTCTACGCTTAGGCGTGGGACCGCCTGGATTCCCGCCTTCGCGGGAATGACGAGGTAGAGGGCGTGGCTTGGTGTCTCGCGGCTTGCGTTCTACGTCTACGGCCTGGGCTGTACGGGCCTGTCTTTGGGTGAAGGCAAGCGCTCAGCCCTCAGCCCTCAGCCCGCCACCGCCTCCACGCTCTGCGCCATCCGGTACCCCGCCCCGCGCACCGTCTCTATCAGCGCCGCGCAGTCCACCGGCGCCAGCGCCTCGCGCAGGCGTTTCACGTGCACGTCTACCGTGCGTTCCTCGATGAAGACGTGGTCGCCCCACACCTTGTCCAGCAACTGCGCGCGGGTGTGCACGCGCTGCGGGTGCGCCATCA
Organism: Azohydromonas lata NBRC 102462; assembly: GCF_001571085.1. GTDB lineage: Bacteria > Pseudomonadota > Gammaproteobacteria > Burkholderiales > Burkholderiaceae_C > Azohydromonas > Azohydromonas lata. Next base: position 56,207 of record NZ_BCTC01000037.1, read on the forward strand.
GGAAGTGCAGCAGCCGGAACTCCGTGGGCCCCAGCTTGACGTCGCGCACGCTGCCCTCCACCGCGCGCGTGACGCGCCGCGTGGCCGGGTCCAGGCGCAGGCCGCCCACCTCCACGGCCGCCTCCAGCGCCTCGGGCGCGCGGCGGCGCAGCACGGCGCGCATGCGCGCCATCAGCTCCGACATGGAGAACGGCTTGACGAGGTAGTCGTCCGCGCCGGCGTCCAGGCCGTTGACCCGGTCGGACTCGTCCGTGCGGGCCGTGAGCATGATGATGGGCAGCTCGCGCGTGCGCGCGTCGCTCCTCCACTGCCGCGCCAGCGCCA
>NZ_BCTC01000038.1 GCF_001571085.1 Azohydromonas lata NBRC 102462
CTCATAGGCCCCCGCGGGGTTTGACATGGACGATGAGCTTGCCGCCTGTGCGTTGATCGAACTCGCGGATGCGCTGTATCAGCGGTGCGGTGAGCACCTGCCCTACAGCCAGCATCAGCACGCCGGTAGGCGACACCAGGTCGCGCGCCAGCACCATCGTGGGTTCGAGCAGCTGCGAGCCCAGTATCACCTCGGGGTTGGACTGCCGCCGTTCGGGCTCGGTGATGTGCAGGAAGACATCCACCACCTCGGGGTCGAACTGAGTGCCGCGGCCATGGCGGATCAAGGCACGAGCCTCCTGCAGTGTCAATGGCGACTCGACCAAATGCCCGTTTTGCATCTCGTCGAAGGCGTCGACCACCGCGAGGATGCGAGCACCCAGTGGAATGGACTGGCCACTTTTTCCGACCGGAAAGCCCTTACCGTCGAATCGTTCATGGTGAGACCGGATGAGCGCCGCCACCTGCTGCATCTCCTCCATAGGCATCAGCGCCTGTTCGCCCAGTTCCGTGTGCCGCTGGTACTGCATGGACTCCTTGTCCGAGCACTTTGCGGCAGGTTTGGCCAACAGCGCATCGGGCAGTCCGATCAGACCGATGTCGTGCAGCAGCGATGCCACGAAGATCTGCTGCACCTCGTCGTCGGGGCAAGCCATGGCTTGCGAGAGCTTGCGCGCCAAATCGGCAACCCGCCTGCCGTGCCCAGCCAAGCGCCCGCCGCGCATCTCGATCAGGCCCGAGAACACCTTGATGCCGGTGAGATAGCTGCGTTTGAGCGTGTCGTTGGCCTTGGCCAGCGCCTCGGTGCGCTCCTGTACACGCTGCTCGAGCGTTTCATTGGCTTGTTGCAGCTCCGCGTTTTGGCGTGACGTCAGCGCTTCCAGCCGACGGCGCTCGCGCTCAAGCTGAAGCATCTGCAAGCCCTGGCGCACGGTCGAGTGCAGCTCGCCATCGTCCCAGGGCTTGGTCAGATACCGAAAGATCCGCCCGCGGTTGATGGCTGCGATGGCCGCACCGGAATCGGCATGCCCGGTGAGCAACAGGCGAACAGTTTCGGGCCAGTGTGCGTGCACCTGTTCCAGTAGCGCAGCACCATCCATCGCGGGCATGCGCATGTCCGAGATGACGATGTCGACCGCCTGCGTGGCCAGCATCTGCAGCGCCTCGGCCCCACTGCCAGCGGTCAGAATACGCCAGCCGCCGGTGCGCAGCGTGCGCTTGAGCGCCGAGAGAATGTTGGGCTCATCGTCGACGCACAGCACGGTGGGCTCCGCAGCGGCGCAGGCCGCGGTTGCAGCAGGCGTCACCGGTAATTCGACGGCGTTCATGATGCGAGCGCCTCGCACAGGGCATCGGCCGCCGCGCCGCTGGACCGCAACACATCCAGGCAGAGCTCGACACTGACATTAAAGCGGGACCAGGTGTCAACGCTAACCTCCGGGACGGCCTCATGAGCGTCCTCCTGCGGGACGACGCCATGCGCCAGCGCATCGGCGATATGCACCAGCTCCGTCAACGTCGCAGTACCCGAACCGGTCGAAGCAGGCGGCGCATGATGCGCGGCGATGGCGCTGGTGATGACGGCTGGCAGGTGCCAACGGTGGGCGAGCAGTTCGCCTGCGACACCGTGATCGACGCCGAGCACCACACGTTCGGCCTGCCACAGCGGCACATCGGCCTGGTGCGCGTACTGCTGCACGGTACCGTAGGCGGCAGGAAACGACGTCGCGAGCGCCAGCACGCCCACGTCGTGCAACAAGGCGGCGGTAAACGCCACATCGGCATCGAGCCGGACCACGGGTGCCAGCTCGCGCGCGATGATCGCGGTGGTCAGGGCACCACGCCAGAACTGTTTGAAATTCAGCGGGATATTGGCCTGTGCCGGAAACCGGGCAGAGACGGCCACCGCTGTCAGCAGCGCGGACACGGCTCGCAGTCCCAGAATGGAAATGGCCGCACGAATGGTCGCCACGCGCCCAGGCGCGCCATAGAAGGCGGTGTTGGCTGCCCGCAGCGTGCGCGCGACCATGGCCTGGTCGTGCTCGATGCGCTCGGCAATGGCCGTGGCGCTGATCCCCTCTGCCTGCAGAGCGGCCAATGCCTCCTGCACGGCCTGAGGCAAGCTCGGTAGCGCTATGACTGCACGCTGCAGTTCGCTCAACGTGATGGGCACATGCGGCGCTCTTTCCTGGCTTGCCGCGTGTGTTGACTCAGCAATGGCCAGGGGAGCCAACACACCGTGGTAGTGCCGCAGTAACGGAAGAAGCGGGTTCACCGAGCCCTGGGCCAACGAGCGTCGGAACAGGCGGGCCAGCGCGGCGGTGGCCCGCGGGGCTTCGATCGTAGGCACGTCACCGTGAGCTTGTTGGCTGACAGAGCCTGGCGCCTGTCCTTCGGATACAAGTGCAATCATTCAGTGGGCCTTCGCAGCGATCTCGGGGGTCAAGAGCAGGATGTGGCTTGGCATCTGGCCGTCACGCTGCAGCGTGCGGCGCAGCGCGCGGTGGCGCCTGCCGCCAAGCTCGATAATGGAGCCGGGTCCGCCCGTGTCCCAGTCCGTGCGCGTCATGCAGTCCGGCAAGACGTCGACGGCGCGCGCGCCGAGCTCGGCGGCGGCGCCGGGTATCAACTCCCGAGCCCCCGCGTTGACGAATGCCAGCGTGCCGTCGCCATCGACGACGACCACCGCCCCAGGAAGGGCCTCCAGCGCATCGCGCGCGCTGGAGGCCGCCAGGGCAAGCAACTCGGTTTCGCTGCGCTGCTGCGCCAGCAGCGCTTCAAGACGTTGGTTCAATGCCTGGTAGTCCGCGTTGGCCGACTCCACCTGACGCGCCAGGCGCCGGTTTTCGTCGGCCAGCTCCTTCTGGCGAAAGGCCTCGGCCACATGACCCCGCAGCAGGCCATCGTCCCAGGGCTTGGTGAGGAACTTGTAGATGGCTCCTTCGTTGATCGCGTCAATGATCGACTGCAGCTCGGTGTAGCCCGACAGCACCATGCGGATCGTGTACGGGTACAAGTCCTTGGCTCGCCGCAGGAAATCCACGCCGGTCATGGCGGGCATGCGCTGGTCGGACACGATGACGTCCACCTCGCATTCGGCCAGGCGCTGCAGCCCTTCGGCCCCGCTGGCAGCTGTGACGATCGTGTAGCCGTCTCGGCGCAGCAGGCGCTTGAGCGAGGCCAGGATGTGCACATCGTCATCGACCAGCAGCAACGTGCGCGTCCTGCGCACCCTGGTCACAAACCGGTCGGGCAGGCGGCGTCCTTCGCGCAACAGCGTGGCAAAGGCATCGGCCGGCAGCGCCGCGCTGAAGACGAAGCCCTGAATCAGATCGCAGCGGTTGGCCGCCAGCAGGCTGAGCTGACCCTCGCTTTCCACGCCTTCAGCCAGCACCTTGAGCTGCAGCCCTTGGGCCATGGTGATGAGGGCGCGCGTGACGGACACGTCTTCGGATGCGGCCGTCACGTCGTGCACGAACAAGCGGTCGATCTTGACCACGTCGATCGGCAGGCTGCGCAGGCGGCTCAGGCTGGAATAGCCGGTGCCGAAGTCGTCCAGCGCTATCTCAACACCCAGTGCCTTGATCTCGCGCAGCACGGCGGCCGCATGGCCCACGTCGGCCATCACCGAGCCTTCGGTCACCTCGACGCCAAGTAACGCCGGGACGGCACCGGTCTCAAGGAGGATGGCCTGAATGTGCTGCGCCAGATCACGGCGCTGCAGTTGCAGCGGCGAGAAATTGACCCCGATGCGCACCGGCGGCACGCCCTCGGCACGCCATTGGGCGATCTGCTGGCAGGCCCGACGCAGGACCCAATCACCCAGCGCTGCGATAAGCCCGGCACGCTCGGCCACGGCGATGAATTCGCCCGGCGAGACGACGCCCAGGGCAGGTGAGGTCCAGCGCAGCAAGGCTTCCGCGCCAGCGACGTGCCCGTTGGACAGATCCACCTGCGGCTGATAGTGAAGCTCCAGTTCGTCGTCTGCGATGGCCTTGCACAGCAGCGCCTCGACACGCATTTCGTGCAGTGCACGTGCGTTGGACTCAGGTTCGTAGAGAACGACCGGACCATCTTGCGTCGCCCGTAGACGGGCGGTCTGCGCAAGCTCAAGCAACTCCACGGGTCGCTGTGCATCTCCCGGAAAGCTCGCAACGCCGATGATGCAGCGGGCGATGATCTCGGTGGTGGAGAGGCGAACTGTGGTCTCCAGAACCTGGCGCATTCGCTCTGCGCGCGCCAGCACGATGGACTGCGCCTCGGTGGCGTCGGCCGGCAGCTTGAGCATCAGTGCGAACTCATGGCTGCCCAGGCGCGCCACGACCTCACCCTCGCTGGCAGTCTGCTGCAACCGCGCCGCCAGGGCCATGGCCAGTGCGTCCCCTGCACAAAAGCCCAGCTTGTCGCGAAGTTCCGAGATGCGCGGCACGTCAATCGCAAGCAGCGTGACGATGTGCTTGTCCCAGCCCGCTGCGACGATGGCGGCGTCGACCTTGTCGAGGAAGGCGGCGCGGTTGGGCAGGCCAGTCACATCGTCCTGCGTTGCCAGCTGCTGCATGCGCTGCTCGGCCTCTCGCTGAGCGGTGATGTCCTGCAGCAGCGCGATGCCGCGCCGCTTGCCAGCCTCGTCCTGCTCGACGCGTCCGCGGTGCAGCACGGTCAGGCGCTGTCCCTGCGCCGTGAGCACACGGTGCTGGAAGTCGAACGGCTCACCAAGCTCAGCGCCACGCCAGATGCCCGCGACGAGGTCGCGCTCGTCGGGCGGAACCCAGTCCAACGCGTCAATGCTGCACGCGGGCGCGTCGGCCGCCAGACCCAACAGCTGCTGCAATCCGCTGGACAGCTTGACCAGGCCCTCAGGCAGCGTGATCTCGAAGGACCCCGAGCGGCACAGTGTTTCGGTGCGCTCCAGCATCTGCGCATTCCAGCTCGCCCGCTGCAGCGCACCGGTGAGCTCGGTGATGTCGTTCAACGTGACCAGCACCGCTGGCCGTCCTCCAAAGGGCACCAAGGTGGCGAAGACGCGCACGTCCAAACGGCTGCCGTCGCGGCGTACCATCGGCATTTGTCCGGGGCGACCGACCTTGCCTGCCAAGCGGCGCGCGACGATCTCGCGGGTGCGCTCCAGATGCTCGGGCGGCGCGGCGACTTGATGATGCTGGCCGATCAGATCCTCCCGCGGCCAGCCGATCAGCGCCGCGAACGTCGGATTGGCGTAGACGATGCGTTCCTCCTGGATCACGAAGTGCGCAGTCTGCGAATGCTCGATCAGCGCGCGCGCATCGTCGCCCAACAAGACATCACCGTCGGCTGTCGTCTCCAGAGGGATAGGCGCTTGCATCGGGGTACAACAAGTTTGGATGGGTTGGCCTTGCCGGGCGTGCCGGAGACCGCCGCGCGCGTGGGTGGAGCGAAAAAGCCGGCGCAGGGAGGAATGCCCGCGGCGATGGCTGGGTGCCGCGGCCGGTCGCTCCAGGTGCCGGGTGTCTGCACTGATTCAGCACACATCGGAAGCACCGACCCACTGCCGGATTCTTCGACCAATCCGGCCGTGGGTTGAGGCGCTCGTGGCGCCGGTCGTGACGTTCGCCACAGGAGCGGGAAGCAAAGGCTCGATTCCACTTCGAACCGGCCGATACAAGCGCAGTCTCCCGACGCCGGTCGTCGGGCCCTAGTGCAACGGAGGCTTCATGCACATCGACCAATACCTATGGACTCCTGCCGCTGGTTGGACGCCCGTTCTGCCTGCGGATGAATCGCCGGCGCAGTTGGTATTGCTCTTTGGCGGCGGCGCCTTGCTGCAGCGCAACGAGCCCACGGACGCGCTGCGCGCGGCGTTCCCGCAAGCCACCTGCGTAGGTTGCTCGACTGCGGGCGAGGTGGCTGGAACCATCGTCCACGACGACACGCTGGTGGCTACCGCGGTGCACTTCGAGTCTTGCACCGTGGAAAGCGTTGAGGCGAGCGTCGAGCCCGGCAGCGATGGCGTCGAAGCCGCGCGCCAAGTCGTCTCGGCGCTGGTGCGGCCGGGCTTGCGCCACATGCTGGTGTTCTGCGATGGCCTGTTGGTCAAAGGTGATGCCTTTGCTCATGCAGTGCGCGCGGAACTGCCCGCCGACGTGTGCGCCAGCGGAGGACTGGCGGCCGATGGCGACCGGTTCGCCAAAACGATGGTCTTTCGCGACGCAAAGGCCAGCACCGCCCTCGTGGTTGCCGTCGGCTTGTATGGCGATGCGCTGCGCATAGGCTATGGCTCGCTCGGCGGTTGGGACAGCTTTGGGCCCGTGCGGCGTGTCACGCGGTCTGTGGGCAACCTGCTGTTCGAGCTCGACGGCGAGTCGGCGCTGGCGCTGTACAAGACCTACTTGGGCGAGCATTCACGGGGGCTGCCGGGCTCGGCCCTGCACTTCCCGCTGCTGCTCGAAGACCCTGACGGCGGGCCCGGCCTGGTCCGTGCCGTGCTGGGCGTTGACGAAGCCGCAGGCAGCCTGACCTTCGCCGGTGACATTCCCGAAGGCACGCAGGCCCGACTGATGAAAGCCAACTTCGATCGGCTGATCGATGGTGCGGCCGGAGCGGCCGGCGCCAGCGTGCACCGGCTCAATGGTGTCGAACCCAAGCTGGCACTCTTGGTCAGTTGCGTGGCGCGCCGCCTGGTGTTGCGCCAGCGAATCGAAGAGGAACTGGAAGCCGTGCGCGAAGTCCTGCCGCACGCAGTGCTCGCCGGCTTCTACTCGTATGGAGAGCTGTGCCCACAGGGCAGCGTGGGCAGTTGCGAGCTGCACAACCAGACGATGACGATCACTACCTTCGCCGAAGCATGAGTGCCATTCAGCCTACCGAAGTCAACTCGCTGCGCCTGCACAAGCTGCTGCAGCGTCAGCTCAGACGCGCCTTTGGCTCGACCGATGCGACCCCTTCAGGGCTGGGGAACCTGCTCATGGCCATCAGCCGAGCCTACGAGGATGCTGACGCCGACCGCACGATGATCGAGCGCTCGCTCGACTTGATGTCGCGCGAGCTCAACGATCGCAACGATCGCCTTCGAGCCGAACTGGCCGAGCGCCAGCGGCACGCCGACGAGCAACAGGCGCTGATCCGCCGCCTCGCGCAGACGCAAAGCCAGCTCGTGCAAGCCGAGAAAATGGCCTCTATCGGCCAGCTCGCCGCCGGCGTGGCGCATGAGATCAACAACCCGATCGGCTACGTTGGCTCCAATCTCACGAGCCTGCAGACTTATGCGCAATCGCTGCTGGCCATCGTCGCCGCGTTCGAGGCCCGCCTGGGCGCCTTGCCACCGTCGAAGGCAACAGCCCTGCGGACGTTGATGCAGGAGCACGACTACGACTACCTGCGCGAGGACGTGCCCGAGCTGTTGCGCGAATCCGGCGCGGGCGTGCAGCGCGTGCGCCAGATCGTCCAGGATCTGAAGGATTTCTCGCATGCCGCAGAGCAGGAATGGGTCTGGGCCGATCTGCACAAGGGACTCGATTCAACGCTCAACATCGTGCACAACGAGATCAAGTACGTGGCCGATGTGGAGCGTCGCTACGGTGAGATCCCTCAGGTGCATTGCCTGGCCTCGCAGCTGAACCAGGTGTTCATGAATCTGTTGGTCAACGCCGCGCATGCGCTGACCGGGCGCGAGACGCACGGCCGCATCGTCGTCACGACCGGGTGCCTGAGCGCGGACGAAGTCTTTGTCGAGGTCGCCGACAACGGCTGCAGCATCGCGCCAGAGCATCTGGGACGCATCTTCGATCCCTTCTTCACCACCAAGCCGGTCGGCAAGGGCACGGGGCTGGGCCTGTCGGTGTCCTACGGCATCGTGCGTCGCCACGGCGGCCGCATCGACGTAGACAGCCGGCTGGGTGAAGGCACACGCTTCCGGGTCTGTCTGCCCGTACGGCACGAAGCACCCGAAGCCGAGCGGGCCGCAGATTAGCTGCGTCGGCGCGGCGCGCAAAGAGCCCACTGGCCTATCACGCACGGGCGTCTGTAGCCGGCAGTTCGACGATACTGCCTGCGGTATCGTGCCTGCTACATGTTGAAAGTCCGGTCAAACCTTGAGGGGAAGGCATGAACCGCTATCCGCTGGAGATCTTCTGGAGCAGCGAGTGCCAGGGCTTCATTGCACAAGCCCCTGATCTTCCCGGCTGCAGCGCTTCAGGCGCCACGGAAGCCGAGGCCGCAGCCGCCGCGCAGCAGGCGGTTGCGGCCTGGGTCGAGGCCGCCCGGGCAGCCGGCCGGGCTGTGCCGGCGCCGCGCGAGGTGCTGCCGCTGCACTGCTACAGCGGCAAGTTCCTGGTGCGCGTGCCACGCAGCCTGCACGCGCGGCTGGCGCGGCAGGCTGCCGCGCAGGGCGTGAGCCTCAACCAGTACGTGGCTGGGGTGCTGGCCCGTGGGTGATTCGACGGTGTCGTCGCAATCGCCCGGTGACAGGGCTTGGCCCTGTCGCGCACGCGCAGCGCCTGCGACGGCTCCAAGCGCCGGTTGCCCACGGCGGCCAGCCGCCCAATCCGGCCGAACACGGTGCTAAAGCCCGCATCACCGAACAAGGCTGCCGACAGGCATGCGCCGAGTCCGATTCAGCTGCCCGGGATTCGTTCGCTGCTAATGTGGCTGGTGCTGGCCTGCTTGCTGCCTTGCGTGCTGGCGGCGACGTTGCTGTTCGTGCATGAGTACCGCGGCGGGCGTGCCAACCTGGAGCGCGACACGGTGCAGACCGCACGCGCGCTCACCCAGGCGGTGGACAGCCAGATCCTCAGGGCGCAGTCCATCGGCCAGGTGCTGGCCGTCTCACCGTCACTGGCCGCCGGTGACTTCGCCGCGTTTCACCGTCAGGCCAAGGAAGCCGTTGTGGCGTCCGGGTTCGTGACCAATGTCCTGGTCAGCGACGCCTCCGGCCAGCAGTTGGTCAATACCGCTACCGAGTTTGGCCAGCCGCTGCCCATGCGTGCCGACCCACAGCGCGTGCGTCCTGTCTTCGACACGGGCCAACCTCTGGTCACGGGCGTCGTGCTCGGTGGGGTACTTAAGCGGCCCGTCATCGGCATCGACGTGCCGGTGCGCGTTCATGAACGTGTCGTGTACTCACTGGGCGTGGGCATTGCAGCGGAGCAGTTCAATACCGTGTTCGAGGCGCAGCGGCTGCCGCCGGACTGGATTGCCGGCGTTTTCGACCGCACCGGTACGCTCGCCGCACGCTCACGCAAGCCTGAGCAGTTCGTCGGACACAAGGCTTCCGCACAGCTGCTGCAGGCCTTCAAGCTAGCCGAGGCCGGCACGACGGAGTCCACCACCCAGGAAGGCATCCCGGTGACGACCTTCTTCAGCTGCTCCCCCACCACGAAGTGGTGCGTGGCCATCGGCATGCCGCGCCAGGCGCTGCTGTCGGGCCTGATGCGCACGCTATCCGTACTGACGGCCGGCGCCGCCGTCCTGCTGTTGTTGAGCTGGGTACTGGCCCGCCGCGTGGGTAAACGCATCGCGCGCTCGGTGGAGGCGCTGACCGTGCCCGCCACTGCACTGGGGCGCGGCGATGTGCCCGAGCCGCCTGTCGTGAGCGTCCGGGAGGCAGCCGACGTGGCGGCGGCCCTCGCTCGCGCGGCCGACCTGCTGCAGCAGCGCGATGCCCTCGTGCAGCACCGGGATGCACAGCTGGACGAGGCCCACCGCTTGGCCCGCCTGGGAACCTGGTCATGGGACCCTGTCACCGGGAGTTTCCAGGCCTCCGGTTCGCTGTGCCGTCTCCTGGGCCAGGACGCTGAGCCTTCCGGCTGGCCGCTGGAAGCGGCGTTTGCCGCCGAAGCATGGCAGCGGCTGCAGGCGGCGGCACGGCAGGCCGCGAGCACGGGCACTGGGTTCGACCTGGAGTTGCCCGCACGCGATGGCCATGGCCGGCTGCTGTGGCTGCACGCCAGGAGCGGCGTGGTGCGTGACGACACTGGCGAAACGCTGGCTCTTCACGGGACGATGCAGGACATCACCGAGAGCAAGCAGTCTGGAGCCGCGCTGCTGCGGGCGCATGAGCGGCTGGGCCTGGCGCAGCGCGCGGCCCGGGCCGGCTTGTGGGAATGGGATCTCGCCATGGGGAGCTTCCACTGGTCCGACGAGCTGTTCCTTTTGTTCGGCCTCGATCCGCAGCGGGACCACGCCGGTATGGAGGCATGGCAATCGGTGGTGCATCCCGACGATCGCCAGCGCGCGCTGGCCGCCGTGACGGCCGCGGTGCAAGAGCGCCGTGCGCTGTCGGTGTCCTACCGCATCGTGCTGGGCGACGGGCAGGAACGCTGGATTGACGCCTCTGGCGGTATCGGTGAGGACAGCGACGGCAAGGGCTTGCGCATGAGCGGCCTGTGCATCGACGCTACCGCGTGGCGCCAGGCCGAGCGGGCAGTGGCCGAGCTCAACGCGACGCTGGACCTGGCTCCGGTGCTGGTGCGCGACTTCGACGGCACGATCCGCCACTGGTCCAAGGGCTGCGAGCGGCTTTACGGCTGGCGCACCGACGAGGCCGTGGGGCGCAACGCGCACGAGCTGCTGCGCACGGTCTTTCCCGTGCCGTTGCCAGCGTTGGAGGGGGTGCTGGAGCGCGAGGGCGAGTGGACGGGTGAGCTGCACCACACCACGCGCGACGGCCGGGTGCTGGCCGTGGTCGCGCGCAAGGCGCTGCGCCGCGATGCGCAAGGCCGTCCGCTGGCCGTGGCCGAAGCGGTGACGGACGTGACGGCGGCCCGCGAAGCACAGACCGAGCTCGCCCGGCTCAACACCACACTGGAGCAGCGCGTGCAGTCGCGCACGCTGCAGCTGGTGGCCATGCGCGATGCGGCCGAGGCTGCCACACGGGCCAAGAGCGCATTCCTGTCCAACATGAGCCACGAGATCCGCACGCCGATGAACGCCATCATCGGCTTCACCCACCTGCTCATGCGCGACGCCGCGCCGGGGCAGCAGCTGCAGCGGCTGCAGACGGTGGAGCAGGCGGCGCAGCACCTGCTGCGGCTGCTCAACGACATCCTGGACCTCTCCAAGATCGAGGCCGGCAAGATGGTGCTGGAGGACGCCGAGTTCGACCTCGACGTGCTGCTGTCGCGCGTCATCAGCCTGGTGCGCGAGGCCGCGGCAGCCAAGCAGCTGGAGTTGGTGCTCGACACCCACGGGGTGCCGCAGCACCTGCGCGGGGACTCGACGCGGCTGTCGCAGGCGCTGCTCAACCTGCTGTCCAACGCGGTGAAGTTCACCGCGAGCGGCTGGGTGCGCCTTCGCATCGAGCTGCTGCAGGACGGTGCCGCGCAGATGCTGCTGCGCTTCGAGGTCAGCGACACCGGCGAAGGCATCGCGCCCGCGCGGCTGGGGGCGCTGTTCAGCGCCTTCGAACAGGCCGACGCCTCCACCACGCGCCGCCATGGCGGCAGCGGGCTGGGGTTGGCGCTCACGCGCCACATCGCGCAGCTCATGGGGGGCGAGGTGGGCGTGCAAAGCAGCCCGGGCCAGGGCAGCACCTTCTGGTTCACGGCCCGGGTGGGATGCGCTGCGGGCCCGGCCAGGACGCTCACGCCCATCCGGCTGCAGGGGCTGCGAGCCTTGATCGTGGACGACCTGCCCGAGGCCCGCTCTGCGCTCGTCGAGCAACTCTGGGGGCTGGGGCTCAAGGCCACGGCCACGGAAAGCGGCCAGGCCGCGGTGGGCTTGGTGCACGACGCCCGCGCTGGCGGCGGCTTCTTCGACCTGCTGCTCATCGACTGGCGCATGCCGGCCATGGACGGCATCGCCACGCTGGCACAGCTGCAGCAGGCGCTCCCGGGCCCGGTGCCTCCCAGCATCCTGGTCACGGCGCAGGACGAGCCTTGTCTGCACGAACAAGCCAGGGAGGCGGGATTCCATGCCGTGCTGCTCAAGCCCGTCACGGCGTCGGCGCTGCACGATGCGCTGGTGCACCTGCTGCAGCCGGCATCGGGCACGGCGCTCGCCGTCCCGTACATGCCGGGCCGGCAGATGCTGCAGGCCCTCAGGAGCCGACACGCCGGCGCACGGATCCTGCTGGCCGAGGACAACGCGGTCAACCAGGAGCTGGTGGCCATGCTGCTGCGCGCTGCCGGCCTGGAAGTCATCGTGGCCGAGGACGGCGAGCGCGCCGTCGAGATGGCGCTGGCGCAGGAGTTCGACGTGATCCTGATGGACATGCAAATGCCCCGCATGGACGGCCTCGCCGCCACGATAGCCATTCGCAAGGAGCACAGGCAGCGCGTGCCCATCATCGCCTTGACGGCCAACGCCTTTGCGGATGACCGCAAGGCCTGCCTGGCCGCCGTCATGAACGATTTCATGACCAAGCCGGTGGTGCCGGAAACGTTGTACGCGATGCTGGCGAAATGGCTGCCGCCTATGCACGCAGAAGCTTCCCCAAGCTCTTCCGCAATCTCCGGGTACCGGCCGCCGGCGGCGTGATGGTGCGAGAGCCTGCCAGGCACGAATCGTGAGTTCATCCCTTGTTTCTTCGCCAAGCTGCTGAGCAAATCCATGAAGCCGCTGAATGACGCACCCCTGTGCCGGATCCTGCTGGCAACAGCAACGATGCGGTTATGACCCAAGGGCTTGTGGACCAGGCGGGCTCGGCTGCGAGCGATGGCGAGGAGCGCTTTCGCGCCATGGCCGAGCTGCTGCCCAGCATGGTGTTCGAGACCGATGAGACCGGGGCCAACACCTGGTCCAGCATGGCGTGGGTGCGCTTTACGGGCCTGAGTCGCGAGCAGCTTGCCGGCGAGGGCTGGCGAGCGGCCATCCACCCGGACGACCTCGCCACCAGCCATGCCGGCTGGCCGCTGTCGGTGGCCACTGGAGCCGAGTTCCTCGCGCGCAGCCGCGTGCGGCGCCACGATGGCGCGTGGCGCTGGCACCTGGTGCGCGCCGTGCCCCGGCGCGACGCCGCCGGCCACGTGCTGGCCTGGACCGGCTCGGCCACGGACATCGACGACCTCGTGCATGGCCAGGCCGTCTTGGAGGAGCAGGAGCGGCGCAGCCGCTTCCTGTTGGCGCTCAACGAGCGGCTGCGCGACCTCACCGACCCGCAGGCCATCGTGGACGCGGCGTCCGCGGCGCTGGGCACGCACCTGGGCGTGGCGCAAGTGGGCTATGCGGAAGTGGAACAAACGCCGTCGCATACGGTGGTGCGCGTGCATCGCGACTGGAACGACGGGCGCCTGACCTCGGTGGTGGGCGAGTGGCGACTGGAGGATTTCGGCGAGTTCGTCGCTGCGGCGATGAAGGCCGGCCGCAGCATCAGCGTGGCCGACGTGCGGCAGGATGCGCGCACCAACGCGCCCGAGGTGCTGGCGGCCTACGAGGCGATCCGCACCTATGCCTGCCTGAGCGTGCCGCTGCTCAAGCACGGCCGGCTGGTGGCGACGCTGTTCGTCAACCACTGCCAGGCACGGCCGTGGCAGGACGTCGAGATCGAGCTGGTGCAGCAGCTGTGCGAGCGCGTGTGGGCAGCGGTGGAAAGGGCGCGTGCCGAGCGGGCGCTGGCGGCCAGCGAAGCCCACCTGCAGGCGGTGCTCGATGCCCTGCCCGTGGGCGTAGGGCTGGCGGACGCCGAAGGCCGGCTCGTGCGCCACAACGCGGCGAACCGGGCGCTGTGGGGCATGCTGCCCGCGACCCATCACTGGGAAGAGTACGGGCAGTGGGAAGCGTACTGGGGCGACAGCGGCGAGCGCATCGCCGCCAGGGACTGGGCCCTGGCCCGGGCGCTTCGCCAGGGCCAGGTCGTGCGTGGCGACCTTGTCGAGTACCAGCCCGTCGGCGGCGGGCCGCGGCGCTGGTGCCTCAACAGCGCAGCTCCCGTGCGCGACGCGCAGGGCCGCATCGTCGGCGGCGTGGCCGTGACGCTGGACGTGACGCCGCTGCGCGCGGCGCAGGCGGCGCTGGCCGAGCGCGAGCGCATCCTGTCGCTCTTCGTGGAAAACGCCCCGGCAGCCATTGCCATGTTCGACACGGGCATGCGCTACCTGGCCGTCTCGCGCCGGTTCCTCTGCGACTACGGCCTGCCGCCAGACACCCCGGTGATCGGCAGCTCGCACTACGAGGTGTGGCAAGGACAGCCCGCGCACTGGCCAGCCCTGCATGCGCGCGCACTTCAAGGCGAGAACGTCGTGCAGGAGCGCGACGCCTTCGTCGGCGCCGATGGCCGCCAGGGCTGGCTGCGCTGGTCCATGTGCCCGTGGCGTGACGGCCAAGGCCGCATCGCGGGCGTGCTGCTGACAGCGGAAGTGATCACAGCGCAGGTGCAGGCCGAGCAGCAGCTCCACAGCAGCGAAGCCCAGGCCCGGCAGGCTGCGGCGCAGCTGGCACAGACCCAGCTGCGGCTGGAGGCGGCCCTGGCCAGCGGGCGCCTGGGCGTGTGGGACTGGAACGTGGTCACGGGCGAGTCCTGGTGGACGCCGCAGATGTTCGAGCTGGTCGGGCTGCCGGTGCGCGAGGACGGCGCGGCGCGAGCGGACTTGTTCATGGCCATGTTGCATCCCGAGGACCGATCCGGTGTCGAGCGTGCCGTGGGGCAGGCCCTGGACGGCACACACCCATTCGACACCGAGATGCGCCTGGTGCGCGCCGACGGAGCGACGTGCTGGGTGCTGGGCCGGGCCGTGGTGCTGCGCGACGAGCAGGGCCGGGCACAGCGCATGGTGGGCGTGAACCTCGACATCACGGCGCAGAAGGTGGCGCAGTTGCGCGTGCAGGAGCTCAACGCCACGCTGGAGCAGCAGGTGCTGCAGCGCACGGACGAGCTGCAGCTCGCAGCCGGGCGTGAGCGCGCCATCCTGGCCAGTGCGGCCAGCGCCATCGTCGCCACTGACCTGGCCGGTCGCGTCACCTCGTTCAATCCGGCTGCCCAAGCCATGTTTCAGAGGAGCGCCGAAGCGGTACTGGGCACCCCGGTCGTCGATCTCTATGACGCGCAGTACCTGCACTCGCACCTGGCCGACTTCCCGCCGGAGGTGCTGCAGGTGCTCTGGCCTGACGACGCCGCCCGCCTCCAAGGCTCACCCGGCGCCGAGCGCAGCGAGTGGATCTACGTGCGCGCGGACGGCACGCGGTTTCCCGGGCTGCTCAGCGTGAGCGTGCTGCGCGACGCGTACGGTGCGCCCCTGGGCTTGCTGGGCGTGGTCACGGACCTCAGCGAGCGCAAGGCGCTGGAAGAGGCGCTGCGGCAGCGCACGCAGCAGGCGGAAGCCGCCAACCGGGCCAAAAGTGCTTTCGTGGCCAACATGAGCCACGAAATCCGCACGCCCATGAACGCCATCCTGGGCCTGACACACCTGCTCGCTGGCGAAGGCGCCACGGCGCAGCAGGCTGCGCAACTGGCCAGGATCGAGGGCGCGGCGCGGCACCTGCTGTCCATCATCAACGACATCCTGGACCTCTCCCGTATCGAGGCCGGCAAGCTGGAGCTGGAGCAGCGCGATTTCTCGTTGCCAGCCCTGCTGGAGCAGGTTCGCTCCATGATCGGCGCCAGTGCCGCGGCCAAGGCGCTGGCCGTGGAGGTGGACATGGGTGACGTGCCGGCGTGGCTGCTGGGCGACGACACGCGCGTGCGCCAGGCGCTGCTCAACTACGCGGGCAATGCGGTCAAGTTCACCGAGTCGGGAAGCATCACGCTGCGCTCACGGCTGGAGCAGCAGCGCGACGCGAAGTTGCTGGTGCGCTTCGAGGTTGAGGACACCGGCGTCGGTGTCAATCCTCAGGAGGTGGCGCGGCTTTTCGAGGCTTTCGAGCAAGCGGACGCCTCGACCACGCGCGAGCACGGTGGCACGGGGCTGGGTCTGGCCATCACGCGGCGCCTTGCCGAGCTCATGGGTGGCAGCGCCGGTGCACGGCCCCGTCCGGGCGGGGGCAGCGTGTTCTGGTTCACGGCCTGGCTGGGGCGAGGTGCCGGCGCTCCAACGGCCGAGGCCGCGCCTGCACGCCCTGACGTCGCACTGCGCCAGCGCCACGCCGGCGCACGGGTGCTGGTGGCGGAGGATCACCCCGTGAACCGCGAGGTGGCGCTGGCGCTGCTGCGTAACGTGGGGCTGGACGTCGATTTCGCCGAGCACGGCCAGGCGGCTGTGGAGAAGGCTGTCCGTGGCTGCTACGACCTGGTGCTCATGGACATGCAGATGCCGGTGATGGACGGGTTGCAGGCCACGCGCGCGCTGCGCGCGATGACGAGCCTGCAGGCATTGCCCATCCTGGCCATGACGGCCAACGCCTTCGGCGAAGACCGGCAAGCTTGCCTGGCCGCGGGCATGGACGACTTCGTCACCAAGCCGGTGGAGCCGCAGGTGCTGTACGCGACGTTGCTGAAGTGGCTCGAAAGCGGGCGTGGCGACACGGCAAGGCAGGTGCATCAGGCGCTGCAGCCACCGCCCGGGTCGAACTGGCACAGCGCCTGAGCACAGACCTGCACTGTTGGTCAAGCCGTGGCTGTCGCCGTGCGGGCGCCTTTGCTTGCTGCCCCCAACCAAGCACGCCACCCTTGGCCACAAGCAGGTCCCAGCAGCCGTGAACCGTGGCCATGAGCTCCTTGTGGTCAAAGGGCTTGGCCAAGTAGGCAGTGCAGCCCGTACCCAGGATGCATTCCCGGTCGCCCTTCATGGTCAGTGCGCTGAGCACTGAACTAAAGTCCTTCACACCGGCAGCGTTTCGACGGACGCGTGCTTTGGAGCACATGTGAAAGATACGTGCAATGCGGCTTGGCGCCTGAAGTGGTATATTAGACATGCGCTTGTATTCGATGAAACGATGACTTCCTACGAGTTCGTTTTCTCAACGTAAGCGCCTGGATCACGAGTTGATCTCTCTCCTTTCCCAGGGCTGCTGATTGCTTAGGCGATCTTGATGTTCTGGCTACCTCTGGTTCGCAGCGAATACCCCTGCCAACCAGCGCCTGGACCGAGTTCATCCGCCACACAGGCACGTGCGCCTCGCACGCCACATTAGCCAGACCCGGCCGGCCGTCTATGAAGGCCGTGCCACCGAAAGCACTACATCGACATATCCATCCGGGTAGGCAAGTACCTTGTCTCCCCTCTGACCCGATCTCTCGGGCAGGGCCGCTTCGCCGCCTCCGTCTCCATTCGCAGCGGACGAGGCAGCGCTACGCATGACCGCGTCCTGCGCTTCACGCCGGAATTCGGTTCCGGTGAGGCCGCGCTGCACTACGCCACCGCTCAAGGACTGGACTGGATCGGGCGCACTGCTGCCGACCAGGCTCCGGCCTGATCGAGCCCCGTTTTCCACCCCTTACAGACATCGAAAGTGACCTCATGGCCAAGGAAGAATTGATCGAGATGCACGGCGTCGTTGGCGAAGTTCTGCCCGATTCGCGCTTTCGCGTGAAGCTGGAGAACGGGCACGAGCTGGTGGCCTACACCGCCGGGCGCATGAAGAAGCACCACATCCGCATCCTGGCCGGCGACAACGTCTCGCTTGAATTGTCGCCCTACGACCTGAGCAAGGGCCGCATTACGTTCCGGCACCTGGAGCGCCGGGGACCGCCGCCTTCGGCTCAGCAGCGCAGGCGTTGATAACTCCGCACGCAGCCACACCTCACGACGCGGCTTCTTCGCCAAGAAGCTGCTCCACCGCACCAGCCTGAGCTGGGGCATAGCTACTTTTTCCACTACCGTCACGACAAGGAACGACGACATGACTACCGAAACCGGCACCGTCAAATGGTTCAACGAAACCAAGGGCTTTGGCTTTATCACGCCTGACAACGGCGGCAAGGACCTGTTTGCCCACGTGAGCGAAATCCAGGGCACTGGCTTCAAGACCCTGGCTGAGAACCAGCGCGTGGAATTCCAGGTCACGCAAGGCAAGAAAGGGCCGCAGGCTTCCACCATTCGGACGCTGTAACGCAGCACCGGCGTCCCAATTCTCGCCGGCAACCTTGACCACATGACTACACAAGCCGGCACCGTCAAATGGTTCGATGAACCCAAGGGCTTCGGTCTTATCAAGCCCGACAACGGTGGCAGCGACTTGTTTGCCCACTTCAGCGAGATGGTCTGCGCTGGTGGCTGCAAGGCACGCTGACGCAGCGACGCGGCATCCTCACAGTTCCTGTCGGATGCACGTGGACCGCGCAACGTCCACAGTCATGTTGGGTGGCCAGGCACCATCTTGAGGTGGTCCTGGCCGGGTCTTGTTAAGACATGTCCTTGCTGATGCTGAACACCGGCAACAGTTGGCCAATTCGTACCGGTAAGCCTTGGCTGTCAAGCTCGACATATCCAGAGACACCCAACGACTGCTCGTTGCTGCTCACGGAAATCGACAGCATGGGATTCGACGGCGCAGATTCATGCGTCTCGTCTACCGTGCACACCACCATCGATTGCTGCGCTAGATACATGCTGACGGTGATGACTTCAACGCCCGCACCAGCGGCTGCCGTTGCGTCGGCGTCGAACTTGTCCATGGCCTGCAGAACGTTGTCCTTTGGTGGTTCGATATCAAGCAGGGCACGTTCTACGCCGCGCTCCAACTCGGTGGCCTGAAAGGCAATCCAGCGGCCTGGAAAGTCAGAAAACCGCATGCCAGAGCTGCTACAGCTATTGGCGAAGCGGGTGAAAATGGCAGTCAGCGACTCGGGCAACTGCAGCGTATGGTTCATTTGCATGTTCGTGTAATGTGCCATGCCACGAGCCTTTGGCCAGGCTGAAGGGCTTTGAGCGTTGCATTGATTGACAGCGCAACCTTCAGATTTGAGCAGATGCTTGGTCAAGCCCATCATTCAAAGCTTGCCATCCAAGTCGCCTGCAGCAGGCCACGCCGCAACGCCGTGCGCACCGGTCGCTCTGCAACTTTCGGAGCGAAGGTGGTGGTGTTGCCAAAGTCGCTTTCCGGCACCCGTCTTGCCCTCGTCCATCAAGGCGTGCTGGCGCCAGGATGCCTGGCCACGGCTGTAGCGTCACATAGAGAGTCCCGGCATTGTCGAGATCGAATTGCCCACATATCGCCGACCGCGACCAAGTCCAGGACGAAGCGCTGTGGCTGAATTGCGCCCGGTACACCGACATCCTGCTCACACTCACCGAGCCTCGTCCCAAGCGGAACTGATGCGGGAACCGACAACGGCGCGTGTGCCACGAATGCCGCTGAAAGGCGCTCGAAAGTGAACGTTGGGCGGTGTTTCCGCCGCAGCCGTGTGTCTGCGGATCGCACGCCGCTGACTACACCGTCCATCGGCAAGGGATGCCGCAGCGTTGGTCCCGAAGCCTGCGTCGGCTGAATCTTCGCCCACGCAACCGCCAGCCATCTTCAAGGATCGTCATGGTCAGGCTCCAGTTCGCTATCGAACTCCGCTACAACGTTCTGTCGCCCTCGTGCGATTTCATCTTCAACATCCAAGCGGCCCATACCCGCAGCCAGACCGTGCGCCACGAGCGCTTGTCTATCCAGCCCTGGCTGCCGTTCGAGGTGCAGATGGAGCGCGTCCATGGCAGCCGTTTCCTGCGGCTGCATGCCGGTGCAGGTCCGCTGCAGGTTAGCTACCAGGCCAGCGTCGACATCTGCCACCATGCTCAGCGCACGGACACGATCACCGAGATGCCGGTGTCCCAACTGCCCTTGGCGGTACTGCCCTACCTCTATCCGAGCCGTTACTGCCAGTCTGACCAACTGCTGCGGCTGGCCGCCAGCGAGTTCGGCCACCTGCAGCCGGGCTATTGCCGAGTACAGGCCATACGGGACTGGGTGCAGCACCGTGTCACGTTCAAGCAAAGCAGCACCCATTCGGGTACCTCGGCCTTGGACACGCTCAACGACCGGGTGGGCGTATGCCGTGACTTCGCGCACCTGATGATCGCCCTGTGTCGGGCGCTCAACCTTCCAGCCCGCTTTGCAACGGGCATCGACTACGGCGCCGACCCTCGGCTCGGGCCGAGCGACTTCCACGCCTATGTCGAGGTCTACCTCGGTGGACGCTGGTACATCTTTGACCCTTCGGGTACCGGTATCCCGATGGGGTTCGTTCGCATGGGCACCGGACGGGATGCGGCCGATGCCGCCTTTGCCACGATCTTCGGTGCCGTCCAGTCACCACCGGCGGTGCCGCGGCTGCATATCGAGGCGCTGGCAGATCCGCGGGACGGCTGTGTCATGCCCATTCATTGCCTTGAAGCACTGTCTACCGACGACGGGTCACCCCAAGCCGTCGCCCAGGCATGATTCAGTTGTAGGCTCACTCGCGCTGGCCTCGATCGAGAGTAGGATTTCAGGTGATCTGGAATGGGCTGAAGCCGGAAATGCTTCCCGGCGCACCTTTTCTGGCATTGCCTTGAGCGTGCTGATGCATCGCTTGTCCAACCACAACAAGCGGTGCAGCCCCCTTGAAAGCGCTGGCCTGTGGACGTACCGGCGGCCGGCCGGCGGCGGCCTCGTGGAGATCGGTACCGTGCAGGGTAGGGAAGTGGCCTTGCCACCTCACTTGCACGACGAGGACCAGTTGGTGTTCGTCGTCGCCGGCCAGCGCCGCTTCCTCATCGGCGAGACCGTGCGTTGCGCGAGGGCGGGGCAGGCAACGCTCATCCCGGCCGGCACGCCTCACCGGTCGCTGTCTGAGTCCTCGGACGTGGTTTGCATCAACCTCTATCTGGCACCGGGGTGCTACGCCGTGGACAACTTGATGGCAGACCTGTCCCGGAGGTGGCGTTCCGACCCAGGCCTCGACGAGTCGAGCTTGCTGTGGCTGGTGGACGCTCACCAGATTGCCACTCCAGAGCCCTCCGCTACGAACGCCGGCGAAGGCCTCTGCGATGTACGTCCTGGCCCGGTCTGGCAGGCCGCCCGCGCTGCCGGCCTGAGCCGGGAAGGCTATTCACGACGCTTCACGCGGCTGCACAGCATCCCGCCGGCCACGTTTCGCATGCTCATGCAGCTCAACGCCGCGCGGCGGCTGTTGAGGGCGGGTCAGCCCATCGCGGTTGTTGCCGCGGAGACCGGGTTCTCCGACCAGAGCCACCTGGGTCGGTGCTTTCGGCGCTTTTTTGGCGTGACACCGGGCCGGTACCGCGCGGGCTGAGCCCGGTCACATCCGTTCTATATCAGGGTGAGCAAGCACCCTATCGTGCCGCTGCGCGTGCACGGTCCAGGTCTTTGCGCCGGGGGCATGCGCAATCGAGCTCAACCAGGGAAAAACGGATGTCGCCTACGTCAACGCTCATTTCTTCGCTCCTTGTCATCGGCGCAGGCATCAGCGTCGCCTTGCAGCAAATCCTCAACGCCAACCTTCGAACACAGCTGGGCTCGCCCTGGTGGGCGGGCTTCGTCAGCTACTTCGTCGGCATGGTGGCCATGCTGCTGGTGGCCACGATGGCGCCCGGGCCCCGTCTGTCACTGCCGAACATCGGTTCTGGCACCGGCTCATGGATGGCGTGGACCGGCGGCGTCTTCGGCGCCATCTTCATCGGGACGGCCATCCTCATGGTGCCGCGGTTGGGCGCAGCCACGGTGTTGGCGCTGATCGTCGTGGGCCAGATGCTGGGCTCCATGGCCTTCGACCATTTCGGCCTGTTCGGAATGCCTCAGCACCCAGCGAGCCTGGTTCGGATGGCAGGCGCCGGATGCCTGATCCTTGGCGTCGTCCTGGTCCGCGCCTAGCGCACAGCCAACCGCGTGAATCGTGCGATGGCCGCCCATGGCGGATCAAAATGGTGGCCGTCGGCCATCGCATGCCACAGTGCCCAGCGCCGCATGCACGCTACATTGGCTACGTCGAACTCGTTGAGAGGAGGGCGCTCATGCAAAGACCCAGTCCCGTGGGGATGATGCTTCAGTTCGCGTTCGGTTCTGGTCCAGCGCGGCCCAAGTCATCCGGCGGCCCGGCATCCCAGGCCAGTGACGACGCTGCCTGCGAATCATCGCCACAGATGCTGGCGCTGGTGACCGCGGCCAAGGCTTGGTGGGAAGCCAGCCGGCCCGCGGGCTGGTCGCTGGAAGAGCATCTGGCCGACCCGACCGCCGGTTGCCGCGATGGAGCGCAGGAGCGAGCGCTGGCTGAAGCGGTTGCGCAATGGGTGAGGCAGGGCGCCTGACTGGATGGCGCGGCACGGGCAGAAGTGGTGTGCGAGCCATCGCCCGGTGGCGTCCTGGTTCCGCTACGCTGTTGGGCATGTCTGCGCGACACCATCGCGCCGAGGAGCCTGTGGATGTCAAACAGCCCCCGTGAGCCGCTGCGCCTGCATGTCCCGGAGCCCAGCGGGCGACCCGGGCAGCACACCGACTTCTCCTACCTGCACCTGTTCCCGGCCGGCGCCGCGCGCCGGCCACCGATCGATGTCGCGCCAGCCGACACCGCTGATCTGAGCTACGCGCTGGTGCGCGTGCTTGACGATGAAGGCCGTGCAGTCGGCCCGTGGGCGCCGTCTGCCGACACCGCACTGCTCAGGCGTGGCCTTGCTGCGATGCTGCGCACCCGGGCCTTCGACGCGAAGATGTTGACGGCCCAACGGCAGAAGAAGATCTCGTTCTACATGCAGTGCCTCGGCGAGGAAGCCATCGCAACTGCGCACGCGCTTGCGCTGGAGCCGGGCGACATGTGCTTTCCCACCTATCGCCAGCAGGGGCTGCTGCTGGCGCGCGATGACATTCGCAAGGCCGAGCTGATGTGCCAGCTGATGAGCAATGAGCGTGACCCGATGAAGGGTCGCCAGCTGCCGGTGATGTACTCGTACAAGCGCGCTGGCTTTTTCACGATCTCGGGCAACCTGGCGACGCAGTTCATCCAGGCGGTGGGCTGGGCCATGGCGTCGGCCATCAAGGGTGACACGAAAATCGCCTCCGGATGGATTGGCGACGGTGCGACCGCCGAAGCCGACTTTCACACGGCACTGACTTTCGCCCATGTCTACCGCGCCCCGGTCATCCTCAACGTCGTCAACAATCAGTGGGCGATTTCCACGTTTCAGGCCATCGCTGGCGGCGAGGCGACGACGTTCGCAGCGCGCGGGGTTGGCTGCGGCATCGCCAGCCTGCGCGTCGACGGCAACGACTTCCTGGCCGTGCTCGCGGCATCACGCTGGGCCGCCGAGCGGGCACGAAGCAACCTTGGGCCGACGCTGATCGAGTGGGTGACCTACCGCGCCGGCGCGCATTCGACTTCCGATGACCCGTCGCGCTACCGGCCCGCCGATGACTGGGAGCATTTTCCGCTGGGCGATCCCATCGAACGGCTCAAGCGCCACCTGATTGCCCTCGGCGCCTGGAGCGACGACGAGCATGAACGCACGCGCAAGGCGCTTGAAGCCGAGGTCGCTGCGGCGCAGAAGGAGGCGGAAGCCCATGGGACGCTGCTGGACGGCCACATCCCTCCACTGGAGTCGATGTTCGACGACGTCTATGCGGCCATGCCGTCACACCTGCGCGACCAGTTGCGCCAGGCCCGCGAGGCCGAAGCCGCGCGCCGTGCAGGCAAGGAGGGCTGAGATGGCTCGGATGACGATGATCCAGGCGCTGCGCTCGGCGATGGACGTGATGCTCGAGCGTGATCCGAATGTCGTGATCTTCGGGGAAGACGTGGGGTATTTCGGCGGGGTGTTCCGCTGCACCGAGGGGCTGCAGGCCAAGTACGGCGCCTCGCGTGTCTTCGATGCACCGATTTCCGAGGGCGGACTGGTCGGTGTCGCGGTCGGCATGGGTGCCTACGGGCTGCGGCCCATCGTCGAGGTGCAGTTCGCCGACTATTTCTACCCAGCTTCGGACCAGATCGTGTCCGAGGCGGCGCGGCTGCGCTACCGCTCGGCAGGCGATTTCACGGCACCCGTCACCATTCGCATGCCTTGCGGCGGCGGCATCTATGGCGGCCAGACGCACAGTCAGAGTCCGGAGGCGCTGTTCACGCATGTATGCGGCATTCGCACCGTGATGCCATCGACGCCCTACGACGCAAAGGGACTGTTGATTGCGGCTGTCGAGTGCGACGACCCGGTCATTTTCCTGGAGCCCAAGCGGCTCTACAACGGCCCCTTCGACGGCCACGCCGACCGGCCGGTCGTGCCGTGGTCCAAGCATCCGGCGAGCGAGGTGCCCGAGGGCCATTACACCGTGCCGCTGGAGTCGGCTGCGGTGTTGCGCGCCGGACGCGACGTCACTGTGCTTGCTTACGGCACGATGGTCTTCGTTGCGGAGGCTGCGGTGCTGGAGTGTGGCGTCGATGCCGAGATCGTCGACCTGCGCAGCCTCTGGCCGCTTGATCTGGCGGCCATCGTCGAGTCGGTGAAGAAGACGCGGCGCTGCGTCGTCGTCCACGAGGCGACGCGCACCAGCGGGTTCGGCGCGGAGCTCGTCGCACTGGTACAGGAGCACTGCTTCTACCACCTCGAAGCGCCGATCGAGCGCGTCACCGGCTGGGACACGCCCTACCCGCATGCGCTCGAGTGGGCCTATTTCCCAGGCCCGCAACGCGTGGCTGCCGCGCTGCGTCGCGTGATGGAGGACTGAGCATGGGTGCACGCATCGTCAAGGTGCCGGACGTTGGCGAGGGCATCGCCGAGGTCGAGGTCGTCGAGTGGCACGTGAAGCCGGGCCAGGAGGTCGCCGAGGACCAGGCCCTTGTGACACTGATGACCGACAAGGCCGCGATCGAGATCCCGTCGCCGGCCGCAGGCCGCGTCGTCGCGCTCGGCGGTGAGGTTGGACAATTGCTTGCAGTGGGCTCGACGCTGGTGCGCTTCGACGACACGGCAGGCGGCGAAACCGCCGCGGTTGACCAATCGCGTGATGCCGGCGGCCCGCCAGCCGTTGAGCCGGCCGAGGTGCAAGCGCACCCGCCTTCGTCCGGGCATCGACTTGAGCCGGCCGCTTCCGGCGCAGTGCCGGCTCCGGCACACCCCGGCGAGCGTCCCATCGCGTCGCCCGCGGTGCGCCGCCGCGCCTGGGACCTCGGCATCGAGCTCAAGGACGTGCGGCCAAGCGGTACCGCCGGCCGGATTGTCCATGCCGACCTCGACACGTACCTTGCGAGCCATGGCGCTCAGCCACCACAGGTACCGGCTGCGGCGCCAAGCACGGCTGACGCCGTACGCGACGAGACCGAAGCGGTACCGGTCATTGGGCTGCGCCGGCGCATCGCAATGAAGATGCAGGAGGCCAAGCGGCGTATTCCGCACTTCAGCTATGTCGAGGAGATCGACGTCACGGAGGTGGAGGCGCTGCGCGCTGCGCTGAATGCGAAATGGGAGGGCCGGCGGCCGCGCCTGACGCTGCTCGCGTTCATTGCACGCGCGATGGTGCTGGCCTGCGGCGAGTTTCCGCTGGTCAACGCGCGCTTCGATGATCAAGCCGGTGTCGTCACGCGCCACGGTGCGGTGCATCTGGGCGTCGCGACCCAGACCGAGCACGGACTGATGGTGCCCGTGTTACGCCAGGCCGAGGCGCTCGACCTGTGGGCGATTGCGCGTGAGGTCCTGCGCCTGGCTGAGGCAGCACGCGCCGGGCGCGTGACGCGCGACGAGCTCACCGGCTCGACGATCACGCTGACCAGCCTTGGCGCACTCGGCGGCATCGTTTCTACGCCAATCATCAACCATCCGGAGGTTGCGATCGTCGGCGTCAACCGCATCGTTGAACGGCCGGCATTGCGCGGCGGGCTCGTCGTGCCGCGGCTGACGATGAACCTGTCGTCGTCATTCGACCACCGTGTCGTCGACGGCGTGGACGCTGCGCGCTTCGTGCAAGCGATCCGCGGCTTCTTGGAATTGCCGGCAACACTGTTTGTCGAATGACGCCGCCAGCACTGCTGTTTCAGAGCAAGCGCACTGTGCCCAGCAGCTCAAAGGCCTTGTCTTCCGAAAGCGCACCTTGCCGGTCCTTTAACGCCAGGATCTTGATGAGCGCCTCGGTGATGGGCGCCAAGCCGCCTTCGAGGATCAACGGCGGCGCGGACACGGGCGCCAAATCGCGCGCCGTTTGCAGCGGCTGAGGAGCGCTGACCGATAGCGCAGCGTTCACTGGCACATGGGCCAAGGCCGTGGTGTGAGCCGCCATGGCATCTGCATGCACCACCGGCAGCGTTCCTTGCTTTGGCGGCTGGACGGCCGGCTCGACTTGTGAGAGCAGGTCGGCTTGCACCGGGGTGGCGACAGCAGTGCGAGCCGTATTTCCGGGCAGGTCACTGGCCTCGCTGCGTTGCTCGTGATCGCCTTGGCGCTCAGCTTGACGGCGAGGGCGCGTTTTTCTAAGCACGGTCTCTTCACGGGGCACGCTGACGGTCACGGCCTCTTCTTCAGTGGTGCCGGTTGCGGCCCTCGCCGTCTCATTAAGCTGGGCCGATACCGGGTCTGCCAAGGGCGTGGCCTCTTTGCCTGTACCCACAGCAGTGATCTGGGCTGGCGCCGTGTCAGGGGTTGGGGTGGTCTCAGCGCCAGCACCCTTGCCACGCGGCAAGGGTGTCAGGCGCTGCAGCGTCACGGCCGGGACATCCGCTACCGTGCGAGGCGCCTCGAACCAATCGCCAGGCATGTCCAGCGCCTGCGCGATGTTCCGGCAGAAGTCCTGGTCCAGGACCTTGCCGCCATTGGCAATGGTGGACATGTAGGGCTGACTGATGCCGATGACGCGTGCCAGGGCACTCTTGGCGCCCTTGCCCTGCAGCAGGAGGCTCAAATTGCGCTGGCGCAGCTCAGGCGACGGCGTCGCGTGGTCCGCTTTCGGGGTGGACTGGGCCACAGTCACTGAGGGCGTGGTCGTGGATGCGGCCTTTGCTGCTTGCATGGAACGGGTCCTGGTGGCTTTCATGTCTTCAACAGGAACGTTGGTTGGGGCCTTGTCCGCTACAAGGGACAGTGTCGCCTGCGCTGCCTCGGCGGAATCTGATGATCCGATGGGAACAGCTTGGCCGAGCTGCGCCGAAGCGTCTTGAACGGGGTTCCCGGCCATGCGTGACGTCGGTTGGAGCACGGCCGATATCACGCCGGCTGACCGCAACGGGTCGGATGCCGCCACTGCTGGCATGGACGCAGCGTCGCCATCGACATCGTCCTCATGCAGGCCAGCTTTCTCTGGGTGTCTCAGCAACTCCAGGGTGCCCTCAGGCACTTCCTTGTTGAGGCCATCCAGCCACTTGCCCGGCAGGTTCAACGCCCGCTCAACATGAAAAGCCGTCTCGTCCGCGCAAAGAGCACCTCGGGACATGGCCTCCAGGCGTTCCAGAGGAACCTCTGCCACGAGGGCCAGCGCCTCGCGCACCGGCGCCTTGTCCAGCAACAGCCGCAAATTTGCGGCACGCAAGGCACCGTTGACGCCTTGCTGGGGCGACTGGGGCTTGAAACTGTTTTGCCGCGGTCCGTCGGACCGGCCGTTGGACCCTATATGCAAGACGACGTCGTCACGCATGGGATCACGAGAGCCCCTTGCACGGCTCGGCCCACGGCTGCTGTCACGACGTTTCGTTTGCCAATCAGGCTTTGCCAAGTGTTCCTCCCGAGTTCAGGATCAAGCAGGTTGTTCAGCCATCGTTCATGGCCTTGTGAACAAGAGTCCGGCCTGCTGTCGAGCGAGTTTTGATCTTCTACTTTACTCGCGCATGCAACACGCGTGCTTTATTACATTCGGGCCCAGCAGGCGGCGTGCTTATCGTCGGTGCCTGGGCCGGATACCGGCAAGTTCGATGCGCAGCGCTTCCCGATCAAACTGAGGATCTACCAGGTCAGGCAGCCATTCCAGCCGTTCATAAAAGAGAAGGGCGGCGGCGTAGACGGCCATGGATACCGAAGCCTCGCCACGTTCGAGATTGATGATGGTCGGCGGCGATGCGTTGAGCTCGGCAGCCAGGTCGCGGATCGTCATCCCGCGGCGTTCTCGTGCCAGGCGCAAGTTGGCTCCCAGCGTCGTGAGTGCATTCGTGATTGCCGGAGACAGATCGCGGGACAGTTTTGGGGCACGTGACATGTATTTTAGTTGAACACAGTCGCGTAAGTTGTTCAAATATAATTGAACAGTTGGCTTCCAACCTTGAATTGATGCTCAGGCATTTCGAGACTGGCTTCAAGCTCATTGGAGAACACATAAGTCTGGAGGCCAAGGTGCTCAAACGGACTGTGCGGACTCGGTCATCAACAACCAGATGTTTCGCTCGACTATTGGGCCAAGCGCTCAATGCGGGAGCCAGACCACACCAGCCATCGCACGCGACTCTTTCAAGGCACCATTGCGGCTCATCACTGCATAGGAGAGCTTGTCCATGTCAAAAACTGAAACCCAGAAGAACAGCGCTTTCATGAAAGCTTTGAAGCCCAGTCCTGTCCTGGCAGTCATCGTGGGCACCGAGCCACTTCCCCGCACCGAAGTCACCAAGCGCATCTGGGACTACATCAAGCAGCACAACCTGCAGAACCCGGCGAACAAGCGCAATATCTTGTGCGACCAGACCTTGAAGGCGGTCATGGGCAAGGACGAGGTGACGATGTTTGAGATGACTGGCCTGGTCGGCAAGCATTTGGCTTAAGCGCAACTTGCGTCGACAGACTTCGGTCGTGACTCATGAGAAAGCCCTGCAGTGCAGGGCTTTTTTACAAATAACTGGCGAGTAGTTGGTTTTGTCAACCGAGCCGCTGCCACGCCGTGCGGCGAGACGGCAAACCAGATGGGAATTGACCCGTGAACGATCCTGCTCAATAGGTTGGTTCTGTCACAAGAGTGCTGGCCTGGGCAGCGAGACAGCAGCGCTTAAGTTTCTCAAGCAACGAGCGCGCCGGTGCCACAAGGACAAATGAGTGAAGTGCCCCGCAGTTGCCGTGTCCCAGGCAGTGAGTGGGCCGCTGCAGCGACTTGCGGCTTGATCCACATAGGAGGACATGCGACAAGGCGTGGCTCGCTCAGCATGTTGCCAAGCAGCTTTGCAACGGATCGGCTGCAGAAAGAAGAGGGCCGGCTCAGCCGGCCCTCCAGGGTCACAGACAAGGCAACCGTCACTGACATCAGCGCGTCAGGGCTGCCGTTGGGGGCACCGGTATCGCAAGCGACACCAGCGCCCCTTTCAGCCAGGACGGCCGTTACAGCTTGGGTGCACAGGACGCAAATTTCGACGGGCAACCAGCGTTCAGGCCACCAGCCCCGCCTTGGGGGAAAGCTTCGCCCTTGAACATTCTCAGTACGTCCTGCCAGGGGTTATGTTTGGAAGTATGGCGGTACCAGAAGACGTAATTGCTGTGCAGTTGGTCACGTGCAAAGGTGTAGATTTTTCGCACGTCCACCTGCACATAGGGACCGCCGTGGCGTACAGCTTCATAGCTGTCGGACTCCACCTTCATGCCGATGGGAATCACGCCTTTGGCCTTGTCGTTGAAGACGTAGGCGGATCTCTCCAGGTCCGGATCATTGATGAAAACGTCAGGTCCGCCCATGCCCACGCCCTTGTCCTTCATGTTTTGGAACAGAGGCGGCACCAGATTGGCTGGGTAATTGATGAACTGCAGCACCACGCTGTTGGGAAAAGCGGCGCGTGCAGCCGTGTCCACTTTGGCCAGGTTGGAGAAGAACTGCTTTTTCTGCGCGTCCGACAAAGGCTTGACCATCATGCCGAAGGCCGTTTCGGTGAAGGTGATGCCTTCGAAGCTGTTGTCCTTGTTGTAGCGTTTGCCCAGGGCCTGGACCAAGGCTATCAAGCGGTTGCGAACATCGTCATCGTGCAGGGAGGCATTCTCGCCATAGGTGCCCTTGATGGTGCCGATGCGAAAGGCGCCACCGCTGTACTGCGCCGTGCGCAAGTAGTCAGGCACGGCCTTGTCGCCGTCGAAAGTCTTGGTTCCCAGCGTCAGGAACAGCCGTTTGCCCTTGGCCTTGGCCTTGTTCAAGTAGCGGTCGATGCGAGAGAAGTCATAGACGCCCTTGCTCTTTTCCAACTGCCGCCAGTTGGCCCGCACCATGATGCCTTTTACATGAGGCATGCCGGCCGTTTCATTCAAGCCGGCGTCGATGACGAAATCACCAGCGTTCGAGCCATATTCGATGTAATGGCCGGGATTCCATTTGGTCACGACGCCGGCTGCCAGATTGGAGGACAGCAAAGCGTTGCTGTCGTTGGCTTGCTCATTGACGAAAGTCAGCGGATCCAGCACCGGGACATCGTCGCCCACGAAATCGTCCGGTCCGAAACGGATCGAATAATCTTCAGTGGAGTCGGCAGTATTTGACGAGGCCGTCGCCAAACCCAGCGCGATCTCTCTTTGCGCATCGGTGGGCGAGGTGGCGGTTTCCATCGGCGCAACAGTTTCGCTTTGGAGGTCTTCTCCTCCACCGCATGCTCCAAGAAAGACGGAGCATGCAAGGGCAATGGCCAAAAATTTCCTTTGGTTTGAGAATTTCATCCGGTCAATCAACGGCTCGCCTAGGCAGGCACGCGCGGAGCGTGTCACCTGGGCTTGGGCACAGTGGACCTGGCGGGCGCTTCAAAACGCGCCTTCTTTGCTCAGGGTCGATAAGGATCGCGCAGAACGTCGTGGTTCGTAGCGCGTACTGAACGATGCCACGCAATGCTGCAGCAGTCGTTACGGCTCTTTGGATGAGTAAACGAATGCAGACACGCCTTGTCGACGACGTCGGGGTGTTTTTGGTGAAGAAAGTTTCGTAAGCAACAGATTGGCCGTCACGTTGCGCGCCGCAGGGCTGCAGGGCTGGGTGTGAACGTGGCCGTGCTGGAACTGGGCGACCTGCGCATTGTCAGCGCCGCGCATGCACGCCTGAGTAGCGTGGCATTGCGCCATGGGCAGATCGGCGCGCGTGCCAATCGGAAAGCCTGGATAGGCACGCACGCACCGGCCGTCACGCAGTGGCCGTGCCTGCAGAGAAATGCCTTGTGCGCCCAGCTTGTCTTCGTTCAAAGCTCGTCCAGCAGTTCCTCCAACGCGGCAAGATGCCGCACCTGTGCCTGCAGTTCCGCAGGCAACAGCTCTGGTGAACCCAGGGCGCAAACACGCATGCCGGCCGCCAAACCGGCGCGCATGCCAAACATGCTGTCTTCCACCACGACACAGCGCTCAGGCGCCACGCCGATGGCGCGTGCCGCATGCAGAAACAAGGCCGGATTGGGCTTGAAGGCGCCGATTTCGTAGGCGCTGAAGATCCGTCCCTGCAGCAGCGGCAACAGTCCCGTGACGGACAGGGTGAGCTCCGTCTTGGCGCGCGGACCGTTGGTGGCCACGCAATAAGGGACGGTGAGCCGCTGCAGCAGTGCCAATGCGCCAGGCATGGGCTGAAGCTGCGTCTTGAATGACTCCGCCATCGTGGCGCGGACGGTCGTCTCGAAGTCTGCCGGCAGTTCACGGCCCCAGCGCTGCGCGATCGTGGCCAACGTGGTGGCCATGCTCTGGCCCTTCATCGTGTCCAGGTCAGCCAGGTGCACCGGCTCCACGCCCAGCGCGAGGGCCTCCTGAGCGATGGCGGCCAGCCCAAGGGGCTCGCTGTCGACCAGTGTGCCGTCGCAGTCGAAGATGACCGCATCAAACCGCGAAGCTGTCGTTTTCATCGCACTCCAGAGCTGTTGGCCATCGTCGCGAGCATCCCACGACTGCCATTGGGCCGCGTCCAAGACGGTTTATGGGGCCCGGCGCCCTGCCGGGGCCGCACAGGCCTCACGGTTGGCGGCCCAGGGCCGCTGCAGCAAGAGCAGCACTTTGGCCGGAGCTGGGAGAAACCATGAGACATCAAAATCTACCGACTAGGTATGCTCATCATACCAGCTCGTAAGACACCGCTTTTCGAGGTGTTGGCCGAGTGCTTCCGCTGTTCGAGACCCAGACCTGGAGAGGTAGTGATGAAGGAAAAGATCGCGTTGTTCGGTGCCGGCGGCAAGATGGGGGTGCGCCTGTCAAAGAACCTGCTCAAGTCCGACTTTGTCGTGCGCCATGTGGAGCCCAGCGTCGTGGGCCGCCAGCGCCTGAAAGACGAAGTGGGCCTGACCTGCGTGGAGGTCGATGAGGCCTTGGACAATGCCGACGTCGTGATCCTGGCGGTGCCCGATACCCTCATTGGGAAGATCTCGCACGACATCTCGCCCAAGCTGCGCGCCGGGACGATGGTCATGCTGCTGGATGCGGCCGCACCTTTCGCCGGCCATTTGCCCGACCGCAAGGACCTGACCTACTTCGTCGCCCATCCGTGCCACCCGACGATCTACAACGACGAGACCGAAGAAGCCGCGCGGCGAGATTACTTTGGCGGCGGGGCGGCCCGGCAGTCCATCACCAGCGCGCTGATGCAGGGCCCCGAATCGGCCTTCGATTTGGGCGAAGCGGTTGCCAAGGCCATCTACCAGCCGATCAAGAACTCGTACCGCCTGACCGTGGAGCAGATGGCGCTGCTGGAGCCCGGGCTGTCGGAGACCGTGTGCGCAACGCTGCTGCAGGTGATGCGCGACGCCATGGACGAAGTGGTGCGTCGTGGTGTGCCGCACGATTGCGCGCGCGACTTCCTGCTGGGCCACATGAACATCCTGGGCGCGGTGATCTTCAATGAGATTCCGGGCGCCTTCTCGGACGCCTGCAACAAGGCCATCACCTTTGGCAAGCCGCGCCTGATGCGCGACGACTGGCTCAAGGTCTTCGACCGCGAGGAGATCGCCGACAGCATCCGCCGCATCACCTGAGGCGCGGCGCAAGCGCCCAGACGAGGCCCGGCCGCGCCTGCGCGCCGGATGACGGATGCACAGATGAAGAGGAGTTCGCGGTGAGCGAACGGATCTACGCCAGCTATTGGCTGGAAACCGGGGACGACCCGGCCCGCGCGGCGGAAGTGATCGCGGGCGAGCAGTCCAGCGGCACCTTCGTGGCACTGCCCAACGAGACGCCCGAGCTCAAGGCGCGCTCCGGCGCGCGGGTCGAGCGGCTGGAGGTGCTGGAGCGCGTGAGCGCACCTAGCCTGCCCACCCCGGTGCAGGCTGCCTACTACACCCGCTGCCGCCTGGAGCTGTCGTGGCCCATCGAGAACTTGGGCGCGTCGCTGCCCATGCTGATGGCTACCGTCGCGGGCAACCTCTTCGAGCTGCGCTGCGTCACCGGGCTGCGCATCACCGACCTGCGGCTGCCGCCGTCCTTCGCCGCGGCCTATCCGGGGCCGGCCTTCGGCATCCAGGGCACGAGGCAACTTTCCGGCGTCGCCGGCGGCCCGCTGATCGGCACCATCATCAAGCCCAGCGTCGGCCTGTCGCCGCAGGAAACGGCCCAGCAGGTGCGCGAGCTGGTGCAAGGCGGCATCGACTTCATCAAGGACGACGAGCTCCAGGGCGACGGCCCGCACTGCCCGTTTGACGAGCGCGTGCGCGCCGTGATGCGCGTGGTCAACGAGGCGGCCGAGCGCACCGGCCGCAAGGCGATGGTCGCCTTCAACCTGACCGGCGACCTGGACCAGATGCGCCGGCGCCACGACCTGGTGCTGGCGCAAGGGGGCACCTGCGTCATGGTGTGCCTGAATGCCGTGGGCCTGGTCGGCCTGCATGAGCTGCGCCGGCATGCGCAATTGCCCATCCACGCGCACCGTGCGGGTTGGGGCTCCCTCACGCGCTCGCCGGCGCTGGGCTGGGATTACGCGCCTTGGCAGAAGTTCTGGCGCCTGGCCGGGGCCGACCACCTGCACGTCAACGGGCTGCGCAACAAGTTCAGCGAGAGCGACGACAGCGTCATCGAGGCGGCGCGCGCGGTGCTGGCGCCTGTCATGCCGCAAGCGCCGATGACCGCGATGCCGGTGTTCAGCTCCGGGCAGACCGGGCTGCAGGCCGCGGCCACCCATGCGGCGCTGGGCGGGGCGGACCTCATCCATACCGTGGGCGGCGGCATCTTCGGCCACCCGCAGGGCGTGGCCGCAGGCGTGCAGGCCCTGCGCGCGGCCTGGGATGCGGCCAGGGCCGGCGTGCCGCTGGAGCTGCAGGCCGAGCGTGATGCGGCACTGCGCTCGGCGCTGGGATTCTGGAAATGAGCGCCGCACGCGAGGGCGCGCCGCAGGGCCTGCTGCTGGCCTACTACGGCGACGACTTCACCGGCTCCACCGACGCGATGGAGGCCATGACGGCGGCCGGCGTGCCCACCGTGCTGTTCCTGCAGCCGCCCACGCCCGCGATGCTGCAGCGGTTCCCGCACGTGCGCTGCGTCGGCCTGGCCGGCTCGTCGCGGGGCCGCAGCCCGCAGTGGATGCAGCAGCACCTGCCGCAAGCGTTTGAGAGCCTGGCGGGCTTGGGCGCCCCGGTGCTGCACTACAAGGTCTGCTCGACCTTCGATTCCTCGCCGGCCATCGGCTCCATCGGCCGTGCGATCGACCTGGGACAGCGCTGCATGCCGGGCCGTTGGGTGCCCATGGTGGTCGGCGCGCCGCGGCTCAAGCGCTACCAGGCGTTCGGCAACCTCTTTGCCGCCGCCGACGGCGCGGCCTGGCGCCTTGACAGGCACCCCACGATGTCACGGCACCCGGTCACGCCCATGGGCGAGGCGGACCTGCGGCGGCACCTGGCGGCGCAGACGGGGCGCCGCATCGAGCTGATCGACCTGGTGCAGCTCAAGGCCGGGGAGGGCACTGCGCGGGTGGTTGAGCTGTGTGGCGACGATGTGCCGGCGGTGTTCCTGGACGTGGTGGACGAGCAGACCCTGCAGGAGGCCGGCCGCCTGGTGTGGGAGCAGCGGGGGGATGGCGTGTTCACGGCGTCGTCCTCCGGGCTGCAGTACGCCTTGGCAGCGCATTGGCGCTCACTGGGCTGGCTGCCTGCCACGGCGCCTGGCCTGCCCACGGCCGAGCCGGTGTCCACGATCGCCGCGGTCAGTGGCAGTTGCTCGCCGGTCACGGCGGCGCAAATCCGCTGGGCACGGGCCAACGGCTTCCTCACCGAGCGGCTTCACTTGCCCGCCGTGCTGCGCAGCGACACCGCGCAGGCGGAAGTCGAGCGCTGCGTGCGCAGCGCCACGGCGGCGCTGCGGGCCGGCACCAGTGCGCTGGTGTACAGCGCCGAGGGGCCTGACGATCCCGCGGTCACCGGCTTCGATGCGCTGGCGGCCGAGGCGGGCCTGGACCGCCCAACCGCCGCGCGCCGGGTCGGGGAGGGGCTGGCGCAGGTGATGCGCCGGCTGCTCGGCAGCGTCGAGCTGCGTCGCGTCGTCGTGGCCGGCGGCGACAGCTCGGGCGAGGTGGCCAGCGCGCTGGACATCGCCGCCCTCAGCGTCGTGGCCGGCATGGCGCCCGGCGCGCCGCTGTGCCGGGCCTGGTCCGCCAACCCGCGCCGCGACGGCCTGGAGATCGTCCTCAAGGGCGGGCAGATCGGCGCGCAGGCGTTCTTCGGCGCCGTGCGCGCCGGCCGGCCCGCACCCTGACGCCGCCCATGCACCAGGCGCGACGCCCGCGCGCCCATGAATCCCGGATCGGGCTTCGATCACACCAACAGAGGAGACAAGCATGAAAGCAGCAGTTCGTCATTCCGCGGCCGTTGCCGCCCTGGCTGTGCTGGCGTCCGTCGCGACCGGCGCACAGGCCCAGGTGAGCGAGCGCAACATCAAGTTCGGCTACAGCGTCCACGAGACGCATCCGCTGGGCAAGGGCGCGAACAGGTTTGCCCAGCTGGTGGCCGAGAAGAGCGGCGGCAAGATCAAGATCAAGAACTACCCGTCCACGCAGCTGGGCTCGGAGACGCAGATGATCTCGGCCACGCAAGGCGGCGTGCAGGACATGGTGGGCGTGTCCTCGGCGCCGCTGGTGGGCCTCGTCAAGGACTTCGCGCTGTTCGACCTGCCCTTCATGTTCGCCAACGAGAAGGAGGTCGATGCCGTCGTGGACGGGCCGGTGGGCACGCGGCTCTTCGACAAGCTGGCGACCAAGGGCGTCGTCGGCCTGTGCTTCTGGGAAAACGGCTTCCGTCACGTGACGAACAACAGGCGGCCGATCACGAAGCTCGACGACTTCAAGGGCATCAAGCTGCGCACCATGCAGAACCCGGTGTACGTCGACATGTTCAACACGCTGGGTGCCAATTCCGTGCCCATGGCCTGGCCGGAGGTGTACGCGGCACTGGAGACCAAGGCCATCGATGGGCAGGAGAACCCCTTCGTGATCGTGTCGACCAACAAGATCAACGAGGTGCAGAAGTACCTGAGCGTGACCAAGCACGGCTACTCGCCCTACGCCGTGATGGTGGGCGCCAAGCTGTGGGAAAAGCTCAGCCCGGCCGAGCGCACCATCTTCAAGGACTCCTGCGCGGAAGCCCGCGACTACCAGCGCAAGCTCAATCGCGAGGAGGATGCCAAGACCGTCGCCGAGCTCAAGGCGCGCGGCATGCTCATCAACGAGGTGCCGCCGGAAGCCGTGGCGCAAATGAAGCAGCAGCTCAAGCCCGTGACCGACAAGTACACCAGGGAAATCGGCGAAGACCTGGTCCAACAGGCGCAGGCCGAGATCGACAAAGTGCGTTCCGCGATGAAGTAAGGCCGGACTGGCGCGCCGGTGCCAGTGCCTGACGTGCCGCCTGGGCCGAATCCGGCACGCCGCAAGC
Organism: Azohydromonas lata NBRC 102462; assembly: GCF_001571085.1. GTDB lineage: Bacteria > Pseudomonadota > Gammaproteobacteria > Burkholderiales > Burkholderiaceae_C > Azohydromonas > Azohydromonas lata. The sequence continues at coordinate 36,496 of NZ_BCTC01000038.1, forward strand.
GGGCCGGCCGGTCGATGGTATCGTCATCACACCATTGGGCGCCGCCCAGAAAGACTGCCGGGACCATGTGATGGCTGAAACGATCCAGCGCAAGAAGCTCTACGAACACGTGCTCGAACGGCTGATGGAGCGCATTCGCTCCGGCGAGATCGCCCCGGGTGCGCAGTTGCCGTCAGAGCGTGAATTGATGGAGGAGTACGGCGTGGGCCGTCCCGCGGTGCGCGAGGCACTGCAGGCGCTGGAGCGCTCCGGCATTGTCGAGATCGCGCACGGCGAGCGCGCGCGCGTGGTGGTGCCCACGGCGGAGCGGCTGCTGGCGCAGGTCGCCGGGGGCGCCATGCACCTGCTGCGCACACAGCCGCAGACCCTGGAGTATCTCAAGGACGCCCGCCTGTTCCTGGAGACCGGCACCGCGCGGATGGCTGCGGAGCGGGCCACCGAGGAGCAGGTGGCCCGGCTGCGGCTGGCGGTGGCCCAGCATCGCGCCTCCATGGTCAACCTGGAGCTGTTCATCGAACGCGACATGGCCTTCCATCGCGAGGTGGCCGGCATCAGCGGCAACCCGATCTACCCGACCATCGTCGAGGCGCTGTTCCGCTGGGCCAGCGAGTACTACCAGACCATGGTGCGGGCACCGGGCGCGGAGGAACTGACGCTGGCCGAGCATGAGCGCATCGTCGATGCCATTGCAGCGCATGATCCCGACGCAGCCGCTGAAGCCATGCGTGCGCACCTCACACGCTCCAGCGTCCTGTACCAACGCTTGACGAAACAGGCTTGACTTGAGCGGGCTGGATTTCCCCGTCAATAACGATTATGTCAAATAAGGTTGAGTGTTCAACCTGAATGTCGAGCCTGCCTTGACAGCCTGGCTGTCGCTTGCCACGTCAAGCCTCGGCACCCAGGCCGAAATCGATGAGCACCTTCATCGCGCGCTTGCGGTCGGCGGCGAGCTCGAAAGCCGACACGGCGTCCTGCATCGGGAAAGCCCGGGTGATGATGGGCGAGAGATCGATGCGGCGGTCGTTGATCAGCTTCACCGCCAGCGCGAACTCGGCGTGGAAGCGGAACGAGCCCGTGAGCGAGAGTTCCTTGGCCACGATGAGGTTCTGCGGCACGCTGACGTCGCCGCCCAGGCCCAGCTGCACCACCACGCCGCGCGGGCGCATGACCTCCAGGCCATCGCGCAGGGCGCGCTCGTTGCCCGAGCACTCGAACATCACGTCGAAGCTGCCCTTGTCGGCGGCATTGCGCGCCACCCAATCCTGGTCCGAGGCTGCGTTGATGGTGTGGTCCGCGCCCATGCGGCGCGCGATGGCCAGCGCTTCGTCCACCACGTCGGTGGCCACGACTTCCGCCGCGCCGTGCAGCCTGGCGGCGGCGATGGCCAGCACGCCGATCGGCCCGCACCCCGACACCAGCACGCGCTTGCCCAGCAGCGAGCCGGCCCGGCCCACGGCATGCAAGGCGACCGAGAACGGCTCCGCCACTGCGGCCTCGGCCATGGGCACGCCGGGCGCCACGGCATGGCACTGGCTGGCGTTGCACACCAGTGCATCGCGGAAGGCGCCCTGGCTGTGCGGCATGCGCATGGCACTGCCGTAGTAGCGCATGTCCAGGCACTGGTTGGGCAGCCCCTCCAGGCAGAACCTGCACGCGCCGCAGGGCCGGCTCGGGTTCACCGCCACGCGGTCGCCAACCTTGAACGACGTGACGTCGCTCGCCACCGCCGCCACGGTGCCCGCCACCTCGTGGCCCAGCACCATAGGCTCCTTGATCCGGATGGCGCCGAAGCCGCCATGGCGGAAGTAGTGCAGGTCCGAGCCGCAGATGCCGCCCATGCCCACGCGCACGAGCACCTGGCCCGCTGCGAGCTCGTCCGTCATCTGTTCGTCCAGCCGCAGGTCTTCCGGGGCGTGGAGGACCAGGCACATGCAGCGCATTCTCATGGGGCTATCTCTTTGGATTGATGAGACTTACTTGGTGATCGTCACCGTGGTGAGCAGCTTCTTGAAGTACGCCGACTGGTCGGCCATGAAGGCCTTGAAGGGTTCGCCATCCATGTAGGACACGATCAGGTTGGTCTTGGCCATGGCGTCCTTGAACGCCGGCTCGGCCACCGCCTTGCGCGTGGTCTCGCGCAGCACCGCCACTACCTCGGGTGGCGTTCCCAGCGGCACGCCCAGGCCGCGCCAAGTGCCCAGCGCCAGATCCACGCCCTGCTCCTTGAACGTGGGCACGTTGGCGTACTGGCCTCCCAGGCGCTGCTCGGCCATCACGCCCAGCACCTTGAGCTTGCCGCTGGCCACGTGGGGGCCGATCTCGGCCGGGCTGACGGCAATGGCGTCCACATGGCCGCCCAGCAATGCGACGACGCTGGGTGCGGCGCCCTGGAACGGCACGTGGTTGAAGCGCACGCCGGTCTTCTGCTCCACCGCTGCCGCCGCCAGGTGCCAGATGGAGCCGCTGCCGGCATTGCCCATCGCCACGGCGCCCGGGTTCTTGCGCGCATGGGCGAGGAACTCTTCCACCGTGTGCCACGGTGCGTCGGCACGCACGGTGATCGTGCCCGGGTCGGCGTTGAGCCGGGCAATGGGGATGAAGTCCTGGACGCCGAACTTCACCATGCCCAGGTGCGGGATGATGGCCAGCTCCGAAATCAGCACCACGACCTTGTACCCGTCGGGTGCCGCACGCTGCACCTCGCCCATGGCCAGCCCGCCGCTGACGCCGGGCTTGTTGGTCACGACGAAGGGCTGCGGCAGGTACTTGCGTGCCGCGTCGGCGAAGTTGCGCGCCATCACGTCGGTCCCACCCCCGGCCGACGAGGGCACGACCAGCTCGATCGGCCGCGTGGGGTAGTCGGCCGCCCAGGCCGGGCTCAAGGCTGTTGCCAGCGCCAGCACAGCGCCCAACGTGATGTTCCTGCGGGTTTCCGTCATCGAAGTCTCCTATGCCGGACGGGGCCGGCTTGTGGTGTTGCTCGTTTTTCCAGCGCCTCGGCGCTCACTTGGCGGTGCGGATGCGCTCGATCTCGGCCGTCATGTCCCTGCCCGTCTCGCCCAGGCCCTGCTTGTGCTTTTCGATGACGGGCTTGAGCTTGTCGCGCATGCGCGCACGCTCCTGCGCCGAGAGCTCCACCACGGCCACGCCCTTGGCCTTGAGCGCGTCCACGGCCTTGGCGTCCATGTCGCGCGACACCTGGCGCTGGTAGGGCTTCACTTCTTCAGCCGCGTCCAGCAGGAGCTTCTGCTCGTCCCTGGAGAGCTGGTCCCAGAACTTCTTGCTCGCCATCACCAACAGCGGCGAGTAGGCGTGCCGCGTGGCGGTGGCGTACTTCTGCACCTCGTAGAGCTTGGTGACTTCGGCCGTGACGAACGGGTTCTCCTGGCCGTCTACGGCCTTGGTCTCTAGCGCGCTGTAGAGCTCGGGGAACGGCATGGGCACGGCGTTGGCACCCAGGGTATTGAAGGTGTCGATGAAGACGGGGATCTGCTGCACGCGGATCTTCAGCCCCGCGATGTCCTCGACCTTGGTGATGGGGCGCTTGCTGTTGGTGACGATGCGAAAGCCGTGGTCCCAGTAGGACAGGCCCACGAGCCCCTTGGCCGGCAACTTGTCCAGCAGCTTGCGGCCCACCGGGCCGTCCAGCGCCGCATCGACCTCCTTGAAGTCGTCGAACAGGAACGGCGTGTCGAAGATGCCGAACTCCTTGTCCATGCCGGTGAGCAGGCCCGGGCCCATCATCGACATCTCGATGGTGCCGCCCTGCATCGAGGAGGCCACCACCGCCTCGCCACCGAGCGTGCCGCCCGGATAGAGCTTGATCTTGAGCTTGCCGCCGCTCTTTTGCGCCACCACCTGGGCGAACTTCCTGGCACCGGCGCCGTGCGCCGAGTCGTCGGTGTTGGCAAAGGCGAGCTTGATGTTGCGCTCCTTCACCTCTTGGGCCGTGGCACCGCCGGTGAGGCTCAGCAGCGAGCCCGTGGCCAGGGCGAGGACGACCGATCGAAAGATGTGCTTCATGGCCTGCATCCTTGAGAAGTACGGGCGAAGTCGGGCAGCGCGACCGGCCACCCTGGAGCCGGTGGATCGCGACAAAGACAGGAAAGTGAAGATGGAGAAGCGCTGCGGCAGCGCCTTCAGATCACGGCCCGGCAGCCATGCCGCCATCGGCCAGGAACCTGCGGTGCAACGGCATGCGGATGCTTGGCAAGCCGGTCATGGCGTCTGCAGCGTGCCGTCGACCAGCCGCGTCTGCGTCCAGGTTGTCACGCCGCTCTCGCACGGGTACTTGGCGGCCTGGGCCTCGTCGAGATCGACGCCAAGCCCCGGCTTGTCGTTGGCATAGACGTAGCCGTCCCTGAACGCGGGCAGGCCCGGGAACACGTCGAGCAACGCCGCCTTGGGGCCGCGCAGCTCCTGGATCACGAAATTCGGCGGCTCGGTGCCCGACCACTCCTGCACGCCGAAATTGCGTGCGGCCAGGTCGATGTGGATGTTGGCCGCGTGCGCCAGCGGCGACATGTCGCCGGGACCGTGCCAGGCCGTGCGCACGCCGTACTGTTCGGCAAAGAGCTGCAGCTTGCGCCCGGGCGTGATGCCGCCGACCTGGCTCAGGTGCACGCGGATGTAGTCGATGAGCCGCTCGGCAATGAGGCCGCGCCATTCGAAGGGATGGTTGAACAGCTCGCCCTGGGCCAGCGGGATGCTGGTCTTCTCGCGCAGTCGGCGCAGCCACTCGCCCTCCTCCAGCGGAATGGCATCCTCCAGGAAGAACAGCTCGAAGGGTTCCAGCGCCTGCGCAAACTGGATGGCCTCGATGGGCCTGAGCCGCTCGTGCACGTCGTGGCACAGGTGCACGTCGAAGCCCACCCGGCCGCGGATGCCCTCGAACAGCTTGATCGTCTCGCGCATGTAGCGCCGGCTGTCCAGGTAGACGCCATCCGGCGCGCCCGCCGGGGCGCCTGAAGGCGCGCGGCCATAGCCGCCACCGCCGTAGCCGCCGCTCTGGCAGCGCACGTGCGTGATGCCTTGCTCGCGGTAGCGCTGGATGTTGTCGCACAACTCGGCCAGGTCGCGCCCGTCGGCATGGCGGTAGATGGGCACGCCCTCGCGCACCTTGCCCCCGAAGAGCTGATAGAGGGGCATCCCGGCCTGCTTGCCCTTGATGTCCCACAGCGCCATGTCGATGCCGGAGATGGCGTTGTTCTCGATGGGCCCGTTGCGCCAGTAGGCGTTCTGGTGCATGAGCTGCCACAGCTCCTCGATGGCCTCGGCATCGCGGCCGATCAGCAGCGGGCGCAGGTACTGCTCGACCAGGCATTGCACCGCAAGGTGCCGGTAGGCGAAGGTGGCGCAGCCCAGTCCGTAGAGGCCGGGCTGGTTGGTCTCGACCTTGACCACGAGCAGGTTGATGCCCTCGGGGGCGGTGGCGATGGCCTTGACGTCGGTGATGAGAGTAGCCATGGGGGCAGTGGATGTCGTCGTGGAACGTAAGGGACTGCAGGGGCTCAGAGCACGGCCAGCCAGCCGCCATCGACGTAGATGATCTGGCCGTTGACGTAGTCCGATGCCGCAGAGGCGAGGTAGACCGCGGTGCCCACCAGTTCCTCGGGCTTGCCCCAGCGCTGAGACGGGTTGCTGGCCTTGACCCATGCGTCGAACTGCGGGTTGTTGACCAGCGCCGTGTTCATGTCCGTCAGGATGTAGCCCGGGCCGATGGAGTTGGCCTGGATGTTGAACTGCGCCCACTCCGCGGCCATGGCGCGCGAGAGCATCTTGATGCCGCCCTTGGCCACCGTGTAGGGCGCCACCGTCGCGCGCGCCGCCTCGCTGGTGAGCGAGCCGATGTTGACGATCTTGCCGCCCCGCCCGCGCGCCACCATGCGCCGCGCCGCCTCGCGTCCGACCAGGAAGGCCGCCGTGAGGTTGGTGTCGATGACGCGCTGCCAGTCCTTGACGTCGAGTTCCAGCATGGGCTGGCGGTGCTGGATGCCGGCGTTGTTGACCAGCACATCGATCTCCAGCCCCTGGCGGTCAAATGCCTGGAATGCCGCAGCAACGGCCGCCTCGTCAGCCACGTCGAACACGCTGCCATGGGCGTTGATGCCCCTGTCGCGCAGCCTGGCCACGGCGTCTTCCACCGCGGCGGCCTGGCGGCCATTGACGATCACCGCTGCGCCGGCGGCCCCCAGCCCCTCGGCCAGGCAATAGCCAATGCCGCGGGCTGAACCGGTGACCAGGGCGGTGCGCCCGTTGAGATCGAACAACGTGGTGCTCATTGCATTTCCTCAGGACTTACCTAATTTGTATCACGTATGATGTTTAACGCCTTCAGGGTTGTCCCGGGTAAAGGTCATACGTGATATAAAATAATGCAATGACGACCAAGTCCCCGGCACCCCGAGCCACTTTTCAGGAGCAGGTCCTGGAGCAGTTGGGCCGTGACATCTGCTCAGGCCGCTACAAGCCTGGTGTTGTGCTGCCGCCTGAAGGCGAGCTGTGCGAGCGCTTTGCCTTCAGCCGCATCGTCATCAGGGAAGCCGTGAAGTCGCTCTCCGCCAAAGGCATGCTCGACGTGCGGCGCAAGGTGGGCACGGTGGTGCTCGATCCGCGCCACTGGAACCTGTTCGACCCGGACGTCATTGCCTGGCGTGCGCAGTCCACCGTCGTGGATCCGGCCATGACGCGCGACCTCATGGAACTGCGCCGCATCGTCGAGCCGGCGGCCGCCCGGCTGGCGGCACGGCGGGCCACCGGGCAGGAACGCCAGGCGCTGCGTTCGGCCTACGCGGCCATGGAGCGGGCGGTCGCTGGCGATGGAGATTACGTGACGGCCGACCTCGCCTTCCACGCCACGGTGTTGTCCGCGGCCGGCAACCAGTTCGTGCGCCAGATGCAGGAAGCGATGAACGCCATCCTGAAGGCGAGCTTCAGGATCAGCTCGGAAAAGCCCGGCGGCCCGGCCTTCACGCTGCCCATGCACGAAGCGTTGTGCCAGGCCATCGAGGAAGCTGACGAGAAGGCGGCGGAGCTCGCCTCGCTCAGGTTGATCGAGCAGGCCGAGGCCGACCTGCTGGAGCAACTCCAGATCGAGCAGCACGCTTCGGACCAGGTTTCCTGAGCCTGGGCGCGCCATTGGCACGATGCGCAACGGCCGGCCACGAGCAGTACAGCGGTACTTCCGCGATCAATGCCTTGGGGGTTGCTGCGACCCAATGGCAATCAGAAGAGCACGCAGTCTGTTGAACTGAACCGGACCCTTTTGTCCAACAAGACAACATACGAGGTCCTTCTCTGGAAGGTCACTCGTCCCGACCTGCGACGGACGCGGTGATTAAAGGGAAGAAAAAGGGACGTTAGAAAGTGAAGCTCAGCGATCAGCTTGGGTTGGTTGATCTTTCTAGTATGTTGTCTTGTCGTGCTGATTTCACAACACGGGTCCATGCACATCGGCCGCACCCGCGGTGCTCACCACCAAAACGTCATGTGCAGCATGTCGAGCAGCTTGTGCGTCCAGATCCAAATGATGCGGCGCTCACCCGTCTCGATCAGGGCCAGCCCCGTCATTCCCGGCCGCCACCAAGCCGCAGCGGACTCATCCAGCAAGACTTTCAGTGTGAACTGCCCGCCCTGGCCTCCTTTGGCTTGCGCCAGTGGCACCAACTTCTCCACCCGGAAGCCAATGTCGTGGTCGGGCTGGCTCAGCAGCCGCAACCGTCCACGAGCCTGCGGCGGCAGTTCGCGCACGTCCCGCTCCGACACATGGATCACCGCATACAGGCCTTCGATGCGAGCCAGCCGGAACAGCTTGTCGCCCTGACGCACCGGCGAACCGGAAAGTTCCTTGCGCTCGCCCTCCACCAAGACGCCCGTGAAAGGCGCGGCAAGCTGCGCCTGCTGCAGCTGAAACTGCACGCGCTCCATGCGTGCCTGTGCTTGCGTGGCACGGGCCAAGGCAATCTGAGTCTCGGCGGTCTGGGCCAGCGCGCGGGCACGATCGGCCTCGGCCTCGTAGCGCCGCACCTCCGATTGCAAGTCGGACGCCTGCAGCGACAGCTCCCGGGTGTCCAGTTGAGCCAGCACCGTGCCCTGGTTCACGGTATCGCCGAGATTGCCCTGCACTTGGCGTAGAAATCCGTCAAACGGCGCGCTCAGCACCTGGACGCTGTCCGTGGTCAGCTCACCTGGCGCCTCGATCCGGTAGGGCCATGTGCCTAAGCAGATGACCCCCAACGCCGCCACGGCCGCCACCACCAGCAGCTTGCGGCCCGGGTGCTCCGGGCTCAGCCAGGCCAGAAGCCGCCTGCGCAGATGCGCATACCATCGTGCGCCCCACCATTTCGAATGCCCACGCAACACCGTCAGCCAGGGCTTGAGCAAGTGCAGCGCCACGACGACCTGGTGCAGTTGCTCCTTGTCGAAACCGCCCTCCCGGCGCGCCAGCGTCAATGCCAGCGGCGAATCGCGCTCGGCAGTCCCGTCGCGGCACACCAGGGTTGCCAGCCGGTTGAACCCGGTCTGGCGGCTCAGGCGCTCGTGCGCCAGCGTCACGGTGGAACTGCCGGCCGGCACGGGGTACAGGATGTCCACGTGCTGGTCCACGGCCTCTTCGAGTGCGGATTCGATCAGCTGCACGTTGTCGGCCTTGCGCTCAAAGCGGTCGATGTGGCTGATCGCCTGCACGTGCGCCTCGCCGTCTTCGTACCAGCCCAGCACCACCTGCTCGCAGCCCAGTACGGCCGCCACCGAGTTGACCAGGCTGAGCGTTGCAGCACCGAAATCGCTCTCCTGCATCACGCGCGCCACCAGATCCAGCAGCTCAAGCAGGCCAGGCTGCGCCGGTGCGTCACGGCCCGCGCCCGCCTGCGCGCCAGCGGCGGTGCCAGGTGCATGCGGCGTGGGCGATGGCGCCGGCATCGACGCCGGCAAATCCGCCACCAGTTGCGCACGAACCAGTATTTCGTTGATGGCCGTGCGCTCGCGTCCCGGCACCTCCAGCAGCGCCAGCGTCGGCCCGCTCGGACCCAGCAGGCGCACGGCAACCGTGATCTGGCCGTCCGCCTGCGGCGCATAGGCATGGCCCTGCGCCAGCGCCCGCGGCGCGAGCTCGGCCAGGCGCGCGCTCGCACCTGCGACCAGCGCGCTGTCAGGCGCGGCATTGGTGCCCAGCAGCCGCCAGGCACCACCCTCCTGCGCCGCGCGCAACACCACCGCCGCGCGTGCCCGGCAAAGCAGGCTCAAACAGGCGCACAGGCGCTGCCAGTAGGCGTCATCGTGCTTCGCATGGCGCAATGTGCGCAGGGTGTCTATCAGTTGCGCAGGGTCGATGCGCGGCGGCGGGGGTGCCGCCACCGGCGCCTCAGGCTCCTTGAGATCCGCGCTCACGACACGCTCTCCACCCGGAGCCTGGCCTTCACGCCAGGGCGGATGCGCCGCTCGGGATTGGGTATGTGCACCCGCACCTCGACCAGCGAGCTGGCCGCATCAACCACCGGCGACACGAAGCTCACCCGGCCGGCCTGCGGTTCCTTGACCGCGGGATCGTCCAGCCGCACCGACAAGCGTGCGCCCTCGCTGAGCTTGCGCGCGGCGGCCTGGCTGACGTTCACACGCAACTCGCACACGCTCTCGTCCACCAGGCGCACCACACCGTCTCCTGGTGCAGCCCATTCGCCGGGATGGACCTTGATCATGGTGATCACGCCCGCGATAGGCGCGTTGAGCACGCGCAGCGCCTGCTCGCGCCGCGCCAGCTCCAACTCCGCACCCTCGCGCTTCTTGGACTCGCGCAATTGCTCGGCCCGTCCGCCGGTGGCCTCCAGCTCCATGCGCAGCTTCATCACCTCTTCGCGGCTGACGGTGCCGGCAGCCTCGTACAAATCCGAGGCGTCCTTGACCAGGCCGTCCAGGATGGAGCGCCGCTGCTCGACAGCCGCCTGCTCCGACGTGTCCTTGACGATGATGCGCCGCCGCTCCTGCTCCACCTGCTGCAGCCGTGCGTCCTGGCGCAACAGCGCCTGGCCGGGCTTGACCCGCTGGCCCACCGTCACCAGCACCTGGTCGACCACGCCACCCACGTGCACGCTCAGCGTCAGATCGCGCAAGGGGTAGACGATGCCCACGAAATCCGCATCCTGAGCCCACACGCCGGTCGCAGCCGCGCTGAGCAACGCCATGGCGGCCATGCGCCTGCAACCATCTCGAACAACCGTTTTCACTGCCCGTCTCTCCTGAAGCCGGTTCGGCCCGTGCCGCCGGCCCTGAATTCCAACGCTCACCCGGCGCCGTCACTGGCAAAGGCGAGCTGCTTGCGAAGCTGTTGCTCGCGCAAGCGCAAATAGCGCCGCTGCTGGAAGGCCTGCCGCTGCGCGCGCCGCTGCGCCCACCGGACCAGCACGTGCGCCAGCGCACCACGCCAGCGCGGGCTGCGTGCCAGCAGATCGCGCAGCGGCACCAGCCAGAACGGCAGGTGGCGCTGCAACAGGTCGTCCTCCAAGCCGACGAAGGCTTGTGCGAAACCGGGCTGACCCTGGCGCCCTGCCCGGCCGAAAAGCTGCCAATCCACCCGCTCGGACTCGTGCGGCTCCACCATGAGCACCTGCAGGCCGCCCTGCTCGGCCACGCCCGCACCCAGCAGGATGTCGGTGCCGCGACCGGCCATGTTCGTCGCCACCGTGATGCGCCCCGGCTCTCCAGCCAAGGCAATGATGTCGGCCTCGCGCTCGTGCTGCTTGGCGTTGAGCACCTCGCACGCCAACCCACGCTCGGCCAGCCTTTGCTGCAGCATTTCGCTGTCGCCCAGACGGCGCGTGCCCACCAGCACCGGCATGCCGCGCCGGTGCAACTGCTCCACGCACTCGAGCACCGCCGTCCATTTGGCTTGCGCATCGGCGAAATGCCGCAGCGGCGGCACACGCAGGCGGCTGGGCAGCCGCGTGGGCACCACGAAGGTCAACAGTCCATAGGTCCACCACATTTCGGAGCGCACGCCCTGCAGCGTGCCGCTGGCACCGGCCAAATGATGGTAGAGGCTAAAGAATTCCTGGAAGCTCATGCGCGCCAGCGTCTTGGACGGCTGCGAAATCTGCACGCCCTCGCGCGCCTCTATCGCCTGGTGCAAGCCGAAGCTCCACGTGCGGCCCGGCATGACACGCCCGGTGTTCTCGTCCAGGATCTGCACTTTCCCGTCCTGCACGATGTAATGCCGGTCACGCAGGAACAGGTCGCGCGCCGACAGGGCCTGGCGGATCAGGTCGTCACGCCGTTGCGGCGCATGCCACACCGCGGGCAGCCGCCGCGTGGCGGCTTCCAGCCGCTCACGCCCTTGCGAGGTGAAATCGATCTCCCGCAACTGCGCATCGAGCCGGTAGTCGCGCTCGGCCTCCAGCTCCTCGGCCACGTCACGCGCAGCCAGAACCGCCTCCATCAGCAACTCGTTGGGCTGCGGCGCCGAGATGATCAGCGGCGTGTTGGCCTCATCGATGAGCACGCTGTCGGCCTCGTCCACAATGGCCGAGTACAGGCCACGCTGGCGCACGCAACCCTGCTGCGGCCGCAACTCGCGCAGGCGCCGGCGCATGGCGTCCGATGCGCCGTCCAAGGCGATCTGGTCGAACAGGTGGTCCGCCAGCAGTTGCTTGCTGGTGGCATACACCAGGTCCGCGGCGTAAACGTCACGCAACTGCTGCGGCGACAGCCCATGCACCGCCGCGGCCGCGCTGACGCCGCAGCGCCGGTACAGCGGATCCATCAGCTCCACGTCCCGCTTGGCCAGATAGTCGTTGGACGTGATCACGTGGCAAGGCAGGCCGCGCCAGCCGCGCAGCACGCCCACCAGCGCCACGGTCAGCGTCTTGCCCTCGCCCGCGTTCATCTGCACGAGCAGGCCTTCGTGCATGGCCAGCGCGGCCAGCAACTGCACCCGGTAGGGCAGGCGCTGGAGCGTGCGCTGCGCGGCGAGAGAGATGGCGGCCAGCGCTTCGATGCGCAGTCGCCTGGCCGCGTCGCCACGCAACTGGTCAAGCCGGAACGCACTGCGCTGCTGCGCCAGCCGGGCGTCGAGCGCCGCGTCGTCCATGTCGGCCCAGGCCTGCTGCAGCGCCAGCACCTCGGCCGCGTCGCGCTGCAGACGGCGCTGGAAGCCGCCAATCCGCTGCTCACCCCAGCGCAGCCAGTCGCGCCAGCGGGCCCCCGTCGGCTGCTTGTCGCTGCGCGGTGGCGACCAACGGAAGTCGGCCTGTGCGGCAGAGGTCGTCGTGCTCACAGCCTGTAGCGCTTCTGCATCATTTGGAGCAAGGCCCGGCGCGCCTGCTCGAACAACGGACGCGAGGGCAGCGGCACACGCAGCCAGCCCGTCATCCCCTGCATCACCTGGGCCTGTGCCGGCTCGAAATAGGCCTGCAGCTCGTAGTAGGGATCCAGCGCCTGCAGCCCCTCCGGATCGTCGGGCTTGACCGCCACGCTGCCGCCGCCGTGCCAGCCCAATGCCGGCGACGGCAGCTTGTCACGCTGGTAAGGCACCAGCACCAGATGGCTAGGGTGAATCACCAGTTCAGCCTGGCCGTTGAGCCGCAGCTCTGCGCCGCGCAGGTCACGCTCGAACAGTTCCTTGGCCTGCTCCTGCGACACCACGGCCGAGAAGCGCATGCTGCCCGGGTTGCTGAGCTCGCCCAGCCCATGGCCACGGCCCAGCCAGTTGTGCAGCCGCTCGTGCAGGGTCTCGGCCGCCCAAGTGCCGTCGTGCCGTGCCCGCACCGTCAACTCGGCCTGGCGCGCCTGCAGTTGGGCCAGCCGCTCCTGGGCCACGGCCAGCCGCTTGTCCAACGCGCCGACCTCGGCCGGCGCCTTCTCCAGGGCCTGGTTGCGCAGCACTTCGGATTCACTGGCACGTGCCTGGGCCTCGACGATTTCCAGCTCCAGCTCGGGATTGCTCATGCGCAGCAGCACCTGGCCGGCCTTCACCGGCGCACCGTGGGACACCTCTATCGTGTCCAGCCGCCCCGGCGCGTTGGCGGACACGCGCGTGTACTCCACCGTTTCGACCATGCCCGGCGCCCGCAACGCATCGGCCCAGGGAAACGCGCCGATGACGGCTACCGGCACCAGCACCAGCGCCAGCGACACCGCGCGGCGCCGGTTGCGCATCAGCGCCGGGCTGCGCAGATGGCAGACCCAGCGCCACCCCGGCAGGATGAAGGCCAGCACGAGCGTGATCAGCGCAAACACCACGGCCACCGCCGGCCAGTTGTCCGCCAGCACCAGCAGCATGGAGATGAACACCAGCACCCGGTAGCAGAAGCTCACCGCCCCGTAGAGCACCAGCCACCACCACTCGCGCCGGTCCCGCGCCGGCGGCTCCAGCCCTTGCGTGCCCAGCAGCCAGCGGTTGGCCAGATGGCTCCACATCTGGCCTGAGCGCTGGTAAAGGTTGGGAATGTCGAGCAGGTCCGACAGCACGTAGTACGCATCGAAGCGCAGCAGCGGGTTGCCGTTGAAGACCAGGCTCGAAATCGAGCCGATGACCATCACGTTGAAGGCCAGGCTGTTGACCAGCCCGGGGCCGGACCAGGCCCAGACCATCACGCCCAGCGCCGCCAGCACCAGCTCCACGATCACGCCGGCGGCGCTCACCAGCGCGCGCGCGCGCCGGTCGCGAAACGACCAGCTTCCCGTGGCGTCCACATACGGCAGCGGCACGCCCATGAGCAACATGATGCCGAAGGCATGCACTTCGCCGCCGAAGCGCTTGACCACATGCGCGTGGCCCAGCTCGTGCAGCACCTTCATCAGCGCGATGCACAGGTACAGCCATCCCAGGTTGCTGGCCGCGAACATGCCCTCGGCCTGGTTCCACAGCCGGTGCGACTCCGACAGCGCCACGGCAGTGCCCGCGCCGCACACCAGCAGCAACAGCGCGCCCATCTGCCAGCTCACCAGCCAGTGCGTGAACGCGGTCTGTCGGTCCAGCCACCGGTTGGGGTCCCACAACGGGATGCGGATGGACAGGAAGCCCAGCACCTTGCCCTGCAGCTCGCGGCGGCGCTGGCCCCTGTAGCGCTCGAAGATGACCTGGCTGTCCGACAGCGTGTCGTGGAACAGCAAATTGGACTGGTGCAGCTGCGACAGCAACTGCATCACTTCCTCCTGGCCCGGTGCCTCGGTGGGCATGTCGCGCAGGCATGACTGCCACACCTCTTCCACCGTGCGCTGCGGCGTGAGGCGCGACACGAAGGCGTAGGCCTGCGGCGTGATGCGGAAGAAGCGCTGCGTGTAAGTGTCGCGCAGCACGTACCAGTGCTGGCCGCGAAAGCGCTGCTTGTGCACGGCCACCGTGGGCAAAAGGCTCAGCCTGGCATCGGCCACGCGATGCCAGGATTCGCTGAACGTGCGGCTCATGGCCGGTGCCCTTGCGGCGAAATGGCGTGGGGCTTCATTCAGGAACCCGCACGCCGAAGGAATCCAGCAGCCGGCCGGTCAAGGCACGCACCGACAGCTCGGCCAGTTGCAACCTCACGTCCGCATCCAGCAGCCGAAGCCGGCTGTCTTCAAGCCGGTCTCCGGTTTCGACCAGCACGCGCAGCCGGGCCCGACCGCGCTCGTAGTGCATGCGCTCGGCGTCCAGGAGCTTTTCCCGGCCCTGCACCTCCTGCTGCAGTTGCTGGCGTTCCTGCGAGATGGCCTTGAGCTGTGCCGCGCGCGACATCCATTCGTTGCCCAGCGTGGTGGCCTCGGCTTCGGCTTGCAGCCGCGCCGCATCGCGCTTGAGCATCTGCGCACCGCTCTTCTCACGAGCGCCGTCGTTGCCGACGGGCATCTCCAGCGCGGCACCCACATACCAGCCCGGATGCCGGTTGTGCAGCGACGTTTCCAGCCCCGGGCGGAAACCGCCGCTCAGGCTGTTGCGGCTGTAGCCGAGCTCCAGGCTCAGGTCCGGGCGCTGCAGGTCCTTGGTGTAATCCAGCCGGATCTGCTCCTGTTCCAGGCGCAGCATCGCAATGCGGTAGGCCGGCCAGGTGTCGGCAAGCTGCGGCGGCAGGTCGAGGTCGGCCGTCGCGGCCGGGGCTTGCGGCCGCGACGGCTGCACGGGCGTGAAGCGCAGTTGCGGCCGTTCCACGGCGCTCATGTTCAAGAGATTGCGCACGCGGGCGTTGGACTCGACCAGTTGCTGCTGCGCGCGCGCGACTTCCGTTTCGCGGCTGCCAATGGCCACATCGGCTTCGAGCAGATCCACGCGGGGCGCAAACCCGCGGTCCACCAGGCGCTGGGCGATGTCGCGCAGCTCCATGGCCGAGCGCACCGCCCGCTGGCGCATGGCCAGCATCTGCTGCGCGCGGTAGAGCTGCCAGTAAGTGCTTGCCGCTTCGCCCACGGTGTCGAGCAGCTGCTTGACGAAGCGCTGCTGCTCGATCTGCTGTTCCTTCTCCGCCACGCGGATCGCGACCTCCGTCATCTGGCGCCCCGCGCCGCGCAGCAGCGGCTGCTTGACGGCCAGCGTGAGCGTGCCGCGGTACTCCCGGTCGTCGCGGGTGGCGAGCAGGTTGCTGGCACGCCGGTGCAGGTCGTGGGAGAGCTCAAAGGTCGCCCCGCTGGGCAGCTTGCCGCGCACGCCCACGTCCGTCGCGTTGATCTGCTCCAGCGCGCTTTCCTTGTCGACGTTGGTGAGGCTTTGCGTGCGCTCCTCGTAGGTGCGAGGATGGTCGTAGACGTCGCGGCGCAGGCGGCTGAAGGCCGTCGGGTCGTAGAGGGCACGCTCGGCCTGCGTCAGCTTCTCCGATGCCTCGGCCTGCAGCCGCGCCGCGTTGGCGCTGGCGTTGCGCAGGACCGTCCACTGCACGAACTGCGTCAGGTCGAGCGAAAGCTCCGAACCGGCTGGCTGTGCCCAGGGCACCCCGGTGTCCACGCCTGCATCGGCAGCCGTTGCACAGACGCACGCAAGCCACAAGCCGGCCACGGCCAGCAGCTTGCGGCAATGTCGACGCCGTTGCGCATGCAAAGGTGCCGGCGTAACAAACTCATTGCCCATCTACTCCAGAGCTATGGTGTTGTGTTGAAGACGCGGTTGCGGACATAAATCACACGGGCCTTGAAGGACTGAAGCATCGGACTCACATCGCCATACGAGAAGTCCGCGCCCCAGGCCATGGCCGGGCCGGTGCCTTGGGCTTGCGACACATAAGGCGAACCGGTCCAGAACATCTGCGAGAACGTGGAACGGTTGGCGTCGCCGCCGTAGAAGCCGGCATCCATGGCCGGCTTCGTGAGGCTGCGTACCGCAAGCGAATCCATCTCGTTGCGGTTGGGCAGCCGCCAGTCACCGTAGCCGCCCGGCAGGCTGGCATTCACCGACTGTACGCCGGACACGGCCTCCGTCCACGAGCTGAGCGTTGGTTGATTCGGGATAAGCCACATTAATTCACGCCGCGTGTCAACGATGACGAAGTCGCTGCCCGCGGCGCTTCGGGTGTAGGGCTGCAGCGACGGGTCGGCGTCGTTGATCAGCGATGCGCCCGCCACCCAGCGCACCCGCGCGCTGCCCGGCGCGCTCACATCCTTGCCGGCCGAGCCCTGGTTGCCGAAGTCCACGCTCCAGGACTTGCCGTCTACGTCCAGGTAGGCGTCGCTGGACTGGAACACGGTCGCGGGCGTGGCCGGAAAGTAGGCCAGGTCCACGGCGGCACCGCTGCTCTTGCCTGCGTGAACGATGGACATCAGCTCATGCACCGTCGGCTGGCGCCAGCCGATGTGGCCGCACAGCCCGGCCGTGGGCGCGCTGTCGGCCATCCCGCGGCTGTCCTTCAACCACATCAGGCCCGTGACGTTGTCGCGGGTGCAGGTCCAGACGTTGGTGGGGTAAGCGGGGCTGGCCGGGCAGGCGTTGGAGGCGTCCAGAGGATGGCCGGAGCTGCAGATCCGGGTGAAGTCGAACCCCAGCTCCCCGGCGCCTATCTTGGTCAGCCGCGCGGCCTGGGCATCGCGGCCGGTGGCGCCATCGGGCGCCAGCACCGTGCCATTGGCCGCGGCAAGAATGCCGGTGTCGTTGAGCAGCGTGTCGTGGCAGTCCACCTTCACGCTGCTCACCGGTCCCTCGACCGTGCCGGCCGCCCCGGCCGTGACGGCACACATCTGGCCCTGCGGATGCTTCTCGACGCTCACCGAGTAGCTGGAACCACTTGCGAAGAGCTGCTGGAACTTGAAGCTCAGCGCCGCGTACGACGCCGTGCTGAAAGTCTCTGTGCTGCCGGCGACACCCAGGGTCAGCGTGGTGCCCGGACTCAGCCCGTTGATGACACCTCCCACCGGCGAAGGGCTCGCCCCGCCACCGCCGCCACAGGCGGCCACCAGCGATGAAACGAGCACACCGGGGATCAGGGTGCAGCCCCAGGAAATTGGACGTTGTTCAGTGTTCATGACTCAATCAGAAGGAGATGTCTTCCACCCAGTAGTCAAAGCGGCCGGCGCCGGTGCTGAGCACACCGGCGGAAACCGGCTGCGTGGCCACGCCACCCAGCAGGAAGGCTTGGCCGAGCTCGCTGCCCAGCGCCGCGGTGCCTGCCGGGGCGGCCTGCCACGTGACGTCGGTCGACGTCGGCGAGGACAGCCGTGAAGCGATGCCCCAGCCCGGCGCAGCCAGCACGGCGGCGGACTTGGCTGCCATCGGCGCAGCCCGGGCGGCGGACTGGCCGGACACGATGACGCTCGTGTTGACGTTGATGAGCTGGACGTGGACCGTGCCGTCATCGAGCACCACGACCTGCACGGTGCCGTCGGACTGGGTCTGGCGCAGCACCACGCCGCTGGGCGCGAGCACGCTGACCTGGCTGCTGTTGACCCGCAACGGGTTGCCGGCTTCGCCCTGCACCGGGCCGAAGCCCGAGACCACCACGGTCTGCGCCGTGACGTTGACGGTGTTCGCGGCGGTGGCCGAGAGGATGCGCGCCGTGCTCTTGTCCGCCAACACGGTCACGGTGTGGTTGGCGGCCAGGATACGGCCGACGCTCACGCCATCGGTGCTGCTGAGCTTCACGTCGGCCGTGCTGGTCAACACGCTGGTGGCGCTCATCACGACCTTGCGGCCCTGCAGCGTGAGGGCGTCGGCGATGCTGAGCAGGCCTTCGACGCGCAAGTCGGCCTGCCGGCTGGCGTAGCCGATCTCCACGCCTGCGAAGCCACTGGCCAGCGCCTGCAGCGATGCCGCGTCGACCAGTGCCCCGCTGCCCGTGCCGACGAGCACGGCCGTCTGGTCGCTGGTGGGCCGCAAGGTCAGCGTCGTGCCCGGCTTCGCAGCCTGGACGGAGCCGTTGCCGCCCCGGAAAGCCACCGACGACGCGCTCAACACGACCTGGCCGCTCAGCCGTGCCTGACCTCCAAGCACGATGCCCTGGGCCTCGCTCATGCCGATCTGCACGTCGCTGAGCACCACCGGCGCCGCGCCGTTCACGAGCAGCGACTTGCCCTGGATGCTGCCCTGCAGCGTCACGGTCGCGCCGGCGGCGGCGCGGATCTCCACGGCGTTGAGGAAGCTGACCGTGCTGGAGCGTCCGTCCACCGTCACGGAGCCCGTGTGCTCCGCGCCGCCGATGACGATGCGGTCGTAGCCGGCGCGCATGCGCGTGAGCGCGGCGTTGTCGACGTACCACGTGTTGTCATCCGGCACCGGCTGGGTGGGCGCGGAGCGGCCGATGACGATGGCTTGCGCCGGATCCACCGGTCGCAGGGTCAAGGTGCTGCCCGCAGCCTGCGTGCCGTTGAGCACCTGGCCCTGGGCTCCCCACTCGACGCTGCGACGGCTCTGGAGGGTCAGTGCGCCCTGCTCGGAGCGCAGCGTGGCGTTGATGTTGATCGTGCCCTGCTGCGCCACCAGCGTGATGCCGCCGGACCCCTTGGTGCTCACGGCATCGGCGCCGCCGGTGCCGGGTTCGAGCCGGATGTCGCCCGCCAGGGCGGTGAGCTTGACACCCCCATTGGCACTGGTCTTCAGGCCCGCAAGGGCGCCCAGCGAACGTGCCAGCACGCCGCCATCGGCCTGCACCTGCTGGTACCCGACCGCCACGGTGCTGACCGTCACGCCATCCGTCTCGACCACGTCGATGCCGCCGCTGCCGGCCTGGGCCGCCAGCGTGGCCACGGTGGTGGCCAGCGGTCGGCCTTGGCCGATTCGCTGCCCCGCCACCAGGCTCAGACCCTGGGCGCGCACGTCCACGGCGCTGTCGCCCGCGTCGAGGATGCTGCCCGCCGTGGCCGTCACGCCGACATTGCCGGCGGTGCTGAGCTTGCCCAGCGTCACGTTCTGCGCCGCCAGCAAGCGGATTGCACCGCTGGCCGTGGCCACCGCGGTCTGGTCCACCATGGTGATGGAGCCGCTGCCCGCTTCCAGGTCCACCGTTCCTGCACCACCCGTGCGCAGCCCGCCCGTGCCGGTGAAGCTCACCGAGCGTGAGCCCAGCACCGTCACATGGCCCGTGCCGCTCACGATCCCGGCCCCAACGATGACGTCCGCGTCCTTGCCCAGCGTCTTCAGCAGCACGTTGCCGCTGCCGGCGGCGCTCACCGCCGTGCCGGCCACGCCGGCG
>NZ_BCTC01000039.1 GCF_001571085.1 Azohydromonas lata NBRC 102462
CCCGGTGTTCTTCGAGTTCATCCAGCGCAAGGGCGACGACGGCTTCGGCGAGGGCAACTTCAAGGCGCTGTTCGAGAGCATGGAGCGCGACCAGATCCGCCGCGGCGTGCTGGAGACGCAGGAGGCGTGATGCGCTTGGGCGGCCGGCGGCGCGGTGGGCGCCGGCCGCCGTTGCTCACGGTCCGGGCAGCACCCCCGGCAGGAACTCGATCCCCGTGCGATCCACCAGTTCCTTGTACGTGATGGGCGGCGCCACCTTGGCCTCGTTGCTGTTCTCCACCCAGTAGGCCCAGGCGCGGCGGGTGGAGGCGTCGTAGACCAGCTTGTAGAGGTAGCTGGGCACCCACACGCCGTCGCCGATGGTGCGCGGCTGGCGCTGGCGCGGGAACACCGGGCCGGTGAACACGTACACCGGGCCGGCGGCGCGCATCACGTAGCGGCGCGTGGACTTCTCGATCTCGGCCCAAGTGCGCTGGTTGTTGATGCGCGCCTGCGGCACCACGTTGGCCAGCGAGAAGGACTGCGCCATGGCCTGCGCCGTGGGCATGTTGGCCGCGGCGGCCATGTGGCCGCGGTCGTAGCCGCTGCCCTTGTAGTCCTCCAGCGTCGCGCGCTCGGCGCTGGGCAGGCGGGCGTCGGGGAAGAAGCGGTTGGTGCGCTCCTCGTCCTTGGCGTCCAGCAACTGCTCGCGGGTGAGCTTTTCCACCGTGTACAGCGGCGTCTTGCTGCGCCCGGAGTAGAGCGTGGCGAAGGCGTCGTAGCACAGCTCGCGCGTGGCGCCGGCCGGCACGGCCACGCGCGGCGGCTGCGCCGTCGGGAAGATGGCCTTGCACTGCTGGAAACCCTGGGCCTGCGCGAGCGTGGACAGCAGCGCCAGGCCCAGGGCCGGCAGCAGCCGCTTCGTGGATCTCAGGGGAAAGGACGACGGGGGGGTACTGCGGGGTACTGCGGGGAACAACAACATCGGGGGCGGCCGGTACGGCACCGCAAGGCGCCGCTGTGGGCGCCGACTGCAGATGGCGAAGAAGTGAGGACGGCCGCGAGCTTAAGGCCCGCGCCGGCCGCTCCCGGGACGCGTCGCGCGGGTGCGACGCCGCTTCTTCACGGCCGGCCTTGCGCCGGCACCGCCCCGGCCGCGCTGCTTCAGGGCAGCACGCGGCGCGGGCGCTGCGGCGCCTCGTCCGGGCGGGGCTGCGCCGCCAGCCGCGCTTCCAGCCCCGGCATCTGCAGCGTGCGGGTGGGGAAGGCGAAGTCCACGCCGAGCTGGCGGAACTCGCGCATCAGCGTCAGGTTGACGCGCTGCTGTATGTCCATGTAGAGGTTGTAGTCGGCCGACAGGACGAAATAGACCACCTCGTAGTCCAGCGAGCTGTCGCCGAAGGCCATGAAGTGGGCCCGGTCGAACTTGGTCTTGTCCTGCGACTCGATGGCGCGGCGCACGAGGGCCGGCACGGCCTCGGCCTGCTCCGGCGTGGCGCCGAAGCTCAGGCCGAACTTGAAGACCACGCGGCGCTTTTCCATGCGCTTGTAGTTGTTGATGGTCTGCTTGAGCAGCTCGGTGTTGGAGATGACGATCTGCTCGCCGCTGAGCGCGCGGATGCGTGTGGTTTTCAGCCCAACCTGCTCCACGCTGCCGGCCACGCCGGCGAGGGTGATGAAGTCGCCCACCTCGAACGGCTTGTCCACGGCGATGGACAGCGAGGCGAACAGGTCGCCCAGGATGTTCTGCACCGCCAGCGCCACGGCCACGCCGCCCACGCCGAGACTCGCCACCAGCGCCGTGATGTTCACCCCCAGGTTGGCCAGCATGGCCAGCAGCACCACGGCCCACAGCACCGTGCGCAGTGCCCAGCGCAGGAGCGTGGCGGAGGTGCTGACCTGCGTGGCCATGCCGCCCGCGCCATGGCGCTCCTCGTAGCGGCGCAGGCCGATGGCGATGGCGCGGTTGCCCCACAGGCCGAACTGCAGCGCCAGCGTGAGGAACCAGAGCTGGCTCACGCGCGTGCTCCAGCGCGCGGGCAAGTCCAGCATGGAGAGGCCGATGAGCAGCGCCGTCACCAGCAGCAGCGCGCGGCTGGTGCACTGCAGCAGGTCCACGAGCAAATCGTCGACGCGGTTGGTGGTGCGGTGCGCCACGGCGCTGGCGCGGCGGGTGAGGAAGCGCAGCGCCAGCCGCATGGCGATCCAGCTCGCCAGCGCCGCGGCCAGCGCCGTGGCCCAGCTCAGCGCCGAGGCGCCCAGGAACGTGGTGGTGGTGAACCCGTCGAAATCTGCCCAACCCGGCATGCCCAAGTGCTCCTTGTGTGCGGCCGCGCCCGCGCCGCTGGCGCAGGCGCGGCGGCGGTTTTCCGCGATTGCGGCACTGCAGCAAGGCGCGCACCCGGGGGTGGCGGCGCGTCGGGAAGGCCGTTGGCGAAGCGGCTTACCCCCTGCGGGCGCCATGGCATGGGACGCGGCGGCCGCCGTCGCCGGCACGCCCGCCTGGGCCTGATGCAGCTCAAGGCCGCGGCCGCCCTTGGGCGGCAGCCTGCGCGCCATGTCCTGCGTGTCCTCCTTGCCGCCGTCGTCCGCGGCGCGCCGCTCCTGGCATCCGCGCCATTGGCTTGCTTCGCCCGCCCGCCTGGGGTTCGTGGCCGGCGCCCTCGTGCTCGCCCTGGGCGCGCTGGGGTGGGCCGCCCGGCTGTGGTGGCCCGGCCCGGCGGGCCGCGTGCCCCTGGGCGCCGCGCATGCGCTGTGGGCGGCCTGGGGCTTCATGCCGCTGTTCGTTGCCGGCTTTCTCTGCACGGCCGGCGCGCGCTGGGTGCAGGCGCCGCCGGTGAAGGCCGCGGCGCTGCTGCCGGCGGTGGGCGCACAGCTCGCGGGCTGGCTGGTGTTCGGCCTCGCGCTGGCGGACGGCGGCGCGCAAGCCCCGCTGATGGCCGGCATGGGGCTGGCCTGTGTCGCGGCCGGCTGGAGCGGCGCCGTGCTGCGGCTGTGGCGGCTGCTGCGCGCGGGCGCGGCCCGCGGCGCGCAAGACCGGCTGCACCTGCGCCTGGCACTGGCGGGCTGCGCGTGGAGCGCGCTGCTGCTGGACGTGGCGGCGGGCGCCGTGGCGGCCGAGGCCTGGACGCTGGCGCGCGCGCTGGCGCATGTGGCGCTGTGGGGCGCGTTCGGCGTGGTCTACGCCGCGGCGCTGCACCGGCTGGTGCCGTTCATGGGCGACGCCGCGCCGCAACTGGATGCGCGCTGGCCCGCCTGGCTGCTGTGGTCGCTGGCGGGCGTGATGGCGCTGCAGGGCGTGCTGCGGGCGGTGGCGCTGCTGCTTGGGCCGCTGCCGGGCGTGCTGGACGCCACGGCCTCGCTGGCGCCTGGCGGGGCCGGCGTGCTGCTGCTGGGGTTGTGGACGCGCTGGCGCCGCCTGCCGGCGGTGCGCCAGCGCTTGCCGGCCATGCTGCTGCGCGGGGTGTTCTGGCTGGCGGTGGCGCTGCTGCTGTCGGCCCTGGGCGCGGCGGACGCGGCGCTGCACGCCTACACGCTGGGCTTCCTGGGCACGCTGCTGTTGGCCATGGCTTCACGCGTGGCCTGCGCGCAGATTGGGCGCGCGGTGGTGGTCGACGGGGTGCTGTGGGCGCTGTTCCACCTGCTGCAGGCCGCCGTGCTGGCGCGCGTGGCCTGGGGGCTGTGGCCCGCGGGGGCGACCTGGCTGCTGCCGGTGGCCGCGGGGGCCTGGGCCCTCGTGAGCCTGGTCTGGCTGCTGCGGTATGGGTGGTGGCTGGGGAGGGCGGCGCGTGAAACAGGCCGCCCAGGCGCCGGGTTGTAGGAGGCCCGCTGGCGGGCCGAACCGGCCTCTGAACCAGATGGGCTGCCGAGAGAGGCCCACGGCGCGGCGAGGCCGTTCGGCCCGCCAGCGGGCCTCCTACAAGGCCGGCGCATGGGGGTGGCTGCAAAGGGCCGTGATTGAAAGGCCGGTGCGCGAGGCCTGAGCGGACGCGTGAAAGCAGCCGTCAGCCGCTCAAGCTCCGCCTACTACTTCGTCATCCCCGCGAAGGCGGGGACCCAGGCGGTCCCACGCTTCAACGCAAGCAGAGAAGCAGGAAGCGCGGAGCCGAAAACGGTGCCATGCGCAACCACGTCGCTTGCGATCAGCTTGGGGACCGCCTGGGTTCCCGCCTTCGCGGGAATGACGAAATGGGGTGCGACGCCCCTTTGCTGCCGGGATGCCAAGCCCTTTCCAACTTTCCCCGGACAGCCGTGCGCCTTCACGAGCATGACGAAGCAGAGCGCACGGCGGGCGTTAGACGGTCTAACACCGTGTTTGCGGGGGGCAACTACATCTGCCGGTCGTGCTTCGCACCGCCGCACAGGTCCGCCATGTCGGGCGTCACTTCGGCGAACGCGTGCACCTTGCCGCCGAACTCGGCGGCGAATTTCCCCGCGTCGGCCTGGGCCGCGAAGCTGGCGAAGGTCGGCCCCATGGAGCCGTGGCGCTTGCTGCCGATCACGTAAAAGCCCTTGCGCGCGTCGAACCAGTGGCCGCGCGGCTCCTGCCAGTCGGCGCGGGCCATGTCCTGCGTGAACACGGCGCGCACCGCGCGCACCTGTTCCGGGCGCAACAGCGCGGAGAACATTTCGACGGTGTCGCAGAAGAAGACGGGCGCCGCGGCGTCGGCGTAGAACACCTGCGCCTTGGGGCCGGGGTAGTCGGACAGCAGCATGCCGTCGAAGTCGCAGGTGGTGCCGGGCACGATGTCCTGCGCCACCAGCGCGGGGGCGGAGTCGGCGCGGCTGCAGCCCATCAGGACCAGGGGCAGGCCGCAGGCGGCCAGGAGCAGGCTTCGGCGGGGGTACTTCACGGACGGAATCTCCAGGTAGCGATGGACAGTGGCGCGGCGATCCAGCCCAGCATCACCAGCGCCATCAGCCAGGGCTTGGCCAGCGCGGGCGGGACGATGCTGGAGAGGCCGTAGAGCGTGCGCACGTCGTCCAGTGAAAACACGTTGAGGATGCGGAACACGTCCGCCGGGTTGAGCAGCAGCGCCCAGGCGAACCAGTCGCCGCCGGCCTGCCCGCCGGTGAGCACCAGCAGGCCCAGCAGCACCAGGTCGAACACCAGGACGAAGAAGAACCACAGCGCGATGGCCAGGCCCGACGCGCGGGTGCGGTCGGCGGCGACCACGGAGAGCATCACGGCCAGGCTCAGGAAGGCCAGGCCCAGCAGCACCGAGCTGCCCATGAAGCCCAGGTACGGCCCAAGCGCCGCGCGCCCGGCCTGCGCGCCCAGCAGCAGCGCCGCCGCGCCGAAGCCGGCGATGGTGGACAGGCTCAGCGCCGCGGCCAGCCCCAGGTACTTGCCCAGCAGCAGCTCCAGCCGCGTGATGGGCAGCGCCAGCAGCAGGTCCAGCGAGCCGCGCTCGCGCTCGCCCACGATGGCGTCGAAGCCCAGCAGCAGGGCGATCAGCGGGATCAGGTAGATCACCAGGCTCACCAGGCTGGCGATGGTGAACTCGATGTTGCGCAGGCCGACGGCGCCTTGCTGCGCGCCGCCGAAGTAGGCGATGACCAGCGCGAAGGCCGTGAACACCAGCGCGATGGCCAGCACCCAGCGGTTGCGCAGCCGGTCGCGCAGCTCCTTGTGCGCGATGGTCAGGACTTGTGCGAATTCCATGGCGGCGCTCCTCGCTTCAGTGCGCCAGGCCGAAGAACACGTCTTCCAGCGAGGGCTCGTGCAACTGCAGGTCCAGCACCGCGCCGCGCAGGCCGGCCAGCGCCGCCAGCACGGCCATCTTGGCCTCGCGCGCGCAGCGGGCCGTGGCTTGCAAGCCCTGCCAGGACAGGCCCTCCAGCGGCAGCGCGCACAGCGCCTGGCGCACCGCCTCGCGGCCGGACTCGGCCACGCGCAGCTCCAGCCGCAGCGGCAGCGCCAGGCCCTCGCGCAGGCTTTGCACGCTGCCCTGCGCCGTGATGCGGCCGCTGGTGAGGATGGCCAGGCGGTCCACCCGGTCCTGCAGCTCGGCCAGGATGTGGGAGGTGATGACCAGGGTCACGCCCTCGTCGCTGAGCTCGCGCAGCGTGGCGTGGAAGGCGCGTATGGCCTCCGGGTCCAGCCCCGTGGTGGGCTCGTCCAGGAACAGCACCTGCGGCTTGCCCAAGAGCGCCTGCGCGAAGCCCAGGCGCTGGCGCATGCCCTTGCTGTAGCCGCGCACCGCGCGCTGCCCGGCGTGTCCCAGGCCCACGCGGGCCAGCGCGGCGCTGCACTCGCTCTGGGCCACGCCCTTGAGGCGGGCCATGAAGCGCAGCGTCTCCAGGCCGCTGAGGTTGTCGTAGAGCACCACGTTTTCCGGCAGGTAGCCGATGCCGCGGCGCACGGCGCGAAAGCCGCGCCCGCTCACCGGTGCGCCCTGCACCAGGATCTCGCCGGCCGTGGGCGCGAGCAGGCCCAGCATCATCTTGAAGAGGGTGCTCTTGCCCGCGCCGTTGTGGCCTATGAGGCCCAGCACCTCGCCGCGGCGCACGTCCAGATCGACGCCGTCCACGGCGCGCACGGCGCCGTACTGCTTGACCACGCCGCGCAGGGTGATGGCGCTGTCGCCGGCCAGCGACGGGCGTGATGCCGCAACCGGCGCCGCGCCGGCCAAGCCGGCCTCAGGGTTCGAGAGGGGACTGCTTGCCATTCCATTCATTCCAGTTCGGGTGCGCGGGGTGCATGCGGGGCTTGGGGTCCACCACGCCGGGCACGCGCAGCAGCGGGAACTGCTGGCCCACCAGGCGCAGCGCCTGCACCGCGGGGCTGGCCAGCAGCAGCCGCGCCGCGGGGTGGCGCCACACCAGGCGGTCCACCAGATCGTTGGCCTCGTAGCGCACGTCGCCCAGGCCGTCGCCGTCGCGGTCCCAGCCCAGGTAGTTGCTCCAGTGGTTGCCGCTTTGCGCGCCCCAGGTCTCGTCCTTGGCGCCGACGTAGCGCACCTGCTCGCGGTTGCCCACGAAATCGTTGCCCTCGACGCGGTTGCGGGTGGAACCGGCCGAGAGGTGCACGCCCACCTGGTTGTCCACCACGAGGTTGCCCTTGAGCTGGGCGTACTCCACGTCGTAGATGAAGAAGCCGCGGGCGTTGCCGGCCACGACGTTGTTCTCGATCACCGAGTCCTGCAGCGTGCGCAGCATGATCCCGTGGTCGGTGTTGCCCCAGGCGCGGTTGTTGCGCACGACCTGGTCGCGCACCTCCATGAGCGCCAGGCCGCCGCGGTTGCGGTAGCTGTCGTTGTCCTCCCACAGGTTGTGGTAGGAGTTCATGTAGTGCGTGCCGTAGCGGCTGTGGTGCAGCCGGTTGGCGCGGAAGACGGCGTGGTGCGAGACGTCCACGTACAGCGCGTCGCGCACGAAGCTGATGTGGTTGCCCACGATCTGCGCGCCGGTGGTGTTGTAGAGCTGCACGCCGTTGCCGCGCTGCGAGGAGGCGTAGTCGCGCTTGCCGACGATGAGGTTGTGCTCCACGCGCACGCCGTCGGCCTTCTCGATCCACAGGCCGAAGAGGTTGTAGACGAGGTCGCAGCGCCGCACGGCCGCGCGGTGCGAGCCCGGCGCGACGTAGATGCCCGCGTTCTGCTTCAGCAGGCTGTCCCCGGAGTCGCGGACGATCAAGCCTTCGAGGGTGACGTCCGGGGCGGCGATGCGGATGGTGTCGCCCTGCTGGCCGCCGCTGACCGTGGGGCGCTGCAGGCCGCGCAACGTCAGCGGCTTGCTGATCAACAGCTGGCCGGCGTAGAAGCCGCGCTCGATCTCGACGACGTCGCCGGCGGCGGCGCGGTCCAGCACGGGCTGTATGGATTGGCCGGGATGCACGGTCCAGGTGGCGGCGTGCAGGGCCAGCGGCAGCAGCAGCGCCGGCAGGGCCAGCAGGGCGCGCAGGCGGCGCATCGCGTTCATGCCGGCGTCACCAGCACGCCCGCGGCCTTGAGCGCCAGGAACAGCGCCGCGCCCATGAGCAGGTTCTTGAAGCCGACGTAGCAGAGCATGTCCATCACGTTGGCGCGGCGAAAGCGCCGGCCCCACCACGGGCCGTCCTTGACGTAGCGCTTGGCGTTGAGGCGGATGAGCACCTCGTACACGCTCCAGCCGAACCACCAGGCGATGAGCGCGCCCGCGCGCAGCTCGCCCAGGGCGCCCAGCACCCAGGCCAGGCTGGCCGCCAGGGCCAGCGCGATGCCGGCCGCGCGCAGCGCCAGGTTGGGCGCGGCCACGCCGCGGCGCCAGGGCCACAGGTGGTCCCAGGCTTCGGCGGCCCAGCGGGCGCCCAAGCCGGTGCCCGTGGCGAGGAAGGGCGGCTCCACCGGGTCGGTGGGCATGCGGGGATCGACCATGGCGTTCAGCTCCTGGCGGCCGGGCCCTGGGCCGGCGCTGCGGACACGACGGGCACGATGGGGATGAAGTGGCCGTCGCGGCCCACGGGCGTCAGCGGCAGGCCCTCGCGCTCGCGGCGCTTTCTCTCCTTGGCCAGCGGCGGGCAGGCGTGGGTGTCGGTGTAGAGCACCATGCAGTCCAGGCAGTGCAGGCACTCGCGGTGGTCGATGCGGCCGTCGGCGTCTATGGCCTGCGCGCCGCAGCCCACGGCGCAGGCCTTGCAACTGCTGCACGCCTGCTTGCGGCGCAGGCCGAACCAGCGGAACGTGGACGGCATGGACAGCGCCGCGCCCAGCGGGCACAGGTACTTGCAGAAGGGCCGCTCCACGAAGAGGGACAGCCCCAGCAGGCTGGCCGCGAACAGCGTGTACGGCCAGGCGCGCTGGCCCCAGCCGACGAGGAAGGTGGTCTTGAACGGCTCCACCTCGGCCAGCTTCTCGGCCAGGCCCATGGAGAACATGGACACGGCCAGCAGGCCGAAGAACACGCCGTACTTGACCCACTTGAGCTTGTCGTGCAGCGCGCGGGGCAGCTGGCGCTGGAAGCGCTTCAAGCCCAGGGCGCCGCCGAGCTTGTACAGCGCCTCCGACAGCGAGCCGAAGGGGCACAGCCAGCCGCAGAACAGGCCGCGGCCCCAGACGAAGACCGTGACGATGATGAAGATCCAGAACAGGAAGATGAACGGATCGCTCAGGAACAGCGCCCAGGTCCAGTGGAACAGCAGCGCGTGGAACCAGGTCAGCACCTGCGTCACCGAGGGCTGCGCCATGGCGCCGAAGCCCACGAAGCCGATGCTCAGGCCCCAGGCCGAGTACTTGAAGGCGTTGACGGGCCACTTGTTCTTGCGCGTGGCGCGGCGGGTGAGCTGGTCGCGCAGCGCATAGGCCGTGGCCACGGCCACCAGCAGCGCGGCGAAGAGGGCGATGTCCCGTGCGCGCGCCTTCCACACCTTGACCCAGGGCGCGGCGGGCTCGTCCACCTGCGGGCGGCCGCCCTGCAGCACGCCGTCCGGCAGCCAGTAGGGCGTCTCGAAGTTGGCGAAGCTGCGCGTGCCGGTGGCGCGGTCCACGCGGTTGCCCAGGAAATTGAGCTTCCACGGGTAGGCGGCCGAGAAGGCCGGCGAGCGGACGATGAAGATGGCCGACTCGCCGTAGGCCGGCGCGCCGGCGGCGGCCAGGCCGTACAGGGGCATGTAGTCCAGGTCGCGGAAGGTGAAGGTGTCCATGCCCTGGCGCACCTGCACGCGGTCGTAGAGGCCGCCGCGCACGAAGCCAGAGCCCTTGAACGATTCGGCGCCGCCGGTGCGGATCACGAACAGCGCCTGCTCGCCCGACTTGAGCTGCTCCATCACCCGCTGCCAGCCCGCGGGGCCCAGCAGCGAGCGGCCGGCCTCGGGCGGGTTGAGCAGGCCGAACCAGAGCTCTATGAAGGGCGCGCCGCTCTTGCCGTCCAGGCCCACCTGCTGCGGCGAGACCACCAGGCGCTGCACCAGGCCCTCGCGCGCCAGCGCCGCCCAGTCCAGGCGGCGGCCCGCGTCGGTGAAGGTGGCCTGCGGGCGCACCACGGGCGCGAGGATGCCGGTCTGGCGCGCCACCGCGGCCCCCGAGGCCAGCATGACCTGGTTCTGCGCGATCACGGTGACGGTGGCGCCGGAGATGGCGTCCAGGCCGATGACGCCCTCGTCGGGGCGCGAGCGGCCGATTTCTATGTTGTCGCCGACGAACTTGCCCAGGTACTGGTCGTTGAATTTCGTCAGCGCCGACTCCGGGATGCCCAGCAGCAGGATGGGCTCGGAGTGCT
This sequence comes from Azohydromonas lata NBRC 102462, assembly GCF_001571085.1. Lineage (GTDB taxonomy): Bacteria > Pseudomonadota > Gammaproteobacteria > Burkholderiales > Burkholderiaceae_C > Azohydromonas > Azohydromonas lata. The sequence continues at coordinate 10,177 of NZ_BCTC01000039.1, forward strand.
TGAGCACCTTCACGCCGGTGAAGCGGCCCTTGACGTCCATGCCGATCAGCGTGACGACCGGCTTGCCGGAGTAGGCCGGCGTGTCGGTGATGTCGGTGGACAGCATCACGTAGCCCAGCAGCTTCTTGTGCCCCTGGGCGTCCGCGTAGGCCTCGACGTAGGGCGGCTGGCCCTTGCGCTCGGAAAAGGACGTGGCGCCGGGGAACACCTCGGCGCAGGGCGCGAAGTCGCACAGGCGCGGGCCGTGGATGCCGGCGGGCAGCTCGGCCTCGTAGGCGGTGGCCCACAGCGGCGGTGCGTTGAGCAGCGCCGCGGCCAGCGCCACGAGGCGCAGCAGGAGTGACAGGAGCTTCATGGGCGGGGGCAAGGGCCCGCCACCCGGCGGCCCGGGAGACGGGCCGCCGGGGTGCGGGCGGGCGGCCGTCAGGCCTCGACGATCATGCGCGTGCGCATCTCCAGGTGCAGGGCGTGGCAGAAGTGGGTGCAGTAGCACCAGTACACGCCCGGCTTGCCGGCGGTGAAGGTCACCGACTTGGTTTCCTGCGGATTGACGATGAAGTTGACGTTGTGGTTCGGGATGGCGAAGCCGTGCGTCAGGTCTTCCACCTTGTCGAGGTTGGTCAGGAAGAGCGTGACCTCGTCGCCGGACTTCACCTTGAACTCGCGCATGCTGAAGGCCGGGGCCTGCGACACCATGCGCACGGTGACCTTCTTGCCCTTGCGCGTGAGGCCGCCGTCGGCCGCGCTCTTGACGGCCTGCGGGTGGTCGTCGAGGTTGTAGATCTGCTTGGGCTTGATGATGTCGCGGCGGAAGATGATGAAGTCGTGCGGTTCGCCGCGCACCGGGTGGTCGGCCAGCAGCACCATCTTCTCGCCGGAGATGTCGATGAACTGCTCGTTCTCCGGGTGCAGCGGGCCCACGGGCAGGAAGCGGTCCTTGGAGAACTTGCAGCCCACGGCGAGGTACTTGCCGTCGGCGCTCTTGGTCTCGGAGTGCGTGGCGTTGAGGTGGCCGGGCTGGTATTGCACGTCCACGCGGTCCACCACGTACTTGGCGTTCTTGTCGCCGTTGTGGAACTTGATGGCGGCGTCCACGTTCCACTTCACGACCTGGCTGTCCAGGAACAGCGTGGTGTAGGCGTTGCCGCGGCCGTCGAAGGCGGTGTGCAGCGGCCCCAGGCCCAGCTCGACTTCGGCGACGATGGCCTGGTCGATCTTCTCCAGCTTGCCGTCGAACCAGTCCAGCACCTTGGCCAGCTCGATGACGGTGCCCGTGGGCGAGAGCTTGCCGGCGCAGATGAAGTACTTGCCGTCGGGGCTGGCGTTGACGCCGTGGGGGTTCTTGGGAACGCTCACGTAGGCGGTGAGGGCGGTCTTGGGGTCCGCGTTGGCGTCGCGGGTGCCGTCCACCACGGGCACCTTGGAGTCGCCGATGGTCTTGAACTTGCCGGCCTTCACCGCGGCCTCGATGCGCGCGACGTTGAAGAAGAGGCAGGCGTCGCGCTCGGCGGACATCATGTCCTCGTACTTGACGCCGTTCTCGGTGTTGTACTGGTTGGTGGCGGCGAGCTTGCCGTCGTAGGAGGTGGCCACCAGGTCGCAGTTGCCGTCGATGAGCACCTGCCAGCGCAGCTGCATGCTCTCGGCGTCCACGCAGCTGAAGATGGCGCGGTACTTCTCGGGCTTGTCGATGTCGGCGGCGCTCAGCGGGATGTGGAACTCGCTGCCGCAGAACACGCGCGTGGTGTAGTTGACGGCCTCATCGACCGGGTCGCGCTTGTCGGGGAAGATGCCGTGGAAGCCCTGGGCGTTGGGCAGCTCGGTGATCTTGTCGCAGGTGAAGGTGTCCAGCCGCACGCGGGCGATGCGGGCGTTGATCTTGTCGTTGATCCAGGCGTAGCGGCCGTCGTAGTCGCCGTCCTTGTACGAGGCGTGGGTGTGGTGGGTGTCGGCCACCGTGTACTTCAGGCTGCCGTCGGCCTTGCGGCCCATGATGTCCTTGGACTCGTTGGTGATGCCCCAGCCCACCAGCGCGTCCGGGACGAACACGGGAATGCGCGTGATCTCGCGCCCCGAGGGCAGGCCCAGCACGCGCATGTCGCCGGTGTGGCCGCCGCTCCAGAGGCCGTAGTAGGAGTCCAGCTCGCCGGGCTTGAGGTGAATGCTGCCCGCGCCCTCGCCGGGGTTGGGCTGCGCGTGCGGCGCGCTGGCCTGGGCCGTGGCGGCGGGCGCGGAGGCCGGCTTGTCGGAACAGGCGGCCATGCCCACGCCGGCCAGGCCGGCGGCAGCGGCGGTGTTCAGGAAGCGGCGGCGGGCCAGGCCGGTTTCGGCGCCCGCCGGTTTCTTTTTCAAGCCCATGTCCATGGAAATTTCCTTAAACCAGTTCAAGTTTCTTGCGGCGTAGATTAAATATTGCCTTCACGCCGACGTTTCTCCATTCAGGCAGGGCGGATGATTCAGAGTGAGGCTGATTTTCGATTTGCGTTAGATCAAGGCCGAGTGAAAGCGTGTGCTTTTCGATGAAGGCCTGATTCTAGAATTTGCCCGTCGAAATCAAGCTTTACGGGATTTTCCATGAAACATATGGGATTGGGTCTGGCCGTGTGCGCCCTGGCGATATTGGCAGCCTGCGGCCAGAAGGAGAGCGCCCCGGCGCCCACGCCCGTGGCCGCCGCCCCGGCACCGGTGGCCGCGCCTGCACCGGCGGAGAACCCGCTGGGCAAGAAGGTGTTCGGCAGCACCTGCGCCATGTGCCACAGCGCCGGCGTGGCCGGCGCGCCCAAGCCGGGTGACAAGGACGACTGGGGCCCGCGCATCGCCCAGGGCGTGGACACGCTCTACAAGCACGCGCTGGAGGGGTTCAACGGCGCCAAGGGCCAGATGCCGCCGCGCGGCGGCAACACGGCGCTCAAGGACGACGAGGTCAAGGCCGCCGTGGACTACATGGTCGCGGCTTCGCGCTGAGCGCTTGCGATTCGGCGGATGCATTATGAATCAAAGGTTTGCATGCGCTACCGCGGTCCGTGTGCCCGCGCCCGGCCTGGCCGACCCGCAGCGCCGCCGGCTGGCGCTGGGCGCTGCCGCGCTGGCGCTGGGCGGCTGCGTGGCGGCCTGGCCACGGCGCGCGGCGGCCTTGGCCCGGCATGAGGACGTCCGCCTGCGCGAGTCGCGCGAGCTCATGGGCACGCGCGTGGACATCGCCGCCGCCTCGCCGGACGCAGCCCAGCTGCGTCCGGCCCTGGACGCCGCCTTCGCGCGCATGGCCGCGCTCGCGGCCGAGATGAGCCACTACGAGGCCACCAGCCGCGTGGGCGCCATCGCACTGTCGGCCGGTATTCAGCCCGTGCCTATTTCCAAAGAACTATTGACAGTTCTGGAAATGGGGCAATCGGTGGCGAGAAATAGCGGCGGCGCCTTCGACATGACGGTTGGCACGCTGGGTTTGTGGCATTTTGATGCCGGCCATCCACAAATGCCGGCGCCGTCCCACATATACAGCCATCTGGCGTCGGTGGGATATAGTCACTTGGTAGTAGATCGCCACAGGCAAATGGCCTATTTGCCCAAGCGCGGCATGCGGCTGGATTTGGGGGGTATTGCCAAGCTGTATATCCTGCGCGAAGGCTTGAATATGTTGCGCGGGCAGGGGCTGCAATCCGCGCTCATCAACGGCGGGGGCGACGTGCTGGCCATGAGCGCGCCCGCGGCGCCGCCGTGGCGCGTGGGCGTGCGCGACCCGCGCCAGCCGCAACGGCTGCTGGGGGCTTTGGAGCTGAGGGACGGCTTCGTCGCCTCCTCGGGCGATTACGAGCGCTGCTTCGTGCGCGACGGGCGGCGCTACCACCATGTCATCGATCCCAAGACCGGCTACCCGGCGCAGGGGCCCCACGGCGTGACGCTGGTCTCACACGACCTGGAAGCCGTCAACGGCCTGGGCGCCGCAGCCATGGTGCTTGGGCGCGATGCGCTGCCGCTGATCCGGCATGCCGGCGTGGAGGCTTTGATCGCCCACCGGGACGGCGAGCTGTGGATGACGGCGGGGATGCGGGGGCGGTTGCAGGCGGTGTGAATCGCCGCCCGGTTGCTCCACCCTCTCAAGCAACGTACAAGTTTCAAACGCCAAGGTATCGGTGCAGCGCCGCCTCGTCCTTGGCCAGCGCGGCGGAGGGGCCTTCCAGCACGACGCGCCCCTTTTCCAGCACCACGCAGCGGTCGGTGTGGGTCAGCACCTTGCGGAAGTCGCGGTCCACGACCAGCGAGGCGATGCCGCTGGCGCGGATCAGGCCGATGACGCGCCAGATCTCGGCCACCACCAGCGGCGCCAGGCCCTCGGTGGCCTCGTCCAGGATCATCAGCTCGGGGTTGGTCATGAGCGCCCGCCCAATGGCCATCATCTGCTGCTCGCCGCCGGAGAGCTGGCCGCCGCCGTGGTCCAGCCGCTCGGCCAGGCGCGGAAAGGTCTTGAGCACGCGCTCCAGCGTCCACTCCCGCTGCCCGCGCGTGCCGGGGCGGGCAGCCATCACCAGGTTCTCGCGCACGCTGAGGTTGGGAAACACGCCGCGGCCCTCCGGCACGTAGCCGATGCCCAAACGCGCGATGCGCTCCGTGGGCTGCCCCGTCATGTCGCGCCCGGCCACGCTCACACGGCCGCCGCTGGCGCGCACCTGGCCCAGCAGGGTGCGAATGAACGTCGTCTTGCCCATGCCGTTGCGGCCCAGCAGGCCGACGGCCTCGCCGCGCGCGATGCGCAGCGCCACGCCCTGCAGCACGTGGCTCTGGCCGTAGTGGGCGTGCAAGTCACTGGCTTCCAGCAGGACGTCTTGGGAAGGCTGTGCGGCGCTCATCAGTGACTCTCTCCGAGGTAGGCGATCTGCACTTCGCGGTTGGAGCGCACCGCCGCCGGCGTGTCGCTGGCGATGACGCGGCCGTTGACCATCACGGTGATGCGGTCGGCCACGCGGAAGACGGCGTCCATGTCGTGCTCCACCAGCAGGATGGCGTGCTCGCTTTTCAGCTCTCCCAGCAGCGCCAGCATGCGCTCGGTTTCCTCCGCACCCATGCCGGCCAGCGGCTCGTCCAGCAGCAGCACCTTCGGAGCCGTCGCCAGGCACATGGCGATCTCCAGCTGGCGCTTTTGCCCGTGCGAGAGCGCGCCGGCGATGCGCCCGGCCTGCGCGGTGAGGCCCGCCTTGCGCAGCGCCTCCTCGGCCGCCGCCTGGCTGGAGGCGCAGCGCTGCGCGGGCGTCCACCAGTCCCAGGCCCGCTGCCAGCGCGATTGCGCGGCGAGGCGACAGTTCTCGCGCACGGTGAAGTTCACGAAGATGGTGTTGCGCTGGTAGGAGCGGCCCAGGCCGGCGCGGGCGCGCCTGGGCTGGCTCCAGCCGGTGGCGTCCTGGCCCATGAGCAGCACGCGGCCCTCGCTGGGCGGGATCTCGCCGGAGAGCAGGTTGATCAGCGTGGACTTGCCCGCGCCGTTGGTGCCGATGACGGCATGCAGGCTGCCGCGCTCCAGCGTGAGCGAGACGCCGTCCACGGCTTTCAGGCCGCCGAAGCGGCGCGAGACCTCCTTGGCCACGAGCAGCGCGTCCGTGGCTGCGCCCGGGTTCATGACGGCGGCCATCACTGGGCCTCCTTGCGATTGAACAGGCCCACGAGCCCGTGCGGCAGCAGCGCGACGAAGGCGATGATGGTCAGGCCCAGCGAGAGCTGCCAGTGCTTGGCGAAGGCGCCGAAGATCGCTTCGGACTGGTAGAGCTCCTGCAGCAGCGTGAAGGCGAGCGCCCCGAGCAGCGCGCCGCGCAGGTGGCCCAGGCCGCCCAGGATGATCATCAGCAGCACCGCGCCGCTGTGGTGCCAGGACAGGATTTCCGGGTTCACGAAGCCGTCCTTGAGCGCGTACAGAAAGCCGGCCAGCCCGGCCAGCGAGGCCGACAGCACGAAGGCCGCCAGCTTGTACGGATAGGTGGCGAAGCCCGCGGCGCGCATGCGCTGCTCGTTGGCCTTGATCCCGGCCAGCGCCCGCCCAAAGCGGCTGCGCAGCAGCAGCGCCAGCAAGGCGAACGTGGCGGCCAGGCAGCCCAGGACGAAGTAGTAGTAGGTGTGGCCCGTGTCCAGGTCCAGGAGCTGGAAATCGCCCAACTTCACTTCAGGCTTGAAGTAGAGATAAATGCCGTCGCTGCCGCCGCCCAACGGCGTGTCGTGTGCGACGAAGTAGGCCATCTGCGCAAAGGCCAGCGTGATCATGATGAAGTACACGCCCTTGGTGCGCAGCGACAGCGCGCCCACCGCCAGCGCGTACAACCCCGCCGCGCCCATGGACGCCGGCAGCAGCCACCACAGCGAGGCGCCGCCGGCCTGCGGCGTCAGCAGCGCCGCCACGTAGGCGCCTATGCCGAAGAAGCCGGCATGGCCGAAGCACACGAGGCCGGTCTGCCCAACCAGCAGCTCCAGGCTGAGGGCGAACAGCGCCAGGATCATGATCTTCATCGTCAGCTCGACGTAGAAGCCGGAGAGCCCCAGCGGCAGCAGCGCCAGCACGGCAAAGCCCAGCAGCACGGGCAAGGCCTTGAGCGAGCGCCGCGGGGCCGGCGCCGCCGCCTGGGCCGAAGCGGGCAGGGCGGACAAGGTGGTGGTATTCATGCTCGTCTCCAACTCAACCGGCCTTGAACAGCCCCTCGGGCTTCCACAGCAGCATCAGCGCCATCAGCACGTACACCGCCAGCCCGGCGGCGGACGGGAACAGCACCTTGCCGAAGGTGTCCACGAGGCCCACCAGCAGCGCCGCCACCAGCGCGCCCTTGATGGAGCCTATGCCGCCGATGACCACCACCACGAAGCACACGATGAGCACGCCCGCGCCCATGTTGGGATACACGCTGGAGACGGGCGCCGCGATCATCCCGGCCAGGGCGGCCAGCGCCACGCCCAGCGCGAACACGATGCGGTAGAGCAGCCGGATGTTCACGCCCATGGCGCGCGCCATCTCGCGGTTGCTGGCCCCCGCGCGAATGCGCATGCCCAGCCGCGTGCGCGTGATCAGCGCCCACATGCCCACGGCCACGGCGATGCACACGGCGGAGATGAAGAGGCGGTAGACGGGATAGGTCATGACGTCGCCCAGGGGGATGGACCCGGAAAGCCAGTCCGGCGGCTGCACGCCGTACACGTCGTTGCCCACCACGATGGAGCGCAGCTCCTCGAACACGAGGATCAGCCCGTAGGTCATGAGCACCTGCTGCAGGTGCTCGCGCTCGTAGAGGTAGCTGAAGAACACCCACTCCAGCACGTAGCCAAGCAGCACGGACAGCACCATGCCCACCAGCAGCGTGGTGAAGAAGCCGCCGCCCAGCGTCTGGTTGACCCAGGGCGCCAGCGCGTAGGCCATGTAGGCGCCGATCATGTAGAAGCTGCCGTGGGCCAGGTTGATCACGCCCATGATCCCGAAGATCAGCGTGAGGCCCGAGGCCACGAGAAACAGCAGCAGCCCGTACTGCACGGCGTTGAGGCACTGGATGAGGAAGGTCGCGAGGTCCATGCGGCGCCCCTTCAAGGCCCGCGGCGCGGGCCGCGGGCGGGTACTTCAAGAACAAGGGCCCTTGCCGGGCCCTGGTCGCTCAGGCGATCACAGCTTGCAGCCGCGCCCCGGGTCGGCCAGCGCCTTCACGGCGATGCCTATGCTCTTGTTCTCCTTGCCCTCGACCTTGCGCAGGTAGAAATCCTGCACCGGGTTGTTGTTCTTGGCGATGGTGAAGGGGCCGCGCGGGCTGTCTATCTTGGCCGCTTTGAGCGCGGCGCCGAACTCGGCCTTCTTGCTCACGTCGCCCTTCACCGCGTTCAGGCCCACGCCCAGCATCTGCGCGGCGTCATACCCCTGCACGGCATACACGTCAGGCTGCAGCTTGAATGCCTTGGCATAGGCCAATCTGAAAGCGTTGTCGCGCGGGGTGTTGAGCCCGTCGGCGTAGTGCAGCGTGGTCAGCAGCCCCTGGGCGGCGTCGCCCTGGGCTTCCAGCGTGCCGTCGGTGAGGAAGCCGGCGCCATAGAGCGGGATGGTCTTGTTGAGCCCCGCGGCGGCGTAGTCCTTGACGAACTTCACCGCGCCGCCGCCGGCAAAGAAGGTGTAGACGGCGTCGGGCTTGGCCGCGGCGATCTCGGTGAGCAGCGCCTGGAACTCGACGTTGGGGAAGGGCAGGTTCAATTGCTTGACGACTTGGCCGCCGCCCTTTTCGAACGCCTCCTTGAAGCCGGCCACCGACTCGTCGCCCGCGGCGTACTTCCAGGTGATGGTGATGGCCTTCTTGTGCCCGCGCTTGGCCGCCACGTCGCCCATGGCGTAGGCCGGTTGCCAGTTGGAAAACGAGCTGCGGAAGATGTTGGGCGCGCACATGGGGCCGGTGACGGCATCCGCCCCGGCGTTGGGGACGATGAGCAGCGTGTTGCTCTCCCGGGCCGCCTTGGCCATGGCCATGGCCACGCCGGAGTGCACGGTGCCGATGATCACGTCCACCTGGTCGCGCTTGATGAGCTTGTTGACGTTGTCGGTGGCCTTGGAGGGGTCGGACTCGTCGTCCACCTTGAGGAACTCGATCTCCCGCCCGGCAAGCTTGCCGCCTTGCTCCTGCACGTAGAGCCGAAAGCCGTTCTCGATGGCGCTGCCCAGCGCCGCGTAGGTGCCGGTGTAGGGCAGCATGAAGCCGACTTTCAGCTTGGCGCCCGCCTGGGCCCAGGCCGGCGGCGCCGCCAGCAGGGCGGCCGCGGCCAGGGCGCCCAAGGTGTGGGTGAAGGTCATGGCGTCGTCTCCTTGAGGTGTGTGTCGTGATGAAGCTGCCGGAGGGCGGGGGACGCCGCCGGGGCTTCGATGGTCCAAAGCGCGGCGGGCAGCGTCCAGCGGGGGAACTCCGCATGCAGCCGGCCGCCCAACGCGCCGCTCATGCCGGCCGTCCCGCCTACTGGGCCGCCTCGCGCTCGCGCAGCCTGAAGCGCTGGATCTTGCCGGTAGCGGTCTTGGGCAACTCGGTGAGGAACACGACCTGGCGCGGGTACTTGTGGGGCGCCAGTTGTTCCTTGACGAAGCCTTTCAGGGTCTCGGCCAGGGCGTCGCCCGCATCGCGCGGGTCCTTGAGGACGACGAAAGCCTTGGCGCGGGTGAGGCCGTGGTCGTCCGGCACGCCGATGACGGCGGCTTCCAGCACGGCGGGGTGCTGCATGAGCGTGGACTCCACTTCGAAGGGCGACACGTACTGGCCGCTGACCTTGAGCATGTCGTCGCTGCGGCCGGCGTAGACGTAGTAGCCCTCGGCGTCGCGGATGTACTTGTCGCCGCTGCGCGTCCAGGTGCCCTGGAAGGTGTCGCGGCTCTTGTCGCGGTTGCTCCAGTACATCAGCGCCGCGCTTGGGCCGCGGATGTAGAGGTCGCCCACCTGGTCGGCGCCCGCGATGACGGCGCCGGCCTCGTCGCGCAGCTCCACCTCGTAGCCCTCCACCGGCTTGCCGCTGGTGCCGTAGCGCACGTCGCCGGGCCGGTTGGAGAGGTAGATGTGCAGCATCTCGGTGGAGCCGATGCCGTCGATGATGTCGGCGCCAAAGCGCGCCTTGAATTTTTCACCGATCTCGCGCGGCAGCGCCTCGCCTGCGGACGAGCACAGCCGCAGCGCCACCTGGGCGCGCGTTGGGCAGTTGGGCGCGGCCAGCATGCCGGCGTAGCCCGTGGGCGCGCCGAAGAAGACGGTTGGGCGCTGCGCCAACCAGCGCTTGAACACCGCGTCCGGCGTGGGCCGCTCGGCCATCAGCACCGTGGTGGCGCCCACCGACAGCGGAAAGCTCAGCGCGTTGCCCAGGCCGTAGGCGAAGAAGAGCTTGGCGGCGCTGAAGCACACGTCGTCCTCCCGCAGCCCAAGTACCGGGCGCGCGTAGAGCTCGGCCGTCCAGTACAGGTTGCCGTGGGTGTGCACCGTGCCCTTTGGGCGGCCGGTGGAGCCGGAGGAGTACAGCCAGAAGCCGATGTCGTCGGCCAGCGTGTCGGCGCACTTGGGCGCGGGCACCTGCCCGGTGAGCCAGGCGTCGAAGTCCAGCGCGCCCGCGGGCAGGGTGCTGCCGCACGACACCACCAGGTGCTGCAGCTCGTGCGGGCCGCGCTCCAGGGCCGCCTGCAGCGTGGGCAGCAGCGCGCCGGAGACCAGCGCGGCCTGCGCACGGCTGTGGCCCAGCATGTAGGCGTAGTCGTCGGCCGTGAGCAGCGTGTTCACCGCCACGGGCACCACGCCGGCGTACAGGCAGCCCAGGAAGGCCACGGGCCAGTGCAGCCCGTCGTGCATGAGCAGCAGCACGCGCTCCTCGCGGCGCAGGCCCAGGCCGGCCAGGCCCGCGGCGACGCGGCGCACCTGCTCGGCCAGCTCGCCGTAGCTCAGGCGGGCCTGGTCTTCGACATAGGCGGCCTTGGCGCTGCGGCCCTCGTTGCGCGTGATGAGGTGCTGCGCAAAGTTGAAGCGCGCGGGCGGCGGCATGGGGTGGGCCATGGTGTCTCCTCGGTGTCTTGGGCTTCGAACCGTCCGTCGGCCGGCGCCTCTGGTGGGCGCGTCGTGCCGCGGCCGGTGGTGTGGCGGCGCGTGTGGCGTGGTGGGTTGCCGCCAGTCGCCGCCTCAGGCGGCGGCGCGGCTGAACTCGATGGCGCCTTGCGGCAGCAGGTACAGCACCAGCGCGCGCCCGCCGCTCACGGTGGGCCGATGTGCGCTGCCGGGCGGGTAAACCTTCCAGCCGGCGCCCTGGCCGTCGAAGCGGGCGCTGCCGCCCGCGGTGCCGTCGCCCTGAATGGGCATGACCAGGTCGATTTCGCCCTGGGGATGCACGTGGTGAGGGCCGGCCAGGTTGTCCATGTCCACCACGTCCACGGAAAAGCCGTGCGTCGCCGGCCCGTGCTTGATGACGCGGCCCCAGCGGATGCCGTCGTTCTCGCGGCTGCACATCCAGCCCGCGGCGATGGCCTGGCGGCAGGCCTCGAAAATCGCCTCGTACACCGGGCTGCCGGCCGGGTGCTCGGCGTTGAGCCGCGCGGCCAGGGCCTCGTCCACAGCCTGGCCCTGCAGCGAGGCCGTCAGCGAGGCGACCAAGTCCTGGAAGCGTTCGGGTGTCATGGTCAGCTTGTCGTCCGCGAGGGTTTGTTCCGTCTCCGGGCGAACCCCGGTTGTTGAACTAAAGTGCATGGCTGAAAGTTAGCGACACCCTTGCTGCAGGTCAAGCAATATAGTGCATCAGCCGGGTAAACACCGACCGCCATGGACACCTCCACTGCCCACCCCCACAAAGACCTGAACACCGAGCGCGCGGAGGTCCAGCGCGAGCCTTTCCTGGTGGCGCTGGGCGAGCGCGTGCGCTCGCTGCGCGCCCGCAAGGGTCTGACGAGGCGGGCGCTGGCGCTGGCCAGCGACGTGTCCGAGCGCCACCTCGCCAACCTGGAGCTGGGCGTGGGCAATGCCTCGGTGCTGGTGCTGCGCCAGGTGGCGCGCGCGCTGGACTGCGAGCTGGTCGATCTGCTCAGCGACGAGGGCGCCAACGCGCCGGAGCGGCTGCTCATCCGCGAGCTGCTGCGCGGGCGCAGCGACGACGAGCTGCGCCGCGCCCGCCTGGCGCTGACCGAGCTGTACGGCCAGGCCGGCCCCGCGGACGCGCGCACGGCGCGCATCGCGCTGGTGGGCCTGCGCGGCGCGGGCAAATCCACGCTGGGGCAGATGCTGGCCGACGATCTCAACGTGCCCTTCGTCGAGCTCAACCGCGAGATCGAGCGCGTGGCCGGCTGCGGCTTGGGGGAAATCCACAACCTGCTGGGGCCGACCGCCTACCGCCGCTACGAGCGCCGTGCGCTGGAGGAGGCCATTCAGCTCTACCCGGATGCCGTCATCGCCACGCCGGGCGGGCTGGTGTCCGACCCGGCCACGCTCAACCTGCTGCTGTCGCACTGCTACACGGTGTGGCTGCGCGCCACGCCGCAGGAGCACATGAGCCGCGTCATCGAGCAGGGCGACCTGCGGCCCATGGCCGGCAACCAGGAAGCCATGGACGACCTGCGCCGCATCCTCGACGGCCGCGCCGCCTTCTACGGCAAGGCCGACCTGAGCTTCGACACCAGCGGCAAGGCCTTGGGCGAGGCCTACGGCGGCCTGCGCCAGGCGCTGCGGCAGCAAGCCGGCCGCTGAAGCGCGGCCAGGGCGGCGCGGCATGGGGCCAGTGCTCGGTGTTTTCCCGGTGATATGCACTAAAATGCTTGTGCTGAGTTGACTTGGATCAGTGATGCACTATCATGCTTTGCATCCGCTCTGCATGATGTTGCACATCCGAACCGCCGGGTGGCCAAGGAGACAAGATGAACGCTGCTGTTGCCGACACGGCTCAAGTCGACCGGGTTGACTACCAGATCGAACCCTCGCAATACCGGCACTGGTCTTTGCGCACCGAGGGCGCCATCGCGACGCTGACGCTGGACATCGACGAAAACGGCGGCCTGCGCCCGGGCTACAAGTTAAAGCTCAACAGCTACGACCTGGGGGTGGATGTCGAGCTCAACGATGCGCTCAACCGCATCCGTTTCGAGCATCCCGAGGTGCGCAGCGTCATCGTCACCAGCGCCAAGGACCGCATCTTCTGCTCCGGCGCCAACATCTTCATGCTGGGCGTCTCCAGCCACGCGTGGAAGGTGAACTTCTGCAAGTTCACCAACGAGACGCGCAACGGCATGGAGGATTCCAGCGCCCACTCCGGCCTGAAGTTCATCGCCGCCGTGAACGGCGCCTGCGCCGGCGGGGGCTACGAGCTGGCGCTGGCCTGCGACGAGATCATCCTGGTGGACGACCGATCCTCCGCCGTGAGCCTGCCGGAAGTGCCGCTGCTGGGCGTGCTGCCCGGCACCGGGGGCCTTACCCGCGTCACCGACAAGCGCAAGGTGCGCCACGACCTGGCCGACATCTTCTGCACCACCACCGAGGGCGTGCGCGGCCAGAAGGCCAAGGACTGGCGCCTGGTGGACCATGTGGCCAAGCCGGCCCAGTTCGCGCAGAAGGTGCATGAGCGGGCCCAGGCGCTGGCCGAGCAGAGCGACCGGCCGGCCGGCGCCCAGGGCGTGCCACTGCGGCCGCTGCAGCGGCTGATCGAGGCTGACGCGCTGCGCTACGGCTTCGTCGCGGTGGAGATCGACCGTGCCAAGCGCGCCGCCACGTTCACCGTCAAGGCGCCTGGTGCCGACCAGCCGCGCGACGTGGCCGGCATAGAGGCCGCGGGCGTCGATTGGTGGCCGCTGCAGATGGCGCGTGAGCTGGACGACGCCATCCTCTCCATGCGCACCAATGAGCCGGACATCGGCACCTGGCTGCTCAAGACCGAGGGCGACGCGCAGGCGGTGCTGGCGGCCGACGCCACGCTGCGCGAGCACCAGCAGCACTGGCTGGTGCGCGAAACCACGGGCCTGCTGCGCCGCGTGTTCTCGCGGCTGGACGTGTCTTCCCGCACGCTGTTCGCGCTGGTCGAGCCGGGCTCCTGCTTCGCCGGGCTGCTGCTGGAGCTGGCGCTGGCCGGCGACCGCAGCTACATGCTGGCGCTGCCGGACGACGAGGCGGCGGCGCCGCGCATCGTTGCCACCGAATCCAATTTCGGCCTGTTCCCCATGGCCACGGGCCAGTCCCGCCTGGGCCGGCGTTTTTATGACGAGGCGCCCGCGCTGGACGCCGTGCGGGCCCGCTTGAGCCAGCCGCTGGACGCCGATGCCGCCTTTGCCCTGGGCCTGGTGACCTCCAACCCCGACGACATCGATTGGGCCGACGAGGTGCGCCTGGCCATCGAGGAGCGCGCGGCCATGTCGCCGGACGCGCTCACGGGCCTGGAAGCCAACCTGCGCTTCAACGGCCCGGAGACCATGTTCACCCGCATCTTCGGCCGGCTCACCGCCTGGCAGAACTGGATCTTCCAGCGGCCCAACGCCGTGGGCGACAAGGGCGCGCTCAAGGTCTACGGCAAGGGCGAAAAGGCCCAGTTCGACCTGAACCGCGTTTGATCCCGCCCTGACGACGCCGCGACGACGCCACCACAACGAGCTCCAGGAGACACCGCCATGTCCGCCATCAACTACAGCGAGAAGATTCCCAACAACGTCAACCTGTCGGAGGACAAGACGCTGCAGCGCGCGCTCGAACACTGGCAGCCCAACTACCTGCAGTGGTGGAGCGACCTGGGCCCGGACGGCTCGCAGAACTTCGATGTCTACCTGCGCACCGCCGTGAGCGTGGAGCCGCAGGGCTGGGCCCAGTTCGGCCACGTGAAGATGCCCGACTACCGCTGGGGCATCTTCCTGAACCCGAAGGAGGAGGGGCGGCAGGTCAACTTCGGCGAGCACAAGGGCGAGGCCGCGTGGCAGGACGTGCCCGGCGAGCACCGCGCCAACCTGCGCCGCATCATCGTGACGCAAGGCGACACGGAGCCGGCCTCCGTGGAGCAGCAGCGCCACCTGGGCCTGACCGCCCCGTCGCAGTACGACCTGCGCAACCTCTTCCAAGTCAACGTGGAGGAGGGCCGCCACCTGTGGGCCATGGTCTACCTGCTGCACAAGTACTTCGGCCGCGACGGCCGCGAGGAAGCCGACGCCATGCTGGAGCGCCACTCCGGCGACGCGGACAACCCGCGCATCCTGGGCGCGTTCAACGAGAAGACGCCCGACTGGCTGTCCTTCTACATGTTCACGTACTTCACGGACCGGGACGGGAAGTTCCAGCTCTGTGCCCTGGCCGAAAGCGGCTTCGACCCGCTGGCGCGCACCACCAAGTTCATGCTGACCGAGGAGGCACACCACATGTTCGTGGGCGAATCCGGCGTGTCGCGCGTGATCGCGCGCACCTGCGAGGTCATGAACCAGCTCAAGACCGATGATCCCGCAAAGATCCGCGCCGCCGGCGTCATCGACCTGCCCACCATCCAGCGCTACCTGAACTTCCACTTCAGCGTGACGATAGACCTCTTCGGCGCCGACGAGTCCAGCAACGCGGCCATCTTCTACAACTCCGGCCTGAAGGGCCGCTTCGAGGAGACCAAGCGCGAGGACGACCACCGCCTGCACGGCCGCACCTACAAGGTGTTGGGCGTGGAAAAGGCCGGCAGCGGCGGCCAGCTGGTGGAGCGCGAGGTGCCCCTGCTCAACGCGCTCAACGAGGTGCTGCGCGACGACTACATCAAGGACTCCATAGGCGGCGTGAACCGCTGGAACAAGGTCATCGAGAAGGCCGGCATCCCGTTCCGCCTGGTGGCGCCGCACAAGGCGTTCAACCGCAGGATAGGCACGCTGGCCGGCGCCAACGTCACGCCGCAGGGGCAGGTGGTGAGTACCGAGGAATGGGCCGCGCGCCACGACGACTGGCTGCCCAGCGCCGAGGACCGCGCCTTCGTCGCCTCGCTCATGGGCCGCGTGGTGGATGCGGGCAAGTTCGCCAACTGGATCGCGCCGCCGGTCATGGGCATCAACCGCCAGCCCATCGATTTCGATTACGTGCGCTTCAACTGACGCTGAAACGCCCGCCCGCGAGGGAAGCTTCAAGGCCCCTGGCCGCCCGTCGCCCAGGGGCCTTGCTTTCCGTACCGAGGAGACAACATGAACGCCGCCTTGCCCGCCGTGTCGCCTGCCGTGCTCAAGCAGCACCTGATAGACCCCGAGATCTGCATCCGCTGCAACACCTGCGAGGAAACCTGCCCGGTGGATGCCATCACCCATGACGGCACCAACTACGTCGTGGACGCGGGCAAGTGCAACCTCTGCATGGCCTGCGTGCCGCCTTGCCCGACCGGGGCGATAGACAACTGGCGCACCGTGCTGCGGCAGGAGGCCTATTCCATCGAGGAGCAGTTCACCTGGGACGAGCTGCCCGCGGAAAAGGCGCTGGGCCTGAACCTGGAAACGGCGGCCGAGTCGGCCGGCCCGCAGGTGCTGGCGCAGGAGAGCCTGCTGGCGGACGCAGTCAACGGCTCGCAGGTGCCGCCGTGGTCGGCCTCGCATCCCTACGTCAACCTCTATGGGCACAAGAACCCGGTGACGGCCACCGTGGCCGGCAACTACCGGGTGACGGAGGCGGGCACCGACAGCGACACGCACCACATCGTCCTGGACTTCGGCAACCTGCCGTTTCCGGTGCTGGAAGGGCAGTCGCTGGGCATCCTGCCGCCGGGCGTGGACGAGAGCGGGCGGGCGCACCATGCGCGCCAGTACTCCATCGCCAGCCCGCGCGACGGCGAGCGCCCCGGCTACAACAACGTCTCGCTCACCGTGAAGCGCGTGACCGTGGACCACCAGGGCCGTCCGGTGCGCGGCGTGGCGTCCAACTACCTGTGCGACCTCAGGAAGGGTGACCCGGTGCAGGTCATAGGCCCCTTCGGCGCCAGCTTCCTCATGCCCAACCACGCGGGCAGCCATCTGGTGATGATCTGCACCGGCACGGGCAGCGCCCCCATGCGCGCCATGACCGAGCGCCGCCGTCGCCGCCGCGGCCAGGGCGAGAGCGGCAAGCTCATGCTGTTCTTCGGCGCGCGCACGCAGCAGGAGTTGCCGTACTTCGGCCCGCTCATGAACCTGCCCAAGGATTTCATGGACATCAACTTCGCCTTCTCGCGCACGCCTGGGCAGCCGCGACGCTACGTACAGGATGCAATGCGCGAGCGCGCGGCCGATTTGGCCGTGTTGTTGAAGGACCCCAATACCTGTTTCTATGTCTGCGGCCTCAAGGGCATGGAGGCCGGCGTGCTGGAAGTGCTGCGCGACGTGGCTGTCCAATACGACCTCGACTGGCCGGCCCTGCACCAGCAACTCAAGCGGGAGGGCCGCTTGCACCTGGAGACTTACTGAGGAGAGCTGCCCATGAGCATCGTGGTCGAACGTGGCGCCGTGGCCCGCGTGCGCATGAACCGCCCGGAGGTGTTCAACGCCTTCGACGAGGCCATGATCGCCGCCCTGCACGAGGCCTTCACATCGCTGTCCGGGGACGCGTCGGTGCGCGTGATCGTGCTGGAGGGGAGTGGTAAAGCCTTCAGCGCGGGGGCGGACTTGCAGTGGATGCAGCGGGCGAGCACGGCCTCGCAGGAGTGGAACCTGCAGGACGCGCGCCGCTTTGCCGACATGCTGGCCGCGATCCACCATGGCCCCAAGCCGACCATTGCCCGCGTGCAGGGCGTCGCGTTGGGCGGAGGCGTTGGGCTGGCGGCGGCGTGCGACATCGCGATCGCCACCGAGGATGCGAAGTTCTCGGTGAGCGAGGCGAGGTTCGGCATCCTGCCGGCCGTCATTGGTCCTTACGTCGTCAACGCCGTGGGCAAGCGCCAGGCGCTGCGGCTGGCGCTGACCACCAGCCGCATCGCGGCGCAGGAGGCGCTGGACATCGGCCTGGTGCACAAGGTCGTGCCGCTGGACGCCCTGGACTCGGCCGTGGACGCCGTGGCGGCGGACCTGCTGGTGGGCGGGCCGCAGGCACAACAGGAAATCAAGCAACTGTTTGCGCAGTTGCAGGTCGGCCCCATCACCGAGGAAGTGCGGCTGCTGACGGCGGAGACGATTTCGCGCGTGCGTTCCACGCCGGAAGCGCGCGAGGGCTTTGAAGCCTTCCTGGCCAAGCGGCCGGCGTCGTGGGTGCCCAAGGCATGACGCTCAAGCCGCTGCAAGGCGCGCCGCTGCTGGTGGTGGGCGCGGGGATCATGGGCGCCGGCATTGCGCAGGTGGCGGCGCAGGCGGGCCATGCGGTGATGCTGTTCGACCTGCGCGAGGGCGCCGCGGCCCAGGCCAAGGCCCAGCTCGCCGGGAGCCTGGACGCGCTGGCGGCCAAGGGCAAGCTCTCGGCGCAAGACGTGGCCGGGACGCTGGAGCGCATCGAGCCCATTCCAAGCCTGGACGCGGCCGCTTCCGTGCGCTTGGTGGTCGAGGCCGTGGTGGAAAAGCTGGACGTGAAGCGCTCGCTGTTGCGTCAGCTGGAAGGCATCGTGGGCGGGGACTGCGTGCTGGCGACCAACACCTCGTCCATCTCCGTGACGGCCATCGCCAACGGGCTGCGGCAGCCCGGGCGGCTGGTGGGCATGCACTTCTTCAACCCCGTGCCGCTGATGAGATTGGTGGAAGTGGTGTCGGGGCTGCGGACCGATGCGGCGGTGGCGCAGGCCGTGCACAGCCTGGCCGGCTCCTGGGGCAAGGTGGCGGTGCATGCGCGCTCCACACCGGGATTCATCGTCAACCGCATTGCCCGGCCTTACTACGCCGAGACGCTGGCGCTGCTGCAGGAGCGCTCGGCCGAACCGGCGCTGCTGGACGCCTGCCTGCGCGCGGCGGGTTTTCGCATGGGGCCGTGCGAGCTGATGGACCTCATCGGCCACGACACCAACTTCGCGGTGACGCAATCGGTGTTTGAAGCCAACTTCTTCGACAAGCGTTTTGCGCCGTCGCTGGTGCAGCGCGAGCTGGTCGATGGCGGGCTGCTTGGGCGCAAGTCGGGGCGCGGTTTCTACGACCACGCGCCTGGCGCCGTGAAGCCGTCGGTGCCGGCCTTCGAGCCGATGGAGCTGCCGGCGGCGACCCTCCTGAGCGTGCACGGCCAAGGCGCGGTGGCGCGGCGGCTGAGCGACACCCTCGCGGCGGCGGGGCGCGGCTTCGAGCCGGTGCCGGACAGCGACTGGGTGGGCCTGGAAATCGACGGCGCGCAATTGCGCTTGACCGACGGGCGTGCCGCCTCGCAGGTGGGCGCGGGCGAGGTGGCGGAAGTGGTGGTGTTCGACTTGCCGCTGTCGCGCGACGGCGGTGCGGCGCTGTCGTGGGCGCCGGCTGTGCAGGCCGGCGCTGCCTGGGTTGAAGCGGCGCCGCGTTGGCTGCGGGCGCTGGGCTTCAATGCGCAGCGCATGGCCGATGCGCCGGGGCTGGTGGTGGCGCGCACCGTCGCCATGTTGATCAACGAAGCGGCGGACGCCGTGCACCAGGGCGTGTGCGACGAAGCCGGTGCCGACGCTGCGATGAAGCTGGGCGTGAACTATCCGCAAGGTCCCTTCGAATGGCTGCACGGGTGGGGGGCGGCACCGGTGGCCGCGCTGCTGGATGCGCTGGACGCGCACTACCGCGGCGAGCGTTACCGCGTCAGCCCGGGGTTGAGGATGCGGGCCTGGCAGCGCGGGATGGTGGAGAGCCAGGACTGCAAGGGGGATGTCGTTTGAAGTTCGCTGATTTCCATGCCGGGCAGCGCATCAGCGCCGGGCCGGCCGCGCTCACTGAACGCGAGATCGTCGAGTTCGCCTCGGCTTGGGACCCGCAGTGGTTCCATACCGATCCGGCCGCCGCGGACCGCGGGCCGTTCAAGGGCCTGATTGCCAGTGGCTGGCAGACCTGCGGGCTGACCATGCGGCTGGCTTGCGAGGCGGTGCTGCAGGGTTCGGAGAGCTACGCGTCGCCGGGCATCGCCTACATCAAGTGGCCCAACCCGGTGCGCCCTGGCGAGCCCATGCGCCTGGAGGCCACGGTACTGGAAGTGCGGCGCTCACAGAGCAAGCCGCATTTGGGCCTGTTGCGCTGGCGCTGGGAGTTGCTGCATGAGGACGGGCGTCAGGCGCTGGAATTGGAAGCCACCAGTCTGTTCGATCTGTCGTCCACGGCCACCGCGGGCCAGTCGTAGCTCTATAGACTGCACCGAATGAGTGCAGATGAATTCCTGGCCTTGCTGACGCTGGCCACGGCCATGAGCTTTACGCCGGGTCCGAACACCACCTTGTCCACGGCGCTGGCCGTCAATTTCGGCTTGAAGCGGGCGCTGGTATTCGTTGCCGCGGTGCCCGTGGGCTGGACCTTGCTGATGCTGGGTTGTGGTCTGGGCGTGGGCGCTTTGCTGGTGGCGATGCCTGCCGCGCGTGCAGCGGTCAAGTTGGCTGGAATTGCCTACCTGCTGTGGCTGGCGTGGAAGCTGTCGCAGTCCGCGACTTTGAGTCAGGCCGATGAGCGACGTCTGAACGTCGGCTTTTGGCAGGGAGTAGGGCTGCAGTTCCTCAATATCAAGGCGTGGATGCTGGCCCTGGCGCTGGCCGGCGGCTGGGTGAGCAGCGCAGGCGGCCAGCCGGCGAACAACCCGGGGCAGCGTTTGCTCATCGTGTGCGCCGTCATGGTCGTGTTTGCCTGGAGCAGCAACTTCAGCTATGCGCTGGTGGGCTCCGTGTTGCGCCGCTGGCTGGCGCGGGGTAGACGACTGCTGTGGTTCAACCGCGCCATGGCGCTGGTTCTGGTGCTGACGGCGGGGTGGATGGTCAGAGCGTGAGCATCGGTCCACAAGAGGTGCGGGCCGAGGCTTGCTCGCAGAAGGTGGTAGGGCAGGCGTTATTCGCGGCTTGCACTTGATGGCATTCATGACTCCAGAAAGCAACATACGAGAAATATGCGTTGCTTGACTAGTTACTGAGCCGCGGAGAGTAGAAATTGAGATGCCATAGAGCGGCATTCACATTGAAAAACTAAATATTGCTGTGCCACATACAAGTGAATAACACCAAAAAAGCCTCCAAGCATAATTCTATTTATTGCCACAAGCTCCCCAGGAAAGGGCCAAGCCAACGGTTTGCCCAACTTGGATACTGCTGGCAAAAAAATCAATCCTTACAAACAGTCCAGTGCCCATCTACCAATAACTCATGCGGCCGGAAGTGGGCCTTGTAAGCCATTTTGTTACTGCTGCTGATCCAATAGCCCAAATACAGATACGGAAGTTGGAGCAGCCGCGTTTGCTCGATTTGCCAAAGGATGTTGTAGGTACCGTAGCTGGCGGCATCATCCGGATCGTAGAAGGTGTAGACGGCTGACAGGCCGTCACTGAGCACATCCAGGATGGAGACCATCTTCAGCGCTCCCAGACCGGATTCGCTGGGCGCCCGGAACTCCACGAGGCGAGAGTTGACGCGGCTTTGAAGAAGGAATTGGGTGTATTGGTCCACGCTGTCGTGGTCCATGCCGCCGCCGCTGTGCCGCCCGGATTGGTAGCGCAGATAGAGCTGGTAGTGCTCAGGCAGAAAGCACAGTCTCAAAACCCTGGCCACCAGTCCTTGGTGCGACTTCCAGGCCCGGCGCTGGCTGCGGGAGGGTTTGAAATGTTCCACGGGCACACGCAGCGGAACGCAGGCACGGCAGCCGTCGCAGTAGGGACGGTAGGTAAACAGACCGCTGCGTCGAAACCCTCTTGCCACCAGCTCGGAGTAAGCGTCCGCATGGATGAGATGGCTGGGCGTGGCCACTTGCGAGCGGGCCATCCGCCCCGAGAGGTAGCTGCAGGGGTAGGGCGCAGTGGCATAGAACTGCAGCGATGCCAGAGGAAGTTCTTTGGGAGCGGTCACGCGCAAGGTCCTCAAAGCTTGGGACGCAGGCCCAGCTGCATCCACATCGAATCATCATAGGTCCAGCTTTGCACCGGTTCGGCATCCACGGTGCTCGCCAAGTGGCGAAGAAAGTCGGCGCGTGAGACTTCTCTGGCACCCAGCGAGGCGAGATGCGATGTGTTCTGTTGGCAATCGATAAGCCCGATACCGTGTGCTCGGCAAAAGCAGACCAGGGCAGCCAAGGCGATCTTGGAGGCGTCGGTACGCCGCGAGAACATGGACTCACCGAAAAACATGCGGCCCAAGCTCACGCCGTAGAGCCCGCCGACCAGTTCGCCGTCCATCCAGGTCTCGAAGCTGTGGACCGCACCGGCTGCGTGCCAGTTGCAATAGGCGCGCTGCATGTCGGCCACGATCCAGGTGCCATCCTGGTCCTCACGTGGGACATTGGAGCAGGCATGGATGACACGAGGGAAAACGCGATCCACGTGCACCTCACAGCCTGGCGTGGTGATGAAGCGCTGCAGCGTTTTGCGCAGCGAGCGGTGAAGCTTGAATTCGGCCGTCGGTAACACCATGCGCGGGTCAGGCGACCACCACAACACAGGTTGTCCATCGGAATACCAGGGAAAGGTTCCCTGCCGGTACGCCTCAGTCAAACGCTGCGGAGTAAGTCGGCCACCTGCAGCTAACAGTCCGGGAGCTTGCGTTTCGGGGCCAAGCGCCTCTGCGGGATGCGGCAGAGGGGAGTGATCGTCATCCAGCCAGGGTAGTGCCCATTTCATGCACGCAATGATGTGGGCTGCCAAGGTCAAATGAAAAGTTCCTGCTTTCTCCGCGCAGTTCAGCAAGCACGCTTGGGCTCGACTGCGGAAGAAAACAGGAACTTTGTCCTGCTGTTCACGCCGGTGTCGTGGCGCGAACGTTCAGTGCTTTTATCTGACGTTCTGCTCGCCAGCAGTAGAGCCGGAAGCATCGATGGCGCGAATGTTTTGCGCCAGCTCGCCCTTAGGGCCTTTGACGATCTCGAAGCTGACACGGCTGCCTTGCTTCAGCGTTCGGAATCCTTCCATCTGAATGGCTGAGAAGTGAGCAAACACATCTGCTCCTCCATCTGCGGGTTGAATGAAGCCGAAGCCCTTGGCGTCGTTGAACCATTTGACAGTACCGATAGCCATCTCTGCGCCCCTCCAGGTCTTATTGCTGCAGTGCAACAGATTCTCTTGGTCTGTTCCAGGGCATGTCAATGAGCAGTGTCAGCTTTTTCGTACAAATAGATACATACCATGACCTCGGAGGTCTTGCGGCCTCCGCGTGCAGCGCAATATCCGCAGCACATGCCACCGCAAATCAAGCCGATAGAATGGCCCCATGCCCTCGGAACCCCCCAAGCCCCCTTCGCGAGCGCCGTTCACGCCGGGACGAGACGATGGTGCTGTCGTTGCAGAGCGCAAGACAGCACGCATACGGCCACCGCGCATGTACCAGGTTGTCTTGCTCAATGACGACTACACGCCGATGGAGTTTGTGGTGATGGTGTTGCAGGAGTACTTCAAGCGAGACTTGGAGACGGCAACGCACATCATGTTGAAGATTCATCACGAAGGTCGAGGCGTCTGCGGTGTCTACACCAAGGACGTAGCGGCTACCAAGGTTGAACTCGTACTGGCAGCGGCACGCCGCTCGGGACATCCGCTGCAGTGCATTATGGAGGCCGCATGATCGCGCAAGAGTTGGAAGTCAGCCTGCACATGGCGTTCGTTGAAGCGCGCCAGCAGCGGCATGAATTCATCACCGTCGAGCACCTTCTCATGGCGCTGCTCGACAATCCATCCGCAGCAGAGGTTCTTCGCGCTTGCGCGGCGAACATCGATGATCTCCGCAAGAGCCTTTCGGGCTTTATCAAGGAGAACACGCCAACGGTGGGCGGTACCGACGAGGTGGACACGCAACCCACGCTGGGTTTTCAGCGCGTGATCCAGCGCGCCATCATGCACGTGCAAAGCACTGGCAGTGGCAAGAAGGAAGTCACTGGTGCCAACGTGCTCGTGGCGATCTTTGGCGAAAAGGATTCTCACGCGGTTTACTACCTGCACCAGCAAGGTGTGACGCGGTTGGACGTCGTTAATTTCATTGCGCACGGCATCAAGAAATCCGACCCGCCCGAGCCGACGAAGTCCAACGACAGCAGCAGTAGCAACGAAGGTGAGAAGGAGGAAGGCGGCGAAGGCAAGGGCTCTCCGCTTGACCAGTTCACCCAGAACCTCAACACGCTGGCAACGGCCGGAAAAATCGACCCGCTTATCGGCCGTGAAGGCGAAGTCGAACGTGTGATTCAGGTTTTATGCCGCCGCCGGAAAAATAACCCGCTGCTCGTAGGTGAGGCAGGCGTTGGTAAAACCGCCATTGCTGAAGGTTTGGCTTGGCGTATTACTCAAGGCGATGTGCCGGAAGTTCTTTCTGGATCGACCGTCTACGCTCTAGATATGGGTGCTCTGCTGGCCGGCACTAAGTACCGCGGAGACTTTGAGCAACGTCTGAAGGGTGTCCTCAAGCAGCTCAAGGACCAACCGCACGCCATTTTGTTCATCGATGAGATTCACACGCTCATCGGTGCCGGGGCAGCATCCGGTGGAACGCTGGATGCGAGCAACCTCCTCAAGCCAGCTCTGAGCTCGGGCGCCATGAAATGCATTGGCGCCACGACGTTCAGCGAATACCGTGGGATTTTTGAAAAAGACGCGGCGCTGTCTCGGCGATTCCAGAAGGTGGACGTGGTTGAGCCGTCGGTCGAACAGACTGTTGAAATTCTCAAGGGTCTGAAATCCCGTTTTGAAGAACACCACAGCGTCAAATACGCCATTGGTGCCTTGCAGGCGGCAGCTGAGTTGTCCGCAAAATACATCAATGACCGTCACCTGCCTGACAAGGCTATAGACGTTATTGATGAAGCCGGTGCTGCTCAACGCATCCTGCCTAAGAGCAAGCAAAAGAAGACGATCACTCGCGCCGAGGTTGAGGAGATCGTTTCCAAGATTGCGCGCATTCCGCCAGCATCTGTTTCCAGCGACGATCGCTCAAAGCTTAAGACGCTTGACCGCGATTTGAAGAGCGTGGTGTTTGGTCAAGACCCCGCCATTGATGCACTGGCGGCGGCGATCAAAATGGCGCGCTCCGGTTTGGGTAAGCCTGACAAGCCCATTGGTTCCTTCTTGTTCAGCGGTCCGACGGGCGTTGGTAAAACGGAAGTGGCCAAGCAGCTGGCATTTATCCTTGGCATTGAGCTGATCCGCTTCGATATGTCCGAGTACATGGAGCGCCACGCGGTGAGCCGTCTCATTGGTGCGCCTCCAGGTTACGTTGGTTTTGATCAAGGCGGTTTGCTGACCGAGGCTGTCACCAAGAAACCGCATGCGGTGCTGCTGCTCGATGAGATCGAAAAAGCGCACCCTGACGTTTTCAACGTGCTGCTGCAAGTCATGGATCACGGCACGCTGACGGACAACAACGGACGCAAGGCTGATTTCCGCAACGTCATCATCATCATGACGACCAACGCGGGCGCCGAGACGATGAACAAGTCCACTATTGGATTCACGACGCGGCGCGA
Organism: Azohydromonas lata NBRC 102462; assembly: GCF_001571085.1. Lineage (GTDB taxonomy): Bacteria > Pseudomonadota > Gammaproteobacteria > Burkholderiales > Burkholderiaceae_C > Azohydromonas > Azohydromonas lata. The sequence goes on from NZ_BCTC01000039.1 coordinate 35,126, forward strand.
GAGTGGTGACGAAATGGGCGATATCAAGCGCCTGTTCACACCGGAATTCCGCAACCGTCTGGATTCCATCGTGAGCTTCCGTGCGTTGGACGAAGAAATCATCCTGCGTGTGGTGGATAAATTCCTGCTGCAGTTGGAAAGCCAGTTGTCCGAGAAGAAAGTGGAGGTCACGTTCACGGACGCGTTACGCAAGCAACTTGCCAAAAAGGGCTTCGATCCGCTCATGGGTGCCCGTCCCATGCAGCGCCTGATCCAAGACACCATACGCCGCGCGCTGGCCGACGAGTTGTTGTTCGGTCGACTGGTCGACGGCGGCCGTCTGACGGTGGATCTCGACGACAAGGAAGAAGTCCTGCTGCAGATCGAGCCGCGCAAGAGCGACCGTCCGCGCGCAGAGCCGGCCACCACGTCCTGATGGCGTGGTGGCCACGGGTCCAGTAGATTTATTCCGCTGGATCCTGTAAATAGTACGAAGCCAACAGTCGGTACATATCCGGCTGTTGGCTTTTTAGTTTTTCCGGTGTGACGAAAAACGCCTCGGTCGCGACAGCAAAGAATTCTTCAGGGCCTTCGCAGCCATACGGATCAATAGCTGTATCCAGCCCCTGATCGACCCAACGGCAAAACTTTTCGAATTCCGGCTCAAAAACATCATGCCATGCGCGTTGGGCATTGGAATCGGGCAGCAAAGGCATTCCATCCGCCAAGCCGTCGCGCATGTCTAATACATGCGCGAATTCGTGAATGACGACGTTATAAGCAGGGCCGTCGCACGCTTGTCCCGCACTGCTGTAAATATCGTTCCAGCTCAGCATGACGGGGCCGCCATTTACAGCCTCGCCCGCGAGTATTTCGTCGTAGGCGTGCACCACGCCGACGTCGTCAGGCCGTTCTCGTGGCGCCACCACGGAATCTGCATGCATCACGATGCCCACGAAATTGTCGTAATGACTCAGGCCAAGTTTGAGTATGGGCAGGCAGGCCTGCGCAGCCACGGCCACGACGATATCGTTGCGCAATTCAAACCCGTTCACACCGTGAAATTCCTTGATGTCCAGAAACAAGCTGGACATGCGGCGCAGGTTATTCAGCTCAACGTCATCAAGCCGCTGAAAGAATTGAAAACGTCGTAGTGTCAAATCCCAGACTGCATCCGGAATCTGCCGCCGCTGCAGGGCGTGTTCCTCACGACGTTGCCGAAGAGCCTGACGCAGCTTGGTAAACATCTCATGCAGGCAAATCGAGTCGAACGAAACCTTCACGTTGAAGGCTGAGAACTTGTGCCCGCAGTGGCCCCAAACCGTCTAGCTCCCAATCCGTCAGCACATACCGCCAAATACCGGGAGCCATTTCCTCGCTGCCGGGCCGGTGAGTATGGCCATGCACCAGTGCACTGCACTGAACATGGGTCAACCATTCAAGCGCGGTTTGAGTATCAACGTCTACCCAACTCTCCGGCATGCGCTGGTGTTTTCGGCTGGCATCACGCATGGCTGCGGCAATGGCACACCGTTGCTGCAGGGGTTTGGCGAGAAAATCCGATTGCCATTCTGGGTTTCGTACCAGAGAACGGAATCTCAGATATTCAACATCGCCGAGGCAAAGCAAATCGCCATGCGACAGCATGATGCGCTGTCCAAATGCGGAGATGACCGTCGGATCATTCAGAAAATGAATGCCGCAAAAATCAGATTGGTTTGATCCAAACAGAAAATCACGGTTGCCGGCCATGAAACCCAACCACCGCGTCTGAGCTGCTTCTCGCAAGATGCTTAGGGCGTCGGCTGCAAAACCTGGCTGAGCGGCCACGTCGTCACCAATCCAGGCCTCGAAAAGATCGCCCAGAATGAACAAGGCTTGCGCTGGAGTTTGTCTGACAAAATCAGCCCAAACCTGAAAGGTCCGGGGTCGCGTCGAATCCAGGTGCAAATCACTGATGAAATCGATGCGATCCCATTCAGCGGGTGCTGCCAGAAACTGAAAGGGCGGCAGCGTCCCGCTTGCCGCCCCTGATGGCGAAGTAATCAGGCGACCTCGACCACGCTCTGGATCACGACGTCTTCCTTGGGCACGTCGCCATGGCCGCCACGGTTACCGGTGGCCACGCCTTCAATGGCATCCACCACTTCCGTACCCGATACGACCTTGCCAAACACGGCATAGCCCCAGCCGTCCTGAGAGCGGTCCTTGTCCAGAAAGCTGTTGCTCTTGGTGTTGATGAAAAACTGCGCCGTGGCCGAGTGCGGCGCCATGGTGCGGGCCATGGCGAGGGTGTACTTCTCGTTGCGCAGGCCGTTGGCGCTCTCGTTGTTGATGGGCGCGCCGGTGGGCTTTTGCTTCATGCCAGGTTCAAAACCGCCGCCCTGAATCATGAAACCCTTGATGACGCGGTGGAACACGGTGCCGTCGTAGTGGCCGGCACGCACGTAATTCAGAAAGTTTTCCACGCTCGCGGGTGCCTTGGCGTCGTCCAGCTCGATGCGGATCACGCCGGCACTGGTGGTCATTTCAACGGTCTTGGTCATAGTCACTTCTCTACGGTTGCTTTGTTGATCAGCACCGGCTGCAGCGGTACGTCTTGGTGCGGGCCTTTGTTGCCGGTGGGCACTTGACGAATCTTGTCCACGACATCCATGCCCGCCACCACCTTGCCGAAGACAGCGTAGCCGTTGCCGTCACGGGCATTGGGCTGGTCCAGGAAGGTGTTGTCCACGACATTGATGAAGAACTGTGCCGTGGCCGAGTCGGCCACCATGGTACGCGCCATGGCGACGCTGCCTCGTACATTGGACAAGCCGTTGCGGCTTTCCAGCGGGATGGGCGCGCGGGTGGCCTTTTCCTTCAGGTCCGGCTGCATGCCGCCGCTCTGGACCATGAAATCCTTGATGACGCGGTGGAACACGGTGCCGTCGTAGTGGCCCGCGCGCACGTACTGCAGGAAGTTGTCCACCGTCTTGGGCGCCTTCTCCGGCGCCAGCTCGATGACGACGTCGCCCATCGAGGTCTGCAACTTGACCTTTTGAGCCCAGGCGGCTGGGGTGGCTGCGCATAGGGCAGAGGCCAGGGTGAAGGCGGCAAGAGCGGCGAGTCGCGTCATAGGTGAGGGCGTCCTTGGCTATACTGCCCCGATTCTACTGAAGCCCCCGGCGCCCCTTTCCCGGCCGGCGCCTGCTGGGCGGGCCGTGCCTGGAACGTTCTCCGGCGCCTGCTGTCGCCCTCCCGTCGATGACCCTTCGCATCTTCAATACGCTCACCCGCCAGGTCGAGCCCTTCACGCCCATTGAGCCTTCACGCGTGCGCATGTACGTGTGCGGCATGACGATTTACGACCTTTGCCACGTTGGGCATGCACGCATGATGATGGCGTTCGACGTCGTGAGCCGCTGGCTGCGCGCCAGCGGGTATGACGTGGTCTACGTTCGCAACATCACCGACATCGACGACAAGATCATCCGCCGCGCGCTGGAACGCGGCATCTCCATCCGGCAGTTGACGGACGAGATGATTGTGGCCATGCACGAGGACGTGGGCGCCATTGGCATTGAGCCGCCGACACATGAGCCCCGCGCCACCGAGTACGTGCCGCAGATGCTCAGCATGATTCAGCGCCTGGAGGACAAGGGGCTGGCCTACCGCGCCGCTGGTGGCGACGTCAACTTCGCCGTGCGCAAGTTCCCCGGCTACGGAAAGCTCTCCGGCAAATCGCTGGACGAGCTGCGTGCCGGCGAGCGCGTGGCGGTACTCGAAGGCAAGGAGGATCCGCTGGACTTCGTGCTGTGGAAAGCCGCCAAGGCCGAGGAGCCGGCGGACGCCAAGTACGCCAGTGATTTCGGCCCTGGACGTCCGGGTTGGCACATCGAGTGCTCTGCCATGAGTTGCGCGCTGTTGGGCGAGCACTTCGACATCCACGGCGGCGGCATGGACCTGCAGTTCCCTCACCACGAGAACGAAATCGCGCAAAGCGAAGGCGCCACGGGGCAGACTTTCGTCAACGTGTGGATGCACAACGGCTTCCTCAACGTCGACAACGAGAAGATGTCCAAGTCGCTGGGCAACTTCTTCACCATCCGCGATGTCCTCAAGAGCTTCGACGGCGAGACGGTGCGCTTCTTCATGCTGCGCACCCACTACCGCAGCCCGTTCAACTTCAGCGACGCCAACCTGGAAGACGCCCGCGGCGCGCTGCGCCGCCTCTATACGGCGCTCTCCAGCTTGGAGGACGTACCGGCGCTTGCTGCCATCGACTGGAACCAGCCGCAGGCTGCGGCCTTCCGGGCCGCGATGGACGAAGACTTCAACACGCCCGGCGCCGTGGCCGTGCTGTTCGAGCTGGCCGGCGAGGTCAACCGCAGCCGCAGCGTGGAAGCCGCCGCGCTGCTCAAGGCGTTGGGCGCCATCCTGGGGCTGCTGCAGCAGTCGCCGCGCGCCTTCCTGCAAGGCGGCAGCGGCCTGGACGATGCCGAAATCCAGCGGCTGATCGAGCAACGCGCGGCTGCCAAAAAGGCACGTGACTTCGCCGCGGCCGACGCCATCCGCCGCGAGTTGGCCGAGCGCGGCATCGTGCTGCAGGACTCGCCGCAGGGCACGACCTGGGTGAAGGCCTGAATGGTGCGTCCGGCCGCCGCGGTCACGCCTGCCTATTGGGACGAGGCGTGCAAACACCTCGCCAAACGCGACCGGGTGATGCGCAAGCTCATTCCGCAGTTCGGCGAAGCCCGGCTGCAGTGCCGGGGCGATGCTTTCACCACGCTGGCGCGCTCCATCGTCGGCCAGCAAATCTCGGTACGCGCCGCGCAAGCGGTGTGGGAGCGCTTTGCGGCGCTGGCCGGCGGGCGCTCGAATAAACTTCAGCCCGCTGCCGTGCTGGCCCTGGAAGTGCCTGCCATGCGCGAAGCGGGTTTGTCAGCGCGCAAGGTGGAATACCTTCGCGACCTGGCCACGCACTTTTCCGACGGTACGGTTCACGTACGTCAATGGCAGCAGATGGACGATGAGGCCATCATCGAGGAACTCGTCGCCGTGCGCGGCATCGGCCGCTGGACGGCGGAGATGTTCCTGATCTTTCACCTCATGCGCCCAAACGTGCTGCCGCTGGACGACGTTGGGCTGTTGCGCGGCATCAGCCTCAACTATTTCAGCGGCGAGCCGGTCTCACGAGCCGAGGCCCGTGAAGTCGGCGATGCTTGGTCTCCGTACCGGTCGGTGGCCACGTGGTACCTGTGGCGCAGCCTGGATCCGGTTCCCGTCGAGTACTGAGAGTCGGCCAGGGTAGGAATTCTTATGAGCAAAAAACACTTCCTCGAATTCGAACAGTCCGTTGCCGAGCTGGAAGGCAAGATCGAGGAGCTGCGCTACGTGCAGACCGAGTCGGCCGTGGACATTTCCGAGGAAATCGAGCGGCTGCAGAAGAAGAGCCTGCAGCTCACCAAGGACATCTACGCCAACCTCACGCCGTGGCAGGTCACGCAGATCGCCCGCCACCCGCAGCGCCCGTACACGCTGGACTACATCGGCGAGACCTTCACCGACTTTCAGGAGCTGCACGGCGATCGGCACTATGCGGATGACCAGTCCATCGTCGGTGGCCTGGCGCGCTTCAACGGCCAGGCCTGCATGGTGCTGGGCCACCAGAAGGGCCGCGACACCAAGGAGCGCGCCGCGCGCAACTTCGGCATGAGCCGCCCCGAGGGTTACCGCAAGGCCCTGCGGCTGATGAAGCTGGCCGAGAAGTTCGGCCTGCCAGTGTTCACCTTCGTGGACACGCCGGGTGCGTACCCCGGCATCGGCGCCGAGGAGCGTGGCCAGTCGGAAGCCATAGGCCGCAACATCTACGAGATGGCGCAACTGGAAGTGCCCATCATCACCACCATCATCGGCGAGGGTGGCTCCGGTGGTGCGCTGGCCATCAGCGTCGCGGACCAGGTGCTGATGCTGCAGTTCTCCGTCTACTCCGTGATTTCGCCGGAAGGATGCGCTTCCATTCTGTGGAAGACGGCCGAGCGCGCCTCCGACGCCGCCGAAGCGCTGGGCATTACCGCGCACCGGCTCAAGGCCCTGGGTCTAATCGACAAGATCGTGAGCGAGCCCGTGGGTGGCGCACACCGCGACACGCGCCACATGGCCGCCACGCTCAAGCGCGCGCTCAACGATGCGCTGCGCCAAGTGGTGGACCTCAAGCCGCGCGAACTGCTGCAGCGCCGCTATGAGCGGCTGCAGTCCTATGGCCGCTTCACCGACACCACCGAACGCTGACAGTCCCTGCGTCGCCGTCGCCACCAGCGGCGGCCGCGACTCCACCGCGCTGCTCCACGCCACTGCCCACGCCGCACAGGTGCAGGGACTGCGCGTCGTGGCGCTGCACGTGCACCATGGCCTGCAAACCGTAGCGGACGCCTGGGTTGAGAACCTGCAGGCCCAGTGCCGGGAATGGGCTTCGCAAGGCCTGCCGGTGGAGTTGCGCTGGTGCCGGCTAGAAGGCCGTCCCGCACGGGGTGAAAGCGTGGAAGCCTGGGCACGCAACGGCCGCTACGCGGCCTTGGCCCGCATGGCCGGCGAGGCCGGCGCTCACATCGTCCTGCTGGCGCACCATCGCCGCGACCAGGCCGAGACTTTCGTGTTGCAGGCCCTGCGCGGCGGCGGCGCCGCCGGGCTGGCGTCCATGCCGCGCGAGGCGTGGCGTGATGGCATTTGCTGGGTGCGCCCGTGGCTGCAGTTGTCCCGCGAGGCCATCGAGGCCTACGTGGATGCGCACGGCCTGGTGTTCGTTGAAGACCCCAGCAACGAAGACCACGGTTTTGCGCGCAACCGCTTGCGCCACCAAGTGATGCCGGCACTCAGCGCAGCCTTCCCTGAAGCCGAGCAATCGCTGGCTGCGGCGGCGCGCCAGGCGCAGCAGGCGCGCGAATGCTTGGCCGCGCTGGCGGACATTGACCTGCAGCGGGCGGTCCAGGACGACAAGTTGCGCATTGGCGATGTCACGGCCTTGCCGCCGGCCCGCCAGGTGAACCTGCTGCGGCACTGGCTGTGGCAGCGCTGCGGGCGCGGCGCGAGCGAAACCCTGTTGCAGCGTCTGGTGCGGGAACTGCCCGGCGAGCCGCCGGCGTCCTGGCCCGCGGGCGAACATGTGCTGCACCGCTACCGCGGGCTGCTGAGATGTGAAGCGGCCGGGCAGGGGACGGAGATGGCGGCGGATGCTTCGCCTTGTGCCGTTTCGCTGCCGGAGCCGGGCCGGTACCGGCTCGAAGGGTGGCCCGGCTGGCTGGAAGTCACGCCGGTATCCGGGCGTGGTGTGAGTCCACGGCAACTGCAGAACTGCCTGGCGCAGCCCCGGCAGGGCGGCGAGCAATTTCAATTGAAGCCTCGCGGCATTCCCCGCAGCCTGAAGAAGCAATACCAGGCCGAAGGCGTGCCGGCGTGGCGGCGCAGCGGGCCCTTGCTGTGGTTGGGCAGCGACTTGTTGTTTGTCCCGGGTTTGGGCATCGATGCGCGGCAATGGGCGCCCAACGGGGAAGTGCAGTGGGCACTGGAATGGGTGGCTGACGGGGCCGGCTAGAATCGCGGGTTCGCGGGCCGATGGTGCCTCGCGGCAAACACCGGGCCTGTTTCAAACACCATGGCATTGATCGTTCACAAGTACGGCGGTACGTCGATGGGCTCCACGGAGCGCATCCGCAACGTCGCCAAGCGCGTCGCCAAATGGGCGCGTGCCGGCCACCAGATGGTGGTCGTCCCCTCCGCAATGAGCGGCGAAACCAACCGCCTGCTTGGGCTGGCCAAGGAGCTTTCGCCCAAACAGACTTCCTCGGCGCTGCTGCGCGAGCTCGACATGATTGCCGCCACGGGCGAGCAGGTGTCGGTGGGTCTGCTGGCCATCGCGCTGCAGGCCGAAGGCATGGAGGCCATCAGCTACACCGGTTGGCAAGTGCCGGTGCAGACCGATTCGGCCTACACCAAGGCGCGCATCCAGAGCATCGACGACGCCCGCGTGCGCGCCGACCTCGAAGCCGGCCGCGTGGTGATCATCACCGGTTTCCAGGGCATCGACTCCGACGGCCACATCACGACGCTGGGCCGTGGCGGCTCGGACACCTCGGCGGTGGCCGTGGCGGCGGCGATGAAGGCCCACGAGTGCCTGATCTACACGGACGTCGACGGCGTCTACACCACCGACCCGCGCATCGTGGCCGAGGCCCGGCGCCTGTCCACCATCAGCTTCGAAGAGATGCTGGAGATGGCCAGCCTGGGCTCCAAGGTGCTGCAGATCCGCTCGGTGGAGTTCGCGGGCAAGTACCGCGTACCGCTGCGCGTGCTCTCCAGCTTCACGCCCTGGGATATTGATATCGAAGAGGAAGCCAGCTCCGGCACCCTGATCACCTTCGAGGAAGACGAAAAGATGGAACAAGCCGTTGTCTCCGGCATCGCGTTCAACCGCGATGAGGCCAAGATCACCGTCATGGGCGTGCCCGACAAGCCCGGCATCGCTTACCAGATTCTGGGCGCCGTGGCCGAGGCCAACATCGACGTCGACGTGATCATCCAGAACGTGTCGCACGACGGGAAGACCGACTTCTCCTTCACCGTGCACCGCAACGACTACCAGCGCACCATCGACCTGCTGCAAAACCAGGTCGCGCCGTCCACCGGTGCCACGCAAGTCCTGGGCGACACCAAGATCTGCAAGGTGAGCATTGTCGGCATCGGCATGCGCAGCCACGCCGGCGTGGCCAGCAAGATGTTCCGCGCCCTGAGCGACGAGGGCATCAACATCCAGATGATCACCACCAGCGAGATCAAGACCAGCGTCGTGATCGACGAGAAGTACATGGAGTTGGCCGTGCGCGCGCTGCACCGCGCCTTCGAGCTGGATCAGGAACCGGTTGCGGCCTGATAAAAATGCGCAGGGGGCTTGCGAAAGCTGAAAAGACCCTGCTAGAATCTGAGCTTCGCTGGAGTCGTGACCGAGTGGCCGAAGGTGCTCCCCTGCTAAGGGAGTATGCGGGCAAAACCTGCATCGAGGGTTCGAATCCCTCCGACTCCGCCAAAACAGCATGAGACCGAAGGTTCCGTAAGGGCCTTCGGTCTTTTTGCTTTTGGGCGAGGTTTTCTGAGTCCGCAGCCTACTGGGACTGGGTTCTATGGGGACTGGGTTCTATGTGCCGGTTTCTCAGGCTGGCAGCGCGGCCAGTGCGCGCGCCAGCTCCAGCACGGAGCAGGGCGCACAGCCCTCAGCCTTGTTGTTCACGGTCACGTAGACGCTGTGGCCGGCGGACAAGGTGCCGGCCATCACTTTCACCAGCCCTTGGCGAGTGGGCAAATCCGGTGCGACGAGCTTGTCGAAGGGCGCCCAACGATCCTTGGCGCCGGCATAGCTTTGGCCGAGCTGCAGGTTCCAACGGCAGACCAAGTCGCCAGGCCATGTGGCGCGCAGCATGGGCAGTTGCCGGTCTATGACGGGCATGCGGTCGTGCAGGCCCACGCAGTAGCGCACGCCAAAGGCTTTCAGGTGAGCCGCCAGCCAGGGCTGCAGCAGTTCGGGGTCGCGCAACTCCAGCGCCAAGCGGCTGTCCGCGGGCAGTTCCGGCAGCAAGGCCTGCCACAAGCGCTCCAGTTGCTGCTCCAGCCGCAACGGGTCGTGCAACCAAGCCGGCGGCAAAGGAGAGAGCTGGAACACGAGCACGCCCAGCTTGTCGCCCAGGCCTTGGACGGCCGGACGCAGGCATTGCTCCAGCGCCAGGCCCGGATCCAGGAAATTGGGATTGCTGCGCTCGGCACGGCCGCCGCCGTCACGCTGCACGGCGTCGCTGACCAGCGCCGCCGCCTTGACCACGAAGCGGAAGTGAGCCGGCACCTGCGCGCCCAGCGCCGCGTAGCCGGCGGCGTCCAGCGGCCGGTAGAAGGCGCGGTCCAGGCTCACCGTGCGCAGCAATGGATGCGCGGCGTAGGCCGGCAGACCTTCGCGCGACAGCCGTGCTTCCGGATACGCCTGCGCCCACACCAGGCCGGCCCAGCCGGTGAAATTCCAAGAAGAAGTCCCCAAGTGCAGCCGTCCTTGCCAGCGCTCGTTGAGCGCGTGCGCCAACTCCAGCCATTCGGACGAGGGCAGGGCCGGCAGCACCGCAGTCTTCTCGACTGCGGGCACGTCATCGAACAACAGTGATTGCAGCGATGCCTCTGATTGCTTCATGTGCCAAGCGTAGCGGGCCAAGAGTGTTGCTAAAGCGTGGGCAGGAAAGAGACCCGGAGTACTGCGGAGAGGACCGGAGCGTGGAAAGCAAGCAGGCTTCATCCCGCGGTGAATGCGTTATTTAACATAATACGCATTGCCGTGGTTTTATGTGTGGAGCCGTAGAGGCCCCTGCACCGGCTGTCAACGGCGCATCGCGGCGCTCAACTCGTCGGCCAGGCCGTCCCGTCCCGCCGACTTGGCGAAATCCGCAGCACTCATGCCGCGCTTGTTGAGCAGCTTGGCATCCGCGCCGCGGCGCAGCAGCAGCCGCGCGGCATCGATGGCGCCGTAGCCCGCGGCCATCATCAGCGGCGTGCTGCCGTTCGGACTCAGCGCGTCCACGGGCGCTGCGGCCTTGAGCATCACTTCCACCGGCTCCACCTCCGGACTGGAGGCGGCGTAGTGAATCGGCGCCCAACCCTCGCGGTGCACCTGTGCGCCGCGCTGGATGAGGCGCTGCATCCATTCCACATGGCCGCGCAGCGCGGCCATCATCAGCGGCGTCTCGTTGGCGGCGTTGACGGCTTCCAGGTCCAACTGCGGATGTGCCCACAGCGCCGCGGCGGCCTTGAGCGAGTCTTCCTTGAATGCCAAGGTCAGCGCCGGCTGGCCGCGCTCGTCGCGGGAGTTCGGATCGAAGCCACGCTTGAGCAGCGCCGTGACGGTGAGCCCGTCGTCGCGCTCGACCGCCTTGAAGAAATCCTCGTAGCTGCCGGCCCAAGCCAGGCGGCCACTCGAAAGGCACGCCGCCGCGATGCCGGCCATCGCCCGGCGCCGGATCAACCCCGGCTTCATGCGGCTGCCGCGACCTTGAACAGCCGCTCGAAATTGGTACTGGTGGCGCGGCCGATGTCCTCGGCGCTGCAGCCCTTGAGCTCGGCCAGTTGCGCCGCGACGTGCGGCACGTAGGCCGGCTGGTTGACCTTGCCGCGGTACGGCACGGGGGCCAGATACGGGCTGTCGGTTTCGATCAGCAGCCGGTCCATGGGCACGAATCTGGCGACCTCGCGCAAATCCGCCGCATTGCGGAACGTGAGGATGCCGGAGAAGGAAATGTGAAAGCCCAGGTCCAGGGCGGCGCGGGCCACGGCCTCGGTTTCCGTGAAGCAGTGGAAAACGCCGCCGGCCTGCTCGCCGCCCTCCTCGCGCAGGATGGCCAGCGTGTCCTCGCTGGAGCTGCGCGTGTGGATGATCAGCGGTTTATCTGTGGCGCGCGCCGCCCGGATGTGCACGCGAAAGCGCTCGCGCTGCCACTCCATGTCGGCCATGGAGCGGCCATTGAGCCGGTAGTAGTCCAGCCCGGTTTCGCCTATGCCCACCACGCGCGGGCGTGCGGCCAGCTCGCAGAGGTAGCCCTCGGTGGGCTCCATCACGTCCTCGTTGTCGGGGTGCACGCCGACGCTGGCCCAGAAGTTGTCGTGTGCGAGCGCCAGGCCGTGCACGGCCTCGAACTCTTCCAGCGTGGTGCAGATGCACAGCGCGCGGTCCACGTCCGCGGCGGCCATGGCGGCGCGAATCTCGTCCAGCCGCGCATGCAGCTCGGGAAAACTCAGGTGGCAGTGGGAATCGACGTACATCGCAATCAAACCAATCAAGCGCCGCGGCCGGGTCGGCCGCGAGCGGACATCAGAACACCTGCGTGGAGCGCGCCCCAGCCGAATCGGCCAGCAGGCTTTCAATGAGCGCCTTGACCGCACGCGACTCCTCGCTGCCGTTGAAAGCCACGCCCACGCCCTGCGGACGGCCACCGGGCGCATGCGCCGGCGTGATCCACGCCACCTTGCCGGCCACGGTGCGGCGTTCGGTCTCGCCGGGCAGCGTCAGCAGCAGCTCGAAGGCGTCACCCAGCCGGTGCTCATGCGCCGTGGCAATGAACAGGCCGCCTTCGGTGAACAGCGGGATGTAGGTGGTGCTCAAAGCCTGCCGGTCGCTGAAGACCAGTTGCACCAGCGTGGGCTGCGCCGGAGCCGGCGCGTCGGGGGTCGAGGTGGCGTTCATCAGCGGCCCAGTGTAGTGACGCGCGGGCGGGCACCCGCCGCCGGCCGGGCCGCGGGCCACAGCGCCGCGGCCTGTGCCACCAGCGATTCGGCCAGCAGCGACGCGTTCCACGGGTGCTCGTCGTGGCGCGAGAGCTGCGTGAGCTCGCGCGACCATTGGGCCAGCGCCGGCAAAGCGGCGCCGGACGGCAGGGCGTCGGCCGGGAAGTAGCGCGGCGCGCCGCCGGCGGCCACCGCCATGAGGTCGTGGCAGAGCTTGAGCAGCGTCTCCAGCAGCCGGGGCAGCGGCCATTGCGCCACCGCCGTGACGTCGCCCAAGCGCAGCCGCTGCGGCAGTGCGGCCCAGGCGGCGGCATCCACGCCCTCGCCCGCCAGCGCCTGCGCCTCCAGCGGCCGCCCGCCCGCGGCGTCCAGCAGCACGGCCGGCTGCGCGACGCCGCGCTCCTGCAGCCAGGCCAGCGCCGCCTCGCGCGGCGGCATGGGCAGCGCCAGGCGCTGGCAGCGGCTGCGGATGGTGGGCAGCAGCAGCTCGGGGTCGGTGGCCGTCAGCAGCAGCCGCACCTGGGGCGCGGGCTCCTCCAGCGTCTTGAGCAGCGCATTGGCGCTGGCCTCCTGCATGGCCGTGGCCGGATGGATGAGCAGCACCTTGGCCACGCCGCGCGAGACGCTCTGGTGCGACCAGTCGATGGCCTGGCGCACCTCCTCGATGCGAATCCACTTGCTGGGCTTCGCGTCCTTCTTGCGCGACTCCTCCTCCGGCCAGCCCAGCGGCTCGCGCAGCGCTTCCGGCAGCAGCAGCTTGAAGTCCGGATGGCCGTGCGTGTCCATCAGGTGGCACGACGGGCAGCGGCCGCAGGGGCGGTGGGCGCCCTCGCCGCCCGCCTCGCACAACAGCGCCTTGGCCAGCTCGAAGCCGAACTCGTACTGGCCCACGCCCGCCGGCCCGTGGAACAGCAGCGCGTGCGCGCGCTGGCGCAGCGCCTGTTGCAGCGGCGCCTCCAGCCAGGGCAGCGGCGCGCTCACCAGCCGCGCTCCTCAAGCGATTGGGCGATCTGCGCCCACACGGCCTCGCGCGGCTGCAGCGCATCTATGCGAATGAAGCGTCCCGGCGCCGCCGCAGCGCGGGCCGCGTAGCCCTCGCGCACGCGGGTGAAGAAGGTTTCGTCTTCGCTTTCGAAGCGGTCGGCCGCGCGGGCCGCCGCACGGCGCTGCGCCGCCACGGCGGGAGGCAGGTCGAACCACAGCGTCACGTCAGGCTGCCGGCCTTGCTGCACCCAGCTTTCCAACTGGACGAGCACCTGGCCGTCAAAGCCGCGGCCGCCGCCCTGGTAGGCGAAGGTGGCGTCGGTGAAACGGTCGCACAGCACGGTGGTGCCGCGGGCCAGGGCCGGCTCGATGACCTGGCGCAGGTGGTCGCGCCGCGCGGCGAAGACCAGCAGGCTTTCGGTGAGTGCGTCCATGGGCTGGTGCAGCAGCAGCTCGCGCAGCCGCTCGGCCAGCGCCGTGCCGCCGGGCTCGCGCGTGAGCAGCACCTCGCGGCCACGCGCGCGCAGCCACTGCGCCAGGGCCTCGATGTGCGAGCTCTTGCCCGCACCGTCTATGCCTTCGAAGGTGATGAAACCGTGGTTCACAAGCAATGGTGTTTTGTCAGGGCGCGCTCGCGCCACGCGGCGCGCGCTGGTACTGGTTGACGGCCCGATTGTGGTCCGCGAGGTTGTCGCTGAAGACGCTGCTGCCGTCGCCGCGGGAGACGAAGAACAGCGCCTTGGTCGGCGCCGGCTTCACCGAGGCGCGCAGCGACTCCAGCCCCGGCATGGCGATCGGCGTGGGCGGCAGCCCGCTGCGGGTGTAGGTGTTGAAGGGCGTGTCCTCCTGCAGGTCGCGCTTGCGCAGGTTGCCGTCGAAGCGCTCGCCCAAGCCGTAGATCACGGTCGGGTCGGTCTGCAGCGGCATGCCCACGCGCAGCCGGTTGAGGAAGACGGCCGCCACCTTGGGCCGGTCGGCGGCCTGGCCGGTTTCCTTTTCCACGATGGAGGCCAGGATGAGCAAGTCGTCCCGGCTGCGCAGCGGCGAGTCGGACGGGCGCTCGGCCCAGGCCTGCTCCAGGCGGCGCTGCATGGCGGCGCGCGCACGCTTGAGCACGGTGAGGTCACTCACGCCGCGGCTGTAGGCGTAGGTGTCGGGAAAGAAGCGCCCTTCCGGCGCCACGCCCGGCGCGCCCAACGCGGCCATGAGCTGCGCATCGCTGAGCGTGGCCGTGGCGGGTTTGAGCGATTGGGCGCGCGCCAGCTCGGCCCGCAACTGCCTGAAGGTCCAGCCCTCGATGAAGCGCACGCTTTCCAGCACCTCGTCGCCGCGCACCATCTTGTCGAGCAACCGGCGCGGCGTGGTGCCGCGGTCTATTTCGTAGCTGCCCGCGCGTATCTGGCGGGCCAGGCCCGACCAGCGGAACCAGTGGTAGAGGAAGTCGGGGGAGGTCTCGACGCCGGCCTGCACCCAGTCCTGCGCCACCTTGCGCGGCGAGGTGCCGGGCTCGATGGACAACTCCACCGAGTTGCCCGCCAGCGTCAGCGGCCGCTGCAGCCACCACCATGCGGCACCGCCGGCACCCAACGCGGCCAGGGCCGCCAGCCCTGCGAGCACCAGCAAGATCCGCTTCATCACCACACCAACACCGCCCGGGCCAAAGCCGCTGATCATAATGGCCGCATGACCGACACCCTCATTCAGGCAGGTACCTTCGACGGTGCCGCGCCTTTGACGCACCTGGGCCTGGTGCGAGCCAGCGGCGAGGATGCCGCGTCCTTCCTGCACGGCCAGCTCACGCAAGACGTCAACACGCTGGACGCCCACTCTGCCCGCTTGGGCGGCTACTGCACCGCCAAGGGCCGGCTGCTGGCCAGCTTCATTTTCTGGCGCCCAACGGCCGACGAGATCCTGCTGGCCTGCAGCGCCGACGTGCTGGCCGCCACCGTCAAGCGCCTGTCCATGTTCGTCCTGCGCGCCAAGTGCAAGCTGGCCGAAGCCTCCGATCTGCGCCTCTACGGCCTGGCCGGCCCAAGCGCCGCCGCCTGGTTGGGCGACGCCGCGCCGCAACAGCCCTGGCAGCGCGCCCGCGTGCAGGACGCCGACGTGATCCGCCTGCCGGACGTGGACGGCGTGCCGCGCTGGCTGCTGGCATCTGCCCAAGCCCCGGAGCTGCCGGCGCTGTCCGAGGACGCCTGGCGCTGGCTGGAAGTGCGCAGCGCCCTGCCTCGCGTGGTGGCAGCCACGTCCGAGCAGTTCGTCCCGCAGATGATCAACCTGGAGCTGGTCGGCGGCGTGAGCTTCAAGAAGGGCTGCTACCCCGGCCAGGAAGTCGTGGCCCGCAGCCAGTACCGCGGGACGACCAAGCGCCGCGCCTTCCTGTTCGATGCCGCGGCCGACGCCGCCCCGGGCCAGGAGGTGTTCACGGCCGGCGACGACCCGGGCCAGCCCTCCGGCCTGGTGATGGACTCGGCCACGCTGCAAGGCCAGACCGCCGTGCTGGTGGAGCTCAAGATCGCCGCGCTGCAGGCGCCCTCGCTGCACCTGCGCGCGCCCGATGGTCCGGCCCTGCGGCCCGCGCCGCTGCCTTACGAGCTGCCCCTGGATGCCGAATGAAGTCACCGGCGCCCCCGACGGGCGCCGGCTGTACGTGTATTACCGCGTGGCCCTGGCCGACCTGGCCGCCTGTGGGCAAGCCGTGCGGACGTTTCAAGCCGAGCTGCAGCGCGCGCACCCTGATCTGGTTTGCGAGCTGCTGCAGCGGCCGCAAAGTGAAGACGTCGCCGGCCAGCGTACGCTGATGGAAACCTACGCCCGCCCAAGCGGCGTGGACGAGGCGGTGCAGGCGCACATCGCCCACGCCGCCGCGACGGCGCTGGCGCTGCTGGTGGCCAGCACGCGACACGTGGAGGTGTTCGAGCCATGTGCCTGGTAGCGCTGGCCTGGGACGCGCATCCGCGCTTCGACCTCGTCCTGGCCGCCAACCGCGACGAGTTTTTGGACCGCCCCGCCGCCGCCCTGCACCGTTGGGCCGACGGCACGCTCGCCGGCCGCGACCTGCGCGCCGGCGGCACCTGGTTCGGCCTCAACGACGTCGGCCGTCTGGCGCTGCTCACCAACGTGCGCCGCCCAAGCGACATGCGTGCGGACGCACCCTCGCGCGGCGAGATCGTCACGCAGTGGCTGCACGGCGGCAGCGACGGCGCTGCCTTCTGCGAAGCGCTGCGCGAGGCCGGCCACAACCCGTTCAACCTGCTGGCAGCCGATTTCATCCGCGGCGAGTTCTTCTGGACCGGCACCGACCACCCTGCCCCGCACGCGCTGCGGCCGGGGCTGCACGCCCTCTCCAACGCCGCGCTGGACACGCCCTGGCCCAAGACCGTGCAGCTCAAGCGCGAGCTGGCGCTGGCGCTGGAGCGGCATGGCGACACCGAGGCGCTGATAGTCGTGCTGCTGGCGGCGCTGGGCGATCGCACCCGCGCGCCGGACGCCGCGCTGCCCGCCACGGGCGTGCCGCTGGAAGTGGAGCGCTACCTGTCGTCCGTGTTCATCGACATGCCGCACTACGGCACGCGCTGCTCCACGGTGCTCCTGCGCGAGCGTGCGACGCGGCGGCTCACGCTGGTGGAGCGCACGCACGGGCCGCAAGCGTCCGAAGTGCGTGTCGAGCTGCCTTGCTGGCCCGTGGCGCCCTGAAGGCAGGAGAGCCGCAAGGGCCGCAAGCCGCACCAGCTTGATGCACCGCGAGGGGCCGCCGCCGGGCGAACCCTAGAATTTCAGGTTGCCCGACAAAACCGCTCAGGAGACCTCGTGACCCCTTCCGGCATCACGCGCCGCACGGCACTCGCCACCACCGCCTTGCTGTTGGGCGGCGCCGCCCAAGCCCAGGTGGAGGACCGCACCATCCGCATCGGCACCACGGTGCCGGCGGATCACCCCATCAGCTTGGGCGCCAAGAAATTCACCGAGATCGTTGCCGCCAAGAGCGCGGGCAAGCTCAAGGTCAAGGACTATCCCGCGCTGGCGCTGGGCCCGGAGCTGCAGCAGCAGTCGGCGCTGATCGGGGGCGTGCAGGAGATGTTCGTGCCCAGCTCCGCGACGCTGGCGGGCATCGTCCGCGAGTTCACGCTGCTGGACCTGCCCTACCTGATACGCAACCCCGCGCAGGCTGATGCCCTCATGGACGGCCCCTTTGGCCAGGCCCTGCTGGCCAAGCTGCCGGAAAAGGGTTTGGTCGGCCTGGCGATGTGGGAAAACGGCCTGCGCCACATCACCAACAGCCGCCACCCCATCCAGAAGCTGGAGGACGTGCAGGGCCTGAAGATCCGGGTGCAGCAGAACCCCATCTTCATCGACATGTTCAAGGCGCTCAAGGCCAACCCGGTGCCCATGTCCTTCGGCGAGGTCTACGGCGCGCTGGAAAGCAAGGCGCTGGACGCGCAGGAGAACCCGCTGCTCGTGGCGCGCTCGGCCAAGCTCTACGAGGTGCAGAAGTACGCCAGCCTGACCGGCCATGCCTACGGCGTGATCATCGTCCTGGTCAGCAAGAAGCTGTGGGACAGGCTCTCGGCCGACGAGCGCAAGCTGCTGCAGGCCTCGGCGCTGGAGGCGCGCGACTACCAGCGGCAGGTCAGCCGCGAGCAGGCGCGCAAGGCCATGGAAGAGCTCAAGGCCGCCGGCATGGTGATCAACGAGGTGGCGCCGGCCGAGCTCGACCGCATGCGCCAGGCCGTGCAGCCCGTGGCCGACCGTGCGCTGCAGACGTTTGATCCGGCCCTGGTGCGGCTGCTGCGCTCGGAGCTGGAGCGCGTGTCGCACATAGGCTGAAGAACGGCGCGCCCTCGCGCCGCACCCGTCAGCCCAGCAGGCGCAGCGTGGCGTCGCGCGCCTGCCGCGCCCAGCCCAGGGCGCCGGCCTGCGGCGCGCGGACGTGGTGCGGAATCTCCACGCTCAGCGGCAGCTCCGGCGGCAGCACGGACAACAGCGCCGGGAGGTCGA
This sequence comes from Azohydromonas lata NBRC 102462, assembly GCF_001571085.1. Taxonomy (GTDB): domain Bacteria; phylum Pseudomonadota; class Gammaproteobacteria; order Burkholderiales; family Burkholderiaceae_C; genus Azohydromonas; species Azohydromonas lata. Next base: position 53,372 of record NZ_BCTC01000039.1, read on the forward strand.
TGCCACCCTCGCCGGGCAGCAGCCGCTCGCAGCGGGCGGTGTGTATGAGGCCCTCCACGGTGGTGGGCACTTGCGCCGGCGCGTCGCACACCTGCGCGTAGTGCAGCAGCTCGCGGGGCAAGGCCGCGACTTGCGGCAGCGGGCTGTCCGAGCGCGCCCAATGCAGCGCATCGACCAGGATGCCCGCATTGGCCGGCCGACCGGCGGCTTGCACCAGGCGCAGCGCGCTGGCCACGTCGGGCACCGCCGTCCAGGGCATGAACTCGATGCTCGGGTGCAGACCGAAGGGCCGTGCCAGCTCGCACAGCGCGGCGAAGGATTGGGCCAGGCGCGCCGGCTCGGGGTCGTCGCCGCCCACCAGGATGGTGTGCGCGCCCAGCTCCGCCCCCACCTCGCAAAAGCGCTGGTAGGCCCGCACGTCGAAGTCCGCACCCAGGCGCACGATTTCCAGGTCGAACAGGCGGATGCCCGTGTCTTGCAGGCGGCTGCGCGTCTCGCGCAAGAGGGCGGGATCGTCCATCAGCGGGTAGGCCAGGCCACCGGGCGCCGAAGGCAGCAACCGTATGCCGGCGTGCGTGTAGCCGGCGGCGGCCGCGGTTTCCACCACCTGCGGCGGCGGAAGCTCCAGCACGGTGAGATGGGCCAGGGACAGGGGACGGTTCATGCGAATCACTCCGTTCATGACTTCAAGGGAGCTTGGGAGCGTGGAAATCAGCTCGCCAGCCAGCGCGCCGGGACGAGGACGAGCGAGGGAAACAGCACCATCAGGAACATGACGATGAACTGCGCGGCCATGAAGGGCAGCACGCCGCGGGTGACCTCGTCCATCTTCATGCGCCCCACC
>NZ_BCTC01000040.1 GCF_001571085.1 Azohydromonas lata NBRC 102462
CGGGGCGGCACGGTGCAAGCCGTGCCGCCCCGCCCACATCCGCCAGGCGCTTTTCTTGCCGCCGCGGATGCCAGGCTCACCAGACAGACGAACACGGGACGCCATGCGCATCACCATCCTGGGCTCCGCCGCCGGCGGCGGCTTTCCGCAGTGGAACTGCAACTGCCGCAACTGCGCCGGGGTGCGCGCCGGCACCGTGCGGGCCAAGCCGCGCACGCAGTCTTCCATCTTCATCCAGCCGGACGCCGGCGGCGACGGGCTGCTGCTCAACGCCTCGCCGGACGTGCTGCAGCAGATCAAGGCCACGCCCGCGCTGCAGCCGGGCCGCGCGCTGCGCGACACGGCCATCGCCGCCGTGCTGCTGATCGACGGCCAGATCGACCACTCCACGGGCCTGTTCATGCTGCGCGAGCGCAACGGCAAGCTGCCGCTGTGGTGCACCGACGCCGTGGCCCAGGACCTCACCACCGGCAACCCCATCCTGCGCGTGCTGGAGCACTACTGCGGGGTGGACCGCCGCTGCCTCCAGCCCGACGGCACGCCGTTTGAAATTCCAGGCCTGGCGCCGCTGGTGTTCCGCGCCATTGCGCTGTCCAGCAAGGCCGCGCCTTACTCGCCGCACCGCGACGCGCCGGAGCCGGGCGACAACATCGGCCTGTCCGTCACCGACCCGCGCAGCGGCAAGACCCTGTTCTACGCGCCGGGCCTGGGCGAGATCGACGGCCCCGTGTTCGCCGCCATGCAGGCCGCCGACGCCGTGATGGTGGACGGCACCTTCTGGACCAACGACGAGATGCAGCGCATGGGCTTGAGCCGCAAGACGGCCCACGACATCGGCCACCTGGCGCAAAGCGGCGCCGGCGGCATGGTGGAGTGGCTGGACAAGCTGCCGGCAAACACGCAGCGCTTCCTCATCCACATCAACAACACCAATCCCATCCTCGACGAGGACTCGGCCGAGCGCGCCGAGCTCACCCGCGCCGGTATCACCGTGTGCGAGGACGGCATGGCCCTGGACCTTTAAGCAGCAGTACCCGACACACACGACAACAACGGAGACTTCCCATGCGCGCCGACATCCTCTACCACACCGCCCCCGCTGCCGACGGCCGCCCCGCCTGGAGCCGCGAGGAGTTCGAAACCAAGCTGCGCGAGCGTGGCCGCAGCTATCACATCCACCATCCGTTCAACGTCATGCTCAACACGGGCAAGGCGACGCCGGAGCAGGTGCGCGCCTGGGTGGCCAACCGCTACTACTACCAGATCGCGATTCCGGTGAAGGACGCCAACGTCATGGCCAACTGCCCGCACCGCGACGTGCGCCGCGGCTGGGTGCAGCGCATCCTGGACCACGACGGGTTCGAGATCGGCGGCATCAAGGACCCGGGCGGCATCGAGGCCTGGCTGCGCCTGGGTGAGGCCGTGGGCCTCAAGCGCGAGGAGATCGAGGACCTGCGCCACGTCATCCCGGCGCTGCGCTTCGCGGTGGACGCCTACATCAATTTCGCGCGCAAGGCGCCGTGGCAGGAGGCGGTGTGCTCGTCGCTGACCGAGCTGTTCGCCCCCGAGATCCACAAGCAGCGCCTGGCCACCTGGCCGGAGCACTACACCTGGATAGAGCCGGAAGGCCTGACCTACTTCCGCAACCGCGTCAGCCAGGCGCGGCGCGACGTGGAGCAGGGCCTGGCCGTCACGCTGGACCACTTCAACACCCGCGCGCTGCAGGAGCGGGCGCTGGAGATCCTGCAGTTCAAGCTGGACATCCTGTGGGCCATGAACGACGCCATGGCGCAGCGCTACGGGGTCAACGCATGAACGCGGCGCCGCAACTCGACAGCAGCCCGCGCATCAGCCGGGGCTTCCGGCTGCAGTGGGAGGAGGTGCAGCAGTGCTTCGTCCTGCTCTACCCGGAAGGCATGGTCAAGCTCAACCAGAGCGGCGGCGAGATCCTGAAGCGTTGTGACGGCACGCGCAGCGTGAAGCAGATCGTCGCGGAGTTGGAGCAGGCCTTCAACACGCAGGGGCTGCAGGGCGACGTGGTCGCCTTCATGGACATCGCCGGCAAGCAGCGCTGGCTGGAGTGGGAGGCGGCCTGATGAACGCCTCTCCCCTGCCCGCCACCAGCGCGGCGCTGGCCGCCGCGCGCCCGGGGCCGCCGCTGTGGCTGCTGGCGGAAGTGACCTACCGCTGCCCGCTGCACTGCGTGTTTTGCTACAACCCGGTCGATTTCGCGCAGCACGAGCAGGAGCTTTCCACCGCCGATTGGGTGCGCGTGCTGCGCGAGGGCCGCGAGCTCGGCGCCGTGCAGTGCGGCTTCTCCGGCGGCGAGCCGCTGCTGCGCGACGACCTGGAAGAGCTCATCGCCGAGGCCCACCGCCTGGGCTACTACACCAACCTGCTGACCTCCGGCGTGGGCCTGACGCCGCAGCGCGCCCAAGCGCTCAAGGCCGCGGGGCTGGACCACGTGCAGCTCTCGTTCCAGGACTCGACCAAGGAAGTCAACGACTTCCTCTCGCACACCAAGACCTTCGACTTGAAGCGCCGCGTCGCCGCGCTGATCAAGGAACAGGGCTGGCCCATGGTCATGAACGTGGTGCTGCACCGGCTCAACATCGACCACATCGACCCCATCATCGCCCTGGCGGACGAGTTGGGTGCCGAGTACGTCGAGCTGGCCAACTCGCAGTACTACTCCTGGGCCTTCATCAACCGCGAGCAGCTCTTGCCCACGCGCGAGCAGCTCAAGCGCGCCGAGGCCGTGACCGACGCCTGGCGCGTGAAGCTGGGCGACAGGATGAAGCTGTTCTTCGTGTCGCCCGACTACCACGAGGGCAAGGCCAAGAAGTGCGTCAACGGGTGGGGGAGCATGTTCATCACCGTCACGCCCGACGGCGACGTGCTGCCCTGCCACACGGCCAAGATGCTGCCCGGCCTGACCTTCCCCAACGTGCGCGACAGCTCGCTGCGCTCGGCCTGGTTCGACTCCGACGGCTTCAACCGCTACCGCGGCACGGGCTGGATGAAGGAGCCCTGCGCGAGCTGCGAGCACAAGGAGCAGGACTTGGGCGGCTGTCGCTGCCAGGCCTACCTGCTGGCCCAGGACGCCGCCGCCGCCGACCCCGTGTGCCCCAAGAGCCCCCACCACCACCTGGTGCAGGAGGCGGTGCAGCGCGTGGAAGACGGCGTGGCGGCGCCGGTGCGGGCGCAGCCGCTGGTATTCCGCGACCCGGGCAATTCGCGGCGGCTGAGTGAGGCGCTGAAGGGCTGAAAGCCAAGCGCTGAAAAAGGAAATGCCCGCTGACGCGGGCATTTCCTTTTGGGGAGCCGGTATCGCGGCGCCGTCAGCGCAGGTGCACCGACGACTGCAGCGCGTGCACCGCGCCGGCGCCCACCGCTGCGCCGAAGCGCTTGGCCAGGCGCTCGGCCACGTTTTCCTTGGGCGTGTAGTCGATCACTTCCTCGGCCTTGACCACCTCGCGTGCCACCATGTCCAGGTTGCCGAAGCTGTCGGCCAGGCCCTGGGCCACGGCGTCCTCGCCGTTCCAGAAGAGGCCGGAGAAGGTCTGCGGCGTTTCCTTCAGGCGCTTGCCGCGGCCTTCCTTGACCACCGCGATGAACTGCTGGTGGATCTGGTCGATCATGGCCTGCGCAAAGGCGCGCTGCTGCGGGTTCTGCGGCGAGAACGGGTCCAGCATGCCCTTGTTCTCACCGGCGGTGAGCAGCCGGCGCTCGATGCCCAGCTTGTCCATCAGCCCGTTGAAGCCGAAGCCGTCCATCAGCACGCCGATCGACCCGACCAGGCTGGCCTTGTCCACGTAGATCTCGTCCGCGGCCACGGCGATGTAGTAGGCGCCGGAGGCGCACATCTCTTCCACCACGGCGTAGACCGGCTTCTTGTGCAGCGCCTTCAGGCGGCGGATCTCGTCGTTGATGATCCCCGCTTGCACCGGCGAGCCGCCGGGGCTGTTGATGCGCAGCACCACGGCCTGCGCGCCGCGGTCTTCGAAGGCCGTGCGCAGCGCGGCGACGATGTCCTCGGCGTTGGCCTCGGTGTCGGCGGCGATCTCGCCGCGCACTTCTATCAGCGCGGTGTGCGGGCCGGTGGGCGCGGCGACGTGGGTACGCTGCACCAGCAGCGCCCAAGCCACGGCCAGGAACAGGCCCAGCCAGGCCAGGCGGAAGAAGATGCGCCAGCGCCTGTCGCTGCGGCGCTCGCGGACGAACTCCCGCGCCACCTGCTCCATCACGGCTTCGTAACTGGCGCGCGGCGCCGCGGCGGCGTCACGTTTGGGCGTGGGCATGGCCTCCGGCGCATCGCCGGGCCGGGCTTCGTCGTTCATGGCGGGGAGCTTTCAGCGGAGTGGTTTTGCCAGCGGTGCCGGCCGGAGATCAGCCGGCGCGGTCCACCGGTCGAATGTCGGCGCAAGGATACCAATACACCTCGCCACCCTTTTCCTCCACATGCAAGGGCTTGAGACGGCCCCGTCCGCACGGTCCCCAGGCGCAGCGCCCCGTGGCCGGCTCGTAGGCCGCGCCGTGTATGGAGCAGAGGATCCACTGCCGCTGCGCGTCCAGGAACTCGCCGGGCTGCCAGTCCATCTCCACCGGCACGTGGGCGCAGCGGTTGACGTAGGCCACCACCGCGCCGTCGAAGCGCAGCGCGAAGGCCGTGGCCGCCTGGCCCCACAGCAACACGTCGAACACCAGCGCCTTGCCCTTCTCCGCCAGGTCGGCGCCGGCGCACAGGCGCCGCGGCTCGGCGGGCGGCGATGACGGCGGCGCGGGCCGGGGCGGCGGCGCCTCAGGCATGGCCCAGCAGCCAGTCGCTGAGCTCGGCCGTGGAATGCAGCACCGCCAGCGGGCCGTAGGCCTCGAAAGCCTCGGGCTCGTGCGCGCCGTAGCTCACGGCCAGGCTGGGCGTGCCGGCGTTCAGGGCCAACTGCAGGTCGTGGGTGGTGTCGCCGATCATGAGCGTGCGCTGCGGCTCCGCGCCGAACTCGCGCATCAGCTCCAGCAGCATGCGCGGGTCGGGCTTGGAGGCCGTCTCGTCCGCGGTGCGGGTGCCGTCGAACAGGCCCGCGAGCTGCGAATGCGCCAGCGCCTCGTCCAGCCCCCGCCGGGCCTTGCCGGTGGCCACGGCCAGCCAGTGGTGGCGGGATTTCAAGGCTTGCAGCATCTCCAGCGAGCCTTCGAAGAGGCTCAGCTCATGCTGGCGGGCGAAGTAATGCTGGCGATAGCGCTGCGCCAGCTCCGGGTAGCGCGAGGCGTGCAGCCCGGGGACGGCGTGGCGCAGCGCGTCCTGCAGCCCCAGTCCGATGACGTAGGTGGCGGCCTCGTTGCTGGGCACGGTCACGCCCAAATCGGCGCACGCATCCTGGATGCAGCGGACGATGAGCGCCGTGGAGTCGAACAGCGTGCCGTCCCAGTCGAAGACGATCAGATCAAAGCGTCGTGGCAGGTTCATGGCGTTGCCTTCAAGCAGGGATCAGGCCACCGGGGCCGGTGCAGCCGTCCCCGCGCGGCCGGCCAGCGGTTTCAGATGCTCCAGCAGTTGCGCGCACTCCGCGGGCAGCGGCGCCTGCAGCTCGATGCGCTCGCCGCTGGCCGGGTGGTCGAAGGCCAGGCGCCGCGCGTGCAGGAACATGCGCTCGAAGCGCACGCCCGCCACCCGCTCGCCCCGCGCCAGGGCGCGGTTGAGGGCGAAGTCGCCGTACTTGTCGTCCCCGGCAATCGGACAGCCCTCGTTGGCCAGGTGCACGCGGATCTGGTGCGTGCGCCCGGTCTTGATGGTCACGTCCAGCAAAGTAAAACCGTCGTAGCGCTGGGCGATGCGCACCAGCGAGATGGAGCGGCGGCCGTCGGCGTGGTCGGCCGCCACGGCGCGCACGCGGCGCTCGCCGCCGGCGTCCAGGTATTTATGGAGCGCCACGTCGATGACCTTGCGGTTCTCCGGCCAGGGCCCCGTCACCAGCGCCGCGTAGGTCTTGCCGGTGTCGCGGGCGCGGAACTGGTCCTGCAGCGAGGTGAGCGCGCTTCTCTTCTTGGCGATGAGCAGCAGCCCCGAGGTTTCCTTGTCCAGCCGGTGCACCAGCTCCAGGAATTTCGCTTGCGGCCGCGCCTGGCGCAGTTGCTCGATGACGCCGAAGCTCACGCCCGACCCGCCGTGCACCGCCACGCCGGCGGGCTTGTCGATGACGAGCAGGTGCTCGTCCTCGAACAGCAAGGGGAATTCGCGGGCCGGCACCGGCGGCGCCTCGGTGGGCGCGGGCAGCCGCACGGGCGGCACGCGGACCTCGTCGCCGATTTCCAGTCGCGTGTCGGCGCTGGCGCGGCCCTTGTTGATGCGAACTTCCCCTGAGCGGATGACCCGGTAGACGTGCGTTTTAGGCACGCCCTTGAGCACGCGAAGCAAGAAATTGTCCAGGCGCTGGCCCTGCGAACCCTCGTCCACCGTGAGGCGCTGCACGGATGGTGCGGGCGCGACGGATGAGGTCTTGACAGACGGCTTCGCCGCGGCGGAATTGCCGCCTATAATGCGTCGGCCCATGTGTGTTGTAAGTGCTTGATTTTTCAGAGTTTACCGGCACTGCAACATGCACCGGCAGCGCGCAAGCGCAAAACCCGGTGATGCAACGCGGTCGCCCCGGCGGCGAGCCCGGTCCCCAAGTGACCCGGCAGCCGGCCCGGCGCAGCGGAAGAGACACCGTAGAAGAAGCCCCCCTGTTGCAGGGAACGAACAAGGTTTTCGGGGCCGAGAAGGTCGAAACGGCCAGCTCGCCCCACAGCGTCCAGTGACCGTGCGCATGTCGTCGCCGTCTTCCCAAAAACTGCCCACCCAGCGACCCCGGTTCTCCGGCGCGGTCGCCGTCGGCGTGCCTGTCGCCTGCGGCGACGGGCCTCGGAGGAGCGACTTCGGAGCCTGTTTTCTCTGTGCCGCGTGCAGCCCCGCTGCCGTGCCAGGCGAAGGCCTCACGGCAGCCCCGGGCGATTCCTGACCGACGCTTCTTCCACGACTCTCGTGCATCGGACAGCCGCCTGTGGGAGACACGGGCGGCAGCTGAGAGAAGCGGCCGCCCAGAACGGCCGCAGGAGTGCACATGAAGCGCATGCTGATCAATGCCACGCAGCCCGAAGAGCGGCGGCTGGCGATTGTCGACGGCCAAAAGCTGCTTGACTTCGAAACCGAAATCGAAGGACGCGAGCAGCGCAAGGGCAACATCTACAAGGCCGTCGTCACCCGCGTCGAACCTTCGCTGGAAGCCTGTTTCGTCGACTACGGCGAGGACCGCCACGGCTTCCTGCCTTTCAAGGAAATCTCGCGCCAGTACTTCAGGGAAGGCGCCGAGGTCAAGAACGCGAGGATCAGCGACGTCATCCGCGAGGGCCAGGAGCTGCTGGTCCAGGTGGAAAAGGAGGAGCGCGGCAACAAGGGCGCGGCGCTGACCACCTTCATCAGCCTGGCCGGGCGCTACCTGGTGCTCATGCCCAACAACCCGCGCGGCGGCGGCGTGAGCCGGCGCATCGAGGGCGAGGACCGCGAAGAGCTCAAGGAGGCGATGGACCAGCTCGAATACCCCAAGGGTATGAGCCTGATCGCCCGCACCGCCGGCATCGGCCGCTCCGCGGGCGAGCTGCAGTGGGACCTCAACTACATGCTCAAGCTGTGGAGCGCCGTGGACGGCGCCGCGCAGTCGAGCAAGGGCGCCTTCCTGATCTACCAGGAAAGCTCGCTGGTCATCCGCGCCATCCGCGACTACTTCACCGTGGACGTCGGCGAGATCCTGATCGACACCGACGACATCTTCGAGCAGGCCCAGCAGTTCATGAACCACGTGATGCCCGAGCTGGCACCGCGTGTGAAGCGCTACCGTGACGATGCGCCGCTGTTCAGCCGCTTCCAGATCGAGCACCAGATCGAGACGGCCTTCGCCCGCACGGTGAACCTGCCCTCCGGCGGCGCCATCGTCATCGACCACACCGAGGCGCTGGTGTCCATCGACGTCAACTCCGCCCGCGCCACGCGCGGCGGCGACATCGAGGAGACCGCCAGCCGCACCAACCTCGAAGCCGCCGACGAGATCGCGCGCCAGATGCGGCTGCGCGACCTGGGCGGCCTGATCGTGGTGGACTTCATCGACATGGAGGAGTCCAAGAACCGCCGCGAGGTCGAACAGCGCCTGCGCGACGCGCTGCGCCAGGACCGCGCCCGCGTGCAGTTCAGCTCCATCTCCAAGTTCGGCCTGCTGGAGCTCTCGCGCCAGCGCCTGCGCCCGGCCCTCTCCGAAGGCAGCCACATCACCTGCCCGCGCTGCAACGGCACCGGCCACATCCGCGACACCGAATCGTCGGCGCTGCAGATCCTGCGCATGGTTCAGGAAGAGTCCATGAAGGACAACACCGCCGCCGTGCACGTGCAGGTGCCGGTGGAGGTGACGAGCTTCCTGCTCAACGAGAAGCGCACCGAGATCACCAAGATCGAGCTCAAGCAGCGCGTGACCGTGCTGCTGGTGCCCAACAAGCACCTGGAGACGCCCAACTACAAGCTGGAGCGGCTGCGCCACGACGACCCGCGGCTGGAGAACCTGCAGGCCAGCTACACCATGATCGAGGAGCTTGACGACGAGGTCGGGATCACGCGCCGCGAGAAGACCAAGCCCAAGCAGGAGCCGGTGATCAAGGGCATCCTGCCCGACACCTCCGCGCCCATCGCCCCGCCCAAGCCGGCCCCGACGCCCGCCCCGGTGGCGGCGCCCGCGCCTGAGCCCGTGGCGGCCCCGGCGCCGGCCCCGATCGGTGGCGGCTTCTTCAGCTGGGTCAAGCGCCTGTTCGGCGTGGACAACGGCCAGCCCGCCGCCGTGGCCGCCCCGGCCGCCGCGCCGGCCGTGGCCACCGCCCAGGACGGCTACCCCTTCCCCGGCGAAGCCCGCGACAGCCGCCGCCGCGAACGCGGTGAGCGTGGCGAACGCGGCGGCGAGCGCGGTGAACGCAGCGGCGGCCGCCGCGACGGTGGCCGTGACGCTGGCCGTGGTGGCCGCGGCGACGAGCGCCGCAACGGCAGCGACGTGCGCGAAGCCCGCGGCGGCGAGCGCACCGAGCGTGCTGACCGTGGCGAGCGCAGCGAGCGCGCCGAGCGTCCGGAACGCGCCGAGCGCCCCGAGCGCAGCAGCCGCCGCCAGGAAGCCTTCGACGCCAACGGCTACGACGAGCGCAGCGAGCGCCCGCAGCGCGGCGACCGTGCCGAGCGCGCTGACCGTGCCGACCGTGCAGAGCGTGGTGACCGCGCCGAGCGTGGCGAGCGCGTGGAGCGTGCCGAGCGCCCGGAACGCGCCGAGCGTCCTGAGCGCGTCGAGCGTGCGGAACGCGGTGACCGTGCCGAGCGCGCTGACCGTGGCGAGCGCGTGGAGCGTGCCGAGCGGCCGGAACGTGCCGAGCGCACCGAGCAACGCGAAGACCGTGGCGACCGCGCCGAGCGTGGCGACCGTGCGGACCGTGGCGAAGGCCGCCGCCCCCCGCGCCCTGAGCCCGTGCGTCCGGCGCCCCTGGCCGAGGACCCGCTGGCCGTCGCGGCCGAGCTGAGCTCGGCCGAGGCGGGTGCCGCCGAGTTCGCGCCGCCGGCCGAGGAGCTGGACTACGACGCGCAGGCCGAGCAGGCCCGCCGCCGTCGCCGCCGCCGCGGTGGCCGCGACCGTGACGAGCTGCGCGCCGATGGCGAAGCCGGCCCCGAGACGGTCACGCCCGCCGAGGCTGCCGTCGAAATCGCCGCCGCCCAAGGCGCCGAGGTGATGGGCGACACGGCCGTGGCCGCCGCCCCCGTGGCCGAGCCCGCGCCGCAAGCCGCTGCCCCGGAAGCTGCCGAGTCGGAAGCTGCGCCGCAAGCCACGGCTGAAGCCGCTTCGGAGACGGTCGCCGCTGCGGAAACGCCGGAAGCCGTGGCCGAGGAAGCCGGCGATGCCGCTGAGCCGCGCCGCCGCCGCCGCAGCCCGCGCCGCGAGCGCGAGCCGGCCGTGGAGGCGCTGGAAGCCGCCGCCGTGGCCGAGGGTGGCGTGTCCGCCCGCGCCGACTTGGGCGAAGCCGCCGTGGCCGCCGCGCAGCAGGAAGCCGAGGCCGCGTCCGCCGAGCCGCACGTGGACGGCGTGCCGCTGGCGTCCGCCGCCGAAGTGCTGGCCCCGCTGGCCGACGCCGTGGTGGAAACCGTGCCGGCCGTGCCCGCCTTCGAGCTGCCGTTGGGTGACCTGCAGTCCCTGGCCGAATCCGCCGGCCTGCAGTGGGTGCACTCCGACGCCGACAAGGTGCGCGCGGTGCAGGAGGCCATGGCCGCCGAACCCAAGCCCGTGCACGTGCCGCGCGAAATCAAGCCCGTGGTGCTGCTGGACGAAGGCCCGCTGGTGCTCGTGGAAACGCGCAAGGACCTCACGCAGGTGAAACTGCCCTTCGAGCTGGAAGCGCAGTGACGCGCCGCCCGGCCGCTTGGGCCGGGTGAAGCGTCAAAAGGGCTTTCAAGCCCACAAGGAAAGAGCGCCGCGAGGCGCTCTTTTCGTTGGGGGCAGGTGTTCGCATCCCGGCAGCCAAGGCGCTCCGCCCCCTGTTGCGTCATCCCCGCCCGCCGGCCTTACCTCCAGGTCACCCCTCCCTCCGGCCCACCCCTCATAGCCTTCGGAAACAATTTGAATCACTCTTGAGCCCATCCCCACTCCCGAGAGGAGCACCCCGATGGCCAAGCCTTTCATCGTCCTGGGCGACAAGACCTCCCACGGCGGCACCGTCATCTCCGGCTCGCCCAGCACCGACAGCCACGGCAAGCCGATCGCACGCGTGGGCGACCAGGCCACCTGCCCGTGCAGGCACCACGGCGGCGTGAGCCCCATCGTCTCCGGCGACGCAAGCTGCCTGCTCGACGGCCGCCCCGCCGCCCGCCACGGCGACCGCACCGCCTGCGGCGCCACGCTGATCGCCTCGCAGAGCACCACGCTGGACTGACGGCCCCCGCCACCGCGCCGCCTGCCCGCCTCATGCGCTCCCTGCTGAAACACCTCCTCCTGCTGGCCGCCCTCGGCCTGGCGACTTGGGCCGTCGTCCTGGGCACCTGGTACGCGCAGCGCCGCGTGGTCGGCCTGGACGACGTGCTGCAGTACCTCCTCGTTCTCCCGCTGCTGCTGTTTGCCGGCGTGCTCGTCCTGCGCAAATGGCCCCTGGACAAAACCGCCACGCCCCCGGCCCCCTCGGCAGATGGCAAGGCCGCCGCTGACACCGCCGACGCCGTCCCGTCCGCCGGCACCGGCGCCGATGCAGCCCTGCCGCTGCTTGCCGCCTGGGTCCACACCCCTGCCGGCGCCGACGTCTCCACATTGCTGGCCGCCCTGGCCGAAGGCCAGCCCCGCCCGCGGCCGGACCCGCTGCTGCGCGACCAGGACGGCCTGCCCATGCTCACCGCCCGCATCGCGGCGCTGGACCTCGCCGCCGTGCAGGCCGACTGGCCCGCCCAGGACGCGCCACCGCCGTCCCCCGCCGCGCTGCGCGCCTTGGCTGCCCTCTCGCCGCTGCTGGACCAGGCGGCCCAGGCGCTGGCCGACGCCTCGCCGTCGGACATGACCGGCCCAGCGCCCACGCTGCACGTGCTGGCCCACTGGCCCGCCGAGTGGAGCGAGGCCCAGGCGCAGGCGGCCCAAACCTGGCTGGCGCAGCGCCTGTCCACGCTCGCCCCGGCCGGCTTGGCGGGGGCCGCCGACCTGCGGCCGTTGCGCGGCGGTGGCGCACTGCTGGAACAGGCGCAAACCCGCCTCACGGCGCTGCGCCGCGCCGGCCGCGACGCCCGCCTGCTGCTGCTGGCCTGCCACAGCGACCTGGACGACGAGGCCCTGCAGCGACTGGAGCGCGAAGGCCGCCTGTACGCCCTGCCCCTCCGCCCGCGCGGCCTGATGCCGGGCGAAGCCGCCGCCGCGCTGCTGCTATCCACCCGCGCGGACGACGCCCCAGCCCCGCCGTCCGACGACGCCACCAGCGCTCTCGCCCCCGTGCATCTGCGCGCCTTGCGCTTCCAACCCTGCCCTCCGGCGGATCACGCCCGCCGCCCCCTGGACGCCGCGGCGCCACTGCAGGTGCTGCTGGACGGCGCCCTGCGCGCCTGCGGCATGGACGCCGCCGCCCTGGCCTGCCTGAGCACCGACGCGGACCAGCATGGCGACGCCGCCACGGCGCTGTACGCCCTGGCGCAATCCGCGCTGCCGCACCTGGACCCCATGGACGACCTCCACCTGGCCGGCACCTGCTGCGGCCACACCGGCGCCGTGGCGCCGCTGCTGGCGCTGGCCGCAGCCTGGGGGCGATGCGCGGTGAGCGGCACGCCGGCCGCGGCACTGTCTCTCACCGGTGACGAATACCGCATGGCGGCCATCCTCGCGCCGGACGCTTCGGCGCTGTCCGCCCAAAACCGCGCCGCCTGAATCGGCGCGAATTGGGAAAGGGCCCATTACTTTTTTCCACCAACGTCCATCAGCCGGGCCGGCGCTGGAAACAATATCCGGCCCTGGAATCCCGGCCCAATTTCATCCAATATGCCGACCTTTCCTCATTTGGAATGTCGGCGCTTTTTTCATGCCGGCAAATCTCCACCCGCGACCACATCAATATCGCTTATGGTCGCCGCACAAATCGACCTTTCACAATCTTGTACCGATGCTGCATCGGAGCATCTACGCCAGGATTGGTCAATGGCGGAGTACTCCAGAATTCAATCCAATCGTCATGCATTTCAATAAATGACAGCGGCTCCACCGGCACTTCCATGGCCTGATTCGTCAACAGCACACCCTTCTCACAACTATTGATCTCCAATTTATCAAGCAACGCCAACCTGGCATTCTGATATCGAATCAGCATCAATACATCCTCCGTGCCGGCACCGCAACGACTCAAGGGCAACGAATGACTGGGCTTGCTTACATAGGCCACATATAACTCCGGCGAATGCACCGCCCCATTCAATATCGTCACATCCCCCCCCTTAACCGCTTCTCCAAGCTTCCGATCCAATCTTTTACTTTCAACAACGACACCGTCAATGTGGAATTCTCCTTTTTTCCAAAATATTCCCTGCGCCAGGCAGGCTGACTCAAACATCGACAAGGCAACCACGCCTATCAATATCTTCTTACTCATCAGCATTGCGCAAATGATCTGCATAGCAGATCCCAGAGTACTGCCAGCGATGCTCATCGTCCTGCCCCTTTTTTCCCAGCCTGTAAACATCCTTGTCGCGATCACGCAAATCAGCCTCTGTTTTCCCAGAATTTTCTGGATCAACCATATTCCAGCCAATATTGCCAGTAGAGGAATCACACAAGATATTCACACGCAGCACCCATTTATTTGCTTTCACATCCCAACCGTAATAACCACCACCATTCCACCTGGCATAGGTTTCATTTATCAGCATCTCTTCAGAATAAGGCAGGTGCGCATCAAGCATTTTCTTTGCTCTCTGCCGGCATGCAGCATATAAACTGATACCCGCCTTTATGTTTTCCTTCCAATTCCACACCTGATGGTAACTCGGAGCCGGATTTGTAAGCTGCGCCAAGCCATAACCGTTGTCAAAAGCAACCACAGGCTCTCCATCAATATCAAGAAAATGCTTAGCTTTTGTTTCTTGTTCAATTATTTTTTCGTAGCCACTAGAATCAGAAAAAGATGATAGATATGCCAATATCTCACTTTTCTCTGGATTTTTGCCACATATATGCACACTGCGCTTGTATTGATTTCCATCCACAACAATCTGAACAGTCAGAACTCCACCCAATACATCGCCATTCAAATCAAGCCTCCATTTCGGCTTGTCTGTAGTTGTTTTGCCGGATAACTTAAATGTTTTCAACAAAACACCTCTAGGAAGTTTTTCACGCAAACCACTGACCTTGGCACCCCACTGCATGCTCCATTCCCAAACAAAGGGGCCAGCAGCATCACAATCAATTTGAAATATTACTTCAGGCAAAGCTGGCGCCACACTGAGAAAGAACTTCTCACCTGCTTGCGGCGAAATCCATTTGCCAACATCTTCAAGAACCACCACCTTCACCAACGAGCCTTTCTTGTCATTGGTTTTTCCAGCGCTCTTTTTAGATGACGCCAGCTTACTCTTGCTTGCCGATTTACTCTCAGATGCAGACATATGAAGCCTCTCGATTTATTGGCCACTCAATATCTCCATAAACAACTCAACCGATTCAACCGTGTAGATCCGCTTGGTCATTCCTTGCTCGTCGGTGAGCCCTTCCCAGGTTTGACCATTGGAGCCAACAAGGCGATATCGCTGTCCTGCAATTGGTCGGTCGTTTTCGTCAACCAGCCGAAACTGCTCGTCATATCCCCCTGCATCCCAAGCACAAGCAGGTGGAAGGCATGGCAGGAGCGCGGGTGAAGAAGCTGCCCCCAAAAACTCATGCACCGCCCCCCGCACCGTCACCGTCCCCGGTGTGGCGAGCTCGATGTCGGCCCCGTCCAGCGTCAAGGCCGAATCGCCGCCCACCAGACGCACGCGGCGTTGGGCGCAGCTGCGGATCTCGTCGCCCGTGCTCACCACCGTCACAGGGCCGTCGGCCAGCAGCCGCAAGGCGTCCGCGTGGGCGCGCAGCGTCAGCGGGCCGTGCGCGGCGCGCGCCGTCACGCCGCCCTGGTGCGCGTACACGCCGGCCATGCCGCCACAGGCCGTGCAGACGCTGCCCGCGGCGCTGAATTGCGCGTCCCCTTGCGCCAGCCAAGTGAAGGCTTCGCCGGCATGAGCGTGCACGGAGGTGCTGCCGGCCAGCAGCACGGCGCCGGCACTGTCCAGCAGCGCCAGCGGCTCATTCAAGGCCGGCACGGGTTGCGTGCCTGGGCTGCGTCCGTCGCCCCCGGGCTGCAGCGCCGGCTGGCCGTTGACGCGTGCCGGGTGACGCCCAAAGCGCGTCGGGTCCAGCGCGTCCAGGAGGCGGGACAGCGGTGCCTGGCCGTCCGCCGCCGTCTCCAGCCCCGGCGCTCGCACGGCGCGCGCGGCCGCACCCAGGCGCTGCGCCAG
The DNA here is from genome assembly GCF_001571085.1 of Azohydromonas lata NBRC 102462. Taxonomy (GTDB): domain Bacteria; phylum Pseudomonadota; class Gammaproteobacteria; order Burkholderiales; family Burkholderiaceae_C; genus Azohydromonas; species Azohydromonas lata. The sequence continues at coordinate 15,056 of NZ_BCTC01000040.1, forward strand.
CTCCAGCGCGGCACGGAGTTGGGACAGGCCCTCGGCCGCGTCCATCTGCGTGCCCTGGGCACTGCCATAGCGGCCCGGCCGTGCCTGCGTGCTCAGCAGCAGGCCGGCGCCGGCGCGCACGCTGCCCCAGCCTCGTGTGATGCCCTCGAAGCCGCTGCCGCGCCAAGCACCGCGCCACGCACTGGAGGCGCCTTGCTGGATCAGGTGCCCAAGCCCCCACTCGCTGCGCGCCGCGCTCGCGTGCAGCCGCATGCGCAACTGGCCGCGGCTGTCGTCCAGCACCCACTGGTTGAAGCCCTCACCCGCCACCGCCCGCGTGTGCACGCCGGACAGCGCCCCGCCGTGGTTCGCGCCGCTGTGTTGCCCTGCGGCAAAGGGTGGCGCGTCGGCGCCGTGATACAGCCCGCCGGCCACCAGCGGGCGGTCCAGGTCGCCGCTTTCGAACACCACGCCGACCTCCGCGCCCACGCGCGGCACGGCCACCGAACCCCACCCGGCCCCCGCCGCGGGGCCGAGCACGCGCAGCCAGGCACCGCAGCGCTCGTCGCCCGGGGCATGGCAAGGCGCGCCCTGGGGCGGTGAGTCCACCGATGCACCGTCCAAGGCGCCGGCCGTCCCGTGCGGCAGCCCGCCCGCGTTGGGCGCGCTGCCGCGCTGGAAGTGGAACTGCGCCTTCACCCGGTGGTCGCGGTCGCTCAGCAGCGCGCCGCTCCCGCCGTGCCGGCCCACCACGCGCGCGGCCAGCGCCGCGGGCGCCGCGCGGCGGCCCACGGCCGGCGGCACCAGCGCCGTGCCGGCGGCCACGGCTTCAAAACGGTTGCGGTAGCCGCCCTCCACTACCGGTTCATGCAGCGCCCGCGCCAGCTCAAGGCCCAGGTTGTTAGCGGCGCGGTGTTCCACGGCCAGCACCGTGAAGCCGTCGGCTTGGGCGCGGCCCAGGGCAGCGGGCAGGGATTCGTCCAGCAGCGTGAAGCGGCACCCAGGCTCCAGGCGGCGCACGCCGGAAAGCCCAATGAACCGCTCGCTCTGGAGCGCCAGCGCCTCCAGGGCCTGCGCGGCGGCGCGGTCGGCACCGTCCGCGTCGGCCCAGGGCGCGGCGTGTGAATCGCCATCCCAGCGCCACAGCGTGGGCAGCGCGCCGACGGCCGGGGCAGACCGCCGCGCGGCAGCCACGCCCGCGAGCTGCGCCGCGTCCCAGCGGCCCAGCGCCACGGCGTTGGCCGCGGCTCGGCGCGTGAAGGCGAAATCCGTCACCGGGTCTTCCAGGCCGGGCCGAAAGGCGGTGGGGTGTTGGGCGGCCCAGGGCAACGCGCCCAAGTCCGTCCCCAAGCCGGCGGCGCCCGCCATCAGCAGCTCATGCGCGGTGGCGCCCTGCCCGTCCGCCACCTGCGCGATGCGCCAGTGCAGTCCCTCGGACGCCAGCAGCCGGGTGACGAAATGGAAGTCGCTCTCGCGGTACTGCGTGCAGTGGGCGCGGGCAGCCAGGGGCGGCACGCCCACCACGCGCCAGCGCGCGCCGGGACAGGCGCCGAACACGTCGGCGACGATGGCCAGCACGTCGCGCTGCACGTAGACGCGGCTGTCCTGCCGCAGCGCCAGCGCATCCACCCAGCTGCCCAGCCCCAGGCGCCAGCGCATGAGGCGACCCACGGCGCCCGCGCACGCCGCCGTGCGGACGATGCCGTTCCACGTGCGCCGGCTCCCATCGGCCAGCTTCAACGCCAGGGTGAGCGGCTGCCCAAGCAGGCTCGCGGGACCGTTGGGCGCGGGCAGCGCCAGCACGTCCAGCTCGGCACTGAAACCCTGGTTCACCGCCTCGCGCAGCGTGGCGCGCACGGGCACCCAACGCGCAGCGGCGGGCAGCGACGGCGCCTGCAGGCGCAGCAGCCGCGTCTCGTCGCGCGGCAGGTTGAGCAGGCTGGCCATGTCGGGCTCAGCGCGGCGCGGGCGTCAGGCCGCCGCCTGGAATATCGGCACCGGAAAATATCAATACCGGACTGGAATTCAGGAAATCGCGCTGAAACTCGCGCGCACGACGGTATGCGGCCATGCTTCCCCCCGGGGAATCAATTGATCTTGGATATGTGCTCCGGCACCGCATACTGCTTTTGAAACTGCCCGCCCTGCCGGCCGAAAATACGCCGCTCATCATCGACGGCTGATCTGCCGCAGGCGTCCAGGCGCCGTACAGGGGCCAAGTTACGGGCGGCGCACGGGGCGCGCCATGGGTGATACCCCTCATTGGAGGGGGCGGCGACGGGGGTGAAATTCCATGCCTCCACCGCCGCTTCCGCGGCCCACGGAACCGGAAAACAAATTGCGCCGGGAATACCGCGCAAAGGGTTTACTGGGCCGAGGGTCTTTCACAGTGGGCGCTTTCACAGGCCTGGGGGAAACCGCCATGCATGAATTGCTGCCGCATTACGAACGCGAGTTGGCGCTGCTGCAGCAGCAGGCCGAGGAATTCGCGCAGCGCCATCCGCACATCGCCGGGCGGCTGTCGGCCAGCGGCGAGCTGCTGCAGGACCCGCAGGTGCAACACCTGCTGCAGTCCTTCGCGCTGCTGGCTGCGCGCGTGCATGCCCGGCTGGACGACGACGTGCCGGAAATCACCCACCCGCTGCTGGAGCGGCTGGCGCCGCAGTGGCTGCGGCCCCTGCCCGGCTGCGCCATCGCGCGGCTGGACAACGACGTGGCCGGACGCGAAACCTCCATCGCCCAGCGGCTGCCCGCCGGCACGGCGCTGCACAGCCTGTCGGCCGGGCCGGGCGGCGTGTGCCGCTTCACCACCACGGCCGAGGCGCAAGTGCTGCCCGTGCGCGTGGCGTCGGCCGCCTTCACCACCACGCCCAACATGCCGCCGGGCTCGCCCGTGCCGCGGCACGCCTCGGCGCTGCTGTCGCTGCAGTTGGAGCTGACGTCGGCGACGGGGTGCTGGGGGACGCTGGGCGTGTCCACGCTGCGGCTGCACCTGGGGGGCGAGCCGCGGCGCGCGGCCGTGCTGCGCGAGGCGCTCACGCGCCGCGTGTCCGCCACGCTGGTGCAGGTGCAGCCGCATGGCCCCTGGCAACTCGACGCCTGCGCGCAGCCCCTGGCCGTGGGCTTGGCCGATGCCGAATCCCTCCTGGGCGCCAGGCCCGGCTGGCCCGCCGCGCAGCGGCTGCTGGCCGAGTGGTTCTGCTTCCCGGAGAAGTTCAACTTCCTGGACTTCCCGCTGCCCGTGGCGGCCTGGCGCAGCGAGCAGCGCACGCTGTGGCTGCACTTCGCGCTCACGGGGCTGCACGAGGGCGGCGAGGCGCTGCGGCGGCTGCGCGAGGTGTCGGCGGCCGACTTCCTGACCAACTGCGTACCGGTGGTCAACGCCTTTGAGGCCGCCGCCGAGGCGCATCCCCTGCCCGGCCACCCCAGCCGCTTCGCCTTGAGCCCCGCGGCGCAGCCGCCCGCGCTGGAGGTGCTGGCCGTCACCGGCGTGCGGCTGCAGGCGCGCAGCGCCGCGACGCGGGAGGGTGCCGCTGCTGCCGATGGCACCGCCGCGTCGTCCGCCGCCGGGAGCGACGGCGAGGGCTGGCCGCTGGAGCCCTGGTGCTCGCTGGGGCACGGCCTGGAGCCGGCCTGGACGCAGGAGGCGCGGCGGCTGCCCAGTGCCTGGCCCACGCCGGAAGGCGGGCTGTACTGGGTGGTACGGCGCGAGCCGGCCACGCCCGCCAACCCGGCCGGGCTGGTGGTGGAGGTGGTGGACGAGGCCGGCGCCGCCGTGGACCTGCCCGCGGCGGTGCTCAAGCTGTCGCTGCACGCCGGCAACGGCGGGCATGCCGGGCGTCTGGTGGCCGGCCAGGCCCGCGGCGAGCTGGCTTGCGCGGGCGGCGGCCACTGGGACGCCATACGGCTGCTGCGCGAACCCACGCCGGTGCGCCGCGCGGCCCTGGGCGGGGGCATGGCGTGGCGGCTGCTGTCGCTGCTCACGCCGCGGCCGCTCTCACCCTACGCGACGGGGCTGGAGGCGCTCAAGGACGCGCTGCGGCTGCTGGACCTCGCGTGCAGCCCGCGCACCGCGGAGCTGCTGGAGGGCCTCACCGCGCTGGACAGCCAGCCCGCCCAAGCCTGCATGGCCGACGCCTTCGGCCCCCGCATGCTGCGCGGCACGGCGCTGCGGCTGACGGTGCGGGAGGAGCACTTCACAGGCTGCGGCCTGCACCTGTTCGCGCAATTGCTCTCGCGCTGGTTCGCCCAATCCGCCCGCCGCGACAGCTTCATCCGGCTGCACCTCATCTCGGCGGACACGGGAGAGCTGCTGTTCAGTGGCCCGCCGCACAGCGGGGAGATGCCGCTGATCTGAGGCAAAGGCGTTTCGCTCCCTCTCCCGTCATGCCCGCGAAAGCGGGCATGACGAAGCAGTGAGCGAAGTCCCTTAGCTGACGCGATGACAAGTTCGGCATCGCTTTCCCCGGACAGCAGCGCGGCGCTCCCTCGCTCAGGGCAGGCGCTCCAGCGCCCGCTGGTACGTGGGCTGGTGCATCAGCTCGTCCCAGGGGAAAGGCGCGCCCTGCGGCAGCAGGGCCACGCGGCGGGCTTCGCTGTCGGGCTCGCCTTGCCATTGGCCACGCTCCAGGGCGGCTTGCAGGCCGTCCAGCAACTCGTCCACCGCGGCGCCGCCGTTGAGGGACTGGTTGCACAGCAGCACCAGATCGCAGCCGGCCGTCAGTGCCGCCACGGCCGCGTCGGTGTAGCCCACCACTTCGCCGTCCAGGCGCCGCGCGCCTTCCATGCTCAGGTCGTCGCTGAACACGGCGCCGGTGAAGCCGAGCCGGCCGCGCAGGATGTCCTGCAGCCACTTGGCCGAGAAGCCGGCCGGGCGCGCGTCCACCTTGGGATAGACCACGTGCGCCGGCATCACCGAGGCCAGGCAGGTGGACAGCCATTCATACGGCTTGGCGTCGTCGCCCAGGATGGCTTTCAGGGAGCGCTTGTCCACCGGCACGTCCACGTGCGAGTCGGCCTTGGTGAAGCCGTGCCCGGGGAAATGCTTGCCGCAGCTCTGCATGCCCGCCAGCAGCAGCCCGTGCATGAGGCTCTTGGCGAGGACGGTGGCCACGCGCGCGTCGCGGTGGAAGGCGCGGTTGCCGATGACGGCGCTTTGCGCGTGGTCCAGGTCCAGCACGGGGGTGAAGCTGAAGTCCACGCCGCAGGCGCGCAGCTCGGACGCCAGCACGTAGCCGGCGGCGGTGGCGGCGTCGGTGGCCGTCATGGCGTCCTTCATCCACAGCTCGCCCAGGCGGGCCATGGGCGCAAGGTGCGTGAAACCGTCGGTCTTGAAGCGCTGGACGCGGCCGCCTTCGTGGTCCACGCAGATCAGCACGTCGGGACGCAGGCTCTTGATCTCGGCCGTGAGCTCGGTGAGCTGGCGGCGGTTTTCCCAGTTGCGGGCGAACAGGATCAGGCCGCCGGTGAGCGGGTGCTGGAGACGGCGGCGGTCGGCGTCGTCCAGCGCCAGGCCGGCGATGTCGAGCACCACCGGGGCGTGCTGGTGTGCAGTCATGGGTGTTGCGGAATGGGCGGGGTGGTGGGTTGCGTTTCGACCACGACGAAGCTCACGGCGTAGTCGGTCTCGTCGCTCAAGGTCACGTGCGCCTGCCAGCCCCGGGACTGGAACCAGGCCGCCAGCGCGCCGTGGAGCTGGAGGTAGGGCTGGCCGCTGGCGTGGTTGAGGATTTCGCAGTCGCGCCAGCGCATGGGCATGTGCATGCCCAGGCCTATGGCCTTGGAAAAAGCTTCCTTGGCCGAGAAGCGGGTGGCCAGGTAGGCCACGCCGCGCGACTCGGCGCGCGCGCGGCGCGCGGCGAACACCTGCTGCTCGTTGGGCCCAAGCACGCGCTGCGGGAAACGGTCGCTCTTGCGGCCGAGCGTGGCGGCGATGCGCCGCACGTCGCAGACGTCGGTGCCTATGCCGACGATCATCGAGCCGGCACGGGGGCGAAGGCGCGCTGTATGCAGCGCTGGTAGTCGCGCACGGTCTCGGCGTAGCCCAGCTCCAGGGCGTCGGCGATGAGCGCGTGGCCTATGGAGACCTCGGCCACGCCCGGCACTTCGCGCAGGAAGCGGGTGAGGTTGTCGCGGTTCAGGTCGTGCCCGGCGTTGATGCCCAGGCCGGCGGCCAGCGCGGCCTCGGCGGCGCGGGCGTATTGGGCGAGCACGGCGTCCTCGTCGGCGGTGCCCCAGGCGCGGGCGTAGGCCTCGGTGTAGAGCTCCACGCGGTCGGCGCCGGCTTGGGCGGCGTAGGCCATGGCTTCAGGCACCGGGTCCATGAACAGGCTCACGCGCACGCCCAGCGCCTTGACGTGCCGGATCACGGGTTCCAGCCGCTCCAGGTCGGCCGGCAGGTTCCAGCCGTGGTCGGAGGTGAACTGCTCCACGTTGTCGGGGACGAAGGTGGCCTGGTGCGGCCGCACGGCCTCGATGAAGCCGACGAGGTTGTGGAAGGGGTTGCCCTCGATGTTGTATTCGATCTGCGGCCAGCCCTTGAGCAGCTCGGCCAGGGCGTGGACGTCCTCGCCGCGGATGTGGCGCTCGTCCGGCCGCGGGTGCACGGTGATGCCCTGGGCGCCGGACTGCAGCACCAGCTCGGCCGCGCGCGTGATGCTGGGAATGCCCAGGTGGCGCGTGTTGCGCAGCAGCGCGACCTTGTTGAGGTTGACCGACAGCGCGGTGCGCGCGTCGCGCGCGGAGGATTCGGGAGCCACCAGGGGATTCATGGCGCGAGGGGTCCTGCTGGGAGGAGGAGGAAGGCGCGTCAGGCCGCGTTGGGCGAGACGTCCGTGAGCCGCTGCAGGTCGCGCATCACCTCGCGGGTGCGCAGCAGCGGGGACCCGAGATGATAGTGAAGCAGCGCGCGCAACTGCCCGCGCAGCGGCTGCAGCTCGGTGAGGCAGGCGGCCTGCAGCGCGCCCAGGTTGCCGGCGTCCAGCGCGGCCTGCACGCCGGCCCAGGCCTGGCCGGAGAGCGCGGCGTCGGCGCCGGCAACGTCCACCAGGCCGGATTCGGCGCGCAGCGCGTAGCGCGCGCGCGGCTCGGTGGCCGTCAGGCGCAGCGTGACGTGGGCCAGGTCCGGCAGCAGGCCGATGGAGCGCAGCAGCAGCAGCTCGAAGGCGCGCAGCGCGGCCTGCGCGCGCAGCTCGTTGCCGCCGGAGAGCGCGGGCAGCGTGTCGGCGTAGGCGTCGAAGAGCGCGGGGTGGGCGTCGTGGCGGGCGAGCAGCTTCATGAGCAGCTCGTTGAGGTAGAAGCCCGAGAACAGCGCCTCGCCGCTGAGCATGGGCGCGCCGCCGGCCCACTCGGCGCCGCGCAGGAGCTGCACCTCGGCCTCGGCGCTGCGGCCCAAGTGGACGTTCAGGCGCTGGAAAGGCAGCAGCACAGGGCGCAGCTGCGAGTACGGGCGCTTGGCGCCCTTGGCGACCACGGCCACGCGGCCGTGCTCGCGGGTGAAGAGGTCCAGCACCAGGCTGGATTCGCTCCAGTCCCAGCGGTGCAGCACGTAGGCCGCCTGGGGCGGGGCTTTGCTCTTCACTCGTACCCGTAAGACCTCAGGTGCTCCTCGCTGTCGGCCCAACCGGAGCGCACCTTGACCCACAGCTCCAGGAAGACCTTGGCATCCATCAGCCGCTCCAGCTCCTGGCGCGCCTCGCTGCCGATGCGCTTGAGCACCTCGCCCTTGTCGCCGATGACCATGCCCTTGTGCGCATCGCGCTCCACGACGATGGTGGCGGCAATCCGCCGCAGCTTGCCCTCTTCCTCGAACTTGTCGATGACCACCGTGCAGCTGTAGGGCAGCTCGTCGCCGGTGAGGCGGAAGAGCTTCTCGCGGATGAGCTCGGCGGCCAGGAAGCGGTCGCTGCGGTCGGTGAGCGCGTCCTCCTCGTAGAACCAGGCCTGCTCCGGCAGGTAGGGTTTCACGATGTCCACGAGGCGCTTGACGTCGGCGTCCTTGCGGGCGGAGAGCGGGACGAACTCGGCGAAGTTGCGGCGCTCCTGCATGGACTTGAGCCAGGGCAGCATGTCGTTGCGGCGGTGCACGGCGTCGAGCTTGTTGGCGATGAGCAGCACGGGTTTGTCCTGCGGCAGCAGCGCCAGCACCTTGGCGTCGTCCAGGCCGAAGCGGCCGGCCTCCACCAGGAAGAGCACCACGTCCACGTCCGACAGCACGCCCTGCACGGTGCGGTTGAGGTTGCGGTTGAGCGCGGTGCTGTGCTTGGTCTGGAAGCCCGGCGTGTCCACGAACACGAACTGCGCGTCGCCCTCGGTGCGTATGCCGGTGATGCGGTGGCGCGTGGTCTGCGCCTTGCGCGAGGTGATGCTCACCTTCTGGCCCACCAGCGCGTTGAGCAGCGTGCTCTTGCCCACGTTGGGCCGGCCCACGATGGCCACCAGCCCGCAGCGCTGGCCGGCCACGCCGGTGGCGGCGGCGGACTTGCCGCCAAAGGCGGCGTCCAGGTCGACGGCGGGGCGCTCGTCGCCCTCTTCGTCCTCGTACGCCTCTTCGTCGTCGCCGTCCTCGCCGCCGAAGTCGGCGTGGGCCAGCGCGTCGTCGTCGTCCTCGGCGCCGGTGTCGGCGCCCTCCTCCACGGCGCCGCTGGCGTCGGGGTCGGCGGCCAGACGGGCGGCGTCGGCTTGGGCAGCCGCGGCGGGGGCGGCCGCGTCGGCGGACGGGGTGGAGGGCACGGCGGCGGCGGCGTCAGCGGGGGCCGCGGCGGTGGGGTCGGAGGCGTCGGGTTTGGAATTCACGGAAATGCTTCAGGAGCGCAGCGGGCCGCCGGGGCGGTCGCTGGACTTGAGGATGTCGAGCAGGCGCCGGGCGGCGTCCTGCTCGGCGGTACGGCGGGAGCGGCCTTCGCCGGGCTCGGCCAGGCCCAGGGCGGGCACGGCGCATTCGACCTCGAAGGTCTGGGCATGCGCCTGGCCGCGCGTGGCCACGATGCGGTAGACGGGCACGGCCAGGCGGCGCGCCTGCAGCCATTCCTGCAGCTCGGTCTTGGGGTCCTTGCTCCAGCCGTCCATCTCGGTGGAGGCGATGACCTCGCCGAAGAGGCGGCGCACCAGGGCCTGCGCGGGCTCGAAGCCGCCGTCCAGGAAGGCGGCGCCCAGGATGGCCTCCAGCGCGTCGGCCAGGATGGAGGGGCGCTGCGCGCCGCCGCCGCGGGCTTCGCCCTCGGACAGGCGCAGCACCTCCGGCAGGCCCAACTGCAGCGCCACGCGGTGCAGGCTGTCCTCGCGCACGAGGTGGGCGCGCACGCGGGTGAGGTCGCCCTCGTCCGAGCCGCTGAAGCGCTCGTACAGCAGCGCGGAGATGGTGATGCTCAGGACGGCATCGCCCAGGAATTCGAGCCGCTCGTTGTGGTCGGCGCCAAAGCTGCGGTGCGTGAGTGCGCGCTGCAGCAGCCGGGGCTGCGCGAAGCGGTAGCCCAGGCGTTGCTGCAGTGCATCGATTCGGTGGTCCATAGGCTTGAATGTGCGGGCAAGTGGCGCGCCTTCAACGCGAGCGGCCGTGGTACTTGATGAGCAGGTACACAGGGTGCACGAGCTCGATCTGCTTGTCGTAGGCAAAGCGGATGACGAGGTGGTCGCCGTCGCGCCGTATGTCCAGATCATCGCCGCGCAGCACGGAAATTTCCGGGTTGGCGGCGCGCTGCTTGTCAAAGTCGGCACGAATGTCGGCCGGATTGAGGCTGGTGCCCACCAGTTTCTCCACCGCGCGGCGCACCGCGTAGTACTGGTTCACCGAAGGCAGCACCCGCAGCGCCGCCAGCACCAGCGCGACCAGCAGCACGGCCCACAGCAGCAGCGTGATCAGCGACAGCCCGCGCTGCGGGCGAAGGCTGGGGGAAAAACTGCGGGAGAAGCTGCGGGGAAAAACGGACGGCCCCCTGGGGCGCGCGCCGCCCTGCCCGCGCCCCCAGGGCTGCGGTTGGGCGGCACGCGGCGGCTTCAATGGAAGGCGCCTATGCGGCTGAGGTTGCCGAAGTTCATCCACACGAAGAAGGCGCGGCCGACGATGTTCTCGTCCGGGACGAAGCCCCAGTAGCGGGAGTCCTGCGAGTTGTCGCGGTTGTCGCCCATCACGAAGTAGTGGCCGGCGGGCACCTTGCAGCTCACGCCTTCGGCGCTGTAGCGGCAGGCCGAGCTGTTGGGGAAGGCGTGGTTGCCGGGAATGAAGGCGGGGCGCTCGCGGTCGATGAGGATGCGGTGCTCCACCTCGCCGAGCTTCTCGCTGTACTGCTGCGCGTAGCGCAGGCTGTCTTCGTCGTAGAAGTCCGGCAGTTGCGAGGTGGGCACGGGCTGGCCGTTGATGGTGAGCTGCTTGTTGAGGTAGCTCACCTCGTCGCCGGGCAAGCCCACGACGCGCTTGATGTAGTCCACGCGCGGGTCCACGGGGTAGCGGAAGACGATGACGTCGCCGCGCGCGGGCTCGTGGTTGGAAACGACCTTCTTGTTGAGCACCGGCAGCCGCACGCCGTAGTGGTACTTGTTGACCAGGATGAGGTCGCCCACCAGCAGCGTCGGGATCATGGAGCCCGACGGGATCTTGAAGGGCTCGAACAGGAAGCTGCGCAGGAAGAAGACGGCGACGATGACGGGGAAGAGCCCGGCCGTCCAGTCCAGCCACCAAGGTTGCGCCAGCACCTTGCGGCGGGCCTCGGTGACGTCGCCGTCCACCTTCTCGATGCCCATCTTGGCCAGCTCGGCGCGGCGCGAGGCGTCCTGCGCCTCCAGCTGCGCCGCGGCGGCTTCGCGCGCCGGGCGGAAGCGCAGCCGCTCGGCCAGCCAGTAGACCATGGTCACCAGCGTGAGGATGAACAGCAGCAGGGCGAAGTTGCCCATCCAGTAGCCCATGAACCAGCCGCCGAGATAGACGATCAGGGCCCCATACAGAACCGCGGTAATAGAGCTCATTCGTTGTGTCAGTCGTCCACCTGGAGAATGGCCAGGAACGCTTCCTGCGGCACCTCGACGGAGCCGATCTGCTTCATGCGTTTCTTGCCGGCCTTCTGCTTTTCAAGCAGTTTGCGCTTGCGGGTAATGTCGCCGCCGTAGCATTTTGCCAGCACGTTCTTGCGCAGCGCCTTGATGTTCTCGCGGGCGATGATGTTGGCGCCGATGGCGGCCTGGATGGCCACGTCGTACATCTGGCGCGGGATCTGCTCGCGCATCTTGGCCGCCACGGCGCGGCCGCGGTACTGGCTCTGCGAGCGGTGCACGATCATGGCCAGCGGGTCCACGCGATCGCCGTTGATGAGGATGTCCACCTTCACCACGTCCGCGGCGCGATATTCCTTGAACTCGTAGTCCATGGACGCGTAGCCGCGCGACACGGACTTCAGCTTGTCGAAGAAGTCCAGCACGATCTCGGCCAGCGGCAGCTCGTAGGTGAGCATGACCTGGCGGCCGTGGTAGGCCATGTTGAGCTGCACGCCGCGCTTCTGGTTGGCCAGCGTCATGACGGGGCCCACGTAGTCCTGCGGCATGTACAGGTGCACGGTCACGATGGGCTCGCGGATCTCGCGGATGCGGCCCACGTCCGGCATCTTGCTGGGGTTCTCGACCTCGATGACCTCGCCGTCGCCCAGCTCCACCTCGTACACCACGCTGGGCGCGGTGGTCACCAGGTCCTGGTCGAACTCGCGCTCCAGGCGCTCCTGCACGATTTCCATGTGCAGCAGGCCCAGGAAGCCGCAGCGAAAGCCGAAGCCCAGCGCCTGCGAGACTTCCGGCTCGTAGCGCAGCGAGCTGTCGTTGAGCTTGAGCTTCTCCAGCGCGTCGCGGAGCTGGTCGTACTCGCTGGCTTCGCTGGGGTACAGGCCCGCGAACACCTGGGGCTGGATTTCCTTGAAGCCCGGCAGCGCCTCGGTGGCGGGGCCGGCGTTGTTGGGCAGCTTCTTTTCCAGGGTGACGGTGTCGCCCACCTTGGCTGCGGCCAGCTCCTTGATGCCGCAGATCACGAAGCCCACCTCGCCGGCGCGCAGCGCGTCGCGGTTCTCGCTCTTGGGCGTGAACACGCCCAGGTGCTCGACGCCGTAGACGGCGTTGGTGGCCATCATGCGGATGCGCTCGCCCTTGCCGATCTGGCCGTCCACCACGCGCACCAGCATCACGACGCCGACGTAGTTGTCGAACCAGGCGTCGATGATCATGGCCCGCGGCGGGCCGTCGGGGTCGCCCTTGGGCGGCGGCATGCGGGCGACGACGGCTTCGAGGATGTCGTCGATGCCCAGGCCGGTCTTGGCCGAGCAGGGAATGGCGTCGGCGGCGTCGATGCCGATGACGTCCTCGACCTCCTCCTTGGCGCGCTCGGGGTCGGCCTGCGGCAGGTCCATCTTGTTCAGGACGGGGATGACCTCCACGCCCAGGTCCAGCGCGGTGTAGCAGTTGGCCACCGTCTGGGCCTCCACACCCTGGGAGGCGTCCACCACCAGCAGCGCACCCTCGCAGGCCGAAAGGGAGCGGCTGACTTCGTAAGAGAAGTCCACGTGCCCCGGCGTGTCGATGAGGTTGAGGTTGTAAACCTTGCCGTCGCGCGCCTTGTATTGCAGCGCGGCGGTCTGCGCCTTGATGGTGATGCCGCGCTCGCGCTCGATGTCCATCGAGTCGAGCACCTGGGCCTCCATCTCGCGGTCGCTCAGGCCTCCACAGCGCTGGATGAGGCGATCGGCCAGCGTGCTCTTGCCGTGGTCGATGTGGGCAATGATGGAGAAATTGCGGATGTGGTCCATGCGAGCGGAATGCGAGGGGCCGAAGCCTTTGGGCGGCGTCAATCGCGGCCGCCGCGCAGTCGGCGCAGCATCGCCGCGGATCGGCCCGGCGACACGCCGCCGCGCGGGCGGCCTGTCGGGGTCAGGGGTCGGGGGTCAAAAAAAAGGCACGTCGAAACGGTGACGCGCCTTCCAACAAAACGTATGGCAACTGCTTGTTGGGCCTTCATTGTAGCCAAAAGCCCCCCGCCGGCCAGCCTCAAACCGTCACCGCAACAAGTCTTGAGGGCTTCTCCGGCAGTAATTTTCAACAGTTTATCCACATGCCTGCGGCGTCTCGGGCCTTGCACGGCAAGCCCTTGGCATCGCCCGGGCAAGCCGCCCCGGGAGCGGGCCGGCGCCGGCGGCCGGCCGGCGCTGTCGGGGCCCGCAGACGCCCCAGTGCGACCCTCGGATATTGCGCATCACGAAAAGACCCGGCGCCCCAGTGGGGCGCCGGGTCTTGCGGAGCGTGCCGGGCGGCCGCTCAGCGGGCGCTGGCGCCGGGCCGGATGATGAGGAAGTTGGACTGCTCGCCGCGCCGCACCAGCACGGAGATGGGCTTGGAGCGGTCGGCCTTGTCCACCAGGGCGCTGAACTGGCGGGCGCTGGTGATCTCGACGTTGTCCATGGCGAGGATGACGTCGCCCTCGCGCAGCCCAGCGCGGGCGGCGGCGCCGTCCGCGTTTTCCACACGCACGCCGCCGCGCACCTTGAGATCGCGGCGCTGGGCATCGCTGAGGTCGGACACCGACAGGCCGATGGGCGTGGCGCTGGTGGCGCGCGGGGCGCTTTCGGCCTGCGCGGCGCGGCGCGGCTTCTCCGGCTCGATCTCGGCCACCGTCACCGCCAGGTCGCGGTAGCCGCCGCGGCGGAACACCTGCAGCGTGGTGCGCGTGCCGGGCTTGGTGTTGCCGATGACGCGCGGCAGCTCGCCGGAGCGCTCCACGGTGCGGCCGTCCACCTTGGTGATGATGTCGCCGGCCTCTATGCCGGCCTTGTCCGCCGGGCTGCCGGCCTCGACGTTCTGCACCAGCGCGCCCACGGGCTTGCCCAGGCCTATGGACTCGGCCACCTCCTTGGTCACCGGCGCGATCTGCACGCCGATGCGCCCGCGCACGACGCGGCCGTTGGTGCGCAACTGGTCGGCCACGCGCATGGCCTCGTCGATGGGAATCGCGAACGAGATGCCCATGAAGCCGCCGGAGCGGCTGTAGATCTGCGAGTTGATGCCCACCACCTCGCCGCGCATGTTCAGCAGCGGGCCGCCGGAGTTGCCGGGGTTGATGGCGACGTCGGTCTGTATGAAGGGCAGGTAGTCGCCCGTGTCGCGCTGCTTGGCGCTGACGATGCCGGCGGTGACGGTGTTGTCCAGGCCGAAGGGCGAGCCGATGGCCACCACCCATTCGCCCACGCGCAGCCGGCCCACGTCGCCGATGCGCACGAAGGGCAGCCCAGTGGCGTCGATCTTGACCACGGCCACGTCGGTGCGGGTGTCGGCGCCGACGATGCGGGCCTTGAGCTCGCGCTTGTCGGTAAGGGTGACGATGACCTCGTCGGCGCCTTCCACCACGTGGGCGTTGGTCATGACGTAGCCGTCGGCGCTGAGGATGAAGCCCGAGCCCACGCCGCGCTGCTGGGGCTCGTCGCCGCTACCGCCGTTGCCGGGCGGGCCGCGGCGCGGGTCGGGCCGGCCGGGCATGGGAATGCCGAAGCGGCGGAAGAACTCCTCCAGGCTTTCGTCCATTTCCGGCGTGCCGCGGCCGTTGCCGGCGCGCGCGCGCTCCAGGGTGCGGATGTTGACCACCGCGGGGCCGACGCGGTCCACGAGCTCGGTGAAGTCCGGCAGCACCTGCGCCTGCGCCGGCGCTTGGGCCGGACCTTGTTGGGCGCGCGCGGGCGCGGCCACGGCCACGCCCAAGCTCACGGCGGCCAGCGAGGCCAGCGCGACCCGGCGGGCCTGGTGGCCCAGCAATACGCCATCAACTCGCATGAAAATCCCTTGTGTGTTGAAGTGGTTTTACTTGGGGCCTTCCGGCCGGCGCACCAGCCCGGCCGCGAATTTCTGCAGTGTGGCCATGGGCACCTCGCCCACGACGGTGATCCACCAGGCGCCCTGGCGCTGCATCAGGGTATGGGTGGCGCCTATGGCGGTCTGCATGGGGCGCTGGTGCTCGCCGCGGTAGGGCTCAATGAACAGCGACACGTGCGTGAGCCCATCGGCATAGACGGTCTGCAGCGTTTCGCCGGCACCGCCCTCCTCGCCCGCGTCGTTGAGCACGCGCTTGACGCAACTGCGCTGCTCGAAGCCGGGCACCTCCGGCGCGCTCCAGCCTTCGGCCTCCAGCCGCGTGCGCGCCAGCGAGGTGCGCTGCACGCGGTAGCCCTCCAGCTTGCGCATGGGGCGCAGCACGCTCTCGGCCTGCGGCTTGACGCCCAGGGTGAGCTCGCTGAAGGCGGCGCTCTCCAGCACGCGGCCATCGGGGGCGATGAGGTCCACGCGCAGCGGCAGCGAGCTGTTGCTCTCCATCCACATGCGTTGGGCAAAGCGCAAGGCGTCGCGCGGCTGCAGCAAATACACGTCGGCCTCGTGGCCGGCGACGCGATCCTGCCCCTGCGGGCGCAGCTCGTAACGCTCGAAGACACGCTCGTCCGGCCGCGCGCGCATGAGCACGGGCATGGTGGTGCCGGGCTCGCGCTGTTCGATCACGGCCACGCGGCGGTCAGCCCACAGGGTGAGCACCACGTCGTCATGGCGGAAGACGCGGCGCATCTGGCCGTCCAGCATCTCCATGCGCTCGTACTGGTGGCCGTTGTCGCCGAAGTGCGCCACGCGCGAGCTGCTGGCCGTACCGCCCACGCTGTGCACCAGCGTGCCCTGGAAATTGCGGTGCTGCGCCGCCTCGCGCAGCCGCTGCAGCCACGCGGCGTTGTCCGACGACGCCGCCCACAGCGGCGGCGCGAACAAAGCCAGTGCCGGCCACACCACCGCATGCACCCACTCCCGTCTGCGCATCGTCACGATCGGGTTCAGCGCTGGGCGGCGGCGTTGTGCACCGCCACCACCGGCGTGGCGAAGCTGCTGCCCCACTGCTTGTGCGCGGAGAGATAGCGGTCCAGCCGTGCGTCGCGCAGCAGCCGGTCATCGGCCTGGACCACGGGCGTGGCCTCCGGCGCACCGGCCACCGGCAGCGTGGTGCCGACCAGCGCCTGCGGCGCACGCGGCGCCTGGGCCACCACCGCGCCGCCGCCGGGCGGCGGCAGCACGGCGTCCTGCAGCCGCGTGGCCACCAGCACGCCGCCCACGGCCATGGCGCCGGCGGCCACGGCCGAAGCGGCCCAGGCCCGGCGCGGCAGTCGCCAGCGGCGCTGTCCGCTCGGCGCGGCGGCGGCCACCGCCACGGGTTGAGGCGCCAGCAGCACGGGCTCGTCGGCCAGGCGCTCGCGCAGCCGCGACAGGAAAGCCGCGTCGTGCGCGGGGCGCTGCGCCAGGTCCTGCGAGCGCATCACGTCGCCTATGAGGTGGTAGCTGTGCCAGGCGGCGCGCAGCCGCGCGTCACCACGGCAGGCGTCGGCCAGCCGGGCGGCGGCCGCGGAGTCGAGCTCACCGTCCATCAGCGCCGACAGCGCCTGCTCGGGTTGCGATGGGTCGTGCCGGTCATCTGGCATTGGGCGCTCCATGCTTGTGCTCCAAGCCCTACCAGCGTTCGTCGCCGCGCGTGCCCAGCAAGGGGCGCAGGCGCTGCGCAATGGCCTCACGCGCGCGGAAAATGCGCGAGCGCACGGTGCCGATGGGGCAATTCATTACTTCCGCGATCTCTTCGTAACTCAGCCCCTCGATCTCCCGCAGCGTGATGGCCTGGCGCAGGTCTTCCGACAGGGCATCGATCGCAGCGTTGACCGTGGCGGCCACTTCCTTGCTGGCCAAAACCGCCTCTGGGGTCTCGCCGTCGCTTAGTTCGTTCTCGACGCGGGAAGTTTCCTCGCCGTCGTCCGACTGGTGCGCGTAGGCCGCCTCGGGGACCAGCGGATCGCGCTTGAGCTCCACCAGCGCCTTCTTGGCCGTGTTGACGGCGATGCGGTAGAGCCAGGTGTAGAAGGCGCTTTCGCCGCGGAACTGCGGCAGCGCACGGTAGGCGCGGATGAAGGTTTCCTGCGCGATGTCGGCCACAAGGTCGACGTCGCGCACCATGCGGCCTATGAGGCGCTCCACGCGGCGCTGGTACTTGATGACCAGCAGCTCGAAGGCGCGCTGATCCCCGCGCTTGACGCGTTCGACCAGCAGGGCATCGGCTTCGGCGCTCATGGGGGCGTCAATCGTGGTGCGGCGCTTGGGCCGCGGGTTCGGTGGTCGGGGGAGCATGCAGCGCGCAGCGCAGCGCATGCCAGTGGGGGGCGTGGCGTGATTGCGACAGTGCCAGCCAGCACGCGCCGCGGGCGGGCGGCGCGGGCAGCGGCGTGAAGCGCAACAGCAGCCACACTCCCAGATCCAGCATGAGTTGTACCTTGCCCGGGCAGGGCTGGGCGGCGCCGTGCGGGCAGAGCCACCACTGCGCGCCGTCCCAGGCCAGGGCGCGCCCGGCGGGCGCGGCGCGGCGCCAGGGCAGGACCAGCGCCGGCAACGCGGCCAGCGCCGCGGCCCCGAACGCCTGCAGCGGCGGCACCTTCAGCCACAGCGCCAGCCAGGCCGCGGGTACAGCCACCGCCACGGCGCACAAAAGGCAAAGGCCGACACGCCAGGGCGTGTCGGCCTCCAGGGTCAGGTGAACGGCCGGGGCCGTGTGCATTCAGCGGCGGCGTCGGACGCGGCAGGCGCGTCAAACGCGCTTGAACACCAGCGTGCCGTTGGTGCCGCCGAAGCCGAAGTTGTTTTTCACCGCCACGTCGATCTTCATCTCCCGCGCCGTGTTGGCGCAGTAGTCCAGGTCGCACTCCGGGTCCTGGTTGATGATGTTGATCGTCGGGGGCGACACCTGGTGATGCAGCGCCAGCACGGTGAACAGCGACTCCACGCCGCCGGCACCACCGAGCAGGTGGCCAGTCATGGACTTGGTGGAGTTCACAACCAGTTTCCCGGCGTGGTCACCAAAGGCCAGCTTGATGGCGTTGGTTTCGTTGAGGTCACCCAGCGGCGTGGACGTGCCGTGCGCATTGAGGTACTGCACCTCGTCGGCATTGACGCCGGCGTCGCGCAGCGCCGCGCGCATGGAGCGCTTTGGGCCATCCACGTTGGGCGCGGTCATGTGGAAGGCGTCCGCGCCCATGCCGAAGCCGATGAGCTCGGCGTAGATCTTGGCGCCGCGCTTCTTGGCGTGTTCGTACTCTTCGAGCACCAGCACGCCGGCGCCCTCGCCCAGCACGAAGCCGTCGCGATCCTTGTCCCAGGGCCGCGAGGCGGTCTTGGGGTCGTCGTTGCGCGTGGACAGCGCGCGCGCCGCGGCAAAGCCGCCCACGCCCAGCGGCGAGACGGTGCTCTCGGCGCCGCCGGCCACCATCACGTCGGCTGCGTCAAGCTGGATCTGCCGCGCGGCTTCGCCAATGCAGTGCAGGCCCGTGGTGCAGGCGGTGACGACGGCCAGGTTGGGACCCGTGAATCCGAAGCGGATGGACACGTGGCCCGAGATCATGTTGATGATCGACGACGGAACGAAGAACGGCGAGATGCGGCGTGCGCCGCGGGCCCGGTATTCGTCCTGGGTCTGCTCGATCAGGGGCAGGCCGCCGATGCCCGACCCCACGATCACGCCGATGCGCTCGGCGCTTTCCTCGGTGAGCTCGCTGCCGGTGGGCAAGCCGGCGTCTTGCACGGCCTGAATGGACGCTGCCATCCCGTAATGGATGAACGTGTCCATGTGGCGAGCTTCCTTGCCGGGGATGTACTCCTCCACATTGAAGCCGCGCACCTCGCCGGCGAAGCGACAGGACAGCCCCGACGCGTCGAACTTCGTGATGTGGTCAATACCCGACTGGCCGGCGAGCAAGTTGGCCCAACCTTCGGCCACCGAGTTGCCGACCGGGCTGATCAACCCCAGCCCGGTAATGACGACGCGACGACGGCTCATGCTCCGTTCAGCCCTTGTTGTTCTTGACGGCGTAGTCGATCGCCAGTTGCACCGTGGTGATCTTCTCGGCGTCCTCGTCCGGAATCTCGATGCCGAACTCGTCTTCCAGCGCCATCACCAGCTCCACCGTGTCGAGCGAGTCCGCGCCCAAATCGGCCACGAAGGCCTTCTCGTTGGTCACTTCGGCCTCGGGCACGCCGAGTTGCTCGGCGATGATTTTCTTGACACGTGCTTCGATATCGCTCATTGACTCCTCCAGGAGGGAATTGCTCAAACGGCCCGGATTCTACGCGTCCGAGGGGGAGACCCCTTGACGCCCCGGTGGGCCAACTCGGTGCTACTTCTCAGGGCATCTCAATGCATGAACATGCCGCCATTGACATGCAGCTCGGAACCAGTGATGTAGCCGGCCTGCGGCGAGGCCAGGAAACACACCGCATCGGCGATTTCCTGCGGCTGCCCCAGACGGCCCAGCGGAATCTGCTGCAGCAGCGCGGTCTTTTGCGCCTCGGGCAGCACTTCGGTCATGTCGGTAGCGATGAAGCCCGGAGCCACGCAGTTCACGGTGACGCCGCGGCTGCCGAGCTCGCGCGCCAGCGCCCGCGTCATGCCGGCCACGCCGGCCTTGGCGGCGGCGTAGTTGGCCTGGCCCGGGTTGCCGGAGGCGCCCACCACGGAAGTGATGTTCACGATGCGGCCATATCGTTGCTTCATCATCGGACGCATCACGGCGCGGCTCATGCGAAACACCGCCTTGAGATTGGTGTCCAGCACCGCGTCCCAGTCGGCGTCCTTCATGCGCATGGCCAGCTGGTCGCGCGTGATGCCGGCGTTGTTGACCAGCACGTGCAGCGCGCCGTGGTCCTTGACGATGGCGTCTATGGCGGCATCGGCGCCGGCGGCGTCGGTGACGTCGAGCTTCAGGCCGCTGCAGCCGGCAAAAGCCGACAGCGCCTCGGTGATGGCTTGCGCGCCCGCATCGGTCGTGGCCGTGCCTATGACCTTCATGCCGGACTGCGCCAGTGCCAGCGCGATGGCGCGGCCGATGCCGCGCGAAGCGCCCGTCACGAGCGCGACTTGTTCGTTCAGAGCAGGAGCGCTCATGCCAGGAATCCCTTCACTTCGGCCAGCGAGGCCGGATCGAACAGCGCCGCGCCCTGCAGCTCGGCGTCGATGCGCTTGACCATGCCGGCCAGCACCTTGCCCGGGCCGCACTCGACCACGTGCGTGATGCCGCGGGCCTTGAGCGCCTGCACCACTTCCACCCAGCGCACCGGGCCGAAGGCCTGGCGGTAGAGCGCGTCGCGGATGGCGTCAGGCTCCACGGGCGCGGCCACGTCGATGTTGTTGACCACGGCAATGGCGGGCACGTTGAGCGTCACCGTCGCCAGCTTCTCGCGCAGCCGCTCGGCGGCGGGCTTCATCAGGCTGGAGTGGAACGGTGCGGACACGGGCAACGGCAACGCGCGCTTGGCGCCCTTGGCCTTGAGCACCTCGCAGCCCTTCTCGACGCCGGCCTTGGTGCCGGCGATCACGGTCTGCTTGGCGTCGTTGAAATTCACGGCCTCGACCACCTCGCCGCAGGCCGCGGCGGCCTCGGCGCAGCCCTCGCGCACGGCCTGCGCGTCCAGGCCCAGGATGGCGGCCATGGCGCCGGTGCCCACGGGCACGGCCTCCTGCATGGCCTGCGCACGCAGCCGCACCAGCGGCAGCGCATCGGACAGGCTCAGCGCGCCCGCGGCCACAAGCGCCGTGTACTCGCCCAGCGAGTGGCCGGCCAGCGCCTGCGGCTGCGCGCCGCCTTCGGCCAGCCAGGCGCGCCAGCAGGCGATGCCGGCCGTGAGCATGACGGGCTGGGTGTTGGTGGTGAGGTCCAGCTGCGCCTTCGGACCCTCCTGGATCAGGCGCGCCACGTCCTCGCCCAGCGCGGCCGAAGCCTCTTCAAGCGTGCTGCGCACGGCCGGATGGTCGCCCCAGGCGTCGAGCATGCCCACGGCCTGCGAGCCTTGGCCGGGAAAGACGAATGCGAACGTAGTCATCTCTGCTGAAACGGGAAAGTGGATGCCAATGGGCGGGCGCGGGCGCTGCTCTTTTCAGAAGTCCAGCAGGACGGCGCCCCAGGTGAAGCCGCCGCCCACGCCTTCGAGCATGAGCGTATCGCCACGCTTGATGCGGCCATCGCGCACGCCGGCGTCCAGCGCCAGCGGGATGGATGCCGCCGATGTGTTGCCCTGCTGGTCCACCGTGACGATGACCTTGTCGGCGGGCAGCTTGAGCTTGCGCGCCGTGCTTTGCATGATGCGGATGTTGGCCTGGTGCGGGATGAGCCAGTCGATGTCGGCCTCGGTGCGGCCGGCCTTGGCCAGCACCGAGTGCGCCACCTCGGCCAGCACGCTCACGGCCAGCTTGAACACCGCCTGGCCGTCCATCTTGAGCACCGGATCACCAATGACCTGCCCTCCCGAAACCGTGCCCGGCGTGCACAGGATGTCGGCGTAGCGGCCGTCGGCATGCAGCTCGCTGGCCACGATGCCGGGCTTGTCGCTGGCTTCGAGCACCACGGCGCCGGCGCCGTCGCCAAACAGCACGCAGGTGGTGCGGTCGTTGAAGTCGAGGATGCGCGAGAACACTTCCGCGCCAATCACCAGCGCGCGCGAGGCGCTGCCGCAGCGGATCATGGCGTCGGCGATGGTCAGCCCGTAGACGAAGCCCGAGCACACGGCCTGCACGTCGAAAGCCGCACCGCCCGGAATGCCCAGCTTGCGCTGCACCATGCAGGCCACCGAGGGAAACACCATGTCCGGCGTGGACGTGGCGACGATGACCAGATCGATCTGCGCCGGCTGCACGCCGGCGGCCTCCATGGCCTGGCGTGCCGCCTGCGCCGCCAGGTCGCTGGAGTTGACGCCCGGGTCTGCGAAGTGGCGCGCCTTGATGCCGGTGCGCTCGACGATCCACTCGTCGGACGTTTCCAGGCCTCGCTCGGCCAGTTGTTGCACCAGGTCGGCATTGGTGAGCCGGCGCGGCGGCAGCACGCTGCCGGTGCCGGCAATGCGCGAGAGCGAGAAGCGGGATGCGTTGGAAGTCATGCAGCGTGAACCACCGGACCCGGCGCGGCCGCCTGCAGGGTACCGAGAATGCGATCGTGAACCCGGTCCAGCAGCCGGTTGCGGGCGGCATCATAGGCACGCGCCAGGGCGTTCTCGAAGGCGAAGGCGTCGGCCGAGCCGTGGCTCTTGAACACCAGCCCGCGCAACCCAAGCAGCGCCCCGCCGTTGTAGCGCCGGGGATCCACCCGCGCCTTGAAACGATTGAGCACGGGCAGCGCCGCCAGCGCGGCCAGCCGCGTGAAGACGTTGCGCGTGAATTCCTGACGTATGAAGTCGGCCATCATCGAGGCCAGGCCTTCGGAGGCCTTGAGCAGCACGTTGCCGACGAAGCCGTCGCACACCACGATGTCCGTGGTGCCTTTGAAGACGTCGTTGCCTTCGACGTTGCCATGGAAGTTGAGCTGCCCGGCGGCGGCGGCCGCGCGCAGCAGTTCGGCGGCCCGCTTGATGGTGTCGCTGCCCTTGATGGCTTCCTCGCCAATGTTGAGCAGCCCCACCGTGGGCTCTTCCTTGCCTTCCACCGCCGACACCAGCGCACTGCCCATGACGGCGAATTGCAGCAGGTGCTCGGCCGTGCAGTCCACGTTGGCGCCCAGGTCAAGCATGGTGGTGAAGCCGTCGCGCCGATTGGGCATGACCGTGGCGATGGCCGGGCGGTCTATGCCTTGCAGCGTCTTGAGCACGTAGCGCGCCACGGCCATCAGCGCGCCGGTGTTGCCGGCGGAGACGCAGGCGTCGGCGCGCGCGCTCTGGCCCTCGGCCGCCTTGAGCAGCGAAATGGCCACGCGCATGGACGAATCCTTCTTGCGCCTCAAGGCCACTTCCACCGGATCGTCCATGGTGACGACCTCGGTAGCCACCACCGGCGTGCAGCGCTCCCAGCCGCGCACCGCGGCCAGCGCCTGTTCGGTACCCACGAGCAACAGCTCAGCGTCCGGATGCTTGCGCAAAAACGACTGGCAGGCCGGCAGCGTGACGGCCGGCCCATGGTCGCCGCCCATGCAGTCGACGGCCAGACGCACCTTGGAAAGTGCAGCGTGAGACGAAGAGGACACGAGTGGATCCAGAAACGGCCTGCCCGCTGTGAACCGGCACAGGACAGACGGCAGCGCGGCAAGCGCAATGCCGCCCGGCGCGAAAACACCCGCAGGCGCCATATGCGACCAGCGGACGAGCAGCATGAGGCTCAGGCAGGCGGAACCGGCAGCGCAGCGCCGGCCCTCAGATCACGCTCAGGCGTCGGACTTGGTGGCCAGCACCTTGCGCCCACGGTAGAAACCGTTGGGGCTGATGTGGTGACGCAGATGCACTTCACCGGTGGTGGGCTCGACCGCGGTGCCCGGCTGGGTCAGCGCATTGTGCGAGCGGTGCATGCCACGCTTGGAAGGGGACTTCTTGTTTTGTTGAACGGCCATGTTGGATTCTCCTGCGCTCTTGCCGAGCAGAACCTGCGCCGGCCGGAAAGCACCGGATCCGAGTGCAGCGACGGCCCCCACGCGACATGAAGCAGGCAGCGGGCACGGCGAAACAACTGCCGTGCAAAAAGGAAGAAGGCTCCTTGAAATGCCTTCTTCCCTGCTGCCCCGCCTCCCGGTTTGCGCAACCCAACCATCGGGCAGCGCCATGGGGCACCAATGAACGAAGCCCGCGAGTATAGCAGGCGAGCTTTCCCAGCCCAAGTACCGGACTTTGCCGGCCGTCAAAAATCAGGCGTCGCTGCCATCGGAACCATTGCCGGAGCCCTGCGGGCGCCTGCGCAGCCGGGCCAATGCGGCAAAGGGATTTTCCCGGGCAGGCTCTTCCTCTTCCTCCGGCTCGGCCGGGACGGCCAGCGGCTGCGGGCACTGCTCGTGGCGCGGCACCAGCGGCATGTCCAGCAGCAGCTCGTCTTCTACCAGGGCGCGCAGGTTGAAGGCGCGCTCCAGTGCCAGCACGTCGTCCTCGCTCTCGCTGTCCAGCCGCGCGGCCTCGGCCTCGTCGCGCACGAAGCGCAGGCTGCGCTGCAGCGACAGCGGTACCGCCACGGGCTGCAAACAGCGCTGGCAATCGCGCCAGACCTGCGTGTGCGCCTCCAGGTGCAGCCAGCGCTCGGGCTCCAGCGACTTGGGCTTGCGCAGCTCGCCGCTGGCGGACCACTGCACGTCGCCGTCGGCCGCCGGCGCCTCGGCGGGCCAGCCATCCAGCAGCCGCTCGAACTGCGTCAGCGGCCAGCTTCCCTGCAGCGAGGCCTCGTCGGCAATGAAGTTTTCGAGGTCCAGGCGCAGGGGATCATGGGAACGGGCTTTCATCGCGGGCAGTTTAAGCGGGCACACAGCCCCTTCCGGGACGGATGGGACAATGCCGAGGATGAAGCCCTCGCTGATCCTTGCCTCCACTTCGCGCTACCGGCGCGAGCTGCTGCAGCGGCTGCGGCTGCCCTTTACGGTGCAGGCGCCGCACACCGATGAAACGCCGCTGCCGGGCGAAAGGCCGGCCGCGCTGGCCCTGCGCCTGGCGCTGGCCAAGGCCCAGGCGGTAGCGGCGGAGCATCCTGAAGCCATCGTCATCGGTTCGGACCAGGTCGCCGACCTGCATGGCGAGCCCATAGGCAAGCCCGGTGACTTCGAGCGTGCCGTTCAGCAATTGCGCCGCATGAGCGCGCAGCAGGTGGTGTTTCAAACCGCGGTGGCCGTTGTGCGGCGCGACACCGGCTTCGCGCAGGCGCTGCTGGCGCCCGTGACGGTGACGTTTCGCGCACTCTCCGACGCCGAGATCGAACGCTACCTGCACCTGGACCAGCCCTTTGACTGCGCTGGCAGCGCCAAGAGCGAAAGCCTCGGAGTGACACTGCTGCAGCGCATAGACTCCGACGACCCCACCGCGCTGGTCGGCCTGCCGCTGATGCGCACCTGCGAACTGCTGCGCCAGGCCGGCCTCGATCCGCTGGCCACTTGACCCCCGTGGCCGCCGCACACAGCCGACCACTCTCCCCTTCGACGAAAAGCCGCAAGCGCCGATGTCACAGCTCTTTTCTTACCGTCCCCTGTGTGGCGCTGCGGCGCTGCTGGCCTGCGCCGCGGCGCTGCCCGCCCACGCCGGCCCGTCGCTGAGCCAAGCCCTGGCGCGCAATCAACAGATGCTGGAACGCGACGCCGCCCCAGAAGGCGGCTTCGCCGAAACGCTGCCCACGCCGCCCGACGGCGTGCTGCTGGCCGGCGGCAACAAGCTGCAAAAGCAGCCCAAATTCGTGGCCTCACCGCTGGGCACGCCCGGCAGCGGGCTGCGCCTGCTGCACACCTTCGGCGAATCCCAAGACGGCGCCGTGCTGCGCCTGGGCGTGCTGGGAAGCACCGGCGCAAGGCGCCAGTGGACGCTGGAAGGCACGGAAGCCGCCCTGCCGCTTGGACCCGGACAGCTCTACGCTTCGGTGCAGCGCCGGCATTGGGGCCCGGCCTGGAGCGGCAGCCTGATCCTCGACGCCGCTGCTCCTGCGGTGCCCGCACTGGGCTGGCGCAAGACGTCGAACTCCCCCTTCGAGAGCCGCTGGCTGTCCTGGCTCGGCCCGTGGAACGCCGACGTGTTCTTCGGCGGACTGCAAGGCCACACCCAGCCGGCACATCCTTACCTCGTCGGCATGCGGCTGCAGGTGCAGCCCCTGCCGTCACTGCAGATCGGCGCCTCGCGCACCATGCAATGGGGCGGCCGCGGGCGCGACCAGAGTTTCAAGTCCATGGTCAACGGGCTGCTGGGCCGCGACAACCAGGACGCCAGCGACCAGCAACCCGGCAACCAGCTCGCCGCCATCGATGCTCGCTGGCACCATGCCCTAGGCACCGGACACCAGGTGGCCCTGTATGCCCAAATCACCGGCGAGGACGAGGCCGGCTACCGCCCGGCCAAGAACATGAAGCTTGCCGGCGCCGAATGGGCGCTGCAGCGTGACGGACGCAGCATGCGGCTGTTCGTCGAGCGCGCCGACACGGTCGCGGGCGTGCTGGGCGTGGCCTACCGCCACCACATCTACCTGCAGGGCTACACGCAGGACGGCGTGGTGCTGGGCTACCCCAGCGGCGGCGACACCAAGGTGACCACCGTGGGCGCGCTGCTGGATGCCGGCAGCGTCAGCGGCGAGATCGTGGCGTACCGGGGCGACGCCGCCATCGCCTCCTCCACGCAGCGGCTGACGCCGGGCTCACTCAGCGGCATCAATGCCGCCATGGCCTGGAGCCCGCGCAGCGGCCAGGCACTGGGCTTGTCGCTGTGGAGCGGCAAGGACGGCGCCGGGCGCGACAACGCTGCGCAACTGTGGTGGCAGACCACTTGGCGATGAAAGGCCACCTGCTGCTCATTCCCAGCCCGCTGGATTTTGGAACCGGCGGCACGGGTGAGGCCGGCGGTGCAGCCGTGCCCGATATCCGCCAGGTGCTGCCCATGGGCGCGCTGGAGGCTGCGGCCGGGCTGCGGCACTGGGTGGTGGAAAACGCTCGCACGGCGCGTGCCGTGCTCAAGCGCGTGAATGCCGTGGTGCCGCTGGCGGTACCGCTGCAGCAACTGCAGATCGCGGAGCTGCCGCGCCCGCCCAAGGGCCGCGCCGCTCAGCCGGCGGCCGACCTGCGACCGCTGCTGCAGCCGGCGCTGCAGGGACACGACATTGGCTTGATGTCCGAAGCCGGCATGCCGGCAGTGGCCGATCCGGGCGCCGCGCTGGTAGCCGCAGCCCATGGGCTGGACATCGCCGTGCGCCCGCTACCGGGGCCCAGCGCGCTGCTGCTGGCGCTGGCGGCCAGTGGGCTGGACGGGCAGCGCTTCGCCTTCAATGGCTACCTGCCCGTGGACGCGGCTGAGCGCGCTGCCCGCATCCGCGAACTCGAAGGCCTTTCGCGCCGCGCCGTGCAGGCGCAACTGGTGATTGAAACGCCCTACCGCAACGAGCCTCTGCTCGCCGCGCTGCTGTCCACGCTGCAGGGCAGCACGCGGCTGTCGGTGAGCTGCGGGCTGACGCTGGCTGGCGGCTGGACGCGCAGCGACACCGTGGCACGCTGGCGCGCACAGCCGCGCACGCTGCCGGCCGACGTGCCGGCGGTCTTCGTGTTCCAAGCTTGAGCCGGGGGCCCGCAGGGCCCCGGCCGGTCAGGAGGCGGCCGACGCCGCGCTCTTCTTGGCGCCGAACAGTGCAGCGATCTTCTTGCGCGGCTTGTGGTGCAGCGCACCGGGCTGCACCACGCTGGGCGCGTCCTGCTCCCACGCCGGCGTGCCGGACGTGGTGCTGGGCTCGTAGGGCCGGTCGAAGAAAGGGTCCGACGCCGGCGCGGAGTTGCGCCGCGGCGCGGCCGGGCGCTCGGCGCGCTCGAAGCGTTCGCGCTCCGGACGGCGGAATTCGCCACGGTCGCCGCCGCCGGCAGGCGCCTCGCTGCGGCGCGGGGGGCGCCAGCGGTCATCCTCCAGCTCCAGCGGCTCCAGCTCCAGCTTCTTCTTGATGAGCTTTTCCACCTCGGCTACCAGCCGCGCGTCCTCGCGCGTGACCAGCGTCACAGCCAGACCGGAGGCGCCAGCGCGGCCCGTGCGGCCGATGCGGTGCACGTAGTCCTCGGCGTTGAAGGGCACGTCGAAGTTGAAGACGGCCGGCAGGTCGGCGATGTCCAGGCCGCGGGCAGCCACGTCGGTGCACACCAGCACATCCACCTCGCCGCGCTTGAAGGCGTCCAGCGCCTTGAGCCGCTCGTCCTGCGACTTGTCGCCGTGCAGCGCATTGGTGCGCAGCCCGTCGCGTTCGAAGGAGCGCGCCAGCCGCGCGCAGCCCAGCTTGGAGTTGACGAAGACAATGGCCTGCTTGATGTCGCGATCGCGCAGCAGCTTGAGCACGGCGGCGCGCTTGTCGTCGGCGGACACGCTGTAGAAGCGCTGCTCGACCGTGGAGGCCGTGGCGTTGGGCCGCGCCACTTCCACCAGCACCGGCTCCTGCAGGTAGCTCTCGGCCAGGCGCTTGATCTCCGGCGAGAACGTGGCCGAGAACAGCAGCGTTTGCCGCGTCTTGGGCAAGTAGCTCAGGATGCGCTGCAGGTCGGGCAGGAAGCCGATGTCGAGCATGCGGTCGGCTTCGTCCAGCACCACGTACTCGACCTGGTTGAGCACCGCGTTGCGCGCCTCGATGTGGTCCAGCAGCCGCCCCGGCGTGGCAATGAGCACCTCCACGCCGGCCTTGAGCTCGGCCGTCTGGGGCTTCATGTCCACACCGCCAAACACCACGGCCGCGCGCAGCTTGGTGTGGCGCGAGTAAGCCTTGACGTTGTTGGCCACCTGGTCGGCCAGCTCGCGCGTGGGCGCCAGCACCAGCGCGCGCACCGGATGGCGCGCCGGCGACATGCTGCTGTTCTCGTGGCGCAGCATGCGCTGCAGCAGCGGAATGGAGAAGGCGGCGGTCTTGCCCGTGCCCGTTTGGGCCGCACCCATCACGTCACGGCCGGCCAGCACCACCGGAATGGCCTTGGCCTGTATGGGCGTCATGGTCGCGTAGCCCTGGTCGGCTACGGCGCGCAGCAGCTTGGCGTCGAGCGGCAGCGTGTCGAAGCGGGCTGCCGCGGCGGGAGTTTCGGTGTGCGCCTCAGTGGGGGCGCTGGGGGCGGCAGCCGGTGCCGCGGTTTGCGTGGGATCCATCATGTCGCGCGATTATCCCCGCTGCGGCCATGCCACGGCGGCGGCGGCGATGCAAGACCATCCAGCGCGGAGCCCTGAAACGCACGATACGCCAGTACAGCGTGACGTAGCTCACGCCGAACAGCACGATGAAACCCGCCAGCACCGCCGTGTTGTCCCACCACAACATCGCCGGAACGACGGAGAGCATGCACAGCAGCCACAGGTAAGGCGCCGTCATGGAATTGCGCCGGGTGAGCTCGCGTGCGGTGCGCTCGCCCGCGGCCCAGCGCAGCAGCCTGCGGTAGATCAGGCTGTGCAGGTGTGCGCCGTCGGGCATGCCCACCGGGCGCCCCTGCAGCCACTTGCGCCGGTACATGGAGAACACTGTCTCGAACACCGGGTAGATGACCAGCATCAGCGGGAACATCGGCGACACCTCGGGGTTGCGCGCCAGCAGCAGGATGGACAGCTCCGAAAGGTAAAAGCCCAGGAAGTACGCCCCGCCGTCGCCCAGGAACACCAGCCCGGCCGGGAAGTTCCAGACAAAAAAGCCCAGCACCGCGCCCACGCCCACCAGCGCCATCACCGCCACGAGACGGTCATCCACGGCGAAGCCGACGTAGGCCAGGCTGCCCAGCATCATCAGCACGCACATCGATGACAGGCCGTTGAAGCCATCGATCAGGTTGACGGCATTGGCAATGCCAGCCACAGCCAGCACCGTCAGCAGCAAGGCACCGATGGAGAACGACACCACCCAGTCCAGACCCGGGATGTCGGTGCGGCGGATGAGCGCGTCCAGCAGCCAGCCCGCCAGCAGGGCCGACACCGCGGTGAACAACAGCCGCTGGCGCGGGCTCACGCGCTTGGTGATGTCTTCGGTGATGCCCGCGCCAAACGCCGGCAAGGCACAGGCCAGCAGCAGCAATCCCGTATCGCCCACGCTCCGGTCCTGCCACCACAGCGACAGCGCACCGGCGACCACCGCGCACACGATGCCCAGGCCGCCCACGCGGGGCACAGGCCGGACGTGGAACTTTTGCGGTCCTTCGCCGTGGTCATTGACCAAGTGCGCATGCGTACGCGCCAGGCGCACGACGCCCATCGTCAATAGGAATGCCACGACAAATGCGGTGAACAGCAGACTCATTCACTCATTATCACAGGCTGCTGCAACGCAACAAAGATTGAGGCAGGTCTGCGATGACGGCGGCCGTCATCAGCCGCACCGCTAGAATCCCCTTACACATCGTGCAATTGCACGCGCCGCAGCACCCCCATTCCATTGAGCCCCGGGCCGCGCATCGGCCCTGGATTGCGCCTGCTCCAACACCAATGAGACCCTCCCCCCGCCTGCCCTCCATTGACTGCCACCGTGCTTTGCGCGCGGGCAGCCTGCGCAAGACCGTCGGCGCAGCGCTGCTGGCGCTGACCGGTGCGGTACAGGTCTGCGCGCAGACTCAGCCCGCCACCGACTCCAGCACGACAGGTCCCATCCGGCTGCGCCAGCCGCTGACCGGCGGCTCCAACAACAGCGTCAGCAGCAACATGGACGCCGCGCTGCTGCTGCAGCAGGCGGCCGGCGCCAGCACCCCTGCGGGTGCGGCGCCGACCCAGCCAGCCGCCCAGGTGCCCTACAAGCCCAGCGAATTCGAGCTGTTCGTGCAGCGGCGCGCGGGCGTCGTCGAGCTCGGCGAGGGCGCCGATGCCCTCGTGGTGCGCCGCCTGGGCGCCGAGCTGCTCACGCGCGCCGACGACCCCGACAGCGCCGACTACAACCCGCAGATTCCGCCGGACTACCTCATCAAAAGCGGCGATGAGATCGTGGTCACGCTCTGGGGTTCGGTGGACGCGGACGTGCGCCTGGTGGTGGACCGCAGCGGCCGCGTGAGCATCCCGCGCGTGGGCCCGGTGCTGGTGGCCGGCGTGCGCTACGCCGACCTGACCGACGTGATCCGCCGCCGCGTGGGCCAGGTGTTCCGCAACTTCGAGCTCAGCGTCTCGCTGGGGCAGCTGCGCGGCGTGCGCGTGTACGTCACGGGCTTCGTGGCGCACCCGGGCGCCTACAGTGTCAGCAGCCTCTCCAGCGTGCTCAATGCGCTGCTGCGCGCCGGCGGTCCCTCGGCCGCGGGCAGCATGCGCAACGTCACCGTGCAGCGCGGGCGCCAGACGGTGGCGCGGCTGGACCTCTACGACTTCCTGCTCAAGGGCGACCGCGGCGCGGACATGCTGGTGCAGCCCGAGGACGTGATCCACGTCGGCCCGGTGGGCGCGCAGGTGGGCGTGATCGGCAGCGTCAACCGCCCGGCCATCCTGGAGATCAAGCCCGGCGAAACGGTGGACGACGCGCTGCGCATGGCCGGGGGCTTCACCACCGTGGCCGACCGCAGCCGGCTGGCCGTGGAGCGGCTGGAGCAGCGCAGCGGCGAGCGCATCGCCGAGCTGCCGCTGCCCATCAGCACACGGCTGCCCCTGAGCGGCGGCGACGTGCTGCGGGCCTTCAGCGCCGTGGAGTCGACGCTATCGGTGCAAAAGCAGAACAAGCGCGTCATTGTGGAAGGCGAGGTGCTGCGTCCCGGCGAGTATGTGCTGCCCCCGGGCAGCTCCATCGGCGACGCGCTGCGTGCCGCCGGCGGCCTGAGCCCCTCGGCCTACGTCTTCGGCACCCAGTTCACCCGGCAAAGCGTACAGCGCACGCAGCAGGAAAACTACGACCGCGCGCTGCGCGACCTGGAAACCGACCTCTCGCGCAACAACGCCACCCAGCGCACCACCTCTACCCAGGAAGTGGAGGCGCAGAGCGCTCGCGCCGCAGCCACGTCGCAGCTCATCACGCGGCTGCGCACGGTCAAGCCCAACGGCCGCATCGTCCTGCAAGTTCAACCTGAGAACTCCACGTTGCCGGACATGCCGCTGGAGGATGGCGACCGCATCACCATCCCCACGCGCGGCAGCACGGTGGGCGTATTCGGCAGCGTCTTCAACGCGGGCAGCTTCGTCTGGAGCGGCCCGCGCAGCATCGACGACTACCTGCGCCAGGCAGGCGGTCCAACGCGTGGCGCCGACCGCGGCAGCGTGTTCGTCATCCGCGCCAACGGCAGCGTGGTCAGCGCGCTGCAGGACGGCGGCTCCTGGTTCAGCCGCAGCCACGGCATGAACAACATCGCCGCGCTGCCGGGCGACACCATCTTCGTGCCCGAGGAAATGAACAAGACCACCTTCACCCAGTCCGCCCGCGACTGGACGCAAATCCTCTATCAGCTCGGCCTGGGCGCGGCCGCCATCAAAGTGTTGCGTGACTGATATGCGAGACGACATGAGGGCCGACGCCGCCCCCTTCAATGCGGACGACAAGGACGAGGGCGTGGGCTTGCTCGACCTGGCGATTCCGCTGGCAGCCAACCGCAAGCTACTGGTGCTGGGCCCGCTGCTGGCAGGCGTCGTGGCGCTGGGCGTGACGTTCATCATTCCGCCCACCTACACGGCCAAGACCACGTTCTTGCCGCCCCAGCAGCAGCAAAGCGCCGCAGCCGCGGCCCTGTCCTCGCTCAGCGTCCTCTCCGGCCTGACGGGAGGGACCAGCATGAAGAGCGCTGCGGACCAGTACGTGTCGCTCATGAGAAGCGTCACCGTGCAGGACCACATCGTGAACCGCTTCAAGCTGATGGACGTGTACGACGCCAAGTACAAGTTCGAAGCCCGCCAGACCTTGGACCGCAACGTGCAGATCAGCCTGGGCAAGAAAGACGGCCTGATCAGCGTCGAAGTGGATGACACGGACCCGCAACGCGCCGCCGAGATGGCCAATGCGCATGTCGACGAGTTGCGCCAGCTCACCAGCGGGCTGGCGCTGTCCGAAGCCCAGCAGCGCAGGGCTTTCTTCGAAGTGCAGCTCAATCAAACGCGCGACCGCCTCACGCAGGCCCAGCAGGTTCTGCAGGCCAGCGGCTTTGACGCCGGGGCGCTGAAGACCGAGCCGCGCGCGGCCGCCGAGAGCTACGCCGCGCTGCGCGCCGAAGCCACCGCCGCGGAAGTCCGGCTGCAGGTGCTGAGCCGCTCGCTGGCCAACGATGCGCCGGAGGTGCAGCAAATCCAGGCGCGGCTTGGCGCGCTGCGCAGCCAGCTGGCCCGGGCCGAACAGAACTCCGACCGCAGCGGCGGCCCGGACTACGTCAACAAGTTCCGAGAGTTCAAGTACCAGGAAACCTTGTTCGACCTCTTTGCGCGCCAATACGAGATGGCGCGCACGGACGAGGCCAGCGAGGGCGCGCTGATCCAAGTGTTGGACACCGCCATGCCGCCGGAGTGGAAGAGCAAGCCCAAGCGCGCGCTCACGGCCGTGGTGACCATGCTGGTCACGCTGCTGCTGCTGGCCGGCGGCATCCTAGTGCGCCACCTCTGGCAGCGCTCGGCCGCCGATCCCCAAAATGCCGAGAAGCTGGCCCAGTTGCGCACCGCGCTGCGCCGCTCCTGATTCATCCCGGGCGACTGCACCTGCCACACCACCTCCTTTCAATTTGATTACGGGCTCACCATGACGATCCTGGTCACCGGCGGCGCCGGCTTCATCGGCAGCAACTTCGTGCTCGACTGGATTGCTCAAGTGGGCGAGCCCGTCGTCAACCTCGACGCGCTGACCTACGCGGGCAACCTGCGCAACCTGGCCTCGCTGCAGGGCGATGCGCGCCACGTGTTCGTGCACGGCGACATCTGCGACCGTGCGCTGGTGGACAAGCTGCTGGCCGAGCACCGCCCGCGCGCGGTGGTGCACTTCGCCGCCGAGAGCCACGTGGACCGCAGCATCCACGGCCCCGGTGCCTTCATGCGCACCAACGTCGAGGGCACCTTCACGCTGCTGGAGGCCGCGCGCGCGCACTGGGGCGCGCTGCAGGGCGACGAGAAGGGCGGCTTTCGCTTCCTGCACGTCTCCACCGACGAGGTCTACGGCAGCCTCAAGCCCGGCGCCCCGGCCTTCACGGAGGAGCACCCCTACGAGCCCAACAGCCCCTACTCGGCCAGCAAGGCCGCCAGCGACCACCTCGTGCGCGCCTGGCACCACACCTACGGGCTGCCGGTGCTCACCACCAACTGCTCCAACAACTACGGCCCCTATCACTTCCCCGAGAAGCTGATCCCGCTGATGATCGTCAACGCCCTGGCGGGCAAGCCGTTGCCGGTGTACGGCGACGGGCAGCAGATCCGCGACTGGCTCTACGTGCGCGACCACTGCAGCGGCATTCGCGCGGTACTGGTCGGCGGTCGCCTGGGCGAGACCTACAACATCGGCGGCTGGAACGAGCAGGCCAACATCGACATCGTGCACAAGGTCTGCGGCCTGCTCGACGAGCTGCGCCCCGACCCCGCCGGCCCCTACGCGCGGCTCGTCACGCACGTCACCGACCGCCCCGGCCACGACCGCCGCTACGCCATCGACGCGCGCAAGCTCGAGCGCGAGCTGGGCTGGCGCCCGGCCGAGACCTTCGACAGCGGCATACGCAAGACGGTGCAGTGGTACCTGGACCACGCCGACTGGGTGGCCGAGGTGCAAAGCGGCGCCTACCGCGATTGGCTGTCCACCAATTACGCCGCGCGTTGACAAGACGAAGACGACGAACCGGAGAGAGCGGCCATGAGGATTCTGCTGCTGGGCAAGAGCGGCCAGGTGGGCTGGGAGCTGCAGCGCGCCCTGGCCCCGCTGGGCGAGGTGGTGGCGCTGGACCACGAGGGCGCGCCGGGACTGTGCGGCGACTTCCGCGACCCCGAGGGCGTGGCCGCCACGGTGCGCGCACTGCGCCCGCAGGCCATCGTCAATGCCGCGGCCCACACCGCCGTGGACAAGGCCGAAAGCGAGCCGGAGCTGGCACGGCTGCTCAATGCCGCCACACCCGGCGCCATCGCGCGCGAGGCCGCCGCGCTGGGCGCCTGGCTGCTGCACTACAGCACCGACTACGTCTTCGACGGCAGCGGCCACGCGCCGCGCGACGAGGACGCGCCCACCGCCCCCTTGAGCGTCTACGGCCGCACCAAGCTCGAAGGCGAGCAGCTCGTGCGCGACAGCGGCTGCCCTCACCTCATCCTGCGCACGAGCTGGGTCTACGCCGCGCGCGGCGGCAACTTCGCCCGCACCATGCTGCGCCTGGCCGCCGAGCGCGAGGCGCTCAACGTCATTGACGACCAGATCGGCGCGCCCACCGGCGCGGACTTCCTGGCCGACGTGGCCGCGCACGCCCTGCGCGCGGCCCTGGCCAACCCGCAGCTCGCCGGCACCTACCACGCCGTGGCCGGCGGCGAAACGAGCTGGCACGGCTACGCCCGCTTCGTCATCGACTGGGCGCGCGAACACGGATTGCCGGTGAAGGTCGCCGCGGATGCGCTGCGCCCCATTGCCACCAGCGACTACCCGACGCCCGCGCGCCGCCCGCTGAACTCGCGGCTGAGCACGGCCAAGCTGCAGGCAGCCTTCGGCCTGGTGCCGCCGCCCTGGCAGCTGGGCGTGCAGCGCATGCTCACCGAGGCGTTCGCCTGAAAAATGAAGTGCGGGGCCTGGGGCCCCTGGAGGGAGAAGGCATGACATCCGAGATCCAGCGCAAGGGCATCATCCTGGCCGGCGGCTCCGGCACGCGGCTGCACCCGGCCACCCTGTCCATCAGCAAGCAACTGCTGCCGGTGTACGACAAGCCCATGGTGTACTACCCGCTGACCACGCTGATGCTCGCCGGGATGCGCGACATCCTGCTCATCAGCACGCCGCAGGACGTGCCGCGCTTCCAGGCGTTGCTGGGCGACGGCAGCCAGTGGGGCATCAACCTGAGCTACTGCGTGCAGCCCAGCCCCGACGGCCTGGCGCAGGCCTTCATCTTGGGCCGCGACTTCGTCGGCGGCGCTCCCAGCGCGCTGGTGCTGGGCGACAACATCTTCTACGGCCACGACTTCTACAGCCTGCTGCAGCGCGCCTCGCTGCGTACCGAGGGCGCGTCGGTCTTCGCCTACCACGTCAACGACCCCGAGCGCTACGGCGTGGTGGAGTTCGACCAGCGCCAGCGCGCGCTGAGCATCGAGGAAAAGCCCGCTGCGCCCAAGAGCAACTACGCCGTCACGGGCCTGTACTTCTACGACAACCGCGTGTGCGACATCGCCGCGGGCATCCAGCCCAGCCCGCGCGGAGAGCTGGAGATCACCGACGTCAACGCCGCCTACCTGCGCGAAGGGCTGCTGGACGTGGAGATCATGGGCCGCGGCTACGCGTGGCTGGACACCGGCACGCACGACAGCCTGCTCGAAGCCGGCCAGTTCATCGCCACGCTGGAAAAGCGCCAGGGCCTCAAGGTGGCCTGCCCCGAGGAGATCGCCTGGCGCGCGGGCTGGATAGACGCCGCGCAACTGGAGCGGCTGGCCAAGCCCATGCTCAAGAACGGCTATGGGCAGTACCTGATGAAGCTGCTGCGCGAAACCACCTTCTGACACGGCATTTTTTCGCCAAGGCAAGCACATGAACGTCATCAAGACTGCGCTGGAAGGCGTGCTCATCCTGGAGCCCAAGGTGTTCGGCGACGAGCGCGGCTTCTTCATGGAAAGCTTCAACCAGCGCGCCTTCGACGAGGCCGTGGGCCACCACGTCGACTTCGTGCAGGACAACCACTCGCGCTCCTCGCGCGGCGTGCTGCGCGGGCTGCACTTCCAGCTGCCGCCGCACGCGCAGGGCAAGCTCGTGCGCGTGACGCAGGGCAGCGTCTTCGACGTGGCCGTGGACATGCGCAAGAGCAGCCCGACCTTCGGCCGCTGGGTGGGCGTGGAGCTCACGGGCACCAACCACCGCCAGTTCTGGATTCCGCCGGGCTTTGCCCACGGCTTCGTGGTCACCAGCGACAGCGCCGACTTCCTCTACAAGACCACCGACTACTACGCACCGCAGGCCGAGGGCGCGCTGCGCTGGGACGACCCCACGGTGGGCGTGCAGTGGCCGCTGCAGGACTTGACGCCGCTGCTGTCGCCCAAGGACGCGCAGGCGCCGCTGCTGGGCCAGGCGCCCTGCTTCGACTGAGCCAAGACCGGGATCAGGGTCGGGGTCAAAGCGTGCGGCACAGCACGCCTTGTGCACCGGCGCCATGGTTTCGACAGCGCCACCCCAGCAAGCTCAATGAAAGCCTGGGGTCAGTCGGTAAACTCCATACTTGACGCCGTTTGAGGCGTTGCGCCATGCGCAGCGCCCTTTCCATGCCGGGGTCCAGAGATCAGGGCGTCGCACTGCGCCCAACGCTTCATACCTGCCCCGTCAGTCCGAGCCCCTCATCATGAACTCTTCGATTCGCCTGCAACCGGTCATCATGGCTGGAGGCAGCGGCACGCGGCTGTGGCCGCTGTCGCGTGCCGGTTATCCCAAGCAATTCCTGGTGCTCGCGGGCAACCAGAGCCTGTTCCAGCAGTCGGTGCTGCGCCTGCAGGGGCTGGGGGCCGAGGACATCAAGCTCGATGCGCCGCTGGTGGTGGGCAACGACGAGCACCGCTTCCTGGTGCTGGACCAGTTGCGCGAGCTGCGCTGCGATCCCGCGGCGGTGCTGCTGGAGCCCGTTGGGCGCAACACCGCGCCGGCGATGACGCTGGCGGCGCTGCAGGCACTGCAGGACGACGCGGACCCGGTGCTGGTGGTCACGCCCGCGGACCAGACCGTCACCGATGCCGCGGCCTTCAGCGCCGCCGTGCAGCAGGCCGTGCGCATGGCCGCCGACGGCACCATCGTCATCCTGGGCATCACGCCGGATCGGGCCGAGACCGGCTACGGCTACATCCGCGCCGAGGGCAGCGCGGTGGCGCAGTTCGTGGAGAAGCCCGACGCCGCCACGGCGCAGCGCTACGTGGACGAGGGCGGCTACTACTGGAACAGCGGCATGTTCGTGCTGCGGGCGTCGAGCTGGATGGCGGCGCTGGAGCGGTTTCGCCCCGACATCGCCGCGGCCTGCCGCGTGGCCTTCGCCTCGCGCAAGACGGACGACCGCTTCGTGCGCCCGGGCCGCGAGGAGTTTGCCGCCGTGCCCAGCGAGTCGGTGGACTATGCCGTGATGGAGCACTGCCCGGGCAGCGGCATCGCGCTGCGCATGGTGCCGCTGGCCGCGGGCTGGAACGACCTGGGCGCCTGGGACGCCGTGTGGCAGGTGGCGGACAAGGACGCGCAGGGCAACGCCGCAGCGGGCGACGCCATCATCGAAGACAGCCGCAACACCCTGGTGCACGCCACCAGCCGCCTGGTGGGCGTGGTCGGCCTGGACGACGTGGTGGTGGTGGAGACGCCCGACGCCGTGCTGGTGAGCCGGCGCGAGTGCAGCCAGGACGTCAAGAAGATCGTGAGCCGCCTGGACGGCCAGCAGCGCGGCGAGCACACCGCGCACCGCAAGGTGCACCGGCCCTGGGGCTGGTACGACAGCATCGATGCGGGCGCGCGCTTCCAGGTCAAGCGCATCATGGTCAAGCCCGGCGCGTCCTTGAGCCTGCAGATGCACCACCACCGCGCCGAGCACTGGATCGTCGTCAGCGGCACGGCCGAGGTGACCTGCGGCGACAAGGTGATGCTGCTCAGCGAAAACCAGAGCACCTACATCCCCTTGGGCGAAACGCACCGCCTGCGCAACCCGGGCCGCCTGCCGCTGGAGCTCATCGAGGTGCAGTCCGGCTCCTACCTGGGCGAGGACGACATCGTCCGTTTTGAAGACACCTACGGGCGCAATTGAAGCCATGGACAAGGCAGCCAAGATTTTCATCGCCGGCCACCGCGGCATGGTGGGCAGCGCGCTGGTGCGGCGGCTGCAGGCCGGCGGT
>NZ_BCTC01000041.1 GCF_001571085.1 Azohydromonas lata NBRC 102462
GAATTCGCTTTCGGCTGGCACTTGCTATCTTTCAATAGTTGATTTCGCGAGCAAACCAACTTGAGAATAAGCTGGCAACCCTGCAATTCAGCTTAGCAATAGCATCCCGCCAGCCAAGGCGCTTCGCACCCCATTTCTTCATTCCCGCGAAGGCGGGAATCCAGGCGGCCCCACGTCAAAGCGAAGGAGTAACGCAGGAAAACCAATTTTTTGGGCCCTGTGCCGCCAGCTAACGAGCTTGCGGCCAACTTGGGGGCCGCCTGGATTCCCGCCTTCGCGGGAATGACGGATCGGGGTGCGCTGTGGAGCAGCCTTCGGCTGACGCTTGTCGTCTTTCCACAGGTGGCATTGTGCCTTCGCGGCAATAACGTTCCGGAGTGCGCTGCATTTTTCCCCGGCCAAATGCATCAGTCGGTTTCAAAAAGCGGCGCACCCATGGAAAACAAAAACGTCAAATACTGAGTACCGAGCACTCCAGATCCAACGGGTTTTGCAAGCTCACCCCCCGCTATATTCCCCCACCCAATCCGCATAGGGCCCATGCACCCTTTCCAGCGCCAGCGCATAGATCGCCGGCAGCGTGTACGGGTGCAGTTCGCGTATCGCCTCCTCCACGGCCGAATAGCGGGACGCAACGGTCTTGAGCATCAGGCGGTATTCGCCTTCCTCCTGCAGCTTGTTTTCCCAGAGATAAACGCTTTCGATCTTCGATATCTGCGCGCAGGCCACCAGGCGGCGCTCGACCAGTGCGCGGGCGATGCGGCGCGCGTCTTCCGCGTTGGCCACGGTGGTCATGACGGCAATGGGCTTCATCGGCGGGCTCCTCTGTGCTTTGAGCGGTGAGTGAAAACGGCGAATCGGAAAACGAAGGTCAGCGGATCAGGGGTGAAGATTCAGCGCGGCGCCTGCGTCGTGGCGGGCGTCGCGGGCGAAGGCTCGGTGGCCGAGGGCACGGGCGACGATGCCGGCTCGGACGCGGGTGCGGCCACCGGCGAGGCCGGCGGTACGGCGGACGTGCCGGCCACCTGCTGCACCGTCAGGCGCCGCGCAGCGCCCACGGACGACAGGTCGCCCGCCGCCTTCAGGTCGCCCGCGATCACGCCGCGCAGCGCCTGCGCCGGCCAGTACTTCTGCGCGAAGCCCTGCACCTGCTGCGGCGTCACGGCGGTGATCTCCTCGACGAAGCCGCGCAGCTCGGCCAGCGGCCTGTCCTGCGCCACCTGGCCGGAAATCGTCGCGGCCAGGCCCCCCACTGTCTCCAGACGGCGCGAGAAGCCGCCGATCAGCGTGGCCTTGCGCGCCTCCAGCTCCTCGACGCCCGGGGCCTCGCGGCCCAGGCGCGCCACCTCGTCGCGCATGACCTGCAGCACCTGGCCGGCGGTGCTGTTCTGCGTCTGCGCGCTGGCGCTCCACATGCCGCCGCCCGGGTGGGCCTCGGCCTCGCTGCCGGCGCCGTAGCTCAGGCCGCGCTTGATGCGCACCTCCTGGTTCAGCCGCGCGGAGTAGCCGCCGCCCAGCAGCACGTTGGCGGACTGGCCGATGCGGCGCGTGATGCGGTCTTCCTTGTCCAGCGCCACGAAGGGCGCCACCACCACCACGCTGCTC
The DNA here is from genome assembly GCF_001571085.1 of Azohydromonas lata NBRC 102462. GTDB lineage: Bacteria > Pseudomonadota > Gammaproteobacteria > Burkholderiales > Burkholderiaceae_C > Azohydromonas > Azohydromonas lata. Next base: position 1,606 of record NZ_BCTC01000041.1, read on the forward strand.
TGCCCGGCGCCGGGCATGTCCACCAGCACGGTGGCGTCGCCCTGCGCCTGCGGCTGCGCGGCCACCAGCGGCGCCAGGGGCGTCTTGGGCGCGCGCCAGTCGCCGAAGTGGCGGCGGGCGAGCTGCATCGCCTGCGCCTCGGTCACGTCGCCGGCCAGCACCAGCGCGGCCTGGTCGGGGCGGAACTGCGCGGCGTGAAAGCGCTGGATGTCGGCGGTGGAGATCTTCTGCAGCGAGGCGGGCGTGGCGGAGACGCCGTAGGGCGAGTCGCCCCAGTAGGCGCGCCGCGCGGCCAGGCCGGCCACGGTGCCGGGGCTGGAGAGCGCCACGCGCAGCGAATCCAGCGCCTGGGTGCGGGCGCGCTCCAGCTCGTCCTTGGCCAGGGTCGGCCGGCGCGCCACGTCGGCGATGAGCGACAGCGCCTCGCCCAGCTTGGGCGTGGTCACGGTCATGGCCACCGTCGTGGAGCGCCAGGAGCTGCCCGTGTCCAGCGAGCCGCCCAGGGCCTCGGCCTGCTGCGCCAGCGTGGTGGCGTCCACGGCGCGGCCCTTGCGCACGGCCCCCTTGGACATGAGCGTGGCGGCCATGGAGGACAGGCCCGCCAGGCCCGCCGGGTCGGTCTCGGGGCCGGCGCGCACCAGCAGCCGCGCGCTCACCAGCGGAATGCCCGGCCGCGGCGCCACGATCACGCGCAGGCCGTTCTCCAGGCGCTGCTCCGGCATGGGCGGCAGCACGATGGGGCGCGGCGGCTGCGCCGCGGGCGGCTCGTCCACGCCCGGCGTGGCGGCCTGGGGCGAGGTCAGCGCGGCGCCCAGCAGCGCGGCGGCGGCAAGGGGCAGGAGTCGGGGGGTGCGGGTCATCGAGCCTTCCTTCACGCCTTCTTCTCCGTGTAGTCCAGCGTCACGCGCGGACGCTGCAGCACATAGGTCTTGAGCACGCGCTGCACGTCGGCGGCGCGCACGGCCTGCAGCTCGGCCAGCTCGCGGTCGGCGGCGCGCGGGTCGCCCCGCTGGATCACCGCCCAGCCCACGCTTTGGGCGCGGCCGTGCGGGGTCTGGCGCTCGGCCAGCTCGCCGGTGAGCACCTGGGTGCGCACCTTCTCCAGCTCGGCATCGGCAATGCGGCGCTGCGCCAGGCGCTCGATCTCGCGCAGCAGCGCCTGCTCCAGTTGCGCCGTGGAGTGCCCGCCCGCGGCGATGGCGTAGGCCATGAGCAGCCCGGCGTCGGCGTTGAGGTCGGCACTGAAGCCGGCGGCCTGCGCCGACTGGTCGCGGTACACCAGCGCCTCGTTGAGCCGCGAGGACTCGCCGGCGGACAGCAGCGCCGAGGCCACGTTCAGCGCCGCGGCGTCGCGGCTGTCGGCGCGCGGGCCCTGCCAGATCAGCGCCACGGCGGGCAGCGGCACGGTTGGGCCGAACACCTGCGCGCGGCTGTTCTCCTCGCGCCGCGGCTCCCGCACGGTCACGCGCGGGATGGGGGTGTCGGGTTTTTTCAGCGGGCCGAAGTAGCGGTCTATCCAGGCGGCGGCCTGCGCGGGGTCGAAGTCGCCGGAGACGATGAGCGTGGCGTTGTCCGGCCGGTAGTAGGTGGCGTGGAAGGCGCGCACGTCCTCCAGCGTCGCGGCGTTGAGGTCTTCGATGCTGCCGATGACGGGGCGCTTGTACGGGTGCGCGATGTAGCCGTAGGCGGGCAGCGCGTTGAACAGCCGCCCGTAGGGGCCGGCGAGCACGCGCTGGCGGTACTCCTCCTGCACCACGGCGCGCTCGCTGTCGAAGTTGGCCTGGTCCACCACCAGCGAGCCCATGCGCTCGGCCTCGGCCCACAGGATGCGCTCCAGGTGGTTGGAAGGCACGGTGGAGTGGTAGGCGGTGACGTCCTCGGCGGTGAAGGCGTTGTTGTTGCCGCCCACGTCCTCGGTGAGGCGGTCGAAGGTGGCCGCGCCCATGTGGCGCGAGCCCTTGAACATCATGTGCTCGAAGAGGTGGGCGAAGCCGGAGCGGCCCGCGGGGTCGTCCTTGCCGCCGACGTGGTACCAGACCTGCACGCTGACCGTGGCCGTGTTGCGGTCCGGCAGCGTCAGCACCTGCAGCCCGTTGGCCAGCCGCCGCTCGGCCAGCGGCAGCGGCGGCACGCTGATGGGCGCGGGCGGCGCGGCGGCCCAGGCCGGCAGCGCGGCCAGGACCCCCAGGGCCACCAGACATTCACGGCGATTGGGCATCGGCGGTTCTCCTTCTTGGCATTCCTGCGGTGCGGCCATCCTAGCCGCGCGCCTGGGCACAATCCCCGGGCAGGCGCCAAGCCCGCGCCCACGGTGCCGGGCGCACGCCCGCCCCGCCGGCCTGAGGGCCGCCTGGAGTCCTTGATTTACCGAGCGGCCACGCCGCGCCATCGCCATGCAGCTCTACTTCCACCCCAGCAACGCCAGCATGGCGCCACACCTGCTGCTGCAGGACATAGGCGCCCCCTTCGAGCTGAAGTTCGTGGACCGCGACCGCGGCGAGCACCAGTCCCCCGAGTACCTCCGGCTCAACCCGAACGGGCGCATCCCGGTGCTGGTGGACGGCGACCTGGTGCTCTACGAGGCGGCGGCCATCTGCCTGTACCTGGCCGACAAGTTCCCGGATGCGCGCCTGGCGCCGCCCGCGGGCACGCCGCAGCGCGCGCGCCTGTACCAATGGATGTTCTGGCTGAGCAACACGCTGCAGGCCATGCTGATGCACTGGTTCTACCCGGAGCGCATGGTGGACAGCGGCGACGCGGCGGCCGCCTCGCAGGTGCGTGCGCAGGCCGAGGAGCACATCGCCGTGATGCTGCAGCGCCTGGACGAGCAGGTGGCCGCCAGCGGCGGCCCGTGGCTGCTGGGCGCCGACTACGGCGCGGCCGACGCCTACGCCCTCATGCTCTGCCGCTGGACCCGCCACTTCGACCGCCCGGCCCGCGACTACCCGCACCTGGGCCCCTACCTGCAGCGGCTGCTGGAGCGCCCGGCGGTGCAGCGCATGTTCGAGGCGGAGGGGCTGCAGGCGCCGCTGGTGTGAAGTGGGAAAAAGGAAGCGGTGCTGTCCGGGGGAAGTTGTTCTGATCCGTCAGCCCCGTGGCAAGGGCGCTTCGCACCCTTACCCGTCATGCCCGCGAAAGCGGGCATCCACCCCGGCCGGGGTGCTGGCGCGCCGACGCCGCCTCTGAGCGATGCCGTTCGAAGGCCACAGCTCAGTGCTCGTGGATGCCCGCTTTCGCGGGCATGACGAAGTAGAGAGCGCAGCGTCTGAGTCTTCGGGATGCCCACAAAAGCCAACGGGCCCTCACGGGCCCGCAGTCGTTTCAATCGCGACGAGTTTCAAACGCAACGGCCGCCTTCATGGGCAACCGTCACAGCCGTTGAAGCCTCAGCCCACGTAGTGCCGCTCGTAGCGGTCGGCGGCGCACATCAGCTCGGTGGACAGGCGCGGGTCCTCGTTGCGCAGGGCGTGGGCCAGGGCGCGGACGTCGGCCACTTCCTGCTCATGGGTGCGCGGAGCCGGCGCGAACATCACGCGCAGGCCGTTCCACACGCGGGCAAAGATCTCAGCGGCAACCACGGCACCGCGCGGAGCCGTGCGGCGGAAAGCGGAAACAGTGATGGCAGTCATGGTGATCCCTCTTCAGAAAACATCGATTCCTTCGATGGACTGAATACTAGGGTTTACCCCCAATTTACACAATTGAAGACTGGGCAAGCCAGGTATTAGTCAACCGCATAACATGCCCGGCATGAACTTCCGAACGCTGGACCTCAACCTGTTGCGCGTCTTCGATGCCGTGATGGCCGAAGGCAGCCTCACCCGCGCGGCCACGGCGCTGTCCATGACGCAGCCGGCGCTCAGCCATGCCTTGAAGCGCCTGCACCAGGCCGTCGGCGAGGACTTGTTCACCCGCACCGCGCGCGGCATGCAGCCCACGCCGCACGCGCAGACGCTGTGGCCGCAGGTGCGCGCCGCGCTGGCCTCGCTGCGCCAGGCGCTGGCGCCGGAAGCCTTCGATCCGCGCTCGGACGTGGTGAACTTCCGCGTCGCCCTGGCCGACGCCACCGCGGCGCTGCTGGCCCCCGTGCTGGTGGAGGTGATCGAAAAGGAGCAGGCGCTGGCCAACCTGCGCTTCCTGCCGCTGACCACGCGCGACCCGCGCCCGCTGGTGGAGCGCGGCGACGTGGACCTGGCCATCGGCCACTTCCCCTGGGTGATCCCGGTGCTGCAGTCCGAGGGGCCGGATGCCGCGCTGCGCCACGCGCGGCTGTACGAGACGGACTACGTCTGCGTCATGCGCCGCGGCCACCCGCTGGCGCAGGGCCCGCTGACGCTGGACGACTTCTGCGCCGCCCACCACCTGCTGGTGAGCTTTTCAGGGCGCCCCTACGGCCTGGTGGACGAGGCGCTCTCCGCGCTGGGCCGCCAGCGCCGCATCGTCCTGACGGTCAACCAGTTCTTCACCGCCGGGCTGGTCGTGACGCGCTCGGACCTGCTGACGGTCCTGCCCCGCCACTTCCTGCCCGCCACCGGCTACCAGGAGGAACTGGCCGTGCAGCCCATCCCGCTCACCCTGGGCAGCGTGCAGGTGGAAATGCTGTGGCACATGCGCCAGGACGGTGACCCCGCCCAGCGCTGGCTGCGCCAGCGGCTGATGGAGTCGCTGACCGAGTAGTTTTTGAGTTTCAAGGCTGCACCCGCAAATTCGACAAAACAGTCAGGGAGCCGGCATGACCTACGACGAGGACGAGGCTGCGCGACAACTGCGCGCGCGGCAGCTTCAATACCTGCAGTCCAAGCGCAACAGGCTCATGCGGAAGGCCGGCGGAGTGAAAACGCTGGTGCTGGGCTCCTCGCATGGGGATTACGCCTTCAACCCCGCCTTTTGCCCCGGATCGTTCAACCTCTGCTCGCGATCCCAGGATTTTCAATATTCCCTGCTGATGTACGCGCAATGGGCGCCGCGGTGCCCGCAATTGCGCAACGTCGTCGTGTTCTGCTCGGTGTTCTCGCCCGGCTTCGTGCTGGAGAAGTCGCCCTCGCAGGCGCCCCTGGCGCCGCTGCTCAACGAGGTGTTCCAACTTGGACGGCACTACGAGCCCGGGCCGCTGGCGGCCATTGCCGACGCGGTGCACGGGCAGGCGGACGATGCGGATTTCTTGTTGAAAGGCGAAAGCGGGTTTTTGCCGGCATTCGAAAAGGATTTACTGCCCGCCGAATATGGAGCAGGCAAGCGCGCCCATGAGCATTTGAAATACAACCGGCGGCAAGGCGGATTGCCCTACCTGGCGGAGATCTTGAAAACAAGCCACGAGCGGGGCCACCGGATTCATATGGCCCTGTCGCCCGCCAGGCCGGATTACAGAATGGCGCTGGGCCGCGATGCCGGCGACTTGTTTGAATCCCTATTCAAGACCATGCAGGACTTGAACGGGGAACCGGCCGCGCAGGTCTTGAATTTCTTTGATTCGCCGCTGTTCGGCGAAGCGGATTTCGGCGACTTCGACCACCTGCACCCGTTGGGCGCGGGCGTCGAAAAGCTCTCGCAAGAGATCGGCCGGGCCGTGGCGGGTGCCGCGGCCCGGCAGGCTGCCTAGCGATCAGGCCAGCACGGCCGCCATGGCGTCGGCCACGGCCTGGACGTTGCCCGTGTTCAGGCCGGCGACGCACATGCGGCCGGAGCGCACGAGGTAGACGGCGTGTTCCTCGCGCAGGCGGTCCACCTGCTCGGCGGTGAGGCCGGTGTAGCTGAACATGCCGCGCTGGGTCAGGAAGTAGTCGAAGTTGCGGCCCGGCAGCTTGGCGTTGAGCACGCCGTGCAGGCTGCGGCGCATGGCGGCGATGCGCTCGCGCATGGCGGCCACTTCGCCCTCCCACTGGGCGCGCAGCGCGGGGTCGTTCAGCACCTTGGCCACCACCAGGCCGGCGTGGATGGGCGGGCTGGAATAGTTGCGGCGCACGGTGGCCTTGAGCTGGCCCAGCACCAGGTCGGCCTCGGCCGCGTCGGCGCAGACCACGCTGAGCGCGCCGGCTCGCTCGCCGTAGAGGCTCATGCTCTTGGAGAACGAGTTCGCCACGAAGAAGCGCAGGCCCGCGTCGGCCAGGGCGCGGATGGCGAAGGCGTCTTCGTCAATGCCGTCGCCGTAGCCCTGGTAGGCCAGGTCCAGGTAGGGCAGCAGCTTGCCGTCCTTGAGCACGGGGATGAGCTGCAGCCACTGCTCGCGCGTGAGGTCCACGCCGGTGGGGTTGTGGCAGCAGGCGTGCAGCAGCACCACGGAGCCCGCGGGCACCTCGCGCAGCGCGGCCAGCATGGCGTCGAACTTCAGGCCGCCGGTGGCCGCGTCGTAGTAGGGGTAGGTGTGCACGGGCAGGCCGGCACCTTCGAACATGGCGCGGTGGTTGTCCCAGGTCGGGTCGCTGACCCACACGCCCACGCCGGGGAACCAGCGCTTCAAGAAATCGGCGCCCACCTTGAGGCCGCCGCTGGAGCCCACGGTCTGCAGCGTGGCGATGCGCTGGCCCGTGACGGCCTCGTGGCCGGCGCCGAACAGCAGCTTCTGCACCGCGGCACGGCAGGCGGCGGAGCCTTCGATGGGCAGGTAGGACTTGGCCGCGTTCTCGGCCAGGAGTTGCGCTTCGGCGCGGTGCACGCTCTCCAGCACGGGGATGCGGCCGGCATCGTCGAAGTAGATGCCGATGGAGAGGTTGACCTTGTTGGGCCGGGGATCGGTCTGGAACTGCTCGTTGAGGCCCAGGATGGGATCGCCCGCGTAGGGCTCGAGGTGCTGGAACATGGGGCTGACTCCGAAGGACCCGGGATGATAGGGGCGCCGCAGGCCGGCCCCCGCCTTCAGCCCAGCGCCTTCTCGATGTCCGCTTCGAGCTTCTGCGGCGCCTCGGCGGGGCCGTAGCGGCGGATGACGTGGCCGTCGCGGCCGACCAGGAACTTGGTGAAGTTCCACTTGACGGCCTTGCTGCCCAGCAGCCCCGGCGCCTGTGCGCACAGCCATTTCCACAGCGGGTGCGCGTGGGCGCCGTTAACCTCCACCTTGCTCATGAGCGGAAAGCTCACGCCGTAGCGCGTGCTGCAGAAATCCAGGATCTGCTGCTCGGTGCCCGGCTCCTGGCCGCCGAACTGGTTGCACGGAAAACCCAGCACCACCAGGCCGCGGGCGCGGTAGCGCGCCCACAGCGCCTCCAGCCCGGCGAGCTGCGGCGTGAAGCCGCAGCGGCTGGCGGTGTTGACGATGAGCAGCACGCGGTCGCGGTACTCCATCAGCGACACGGGCCGGCCGTCTATGCCGTGGGTTTCGAAGGTGTAGAGGCTGCCGTTGTTGTGGTTCATGGCGCACGTTCGTCCTGCACGGGGGACGAGGATCGTAGCGCCGGGGCGCCGCGCCGCCAGGGGTGAAGCGTCAGTGCCCGCGCCGCGTGGCCAGCACCACGGCCGAGACGATGAGCACGCCGCCGAGCAGCAGCCGCCCCGTGAAGTCGCCCGCGCCCAGCGCGAAGGCCGACAGCGAGGCGAACAGCAGCTCGCTGAGCATGATCACCGCCGTCACCTGCGCCGGCAGCCGCGTGGCGCCGTACTGCAGCGCCAGGTTGGCCAGGATGAAGCAGCCGGCGAACGCCATCGCCCCCAGCGCCCAGGGCAGCGGCAGCACCGCCGGCGCCGGCACCCGGCCCGCGGCGGTGAGCAGCGCCGCCAGCGCCCCGGCCACCACCGCGCCGCCCACGAACATGGCCATGCCACGCGCGGCCGGGCTCTGGTGCGCCTGGCGGCGCAGCATCACGTTGTTCAGGGCGAAGCTGAAGCCGCCCAACACGCCCAGCGCCTCCGGCAGGTTGCGCGGCAGCGGCAGCCCACCCCCTTCAGGCCACAGCACGGTGCCCGCGCCCGCCAGCGCCAGCGCCATGCGCACGCCCGCGGCGGCGTTGAGCTTTTCATGCAGCAGCACGCGCCCAAGCAGCAGGGCCCACAGCGGCATCAAGTAGAAGAGCAGCACCACGCGCACCACGTCGCCCGTGGCGGCGGCCCAATTGAAGGAGGCGTTGGTCGTGCCCGCGGCCAGCACCAGCACCCACAGCGCCGGCGTGCGCGCCAGTTGCAGCAGCGCGCGCGGGCGGGCGGCCACCAGCAGCGCCAGCGCCAGCAGGTAGATCAGCGCCGTGGACCACAGCGGGTGCAGGCCCTGCGCGTGCAGCAGCCGGAACGGCCACCAGGACAGACCCCAGACGAAGGCATTGAAGGTCAGCGCCAGCGCGGGCAGCAGGGCCCGGGGGGCGGCGCCGCCGTGCAGCGCGCGGCTCAATGCCGGTCGGTGCGCGCGATGGCGAGCAGCCGCTCGACCTCGTCGCGGTGGCGCACGCAGTTGCGCAGGTGCCAGCGGCCGATGAGGGCCATGATGCCCGCCACCACGATGCCGAAGATGGTGATGGCGCCGAAGGCCGACAGGCCCAGCTTGGTCATGCCCGTGTAGAAGGCGCCCAAGCCGAGGATGCAGGCCTGCTCGTTGAAGTTCTGCACGGCGATGGAGCGGCCCGCGCCCATGAGGTTGTGGCCGCGGTGCTGCAGCAGCGCGTTCATGGGCACCACCAGGTAGCCGCCGATGCCGCCGAGCAGGATCAGGAAGGGCGCCGCGATCCACACGTCGGTGATGAAGTTCATGCCGATCACGAGCAGCCCCATCACCACGCCCAGCGGGATGACGCCGGTGGCGCGGTCGAGCTTCATGGCCAGCGAGGCGACGATGGCCCCCACCGCCGTGCCTATGGCCACCACGCCCACCAGCGCCGAGGCCTGCGTGGTGCCGTAGCCCAGCGCCGCCGCGGCCCAGGCCAGGACGATGTAGCGCAGGTTGCCCGACACGCCCCAGAACAGCGTGGTGGTGGCCAGCGAGATCTGGCCCAGCTTGTCGGCCCACAGCCGCGCGTTGCAGTGCGAGAAGTCGCGCACCAGGCCGGGCAGGCCCAGCTCCAGCGGCTGCAGCGGCGCCTCGGTGCGCGGAATGCGCAGGTTGAACAGAGCCGCGGCGACGTACAGCAGGATCATGGACGCGATGGCCGCTTCCGGCGGCGTGTCCACGCCCGTGTCTATCAGCGGAAAGTCCAGCCCAAGCAGCGCCTGGCCCACCTTGGGCCCAACGAGCTGCCCGCCCAGGAGCACGCCCAGGATGATGGAACCGATGGTGAGGCCCTCTATCCAGCCGTTGGCCTTGACCAGTTGCGAGGGCGGCAGCAGCTCGGTGAGGATGCCGTACTTGGCCGGCGAGTAGGCCGCCGCACCCAGGCCCACGATGGCGTAGGCCGCCAGCGGGTGCGTGCCGAACAGCATCATCAGGCAGCCCACCACCTTGATGCTGTTGGAAACGAACATGACCTTGCCCTTGGGCACCGCGTCGGCAAAAGCGCCCACGAAGGGCGCCAGCACCACGTAGAACAGGGCAAACATCGGCACCAGCGCCGCCCGCTGCCATTCGGCAGCCCCCGAGGTCTTGAGCAGTTCGACCGCCGCGACGAACAGCGCGTTGTCAGCCAGCGAGCTGAAAAACTGCGCTGACATGATCGTGTAAAAGCCTTTTTTCATGCGCAGCGGGCAGCAGCCGGGCACCGGCCAGGCCGGCATCTCGGTGCGCCAGGGAATTCTTGGGGGGTTGCCTAGGCCGTGGAGCGCGGGGTTATAGCACGCGGTATTCCCGGCTCCCGCATGGTGAAAGCGGCTTGCGCTGCAAAGGCAGAATTGCTCCTCACTTTGCAGCGCCCTGCCCCGCCGTACCCGCTACAACCGCCATGCCGCGTCCCATCCAAGCCCTGATCCACACCGCCGCCCTCACGCACAACCTGGCGCGCGCACGCGCCGCCGCGCCGGACGCGCGGGTGTGGGCGGTGGTCAAGGCCAACGCCTATGGCCACGGCATAGAGAACGTCTTCCAGGCCTTTCGCGGCGCCGACGGCTTCGCGCTGCTGGACCTGGAGGAGGCCAAGCGGCTGCGCGCGCTGGACTGGCGCGGGCCCATCCTGCTGCTCGAAGGCTGCTTCGAGCCGCGCGACCTGGAGCTGTGCTCGCGCCTGGACCTGTGGCACGTGGTGCACCGCGAGGCGCAGATCGACTGGCTGGCCGCGCACAAGACGCAGCTGCCGCACCGCGTCTTCCTGAAGCTCAACAGCGGCATGAACCGGCTGGGCTTCACGCCTCAAGCCTTCCGGTCGGCCTGGGTGCGGCTCAATGCGCTGCCGCAGGTGGACGAGATTTCCTTCATGACCCACTTCGCCGATGCCGATGGCCCGCGCGGCATCGAGCACCAGTTGAAATGCTTCCTGGAGGCGACGGCCGACCTGCAGGGCGAGCGTTCCCTGAGCAACAGCGCCACGGCGCTGCGCCTGGCCGGGGACGACCCGCGGGTGCGCGCCGACTGGGTGCGCCCGGGGATCATGACCTACGGCAGCGCGCCGGATTACCCCGAGCACGACATCGCCCACTGGGACCTGCAGCCCACCATGACGCTGCGCTCGCAACTGATTGCCGTGCAGCACCTGCAGGGCGGCGACACCGTGGGCTATGGCAGCACCTTCACCGCCGAGCAGCCCATGCGCATAGGCATCGTCGCTTGCGGCTATGCCGACGGCTACCCGCGCCACGCCGGCACGGGCACGCCGGTGCTGGTGGAGGGCGTGCGCACGCGCACGCTTGGGCGCGTTTCCATGGACATGCTGGCCGTGGACCTCACGCCCGTGCCCGCCGCGCAGTGCGGCGCCGAGGTCACGCTGTGGGGCAAGGGCCCGCGCGGCACGGTGCTTGCGATAGACGAGGTGGCCCGCGCCGCCGGCACCCTGGGCTATGAATTGATGTGCGCCGTGGCCCCGCGCGTGCCGGTGCTGGCCGCCGCCTGACCCCGGCCGAAACGCCGCGCGGGCACCGTTTTTCCCTTCACACAGGACTTCGCAGTACATGAACCACCTGCCCGCCCACCAGCTCTCCATGACGGTGCTGATGACGCCCGACACCGCCAATTTCTCGGGCAACGTGCACGGCGGCGCCATCCTGAAGCTGCTGGACCAGGTGGCCTACGCCTGCGCCAGCCGCTACGCCGGGCGCTACGTGGTGACGCTGTCGGTGGACCAGGTGATGTTCCGCCAGCCCATCCATGTGGGCGAGCTGGTCACCTTCCTGGCCAGCATCAACCACACGGGCACGTCCTCGATGGAGGTGGGCATCAAGGTGATTGCCGAGGACATACGCACCCAGGTGGTGCGCCACGTCAACAGCTGCTTCTTCACCATGGTGGCGGTGGACGACGACCGCAAGCCCGCCCCCGTGCCGCCGCTGCGCCCCTTCACGCCGGAGGAGAAGCGCCGTTTCGAGCAGGCCAAGGTGCGCCGCGCGCTGCGCCAGGAGCTGGAGCAGCGCTACCAGACCATGCGCGAGCAGCCCGCCGCCCCGGCCGAGCCGCTGGCCACCCCGGCCAAGGCCACCAAGCACTGAAGCCCGTCCTGCCGTGAAGCCCAGCGTCCGCGTCCAGCCGCACGAGGTGCACTGCACGGCGATGCGCGCGCAAGGCGCGGGCGGGCAGAACGTCAACAAGGTGTCGACGGCCATCCACCTGCGCTACGACGTCCACGCCAGCTCGCTGCCGGAGGACGTCAAGGAGCGGCTGCTGGCGCTGGGCGATGCACGCATCACGCGCGAGGGCGTGGTGGTGATCAAGGCGCAGGAGCACCGCAGCCAGGAGATGAACCGCGCCGACGCGCTCACGCGGCTGCAGGCGCTGGTGGACAGCGTGGCCGAGGCGCCCAAGACCCGCCGGCCCACCAAGCCCACGCGCGCCTCGCAGCGCCGCCGGGTGGAAGCCAAGGCGCGGCATGGGGCCATCAAGGCGATGCGCGGGCGGGTGGACGGCTGATAGTCCGCCATGCGCGCCGGGCACCATGCCCACCGCCGCCCAATTGTGAAGCGCAGGTAAAGCTGGTCATCCCCGCCCCGGCCACCGCCGTTGGGACGGCATCTGCCCTGACGGAGATGGACATGCAAGCACAAGCCCCGGCACGCCGCCGCGCGTTGTTGGCCGGCGGCCTGGCCGCCCTGGCACTGGCCCTGGGCGGCTGCGTCGTGGCGCCGGCCCAGCCCTACTACTACGGCGACGTCGCCACCGCGCCGCCCCCCGCGCCGCTGGTGGAGAGCTACGGCGCGCCGCCCGTGGTCGGCTCCATCTGGATCAACGGCTACTGGCGCTGGGGCGGCGCCCGCTACGCCTGGGTGCCGGGCTACTGGCACGCGCCGCGCCCGGGCTACTACTGGGAGCCGCACCGCTGGGCCCCGGCCGGCCCGGGCTGGCGCATGGCCCCGGGCTACTGGCGGCGCGGCTGACGCTGGGTCAGGAAGCAGGCTGCGGCAGCGGCGCCAGGGTGCAGTCGCTGCTGAACAGGCCGTTGCACGGGCGCGCGCCGTAGGCGCCCAGCCAGCCCGCGCGCGTCATGGCGTCCGTCACCACGCGCGCGAGCAACTGGTAGCCGTAGGGCGTGAGGTGCACCGTGTCGGCAAACCACCAGCGGGACACGTCGGGCGCCACCACCGTGGCCTTGTTGCAGAACAGCGAATTGAAGCGCTGCGAGGACAGCAGGCAGGCCGGCTGCGTCGTGTTCACCAGCCCGTAGAGCGCCGGGCTCTGCGCCTGCTGCCGGCTGGCGGTGAAGGCGTCCACCACCAGCACGCGAGGCTCGTTGGCAAAGGCCTGCTGCAGCGGCGCGTTGAAGGCCTGCGAGAACTGCGAGATCACCGCGCGCTGCTCCACCGACAGCGACACCACCGAGGGCGTCACGCCGATGTCGGGCAACAGCACCAGCGCCACGCGCTGCGCGCCACGGGCCAGCAACTGGCTCTGCACCAGCGCCGCGAGCTGCGCTCCGGCCAGGGCCATGTTCTGAATGGCTTGAGTCGCCAGGGCAGTGATGGTGTCGGCATCCGCGCCGGTGAGCAGCGCGCCCACCAGCGGCTCGACCTGCACCAGCGCGTCGTTGCCGCCGGCCATCACCGTGACCAGCTCCCCATTGCCGAAGCGCCCGCCGGCCAGGGCCAGGTGGCGGGCGATCTGCACCGTCAGCGGGTCGGTGGACGCGCCCAAGAGGCCGCGCTGGTCATCAGGCAGCCGTGCCGCGTTGCCGGGGCCGTAGGGGTCGGTGACGCGCGCGCCGCCCTGGGCGTAGTTGAAGCAGCCGGCATGGTCCTGTGTGGCCTCGGCCAGGGCCAGGTAGGGACTGCCCGGCGGCGGGTTGAGGCCCGTGCGCGCCGCGCAGGGCGCGGGCAGCGCCAGCTCGCGCGCGAGCTGCTCGGTCCAGTTGGTGCCCGCCGCGGGGCGCGTGGCGCTGTAGTCGTTGACGGTGAACTGACCGCCATCGAACACGGCGCGCATGCCCGCCGTGCGGTAGGTGCCCACGTCGCTCAGGCTGTCGCCAAAGCTCACCAGCCGCGCGTAGCTTGGGCCGTCATTGCCGCCGTCGCTGCCGCCGCAGCCCGCCAGCAGCGCCGCCGCAGCCACCGCGGCGGCCATGCAGGTCCGTGTCCATTTTCTTGCCCTCATGTCGCATCTCCGTTGAAGGACGCGCAGTTGTGAACCTTTTCCGCGCGCCCTCCAGCCACGTCAATGCGGGATTGCCTGCCGCGCGCCGGTTCGCCTTGCCGCTTGGCCGCGCGCGGGCGCGGGCATGCGCGGCGCCCGGACAATCGGGGAATGGCACGTGAAAAAACCATCTACACCTGCACCGAGTGCGGGGGCACCAGCGCCAAGTGGCTTGGGCGCTGCCCGGCCTGCGGGGCCTGGAACACGCTGGTCGAGGGGCCGGCGGACGTCAGCGCCGCGGGCGCATCGAAAAACCGCTTCCAGGCCCTGGCCAAGAGCCAGCCGGTGGCCACGCTCAGCGAGATCGAGGCCGGCGACGTGGCGCGCACGCCCACGGGCATCGAGGAGCTGGACCGCGTGCTGGGCGGCGGCATCGTGGCCGGCGGCGTGGTGCTCATCGGCGGCGACCCGGGCATAGGCAAGTCCACGCTGCTGCTGCAGGCGGTGGACGCGCTCTCGCAGCAGATGCTGGTGCTCTACGTCACCGGCGAGGAGTCCGGCGCCCAAGTGGCGCTGCGCGCCCGCCGCCTGGGCCTGGAAGGCGCGCGCGTGCGCGTGCTGGCCGAGATCAACCTGGAAAAGATCCTCGCCACCGTGGAAGCCGAGCGCCCGGCCTTCTGCGTCATCGACTCCATCCAGACGCTGTACTCCGAGCAGCTCACCTCGGCGCCGGGCTCGGTGGCGCAGGTGCGCGAGTGCGCCGCGCACCTCACGCGCTCGGCCAAGGGCGGCGGCACCAGCATCGTGCTGGTGGGCCACGTCACCAAGGAAGGCGCCCTGGCCGGCCCGCGCGTGCTGGAGCACATGGTGGACACGGTGCTGTACTTCGAGGGCGACACGCACTCCAGCTTCCGCCTGGTGCGCGCCATCAAGAACCGCTTCGGCGCGGTCAACGAGATCGGCGTGTTCGCCATGACGGAGAAGGGCCTCAAGGGCGTGGCCAATCCCAGCGCCATCTTCCTGAGCACCCACGGCGAGCCCGTGCCGGGATCGTGCGTGCTGGTGACGCTGGAGGGCACGCGGCCGCTGCTGGTGGAAATACAGGCGCTGGTGGATGCGGGCGGGCCGAGCCCGCGGCGGCTGTCCGTGGGCCTGGACCGCGACCGGCTGGCCATGCTGCTGGCGGTGCTGCACCGGCACGCGGGCGTGTCGTGCATGGACCAGGACGTGTTCGTCAACGCCGTGGGCGGCGTGCGCATCAGCGAGCCCGCGGCCGACTTGGCCGTGCTGCTGGCCATCCACTCCAGCCTGCGCGGCAAGCCGCTGCCGCGCGGCTTCATAGCTTTCGGCGAAGTGGGCCTGGCCGGCGAGGTGCGCCCCGCGCCGCGCGGCCAGGAGCGCTTGAAAGAGGCCGCCAAGCTGGGCTTCAGCGTGGCGGTGGTGCCGCGGGCCAACCTGCCCAAGAAACCCATTGAGGGGCTGAGCATCCACCCGGTGGAGCGCATCGAAGAAGCCATCCAGGTGCTGCGCGGCCTGGACTGACCACGGACGAACGAGAAAGGAAACGACGATGAACCAATGGCTGGGTTGGATATTGGCGCTGGCGGCGCTGGCGGTGGGCTACGTGCAGCACGGCTGGCAAGGCGCATTGATGGGGCTGACGGTGGTGGCGTTCTGGCTGCTGCTGCAGTTCAACCGCGCCGTGCGCGTGATGCGCAACGCCAACCGCGCGCCCGTGGGCCACGTGGACAGCGCCGTGATGCTCAACGCCAAGCTCAAGCCGGGCATGCGCATGCTCGACATCGTGTCGCTCACCCGCAGCCTGGGCCAGCGCCTGGACGGCAGCGGCGAGCGCTGGGTCTGGCGCGACGCCGGCGGCGCCCGCGTGGAGGTGGAGATGAAGGGCGGGCGCTGCAGCCGCTGGAGCCTCGCACGCGAGGACGATGTGGCCTAGTACCGCTGCGCGCCGCCCCGGATGCCGCGCGTTTGGGCGGACCGGTGCGGTCGCCCTCGTAGAATCGTGAGTTTTTCCCAACAGGCAAATTTCCGGAGTCCACGATGTCCATGCACGACCGCGACGGCAAGATCTGGATGGACGGCGAGCTCGTCGACTGGCGTGACGCCAAGATCCATGTCCTGACCCACACGCTGCACTACGGCTGCGGCGCCTTCGAGGGCGTGCGCGCCTACAACACGGTCAACGGCACGGCCATCTTCCGCCTGCGCGAGCACACCGAGCGGCTGTTCAACAGCGCCAAGATCCTGCGCATGAAGATCCCCTTCTCGGTCGAGCAGATCGAGCAGGCCCAGTGCGAGGTGGTGCGCACCAACAATCTGGAGAGCTGCTACCTGCGCCCGCTGGTGTGGATAGGCTCGGAGAAGCTGGGCGTGAGCCCCAAGGGCAACCAGATCCACGTGATGGTCGCGGCCTGGCCCTGGGGCGCCTACCTGGGCGAAGAGGGCTTGAAGCGCGGCATCCGCGTCAAGACCAGCAGCTACACCCGCCACCACGTCAACATCACCATGACGCAGGCCAAGGCGGTGAGCAACTACAGCAACTCCATCCTGGCCAACATGGAAGCCACGGAGGACGGCTACGACGAGGCGCTGCTGCTGGACTCGGCCGGCTTCGTCAGCGAAGGCGCGGGCGAGAACATCTTCGTGATCAAGAACGGCGTGGTGTACACGCCCGACCTGTCGGCCGGCGCGCTCAACGGCATCACGCGCAACACCATCTTCGCGATCTGCCAGGACCTGGGCCTGAAGCTCGTGGAAAAGCGCATCACCCGCGACGAGGTGTACATCGCCGACGAGGCCTTCTTCACCGGCACCGCCGCTGAAGTCACGCCCATCCGCGAGCTCGACCGCATCGAGATCGGCCGCGGCTACCGCGGTCCCATCACCGAAAAGATCCAGGCCGCCTTCTTCGACATCGTCAACGGCCGCAACGCCAAGTACGGCGAGTGGCTGACCAAGGTCTGAGCCTGATTTTCGAACCCAGGGAGCGCAACGTGAGCACCACCGAAGCCAAGTCCGTCGTCGAAGTCTCCGCCTCCGAGCTGCAAGGCCCGGGCGTGGTGTTCTGCCCCAACCCGAAGATGCCGCTGTGGAGCACGCACCCGCGCGTCTTCATCGACGTGGCCACCACCGGCGAAGGTGCCTGCCCCTATTGCGGCACCCACTACCGCCTCAAGG
Organism: Azohydromonas lata NBRC 102462; assembly: GCF_001571085.1. Taxonomy (GTDB): domain Bacteria; phylum Pseudomonadota; class Gammaproteobacteria; order Burkholderiales; family Burkholderiaceae_C; genus Azohydromonas; species Azohydromonas lata. Next base: position 18,356 of record NZ_BCTC01000041.1, read on the forward strand.
CCGGCGAGAAGGTGTCGGCGCACCACTGAGGCGCCGCCCCGGCGCCCCGGCTTTCATGGCCGGGACGCCCTGAACGAAGCCGCCCCGCGTGGGCGGCTTTTTCTTGGGCGCGGCGGACGCGCTCAAAGCTGCAGCCGGCCGCTGTAGAGCACGGGGCCGGTAGGCGCGCCGGTGGGCGAGCCGCCGGCGGGCTCCAGGCTCACCGCCAGCGCCGCGGTGCCGGGGCCCAGCACGGCCGCGGGCAGCCGCTCGCGCGGCAGCACCGTCACGCCCTGCGGCGAGATCAGGCCCAGCGAGCGCGGCGCGCCCTGCGGCGGCAGCGCCCACAGCTCCAGCGCGCGGTCCTGCGCCACGTTCACGGGCAGCAGCGGACGCGTCACCAGCGAGCGGCCGTCGCCGGCAAAGCTCGCCACGAAGGCCGGGCTGCTCGCATTGGCGCCGCCCGCGCCCTGCAGCACCACGATCACCGGCGGCGGGCTCGCCACCGGGCGCACGACCAGCACGGCCAGGGCGAGCGCCGCCGCCGTCGCCAGCGCCGAGGCGCCGCGCCACCAGCCCAGGCGCCGCCACCAGGGCTGCGGCTGCGGCGGGGCGTCATCTGGCCACAGCCGCCGTTCGATGCCGGCCCACACGCGCGGCGGCGGCGCGGCGGGCTCCACCGCCACGCTCAGCGGCATGAGGCGGCGCTCCCAGTCGGCCACGGCCGCGCGCAGCACGGGATGGGCGGCGAGCAGGGTTTCGAAGCGGCGGCGGGCGGGGCCGCGCAGGGTGCCGGCGACGTATTGGGCGGCCAGGGCCTCGGCGCGGTTTGGGCGGGCGTAGTCCATCAGTGCGCCTGCCCGGCTTGCGCCGTGTCGCGCTGCGCCGCGCGCTCCAGGCACTGGCGCAGCGTGGCCAGCGCGCGCCGCACCCAGGACTTCACCGTGCCCAGCGGCTGGTGCAGGCGGTCGGCGACCTCGGCGTGGCTCAGGCCGTCGTAAAAGGCCAGCGCCACGCTCTGGCGCTGCTGGGGCGTGAGGGCCTGCACGCAGCGTTCGAGCTCGCGCGCGTCGCTGGCGCGCTGCAGCAGCTCCAGCGGGCCGCCGCCCTCGGGGGCGGGCGGCTCGGGGGCCGCGTCGTCCTCGTCGCGCGGGGTGGTGGAGACGGTCTGCGGCTGCGCTTGGGCGCGGCGCAGGCTGTCTATGGCGCGGTGGCGGGCGATGCTGGTCATCCAGGTCAGCGGCTGGCTGTGGGCTGCGTCAAAGCTGGCCGCCGCCTTCCAGATGCTCACGTAGATGTCCTGGAGCAACTCCTCGGCTTGGGCCCTGTCGCGCTGGATACGCAGCACCACGGCGAACAGATGCGCGCTGCTGCGCTGGTAGAGCGCGGCGAAGGCGCGGCGCTCGCCCAGCGCACAGCGGGAAAGCAGCTCGGCCAGCTCGCGGCTGCGCTCGTTCCAGTCCTGGAGGTGGGTCTTCATCGGCGGGGCGGATGATGGCCCCTCCCTACAATCCGCGGCAAGGAACATTTGTCATGCCGCGCGAACAGGAATTCATACTCACCCTCTCCTGCCAGGATCAACCCGGCATCGTCCATGCCGTCTCGGGGCTGCTGTACCAGGCGGGCTGCAACATCATCGACTCGCAGCAGTTCGGCGACGTCGGCGCGGAGGACTCCACGGGCCTCTTCTTCATGCGCGTGCACTTCGAGGCGCCGGCCCACCTGGCCGACGCCGCCACGCTGGAGCGGCTGCTGGGCAACATGCGCCAGCAGTTCCGCATGGACGCCAAGCTGCACGCCGTCACGCAGCGCCCGCGCGTGCTGCTCATGGTCAGCAAGTTCGGCCACTGCCTCAACGACCTGCTGTTCCGCTGGCGCAGCGGGCAACTGGCGGTGGACATCCCGGCCATCGTCTCCAACCACCCCGACTTCGCCGAGCTGGCCGCGAGTTACGGCCTCGCCTTCCACCACCTGCCGCTGCCCACGGGCGCCTCCGCCGAGGCCAAGCGCGCGCAGGAAAGCGAGATCGAGGCGCTCATCGAGCGCGAGCGCATCGACCTCGTGGTGCTGGCGCGCTACATGCAGATCCTCAGCCCCGAGTTCTGCAAGGTGCTGCATGGTCGCGCGATCAACATCCACCACAGCTTCCTGCCCAGCTTCAAGGGCGCCCGGCCCTATGCGCAGGCGCATGCGCGCGGCGTCAAGCTCATCGGCGCCACGGCCCACTACGTCACGGCCGACCTGGACGAAGGTCCCATCATCGAGCAGGACGTCGAGCGCGTGGACCACGCCCTCTCCGCCGACGACCTCACCGCCGTGGGCCGCGACGTCGAGAGCGTCGTGCTGGCGCGCGCCGTGCGCTGGCACGTCGAGCACCGCGTGCTCATGAACGGGCACAAGACGGTGGTGTTCCGCTGACGGAGAAACGAACGCCATGGCGCGACCGAAGTCCCAGACCGCCGCGCTCATGGCCTCGCCGGAGGACATCGAGGCCGAGTTCTACGAGGCGCTGCAGCGCGGCGACATCGAGCGGCTCATGGCCGTGTGGAGCGACGACGAGGAGATCATCTGCGTGCACCCCGGCGGCCCGCGGGTGATTGGGCCGCTGGCCGTGCGCGCGACCTTCGAGGCGCTGTTCGCCGAGGGCCCCGTCAACGTGCGGCCCGCGCAGGTGCGCCGCGTGCAGGCCGCGGGCTGCGCCGTGCACAACCTGCTGGAGCGGGTGGAAGTGCTCACGGCCGAGGGGCCCTTGACCGCGTGGGTGCTGGCCACCAACGTCTACGTGAAGGGTGCGTTGGGCTGGCGACTGGTGGCACACCATGCAAGCGGCGGCTCCAGCGAGGAGCCGCCGGAAATCTCCGAGGCTCCTCCAGTCCTGCACTGAAATCCGAGATGGAATACACCGCTCCGTACTGGCTGCCCGGCGGTAACTTGCAGACCATCTGGCCAGCGCTGTTTTCCCGCCGCTTCGAAGGCCCCGCCCCCAACTACACGCGCGAGCGCTGGCGAACGCCGGACGGCGACTTCGTGGACGTGGATTTCCAAAGCGGCCCGCCCGGCGCGCCGCTGCTGGTGCTGTTCCACGGGCTGGAGGGCTCGTCCAGCAGCCACTACGCCCAAGCCTTCGCCGCCACGGCGCGCGCGCTGGGCTGGGCCTACGCGGTGCCGCATTTCCGCGGCTGTTCCGGCGAGATCAACCTCGCGCCGCGCGCCTACCACTCCGGCGACCACGCCGAGGTCGGCTGGATGCTGCAGCGCCTGCGCGAGCGCCACGGCCGGCCCTTCATGGCCGTGGGCGTTTCCCTGGGCGGCAACGCGCTGCTGCGCTGGGTCGAGGAAAGCGGCGACATGGCCGCGCGCTGCGTGCAGGCGGTCGCCGCCATCAGCTCGCCGCTGGACCTCATGGCCGGCGGCCACCACATCGGCGCGGGCTTCAACCGGCTGGTCTACACGCGGCTGTTCCTCAACACCTTGAAGCCGAAAGCGCTGGCCAAGCTGGCGCAGCACCCGGGGCTGTGCGACCGCGACAAAGTGCTGGCCGCGCGCACGCTCTACGAGTTCGACAACGCCTTCACCGCGCCGGTGCACGGCTTCCGCAACACCGAGGACTACTGGACGCGCTGCTCCTCCAAGCCGCATCTGCACCGCATACGCGTGCCGGCCCTGGTGCTCAACGCGCGCAACGACCCTTTCGTCCCCGCAGCCAGCCTGCCTCGGCCGCAGGAAGTGGGCGACCATGTGACGCTGTGGCAGCCGCTGGACGGCGGGCACGTGGGCTTTCCGCACGGCGCCTGGCCCGGCCACGTGCTCACGCTGCCCAGCGCCGTCACGCGCTGGCTGCAGTCGCCGCGCTGAACGAAGTTTTTGGAAATACCGACATGGACGACATCGTCAAGGCCGCGATGAGCAAGTGGCCCAACGTGCCCGCCGCCCGCGGCTGGCTTGGGCTGGACGCGCGGGGCCAGTGGTTCCTGCGCGACGAGGCCACGCAGGCCGCCGGCGGCTTCCCGCAGTCCAAGGGCAGCCGCATCGAGCACGAGGCGCTGTGCGCCTTCATAGGCCGCAACTACATGAGCGACGGCGCCGGCGCCTGGTTCTTCCAGAACGGCCCGCAGCGCGTGTACGTGGAGCTCGAAGCCGCGCCCTGGGTGTGGCACCTGGACGATGCCTTCCACATCCAGGCCCACAACGGCGCCGCGGCGCAGTGGCGCGGCGCCTGGCTGGACGAGCTGGGCCGCCTCTTCCTGGACACCGACCTGGGCCTGGGGCTCGTCCACAGCCGGGACGTGCCCCTGGCCGCGCAGGCGCTGGAGCAGGGCCACTGGACGCTCAACGGCGAGCTGCGCTTCGAGGAGCTGCCCGCGCGCTTCAACTACCGCCTGAGCCCCGCCGCCCTCGTGGACCGCTGGGAACAGGCCGGCGCGCAGCCGCCCAAGCCGCCCGCGGCCTGAAGCGCGCATCGAGGCGCCCATGAAAAAGCCGGCCCGCGGGCCGGCTTTCGTTGGAGCGCGAGGCGCTTACTTGGACGCGTTGACCATGTAGGTGACGACGGCCTTGATGTCGGCATCGGAAGCGGCCGAGCCGCCCTTGGGCGGCATGGCGCCCTTGCCCTTGATGGCGCTGGCGGTCAGGGCGTCAATGCCCTGCGCGGCGCGCGGGGCCCAGGCGGCCTTGTCGCCCACCTTGGGCGCACCGGCGACGCCGGCGGCGTGGCAGGCCTGGCAGGTCTGGGTGAACAGCGCCGGGGCGGCATCGCCCTGGGCCGCCGCGGGCGCGGCAGCGGGTGCTGACGCCGTCGCCGTGGCGGCAGGAGCCGCGGCAGCCGGGGCAGCGGCGGCGGTGTCGCCGGCCGGGGCCTTGGGCTCGGGGAACTTGGCGCCGGCCTTGTTGGCCATGTAGACCACGGCACGGCCGACTTCCACCTCGCTCAGCGCGCCGCCGCCTTGCGGCGGCATGGCGTTCTTGCCCTTGAGCGCCGAGCTCAGCAGCGCCTCGTAGCCGTTCTTGATGCGCGGCGCCCAGGCGGCCTCGTCGCCGAACTTGGGCGAGCCCGCGGCGCCGGTGCCGTGGCAGGCCGAGCACTGGGCCTGGAACACCTGCTCGCCGGTCTTGAGCACGCCCGCGCCGCCGGCACTGGCCTCGCGGATCGTCACCGTGCCCACGGGCTGGATGCGGCGTGCCACGGCCTCGGCGGCCATGAAGTCGGAGCCCGCGCCGGGCTTCTTGCCTGCGCCCACGTAGGTCACCAGCAGCACGATGCCGGCGATGGGCACGATGAAGGCGAACAGCACGGCCCAAATGAGCTGCCTGGGCGTCTTGATCGGACCTTCGTGCGGCGCTTCGTGGTCAGGGGTGTGGTGGCTGTTGCTGGTCATAAATCCTCGGCCAAATTCCGGTTGGGCCCGGCGGCGGCTCGGCGCGCACGACGCGCACGCTTTTGGGCGCAAAAAAACCGCCGAAGTATATCGGCGCACCCCCTGGAGAAAGGGGCCTGCGGCGGGGCTTGCCGCGACTTGCCACACGGTCCCGTGCGGCAAGGAAGCGCCCCCGAGCGCACGGCCCAGGCAGCGGCTTGAACACGCCTTTGCACGCACGCGGCGGTAGGGCTTCGCAGCATGGCTACAATGGCGGTTTCGGCGCCTGTAGCTCAATGGATAGAGTACTGCCCTCCGAAGGCAGGGGTTGCTGGTTCGATCCCAGCCAGGCGCGCCAATAACACCAACAACTCAAGCAGTCTCAGACGCCTTCGGCCTGCAACGGGCCCTGGTTTTCCGGAAGGCGTCCGAACAATCCACCGCAGTTCTGTCCACCGGTCGGGTGTGCGTGTCCCGGCCAGCACTGCGGCTGGGCTGGTCGTCCTTGCCGGCGCCTGGCCTTGCCGCCTTCATGAAAGGTGCCGCCGATGCAACGCTCGACGAAACGACTGGCCCTGCTGCTGGCCCTGCTGGCCGGCTGCGCCACGGGCCCGTCCCTGGCCGACACCCCCGCTGCGGCCGACACCCCCGCGCAAGTGCCGCAAGACCTGGTGCAAGGCACCGCCGCCACACCGGCCGACCTCGCCGCCCAACCCGCTAACGCCGCCGAGCGCCCCGCGCCGTCCCGCTCCCTGTTGAGCCAACTGCTGCAGCGCGGCCGCGCCTCCTGGTACGCGCACCACTTCCACGGCCGCCGCACCGCCAGCGGCGAGCGCTACGACCGCACCGAGCTCACGGCCGCGCACCGCACGCTGCCCCTCAACAGCTACGCCCGCGTGCGCAACCCGGCCAATGGCCGCGAGGTGGTGGTGCGCATCAACGACCGCGGCCCCTTCAACCGCGGCCACGTCATCGACGTGAGCCACGCCGCCGCGGCGCGGCTGGGCATCCTGGGCAGCGACCGCGAGGTGGAAATCGAGCCGCTGGCCAACGGCGGCGCGCGCCACGCCAGCCAGGAGCCCACGGCCTCCCGCCTGGTACCCACGTCCTTCTCCAGGCGTGTGGCCGCCAGGACCGCCGCGAAGGCCGCAAAGGCCTCCACCAAGACGGCCGCGAAGACCCGCACGACCACCACCGCCAAAGCCACCGGGAAGGCGGCCCGCAAGCCGCAGCTCGCCGCCGTGTCGGCGCCGTCCCACAAGCTGCGGCGCTACCGCCTGACAGACCGCACGTCGGCCCGCACCTAGTCTCTGCAGCCATCGAGGCTGCGGAGACTTTCATGGCACGGCACAAAGGCAAGGCGGCGCTGGCCCTGGCTTGGGCGCTGTGCGGTGCCCTCGCCTGGGCACAACAGCCCGGCACGGACGCCGGCAGCACGGTGGAGACGGTCGCAACACCCGCCGCCGTGAAATACCTCAACGGCGGTGCGGGCGACGAGGAACGCTCCGCGCTCATGGCGCAATGGCCGCAATTTCCGCTGCTCATCGTCTTCAGCGCCTCCGGCGGCGCCTACGCCGTGGCCGACGGCGTGCGCGTGGCCAACGCCCAGGGCACCACCGTGCTGGAGGTGGCGCAGGCCGGCCCGTTGCTCATGGTCAACCTGCCTCCGGGCGAGTACCGCGTGCAGGCCCGCGTCGGCGACGCCGTGCAGGAACGCCGCCTGCAACTGGGCAGCCAGCCTCAGCGCCTGGACTGGCGCCTTTAAATCCCCGCGCGTGCCGGCCCGGCCTGCCAAAAAAAACGCCCGCCCCTTGCGGGGTGGGCGCGTGAAGTCCTCATGAAAAGGACGTCGTTGGGACCGGCAGGCCGGGTGCGCCGCACGGCTGTGCGGCGCCCTGGGCAACTCTCGCAATTTAGGCAAGGTCGGCACGAGCCAAACCCCCGGACCAGGGGACAATGCCGCGATGAGCCCGCGAAACGCCCCCGAACTTTCCCCACTGGACGAACGCGAGCTGGAAGAGCTTGAAGCCCTGCTCGACGCTGTGCCCGCCCCGCTGGAGCCGCTGGACGTGTCCATGACCGACGGTTTCCTGGTCGGCGTGCTGCTGCAGCCCCAGACCGTCCCGCCCGCACAGTGGCTGCGCCACATCACCGATGCGGACGGCCGCGAACCGCCCAACACCCCGTCGCTGCAGCGGCTGCACGCCCTGGTGCGCCGCCGCCACGCCGAGCTGGAACGCACCATCGCCCAGCGCCAGTGGTTCGACCCCTGGGTGTGGGAGCTGGACGAGGACGCCAGCCCCTCGGAGGCCGTCATGCCCTGGGTGGCCGGTTTCGCCACGGCCATGGAGTTCTTCCCCGCCCTCATGCGCATGGACGGCCCCGCGCTGCTGGAGCCGCTGGCGCAGCTCTTCATGCACCTGGACCCCGAGGACCTGGAAGACGCCGGCGAGCTGCTGGCCGAGATCGAAACCCTGGAGCCGCCCGCCGACATGGCCGAGGCCGTGGAGATGCTGGTGCGCGCCAGCCTGCTGCTGGCCGACGTCTCGCGCCCGCGCAAGGTGAATCCTCCCGCACGCAAGACGCACCGCCCGCGCCCGGCGGGCGCCGCCCCCGCCCGCCGCCCGCCGCCACGGCGCTGAGGCCTGCGCCGACGCTCAGCCGCTCAACCGCCCGCCTGGAAGCAGCGCGCCGCGTGCAGCCCTAAACCCTGGGCCACGCTGGCGAAGCGCTCGCCGCGCACGCTGCGCGCGGCCGGGAAGGCGGCGGCAATGCGGCTGGTCAGCGGCTGCAAGCCCGTGGAGCCGCCGGTGAAGTACAGGGCGTCCACCCGGTCCGGCGCCACGCCCGCGCGGCGCACCGTTTCCACAGCGGCGTCGGCAATGCTTTGCAGATCGGCATCCAGCGCCTGCAGCGCCTGAGGCTCGTCCAGTTCCGAGAACAGTCCCGGCTCCAGCAGCGACAAATCCACTCGGGCTTGGCCGGACGACGCGACGTCGATCTTGGCGCCCTCGGCCAGCGCGCCCAGCGCGTGGCCCAGCCGCTCCTGCACGGCCTTCATGAGGCGGCGGTGCTGGTTCGCGTCGGCATAAAAGTCCTTCATGGCGCGCAGCTCGGCCACACGCGGCGGCGTGTAGACGGTGTTGATCAGGTGCCAGGTGGCCAGGTCGAAATACACGGCGCTGGGCACCTCGCGCCCGCCCGGGCCCCGGCCCTTGAACCCGCAGGCCGGCAGCACGGACAGCAGCTCGATGCGGCGGTCGAAGTCGGTGCCGGCCACGTGCACGCCGTGGCTGGCCAGGATGTCGTCCTGCCGCTGCAGCCGCGCCGCGCGCTTTGGGCCCACGCGCACCAGCGAGAAGTCCGAGGTGCCGCCGCCGATGTCGGCGACCAGGACGAGCTCCTCGCCCTGCACCGTGCGCTCGTGGTCCAGCGCCGCGGCAATGGGCTCGTACTGGAACTGCAGCTCCTCGAAGCCGACGGAGCGCGCCGCGGCCTCCAGCGAGGCTTGCGCCGCCGCGTCGCGCGCGGCGTCCTCGTCCACGAAGAACACCGGCCGGCCCAGCACGGCGCGGGTGATGGGCGCCCCATGCGCGCCTTCGGCCTGTGCCTTCAAGCGGCGCAGGAAGGCGGCAATGACGTCCAGGTATTTCACGCGGTGGCCGGCGCCAATGTCCGTGTCCTGCGTCACCAGCGGCGAGCCCAGCACGCTTTTCATGGAGCGCATCAAGCGGCCGTCGAAGCCGTCCACGTAGGCGGCGATGGCCGCGCGGCCGTAGTGCAGCTCGGGGCCGGCCGCCGAGTCGGGGTCCACCGCGTAGAACACGGCGGTGGGCATGGTGGGCTGAGGCCCCTCCAGCGCCACCAGCCGCGTGGCGCCCGCGGCGGCGGCCTGGTCAGGCACGGCCACGGCGGAGTTGGAGGTGCCGAAATCGATGGCGCAGAAGGACATGGGCACTCGCGCAGCGCCGCAGGGGCGCCGGAAAAAAGGGCGCGATTGTAGGCGCGCCCTTCTCAACCGCGGCCCGCGCGGGCCTTCGCCCGGCTCAGACCGCCAACAATTGCCAGGCCACGGCCCCCATGGCCAGCGCCACCAGGGCGTCCACGCAGCGCCAGGTGCGCGGCTGCGCGAGCTTGGGCGCCAGCGCCGCCGCGCCAAAGCCCAGCGCCGTGAACCACATCACCGAGGCCGTGGACGCGCCCGCGGCGAAAACGGCCGGTTGCGCCTGCTGCGCGCCCAATGCGCCGATGAGCAGCACCGTGTCCAGCCAGACATGCGGATTCAGCCAGGTCAGCGCCGCCGTGGTCAGCAGCACGCCGGCGCGGCCCTGCGAGGCGCCGCCCGCGGCCAGCGCGCTGTCCCCCCGCCAGGCGCGCCGCGCGGCGTTCCAGCCGAACCACAGCAGGTACAGGGCGCCTGCCCAGCGCAGCGGCGCCATCAGCGCGGGCGCCTCGCGCAGCAGCCCGCCCAAACCCAGCACGCCGGCGAAGACCAGCACCGCGTCGGACAGCGCGCACAGCGCCACCACCGGACCAACGTGGGCGCGCAGCAAGCCCTGGCGCAGGACGAAGGCGTTCTGCGCGCCAATCGCGACGATCAGGCCGGCCATCGAGAGCCAGCCCTGGACGAAGACGGAAGTTGAAACAGTCATGCCGCACATTGTCGAAAGCCTGGGCTCGCGCATGAAGCTGATTTAATGAAACTCCGCCTTCATCAGAACAGCTTATGGACAACCTGGACTCCGCCGCACTGGACTGCCTAGCCGCGCTGGCCGACGAGGGCAGTTTCGAAGGCGCCGCGCAGCGCCTGGCGGTGACGCAATCGGCCGTGTCGCAGCGGCTGCGCGTGCTTGAATCCCAATTGGGCCGGCCGCTGGTGGTGCGCGCGCGCCCGCTGCGCCTCACGCCCGCGGGCCAGGTGCTGCTGCGGCTGGCCCGGCAGTGGCAGGCGCTGCGGGTGGATGCCGCGGCCGAGCTGGGCCTGCCGCTGCCGCGCTTGAAAATGCCCATTGCCGTCAACGCCGACAGCCTGGCGACCTGGGTGTTGCCGGCGCTGGACGCGCTGGTGCAGCAGGAGGAAATGCTGGCGCTGGAGCTGCTGGTAGACGACCAGGCGTTCACGCAGGAGTGGCTGCGCGACGGCTCGGTGTTGGGCTGCGTGAGCACGGGCCGCGAGCCGCTGCGCGGCTGCAGCGCGCAGGCGCTGGGCGTCATGCCCTATGGCGCCTTCGTGAGCCCCGCCTTCCTGGCGCAGCGGCTGCCGCAGGGCCTGCACGAGGGCAACGTGGCGGCCATGCCTTTCATCGTCTTCAACCGCAAGGACGACATGCACCAGCGCTGGGTGGAACGGGCGATGGACCTGCGCGCGCCGCGCCTGCTGGAGCGCCACGTCCCCTCCAGCGAGGCCTTCATGCAGGCCACGCTCATGGGATGGGGCATCGGCGTGCTGCCGCTGCTGCAGGTGCGCGCGGCGCTGGAGCGCGGCGAGTTGGTCGCGCTGCGGCCGCAGGCACAAGTGCCTGTGGCGCTGTACTGGCACCAGTGGACGCTCAAGGCACCCTCGGCCGCGCCGCCGCTGCTGGACCGCATAGGCCAGGCGCTGCTGGCCCAGGCGCGGTGCGACCTGGAGCCCCCGCCTGCGGCATAGAAAAAGCGCCCCGGAGGGCGCTTTGGCGAGGCGCCGCAGCGGGCGCCGGACGGTGCCGTTAAACGCTTTTCAGCGCACCAGCAGCACGGGCGTCTTGCAATGCGCCATGACCTTGGTGGCGACGGAGCCCATCACCAGGTTGCCCAGGGCGCTGTGGCCGTGCGAGCCCATGATCAGCAGGTCGTACTGGCCCTTGTCGGCGAGGCCGGCGATGTGGTCGGCGGCATGGCCCACCTTGCTGACGTACTCGATGGCCACGTCCTTCTTCTTGAAGAAGGCGCGGATGGGCTTGAACACCTTGTCGGCCTCGCTGTCGTAGTAGGCCTTGACCACGTCCTTGTCCAGCGCGGCCGCGGCGCGCGGCGGCACCGCGGGCACCACGTGCAGCAAGGTGTACTGGTGCGACCCGGAGAGCCACTCCTCGTGCTCCGCCAGGTAGGCCAGCATGTGCTTGGTGTAGGGGCTGCCGTCGACGGGAACGAGGATCTTCATGTGCTGCCTTCCAGGGGGTATTGGAAAGGCCAGTGTCGCACGCACTCCTCGGGGCGCCTTGTCCAAAGTCAAGGCGCACGCCGCGCGTGCGCCCACGGCCGGGGCCTACAGCTCTATGAGGCGCAGCGGGTCAAAACCGTCCGGCTCGCCCTTGTTGGCCGTGCCGCGGGCCTGGCTAACCACGCGGGTGTGCCGACCGTCGGGGTGCTCCACCACGTAGTCGTGGCGCAGGTGCACGTGGCCGTGCAGCCACAGGTCCACGCCGGGGAAGAGGTCGTCGTCGGCGTTGCAGAAGCTCGCCGTGCTGGCCTGGCGGCCGTAGCGCGGGTCGGCGCTGCGCAGGCTGGGGGCGAAGTGCGTCACCACCACGGTGGCGTCCCAGCGCCCCTCGGCCGGTTCGGCCAGCTCCTGCTCCAGCCACTGGCGGCACAGGAGGCCCTCCTCGCGCACCGCGGCGGCGTCGAACACCGCGCCGCCGCGCGTGGACTGCTGCACCCGCGCGAAGTAGCCGCCCGCGCGCTGCGCCTTGGTGCGCTGCGAGGCGCCGAAGACTTCGAAGTCGCTCCAGCGCACCGTGCCCACGAAGCGCACGCGGCGCCCGTCGGCGGCGGTCCAGACGAGGCGCTCGCGCTCCAGCAGCGTGAAACCCAGCTCGGCGCAGCGCGCGCGCAGGCCGGTCCAGGCCTCGTCCATGTCGCGGCGGTCGAACTCGTGGTTGCCGGCCACGAAGATCACCGGCACCGGCCAGTGGGCGAACAGTTCCAGCCCCTTCCAGCGGCTGTCCAGGTCGCCGGCCAGCACCAGCAGCTCCGCGCCCGGGGCGGGCTGCGGAGTGAACGACTCGGTTTCGAGATGCAGGTCGGAGAGCAGCTGCAGCCGCATGCGCTTGCTCAGCTCAGGCCTTGCCGTGGCACTGCTTGAACTTCTTGCCGCTGCCGCAGGGGCAGGGGTCGTTGCGGCCGACCTTGGGCGCGTCGCGGCGCACCTGCTGCACGGCGTAGCGCTGGTCCTGGGTGAGGTCCCACAGCTCGGCCACGGCCATGATGAGGTCGTCGATGGCCTCGTCCACGCTGGCCAGGGGCAGTTCCTTGTCCATGGTGGAGAGCACCTCGCGCTCCTCGTCGGACTGCGCGGGCAGGTGCCGGAAGATGCGCGCCAGCGTGAGGTCCACGGCGTCGTCGTCGGACTCCATGAGCGCCGGGAAGCACAGCGTGGCGTGCTGGAAGCCGGCCACCCAGGGCATGAGCGGGCGGGAGGTTTCCGGCAGCGACGCCTGCAGCGCCTTGGCGTCGTCCACGGCCTGCTGCTCGTACTCGCTCAGCGGCACGTCCGGCTCGGCAGCCTCGCCCTCTTCTTCCGGCACGTCCGGGTCGAGGATGATGGGATCGAAGCCGCCGTCCTCGGCCAGGGCGCGGTTGAGCGCCTCGTAGCGGCGGCGGATGAGCGTGGTGCAGCGCTCCAGCCAGGCGCCGTCCACGTCGGCGGGCAGCGGCTGCTGCTCGATGTCGAAGATGGGCGGCAGCCAGTCGGCCTCGTCCAGCAGCTGCGGCTGCACCAGCACGCCGCAGAGGTAGCCGTCGAGCATCACCACGTCCAGCGGCTGCAGGTCTTCGGGGGCGGCTGCGAGGAGCTCGTCGAGCTCGCCGAGCTCCTGGTCGGTCAGGTCTTGTTTCATGGTTGGGATTGTCGGCGATGGCGCCGCCACGGCCGGCAAAGGGCCGGCGGCGCCGTCAAAAACGCAAAAAGGCCCGCGCGGGGCGGGCCTTCAGAGCGGGGCAAATGCCGCGCCGGGGGCTCAGGCGGCCAGGTGCTGCTCCAGGCGGGCCTTGGCGGCGGCCAGCTCGGCGGGCAGGTGACTCTTGAGCATTTCGAACAGCTCGTCGTGCAGCTTGATCTCGTGCTGCCAGGCTTCGCGGTCGATGCTGGTGACGCTGTCGAACTGCTCGCGCGAGAAGGCGAGGCCCGTCCAGTTCAGGTCCTCGTAGCGCGGCGTGGTGCCGAAGAGGTGCTCCTCGCCGGCCGGGGCGGTGCCGTCCACGCGGCCCAGGATCCACTGCAGCACGCGCATGTTCTCGCCGTAGCCCGGCCAGGTGAACTTGCCGTCGGCGCCCTTGCGGAACCAGTTGACGCAGAAGATGCCGGGCAGCGTGGCGCCCTGCTCCTGCAGCTTGGCTCCCAAGTTGAGCCAATGCTTGAAGTAGGCGCCCATGTGGTAGCCGGCGAAGGGCAGCATGGCGAACGGGTCGCGGCGCACCACGCCTTGCTGGCCGGCGGCCGCGGCGGTGGTCTCGCTGCCCATGGTGGCGGCCATGTAGACGCCCTCGACCCAGTCACGGGCCTCGGTCACCAGCGGCACCGTGGTGGAGCGGCGGCCGCCGAAGATGAAGGCGTCGATCACCACGCCCTCGGGGTTGTCCCACTCGGGGTCCAGCACCGGGTTGTTGGTGGCGGCCACCGTGAAGCGCGCGTTGGGGTGCGCGGCCTTGCGGCCGGTTTCCTTGGCGATCTGCGGCGTCCAGTCCTGGCCCTGCCAGTCGATGAGGTGGGCCGGGGCCTCGTCGGTCATGCCTTCCCACCACACGTCGCCGTCGTCGGTGAGCGCCACGTTCGTGAAGATCACGTCGCGCTGCAGCGAGTCCATGCAGTTGGGGTTGGTCTTGCTGTTGGTGCCCGGGGCCACGCCGAAGTAGCCGGCCTCGGGGTTGATGGCGCGCAGCTTGCCGTCGGCGGTGGGCTTGATCCAGGCGATGTCGTCACCGATGGTGGTGACCTTCCAGCCCTCGAAGCCCGCCGGCGGCACCAGCATGGCGAAGTTGGTCTTGCCGCAGGCGCTGGGGAAGGCGGCGGCGACGTGGTGCTTCTTGCCGGCCGGGTCGGTCACGCCGAGAACCAGCATGTGCTCGGCCAGCCAGCCCTCGTCGCGGCCCATGTTCGAAGCGATGCGCAATGCAAAGCACTTCTTGCCCAGCAGCGCGTTGCCGCCGTAGCCGGAGCCGTAGGACCAGATCTCGCGCGTGGCCGGGTAGTGGACGATGTACTTGGTCTTGTTGCAGGGCCAGGCCACGTCCTTCTGGCCTTCGGCCAGCGGCGCGCCCACGGTGTGCACGCAGGGGACGAACTCGCCGTCCTCGCCCAGCAGCTCCAGCACGCGGCGGCCCATGCGGGTCATGATGCGCATGTTGACAGCCACGTAGGGGCTGTCGGAGAGCTCCACGCCCAGCTGGCTGATGGGCGAGCCCAGCGGGCCCATGGAGAACGGAACGACGTACAGCGTGCGGCCGCGCATGGCGCCGCGGAACAGCGCGTTCTCGCCGGTCTGCAGCAGCGCGCGCATCTCGGCCGGGGCCATCCAGTTGTTGGTCGGGCCGGCGCCTTCGGCGGTTTCGGAGCAGATGAAGGTGCGATCCTCGACGCGGGCCACGTCGCTGGGATCGGAGCAGGCCAGGTAGCTGTTGGCACGCTTGGCCGGATTCAGCCGCTTCATGGTGCCGCCGTCCACCAATTGCTGGCAAAGGCGGTCGTACTCTTCTTGAGAACCGTCGCACCAGTACACGTCGCGGGCTTCGGTCAGCGCAGCGATTTCGGCGACCCAGGTGATCAAACGGCTGTGACGAACATAAGCGGGAACGTTCAAGCGCAAGCCTTCCATGGCGGGTTGGTTCATGAGAACTCCGATCTCTGACTCTGGAAAAAACAAGGCGGCATTGGGTCAACCTCGCCCTCGCGCGAAGTTGGCCGAATACCGTCAGGCTGTGCGACGCGCCCTGGATCGCAGGGGCGGTTTCGCCCGGGTACGGCCTTCGATTCCAACCGCCGGGCGTGCAGTGTGGCGGCAGTGTAATGGCGTGGTAACCGCCCCGGACCTGGGATAGCGCAAGCTTGGTGCATGGCAATTGGAGGGACGTGGGGTCTTTCACGCTGGAGTGCGCCCGGCGGCAAGCGACATGCCGTGGTGCAATTCCGACACCGGCACCTGACTTTTTTCACGATGCAGCTCTTGAGCCTCAACACCCTGATCCTCCGCGCCGACGGCAGCGCCGAGCCCCGCCGCCGGCCTGCGGCCGAAGCCATGGACGTGCAGCGCTTCGGCCTCGCCGGCGAACCGCCCGCACCCACGCTGACACGGGCCCTCTTCGCCTATCCCGCCGAGCACTACCCGCTGTGGCAAACGCTGCGCGCCCAAGCCCGCGCGGGTGAATGGGGCGAGGTCCTCCCCTACGGTGCGTTGGGCGAAGCGCTGACGCTGCAAGGCCTCACCGAAGCCCAGGCCTGCGTGGGCGACGTGCTGGTGTTCGACAGCGGCTGCGAGCTCGCCGTGAGCGAGCCCCACGTGCCCGGCCCCGAGCTGGATGCGGCCCTGAGTTTCAAACACGCGGTGCGCATGATGTTGCAGTCCGGCTTCACCGGCTTTCACTTGGGCGTGCGCGTCGGCGGCACGATCCGCAGCGGCGACCGTTTCACGCTGCGGCCCGGGCCGCGCGACGTGAACATCGCCGAGCTGTTCCGCGCCCGAAAAGGTTGAGTGGGAGAGCGGGCCCTGACGGGCCTTCAAGCGGGCGGCCCCGGCGGGCCGTTCCAATCCGGCCGCTGTCAGGTCGCCGCGCGCAGCGCCTGGCGGCGCAGCCGGCGCCGCTCCACCAGCGTGAACAGCGGCCCCATGAGCACCAGCACGGCCAGGTAACGCATGACGTGGAAGGCCGTCACCAGCGGCACGCCCAACTGCAGCACCTGCGCCGTGATGCACATCTCCGCCATGCCGCCGGGCGAGTTGCCCAGCAGCACCGCCGCGGGCGCCAACCCCGTCACCTGCGCCAGCAGCCAGGCAAAACCGGCGGAGACGGCCAGCAGCGCCAGCGTGCCGGCGGCCACCGTGCCCATCCAGCGCGGCGCGGCGCGCAGGAATTCCGGCGTGAAGCGTGTACCCAGCGACACGCCAATGAGCAACTGCGCCGCGCTGGTCATGAGCTGCGGCACCACCGACTCCGGCAGCACGCCACTGCCCGCCAGCGCCATGCTCACGATCAGCGCCCCCAGCACCCACGGGTTGGGCGTACCCAGCTGCCGCAGCACCAGCGCGCCCCCCAGCGTGGCCGCGCCCAGCAGCGCCAGTTGCGCAGGCGCCAGCACATGAATGCCGGCGCGCGCTTCCAACGGATGAAAGCCCGCGAGCTGCAGCCCCCACGGCACCGTCAGCACCACCAGCAGCACGCGCAGCGAGTGCGCAGCGGCCACCCGGTCCACCTGCCCGCCATGGCGCTCGGCCAGCACCGCCATTTCGGAGGCGCTGCCAATCGCGCCGGCAAAAAACGCCGTGGCACGGTCCGGCGCGCCGCCATGACTGAGCAGCAGCCGGAAAAACAGGCCGCCCAACAGCAGTGCCCACAGCACGCCGGCCAGCAGCGCCGGTGCCAGCCCAAGCAACTGCTGCAGCACCAGCGGCGTGAAGTGCAGCCCAAGCGCCATGCCTATGACCCACTGGCCGCCGTTGCGCATCACCTGCGGAATGCCCAGCCGCGCGCCGGCCGAGCAGGCCAGCGCCGTGGCCAGCAGCGGCCCAAGGGTCCAGGCCAGCGGCACGCGCAGCCGCTCGCACACCAGGGCGGCGGCGACGGCCAGCGCCAGCGTCAGCGGCCCGCGCGCCCAAGTGTGGGCGGCGGCGCGCAAGGGGCTGGCAAGGGCCATGGGCCGCGCGGCCTTCAGGCCAGCGTCGGGTAGTCGATGTAGCCGCTGGCGCCGCCGCCGTACAGCGTGTTGGCGTCCAGCGGATTCAGCGGCGCGCCGCGCTGCAGGCGCAGGCCCAGGTCGGGGTTGGCGATGAACGCCTTGCCGAAGGCCACCAAGTCGGCCGAGCCGCTGGCGACGACGTCCATGGCCATGCGGCGGTCGTAGCCGTTGTTGACCATCCAGGCGGCTTGCGTCTGGCGGCGCAGCGCGGCGTAGTCGAACGCAGCGACGTCGCGCGGGCCGCCGGTGGCGCCTTCCACTACGTGGACGAAGGCCAGCTTGTACGGGGCCAACTGCGCCAGCGCGGCTTCATAGAGCGCCTGCGGGTTGCTGTCCTGGCCGATGTCGTTGGCCGGCGTCACAGGGCTCAGGCGCAACCCCGTGCGGCTGCCGCCGATCTCGGCCGTCACGGCCTCCACCACCTCGCGCAGCAGCCGGGTGCGGTTCTCGATGGAGCCGCCGTAGGCGTCGGTGCGGTCGTTGCAGCTGTCGCGCAGGAACTGTTCGATCAGGTAGCCGTTGGCGGCGTGAATTTCCACGCCGTCGAAACCCGCCTCCATGGCGCAGCGCGCGGCATGGCGGTAGTCGGCCACGATGCCGGGGATTTCCGAGGTCGCCAGCGCGCGCGGCGTGCTCACCGGCTCGAAGCCCCTGGCGGTGTAGGTCTTGCTGTTGGCCGCGCGCGCGGTGGAAGACACCGGCGGCTGGCCGCCCGGCAGCAGCGAGACGTGCGAGATGCGGCCCACGTGCCAGAGCTGGATCACGATGCGCCCGCCGCGCGAGTGCACGGCGTCGGTGACCTTCTTCCAGCCCGCGACCTGCTCCGGCGTGTAGATGCCCGGCGTGTCCAGGTAGCCGTGGCCGAAATCGCTGATGGGACTGGCCTCGGTGATGATCAATCCGGCCCCGGTGGCGGGCGTGGCGCGCTGCGCGTAGTACGCCACCATCAGCGCGTTGGGCACGTGGCCGGGGGCGCGGTTGCGCGTCAGCGGCGCCATCACGACGCGGGTATCCAGGGCGATGTCGCCAATGCGTAGGGGGTCGAACAGGCTGGGCATGCTGAAGATGCGTGTACGGAATGAGAAAGTTCGCAGCCTAAGCGATTCAGTACTTACCCGCAGTCCCTGCCGGCGTAAGGCCCGCGGGTGCAACGGCTACAGTGCCGCGCATGCTTGCCTATCGACACGCCTTTCATGCCGGCAACCACGCCGATGTCCTCAAGCACCTGGTCCTGGCCCAGGTGCTGCGCTACATGAACGAGAAGGACAAGCCCTACACCCTCATAGACACCCATGCCGGCGCCGGCGGCTACTCGCTGCAAGGCCGCTATGCACACAAGAAGGACGAGTTCGAAACCGGCATCAAGCCGCTGTGGAGCGAAGCCTCCGGCCTGCCCGCGCCGCTGGCCGACTACGTGCAGCTGGTGCGCGACTTCAACGACGGCGGCAAGTTGACGCAGTACCCGGGCTCGCCGGGCATCGCGCAGCGCATCCTGCGCGAGACGGACCGGCTGCGGCTGTATGAGCTGCACCCCACGGACTGCCGCATCCTGGAGTCCTTCCTGGGCACACGGGCGCACACGCAGGTGTCCATGAGCGACGGCTTCGCCGCCATCGCCCGCGAGCTGCCCCCGCCGTCGCGCCGCGGCGTGCTGCTCATCGACCCGTCCTACGAGCTCAAGACCGACTACGCCCAGGTGGTGCACGCGGTGCGCGACGCGCTGCAGCGCTTCGCGCAGTGCGTGATCCTGGTCTGGTACCCGCAACTGCAACTGGTGGAAGCGGCACAGTTGCCCAAGCGGCTCACCGCCGCCGCGGCCGCCGCGCCCAAGGGCTGGCTCAACGCCAGCTTGAGCGTGGCCCAGGCCGGGCCGAACGGCTTCGGCATGACGGGCAGCGGCATGTTCGTCATCAACCCGCCGTTCACGCTGCACGACGCCCTGGCCGAGAGCCTGCCCGTGCTGGTCAACAAGCTGGGGCAGCACGACGGGGCGCGCTTCAGCATCGAGCAGCAGGCGGCCTGACCTGGCCGCGGCGCACCGATACTGCGCCGCCTATGAATACCGTCGCCTGGATGCCCCGGCGCGCCGCGCTCGTCCGCTGCGCGCCCTTCGCCCTCTTCATGCTGCTGCTGGCGCTGCGCGGCGCCGCGGCCGACCACGGCTGGCCGCACGCGCCCTGGCTGTACGCGCTCAACCTCGTGCTGGTGGGCGGCCTGCTGTGGGCCTGGCGGCGCGAGTACGCGGAACTGCGCGAGCGTCCGTCCGCGCGCGAGGCGCTGCTGTCCGCGGCCGTGGGCCTGCTGGTGATGGTGCTGTGGATTCACCTGGACGCGCCGTGGATGCAGATCGGCGAGCCCACCGCCGCCTTCGTCCCACTGGATGCCACCGGGCAGCCGGACTGGCCGCTGATCGCCGTGCGTTGGACC
This sequence comes from Azohydromonas lata NBRC 102462, assembly GCF_001571085.1. Lineage (GTDB taxonomy): Bacteria > Pseudomonadota > Gammaproteobacteria > Burkholderiales > Burkholderiaceae_C > Azohydromonas > Azohydromonas lata. Next base: position 37,979 of record NZ_BCTC01000041.1, read on the forward strand.
GGCGCGGCGTTGCTGGTGCCGGTGATGGAGGAGCTTTTCTGGCGCGGTTTCCTCCTGCGCTGGCTGGAGCAGCTGGCTTTTGAAACCGTGGACCCGCGCCGCGTGGCGCTGCGGGCGGTGGCGATCTCCACGGCCCTTTTCATGCTGGCCCACACGCTGTGGCTGGCGGCCATCGTCGCGGGCCTGGCCTACGCGCTGCTGTACATGCGCACCGGGCGGCTGTGGAACGCCGTCATCGCCCATGCCGTGACCAACGGCGCGCTGGGAGCCTGGGTGGTGGCGACGGGGGACTGGCAGTTCTGGTGAGCGCCCCTCAGCGGGCCGCCGCTGCGGCGGCCCGCCCGGGTCAGACCCCGCGCGCGCGATCCGCGGCGAACTGCGCGCGGAACTGCTCGAACGTGCCCGCGTCCAGCGAGGCGCGGATTTCGCTCATCAGGTTCAGGTAGTAGTGCAGGTTGTGGATGCTGGTGAGCATGGGGCCCAGCATCTCGCCGCAGCGGTCCAGGTGGTGCAGGTAGGCGCGGCTGAAGTGGCGGCAGGTGTGGCAGGAACAGGTCTCGTCCAGCGGGCGCTCGTCGCTGCGGTGGCGGGCGTTGCGGATCTTCAAATCGCCGAAGCGCGTGAAGAGATGGCCGTTGCGCGCGTTGCGGGTGGGCATCACGCAGTCGAACATGTCCACGCCGTTGAGCACGCCGTCCACCAGGTCCTCGGGCGTTCCCACCCCCATCAGGTAGCGCGGCTTGTGCTGCGGCAGCCGGTGCGGCGTGTGCGCCACGATGCGCTGCATCTCCGCCTTGGGCTCGCCCACGCTCACGCCGCCGATGGCGTAGCCGGGCAAGTCCAGCTCCAGCAGCGAGGCCAGCGACGCCTCGCGCAGCTGCTCGAACATGCCGCCCTGCACGATGCCGAACAGCGCGTTGGGATTCTCCAGCCGCTGGAATTCGGTGAGGCAGCGCCGCGCCCAACGCAGGCTCAGCTCCATGGACGACTTGGCCTCCGCCTCCGTCGTGAGGTGGCCCTTGGTCTCGTAGGGCGTGCACTCGTCGAACTGCATGACGATGTCCGAATTCAGCACCGTCTGGATCTGCATGCTGACTTCCGGCGTCAGAAACAGCTTGTCGCCGTTGACCGGCGAGGCGAACTTCACGCCCTCCTCGCTGATCTTGCGCATCTCGCCCAAGCTCCACACCTGGAAGCCGCCGCTGTCGGTCAGGATGGGCTTGTTCCAGGCCTCGAAGCGGTGCAGCCCGCCAAACTGCTTGACCACGTCCAGGCCCGGGCGCATCCACAGGTGAAACGTGTTGCCCAGGATGATTTGGGCGCCCATTTCCTCCAGCGAGGCCGGCAGCACGCCCTTGACGGTGCCGTAGGTGCCCACGGGCATGAAGATGGGCGTCTCCACCACGCCGTGGTTGAGCGTGAGGCGGCCGCGGCGCGCGCGGCCGTCGGTCTTGAGCAGTTCGAATTTCAACATGCGGGAATTGTCCCAAACCCCCGCCACCCGGCCGGTGTCTGGGGCCTCAAACGCCGCCGCCCCGGCGTGCACTTGGGCACGCGCGGGGCGGCGGTTCAAGCGAAAGCGGCGGATCGCGGCTCAGGCCGACCAGCGGCCGGGCGCCATCCGGCGCGGCCTTACTTCTTGGCGGTGTCCAGGGCCAGGATCCACTTCACCAATTGCTTGGCGTCGGCTTCCTTGATGGCGACGTGGTTGGGCGGCATGGCCAGGCCGGAGACCTTGCCCTTCCAGTGGCTCTCGTAGGGGTTGGAGCCGTTGAGCACGGTCTTGGTCAGCTGCTCCTCGGCGCCCTTGACGCCCTTGTACTTGGCCGACACGTCCTTCCAGGCCGGGCCGATGGGGGCCATGCCGTCCGGGCCGCTGGCACCGGGCTCGATGTGGTGGCAGGTCATGCAGCCGCTCTTGGTGGCCAGCGCCACCATGGCGTCGTCCTTCTTGTCGGCGGCCAGGGCGGCGGTCGAAGCCACGGCCAGACCGGCCAGCAGACACAAAGCTTGCTTGTTCATGGTTTACCCCTCTTGCGGTGTTGAATGGCCACACGGTACGCGGCGCAAGAGGTGGCAATTTGACTGACATCAATGTCGCTGGCGCTTTTGCCAGGCTGGAGCAACCGCAGCGTGACCCCTGCAACAGGGCTGCTCCAGGCCGGAGCAGCATGCAAAAACCGGGCAAGGGGCCTTGACGTCAAGCCGCGGCCCGCCCTGCGCCGCCGGCCGGCGGCTTGCCGGCCGCGGTGCCGTATTTTCAGCGCCGGCGCTGCAGCACCATGGCGTCGCCGTAGCTGAAGAAGCGGTAGCGCGCCTCCACCGCGTGGCGGTAGAGCGCCCGCACATGCTCATGGCCGCTGAAGGCGCTGATGAGCATGAGCAGCGTGCTCTTGGGCAAATGGAAATTCGTGACCAGCAGGTCCACCACGCGGAACTCGAAACCCGGGGTGATGAAGATGTCGGTCTCGCGCGCGCCGGCCTGCAACTGGCCGCCGACGGCCGCGGACTCCAGCGCGCGCAGCGTGGTGGTGCCCGCCGAGATCACGCGCCCGCCCGCGGCCCGCGTTTCGCGAATGGCGGCCACCGTCGCCTCGCTGACCTCGAACCACTCGCTGTGCATGCGGTGCTCGGCCAGGTTCTCGCTGCGCACGGGCTGGAAGGTGCCCGCGCCCACGTGCAGCGTGACGCTGGCGCTGCGCACGCCACGGGCTTTCAAGGCGGCGAGCACGGATTCGTCGAAGTGCAGCGAGGCCGTGGGCGCGGCCACGGCGCCCGGGCGCGCGGCGAACACGGTCTGGTAGCGCTGGGTGGCCTGCGCCTCGTCGGCCTCGGTGATGTAGGGCGGCAGCGGCACGTGGCCGTGGCGCTCCAGCAGGGTGAGCGGGTCGCCGGGGAAGCGCAGGTGAAAGAGCGATCCGTCCACCCCGCCGCGGCCCAGCACCTGGGCCTCGAAGCCCTGGGCCAAGTCGTCGCCAAAGCGCACCACGCTGCCCGGCTTGGGCGACTTGCTGGCGCGCAGGTGGGCCAACACCTCGTTGTCGGGAAGCAGCCGCTCCACGAGCGCCTCCACCGCGCCGCCGGTGGACTTCTCGCCGTACAGCCGCGCCTTGATCACGCGCGTGTCGTTGAACACCAGCAGGTCGCCGGGCATCAGCAGCGAGGGCAGCTCGCGAAAGCCGCGATCCACCGGCAGCGGGCCGCGGCCGTCGAGCAGCCGGGAACCACTGCGCTCGGCCGCCGGATGCTGGGCGATGAGCTCGGGGGGCAGGAAGAAATCGAAATCGCTGAGGGTGTAGGTCGTCATGGCACAGGCTGTACCGGCCTGGGAGAGGCGTGGAATGAGCATGGAATGGGAGAAGGCAGAATTGTTCCATGCCAGTCACCGCCGAGTCCGTTCCTTTGCCGCAACGCCCTGCGCCGTCTGGGCGTTCGGCCAGCCCGGCAGGCAAGGCCATGATCAAGCTGGGCCTGGTGCGCGACATCGACCTGGCGCTGCACCTGCCCCTGCGCTACGAGGACGAGACCCGCATCACCCCCATCGCCCGCGCCCGCGAGGGCGACAACGTGCAGGTCGAAGGCATCGTCCGCCACGCCCAAGTGGAGCTGCACCCGCGCCGCCAACTGGTGGTGCGCATGTCCGACGCCAGCGGCGAGCTCACGCTGCGCTTCATTCACTTCTACGCCACGCAGCAGAAGCTGCTCGCGCCCGGCGCCCGCGTGCGCGTGCGCGGCGAGGTGCGCGGCGGCTTCTTCGGCCGCGAAATGGTGCACCCGGTGTTTCGCGCCGTGGAGGCCGACACGCCGCTGGCCACCTCGCTCACGCCCGTCTACCCGGCCAGCGCGCAACTGCCGCAGGCGTATTTGCGCAAGGCCGTGGTGTCGGGGCTGGCGCGCGCGCCGCTCAACGAGATCCTGCCGCCGCAGGTGCTGCCCGCGGGCCTGCCCACGCTGCGCCAGGCGCTGGACTTCCTGCACCACCCGCCGCCGGACGTGAGCATGGCCACGCTGGAGGACCACAGCCACCCGGCCTGGCAGCGGCTGAAATTCGAGGAGCTGCTGGCACAGCAGATCAGCCAACTGCAGGCGCAGCGCGAGCGCGCCAAGCTGCAGGCGCCCTCCCTCGTGGCGCGCGAGGACGGTTTACGCCAGCAACTGCTGGGGCAACTGCCCTTCGGCCTGACCGGCGCGCAGCAGCGCGTGGTCGACGAGATCGCCGCCGACTTGGCGCTGGGCCAGCCCATGCACCGCCTGCTGCAGGGCGACGTGGGCTCCGGCAAGACCGTGGTGGCGGCCCTGGCCGCGGCGGTGGCCATGGACGCCGGCTGGCAATGTGCGCTGATGGCGCCCACCGAAATCCTGGCCGAGCAGCATTTCCGCAAGCTCATCCAGTGGCTGGAGCCCTTGGGCGTGGGCATCGCCTGGCTCACCGGCAGCCGCAAGGGCAAACAGCGCCAGCAGATGCTGGAGCGCGTGGCCAGCGGCGAGGCGAAATTGGTGGTGGGCACGCACGCCGTCATCCAGCAGGACGTGCATTTCGCCCGGCTGGGCCTGGCCATCGTGGACGAGCAGCACCGCTTCGGCGTGGCGCAGCGGCTGGAGCTGCGCAAGAAGCTCGCGCTGGAGGCGCTGGAGCCGCACCTGCTGATGATGAGCGCCACGCCCATCCCGCGAACCCTCGCGATGACCTACTACGCCGACCTGGACGTCAGCACCATCGACGAGCTGCCGCCGGGCCGCTCGCCCATCGTCACCAAGGTCTTTGCCGACACGCGGCGCGAGGAGGTGATCGCCCGCATCGCCGACGAGGTGGCCAACGGCCGCCAGGCCTACTGGGTGCTGCCGCTCATCGAGGAAAGCGAGACGCTGGACCTGCGCAACGCCACCGAAACCCATGCCGAGCTGCAGGACGCCCTGCCCGGCGTGAAGGTGGGCCTGCTGCACGGGCGCATGCCCGCGGCGGACAAGGCGGCCGTGATGGCGGCGTTCTCGGCGGGCGCCATGGGGTTGCTGGTGGCCACCACGGTGATCGAAGTGGGCGTGGACGTGCCCAACGCCAGCCTGATGGTGATCGAGCACGCCGAGCGTTTTGGCCTGTCGCAACTGCACCAGTTGCGCGGCCGCGTGGGCCGCGGCGCGGTGGCCAGCGTCTGCGTGCTGGTCTACACGGGCCCGCTGTCGCAGACGGGCAAGTCGCGCCTGCGCGCCATGGCGGAAACGACGGACGGGTTCGAGATTGCCCGGCGCGACCTGGAAATCCGCGGCCCCGGTGAATTCATGGGCGCGCGTCAGAGCGGCGACGCCTTGTTGCGCTTCGCCGATCTGGTGCAGGACGCGGCGCTGCTGGAGCGGGCGCGGCGCGTGGCGCCCAAGCTGCTCGACCAGTTCCCCGACGCGGCCCAGGCCCACGTGGCGCGCTGGCTGGGCAGCAAGGCGGAGTTCCTGAAGGCGTGAGCCCCCGGCCCCGCCGGGCCGGCGCCGTCGTTCAGGCCCCTGGCCGCCCCGGACAGCCGGGACCGCCCGCGATGGCGTGCGCCAGCTTGCCGTCGCCATAGGCGTGCAGCACCTGCGCCACCACCACCTGGTAGCCCGCCAGCCAGCGGCCCTGCCGGGCCTTGGCCTCCAGGTGGCGGGGATGCTCCATCAGCGCGCGCAGCGCCTCCAGGGAGCTCCAGTAGTACACGTTGCAAAGCTGCCCCGTGGCCGCGTTCTCCCAGGACTCCTCGCCCAAGTAGCCGGGAATGGACTTCGCGGCCTGCGCGATGGCCGCGTCCAGGCGGTGGAATTCCTCGTCGTACTCGCCCTTGGCGAAGGTGAACGTCGAGGTGTAGAGGGCCGCAGCGGCCCCGGGCGAGCCGGGCGCCATGGCGTCAGATCTCCACGTTGTCGATCAGCCGCGTCTTGCCCAGCTTGGCCGCGGCCAGCACCACCATGGGCTCCTGCAGGCTTTGCGGCTCCAGCAGGTCGGCCTGGCGGCGCACGACCACGTAGTCGGGCTGCCAGCCGCGGCGCTGCAGCGCGGCCATGGCCTCGCGCTCCAGGGTGTGGGCGTCGCTGCCGCTGTCGCGCACGGCGCGCGCCATGGAGTCCAGCAGCCGGTGCAGCTCCACCGCCTCGGCGCGCTCGGCCGGGCTCAGGTAGCCGTTGCGCGAGGACAGCGCCAGGCCGTCGGCGGCGCGGCAGGTCTCGCCGGCGACGATCTCCACCGGCAGCGCCATCTGCCGCACCAGGGCCTTGATCACGAGCTGCTGCTGGTAGTCCTTCTTGCCGAAGTAGGCCGCCGCGGGCTGGACGATGTTGAACAGCTTCAACACCACCGTGCACACGCCGGTGAAGAAGCCGGGGCGGAAGTGCCCTTCCAGGATGTCGGCCAGCTCGGACGGCGGCTGCACCTTGAAGGCCTGCGGCTCGGGATACAGCTCGGCCTCGTCCGGCGCGAACACGACGTCGCAGCCCGCGGCCTCCAGCATCGCGCAGTCGGCCTGCAGGGTGCGGGGGTAGCGGTCGAAATCCTCGTGGGGGCCGAACTGCAGCCGGTTGACGAAGATGCTGGCCACCACCGGGCGCCCCGAGGCCTTGGCCTGCCGCACCAGCGCCAGGTGGCCCTCGTGCAGGTTGCCCATGGTCGGGACGAACGCCGGGCGCGGCCCCTGGGCCAGCGCGGCGCGCAGTTCGGCAATGCCGTGCAGCACTTGCATGTTCTCAGCCTCTCCTCGTTGTTTTGGTCAATAGCCGTGCAGGGCGTCGTCGGGGAAACGGCCCGCCTTCACCTCGCGCACGTAGTCGCGCACGGCAGCCTCGACGCTGGGCGCGCCTTCCATGAAATTGCGGACGAAGCGCGGCTTCTTGCCGCGCGTGATGTCCAGCATGTCGTGAAGCACCAGCACCTGGCCGCTGCAGCCCGGGCCCGCGCCAATGCCTATCGTCGGGATGGGCAGCGCCTGCGTGATCTCGCGCGCCAGCTCGGAAGGCATGAGCTCCAGCACCACCATGGCCGCACCCGCCTCGGCCAGCTCACGCGCGTGGCGCTTGAGCGTGGCAGCCGCCTCGCCGCTGCGGCCCTGCACGCGCCAGCCGCCCAGGGCGTGCACCGCCTGCGGCGTCAGGCCCAGGTGGGCGCACACCGGAATGCCGCGATCCACCAGCGCGCGCACCAGCGGCGCCGTCCAGCCGCCGCCTTCGAGCTTGACCATGTGGGCGCCCGCCTGCATCAGCGCCACGGCGCTGCGCACGGCCTGCGCCTCGCCCTCGTGGTAGCTGCCAAAGGGCAGGTCCGCGATGACCCACGCCGTGCGGTTGCCGCGCGCCACGCAGCGCGTGTGGTAGGCCATCTCCTCCAGCGTCGCCGGCAGCGTGCTGGGCTGGCCCTGCAGCACCATGCCCAGCGAATCCCCGATCAGTAGCATCTCCACGCCCGCGGCATCCAGCACCTGGGCAAAGGCGGCGTCGTAGCAGGTGAGCATCGTGAGCTTCTCGCCGGCGGCGTGCAGCTCGCGCAAACGGTGCAGGGTCAGGGGCTTGCGGTCCATGATGTTTCCACTCCATGCCGGCGCATGGCTCGCGCGGGCGGGCCGGGATTTGAGCACAATCCCGGGATGACCCTGACCGAACTGCGTTACATCGTGGCCGTGGCCCGGGAGAAACATTTCGGCCGCGCCGCCGAGGCCTGCTTCGTGTCACAGCCGACGCTGTCGGTGGCCATCAAGAAGCTGGAGGAAGAGCTCGACGTGAAGCTCTTCGAGCGCGGCAGCAACGAAGTGAGCGTCACCCCGTTGGGCGAGGACATCGTCCGCCAGGCCCAATCCGTGATCGAACAAGCCGCCGCCATCAAGGAAATCGCCCGCCGCGGCAAGGACCCGCTCAGCGGCCCGCTGCGCCTGGGCATCATCTACACCATAGGCCCCTACCTGCTGCCGGAGCTGGTGCGCAACGCCATCGCGCAAACGCCCCAGATGCCGCTGATCCTGCAGGAGAACTTCACGGCCAAGCTGCTGGAGATGCTGCGCACCGGCGAGCTGGACTGCGCCATCATGGCCGAGCCCTTCCCCGACACGGGCCTGGCCCTGGCGCCGCTGTACGACGAGCCCTTCGTCGTGGCCGTCCCGAAAAGCCACCCGCTGGCCGAGCGCCGGGCCATCAGCGCCGAGGAGCTCAAGCAGGAAACCATGCTGCTGCTGGGCACGGGCCACTGCTTCCGCGACCACGTGCTGGAGGTCTGCCCCGAGTTCGCCCGCTTCTCCAGCAACACCGAGGGCATCCGCAAGAGCTTCGAGGGCAGCTCGCTGGAGACCATCAAGCACATGGTGGCCTCGGGCATGGGCATCACCGTGGTGCCGTCGCTCTCGGTGCCGCGCGAGCCCAACAACCTGGTGAAGTACGTCCCCTTCCAGGCGCCGGTGCCCTCGCGCCGCGTGGTCCTGGCCTGGCGCCGCACGTTCACGCGCTACGAAGCCATCGCCGCGCTGCGCAACGCGGTCTATGCCTGCGAGCTGGACGGCGTCACGCGGCTGAGTGCCTGAGCCGGCGGCAGGCCGGCGATGGCAGGACTATCGCCGCTTTAGGCTATTTAAATGGCATTCATGATAGCCAGACACTATCATTCTTCCCATGCCATCGCGCTTGAAAGTCTGGCGCGACACCCAGGCCCAACGAGGAGAACCGCCATGCAACGAGCCGCCACCGCCCTGCAAGCCCAAGATGCACAGCGCCTGCGCCGCGCCGTCGGCTGGACGGTCTTCGTGGCCGGCGCGCTGCACGGCTTGTCGCAGGCACTGCCTTTGCTCACGCGCGGCTTCTGAATTTTTCCGCCGCGGGTCTGCCACAAGGTCTGGCTGCTGCGGCATCCCTCGCCGTCTCGCACAACGCCACCAGGAGAAGCACATGCCCTCGCCCATCAACATCGGCATCAGTGAAGAGCACCGCGCCGCCATCGCCGGCGGCTTGAACAAGCTGCTGGCCGACACCTTCACGCTCTACCTGAAGACGCACAACTTCCACTGGAACGTCACGGGGCCGATGTTCAACACGCTGCACACCATGTTCATGACGCAGTACACGGAGCTGTGGAACGCGGTGGACCCGATTGCCGAACGCATCCGCGCCCTGGGCCACACCGCGCAGGGCTCCTACGCGCAGTTCGGCCAAGCCGCCACGGTGGCCGACGCCCCGGCGCAGCCGCCCAAGGCGCTGGAGATGGTGCGGCAACTGGTGGAAGGCCACGAGACCGTGGCCCGCACCGCGCGCGAGCTCTTCCCCATCGCCGACGAGGCCGGCGATGAGCCCACGGCCGACCTGCTCACCCAGCGCCTGACCATCCACGAGCAGACCGCCTGGATGCTGCGCTCGCTGCTGGAAGAGTGATTCCGGGCTGAACGGCCCTGGGCGGCCCCGCCCGGGGCGGCAGCCCTGCACGGCGCGGCGGCGCCGGCAATGACCGCTTGCGGCCAAGACCCGGCGCCAGCACCGATAATTGAGGGTTTTCCTTCACACGGGCGGTCGGGTTTGCGGCCGCAAGCCGCATGTCCGCCGATCTGCTTTCCCAGGTGCGCCGCCGCCGCACCTTCGCCATCATTTCCCACCCCGACGCGGGCAAGACCACGCTCACCGAGAAGCTGCTGCTGTTCTCGGGCGCCATCCAGATCGCCGGCTCGGTCAAGGCGCGCAAGGCCAGCCGCCACGCCACCTCGGACTGGATGGAGATCGAAAAGCAGCGCGGCATCTCGGTGGCCTCCTCGGTCATGCAGATGGAGTACCGCGACTGCGTGATCAACCTGCTCGACACCCCGGGCCACCAGGACTTCTCGGAAGACACCTACCGGGTGCTGACCGCCGTGGATGCGGCGCTGATGGTCATCGACGCCGCCAACGGCGTGGAACCGCAGACCCGGCGCCTGCTGCAGGTCTGCCGCGCGCGCAACACGCCCATCCTCACCTTCGTCAACAAGATGGACCGCGAGGTGCAGGAGCCGCTGGCGCTGCTGGACGAGATCGAGCGCGAGCTGGGCATGTCGGTGGTGCCCTTCACGTGGCCCGTGGGCATGGCCAAGCATTTCGGCGGCGTGCTGGACCTGCGCCGCGACCAGATGCGCGTGTTCTCCCCCGGCGAGGACCGCCACCACGACGACGACGAGATCATCGACGGCGTGCACAACCCGGCGCTGGCGCAGCGCTTCGGCATGTCCTACGAGCAGGCCGAGGGCGAGATCGAGCTGGTCCAGGAGGCCGCGCCGTCCTTCGACGAGACCGAATTCCTCGCCGGCCGCCAGACGCCCATGTTCTTCGGCTCGGCCATCAACAACTTCGGCGTCAAGGAAGTGCTGGACGCCCTGGTGGAGCTGGCCCCCGCGCCGGGCTCGCGCATGGCCATACAGCGCGAGGTGCAGCCCGAGGAGCCCAAGTTCACGGGCGTGGTGTTCAAGATCCAGGCCAACATGGACCCGGCGCACCGCGACCGCATCGCCTTCCTGCGCGTGGCCAGCGGCCACTTCGAGCGCGGCATGCGTTTGAAAGTCGTGCGCTCCGGCAAGGAGCTGCGGCCCAACTCGGTGGTGAGTTTTCTTTCGCAGCGCCGCGAGCTGCTGGACGAGGCCTTCGCCGGCGACATCATCGGCATCCCCAACCACGGCGTGCTGCAGTTGGGCGACACCATCACCGAGGGCGAGGCGCTGCAGTACACGGGCCTGCCCTTCTTCGCGCCGGAAATGTTCCGCGCGGTGGAAGTGGCCGACCCGCTCAAGACCAAGCAGTTGCGCGCGGGCCTGACGCAGCTGGGCGAGGAAGGCGCGATCCAGGTGTTCCGCCCCGCGGCCGGCTCCGTGCTGCTGCTGGGCGCCGTGGGCCAGCTTCAGTTTGAAGTGGTGGCGCACCGCCTGGAGCATGAATACGGCGTGCGCGCCCGCATACAGCCCGTGCGCTACAACGTGGCGCGCTGGGTGACCTGCCCGGATGAGAACGGCGGCGCCAAGGAACTGCAGCGCTTCATAGACCACAACGCCCACCGCGTGGCGTTCGATGCCGTGGACGCGCCCTGCGTGCTGCTGGAATACGCCGGTGAGCTGCGCGCCATGCAGGACAACTGGCCCAAGATCAGGTTCCACGCGCTGCGCGAGCACGCGGGCCTGATGTTCCAGCAGCGGCTGGATGCGTGAGGCGCTTGGGCGGACTCAGCGCTCCGCCTGGGGCCTGTCCTCCCGGATCGCCTGGCTCACGTCCGCGCGCGTGAGGCCCCAGCGCAGCAGCAGGTAGTCGAACAGCACGCGCTCGCTCTCCTGCACGCGGCCGTCGGCGGTGATGGCAGCCGCCCCGAGCCGCGCCACCAGCAGCCGCTTGGCCGGGTCGCGCACGGCCTGCAGCTCGGCTTCTATGAGCGCCTGCTCCGACAGCGACAGCCACGGCCGCGCCTGCAGCCGCTCGCCCAACTCTTCGCACAAGTCGCTGGCCACGCGCATGAACTCGGCGCGCTCCAGGCCCAGCCGGCCAAAGGCGTCCAGCTCATCCAGCATGGCCAGCTCGCGCGGGTCCAGCTTGGTGTCGGCCACGATCAGCAGGGCGATCAGCCGGGCCATGGCCTGGGGGCTGTCGATGTCGCGGTCATTGAGGGACATGGCGGCTCTCCTTGAGGTGTGAGGGATAAAAGGCCCCCGTGCGCGGCCTGGGCTCACCGGGGCACACCCGCCGTGGAGCAAGCCCCGTGCGCCGGAGTTCCCTGCGGCGGCCGCGCGAAAATCCGCCGCCATGAGCACGCATGCCGTTCCCACCCCTTCCCGCCTCACGCTGTACCTGGACCTGATTCGCTGGAACCGCCCCGCCGGCTGGCTGCTGCTGCTGTGGCCCACGCTCTCGGCGCTGTGGATGGCGGCCGACGGCTTTCCCGGCTGGCACCTGCTGGCGGTGTTCGTCCTGGGCACCATCCTCATGCGCAGCGCCGGCTGCTGCGTCAACGACGTGGCCGACCAGGAATTCGACCGCCATGTGAAACGCACGGCGCAGCGACCCATCACCCGCGGCGCCATGGGCACGCGCGAGGCGCTGCTGGTGGGCGCGGCGCTGGCGCTGCTGGCGTTCTTCCTGGTGCTCACCACCAACGCGCCCACCATCGCGCTGTCCTTCCCGGCCCTGGCCATCGCCATTGCCTACCCATGGGCCAAGCGGCTGGTGTCCATGCCGCAGGCGGTGCTGGGCGTGGCATTCAGCTTCGGCATTCCCATGGCCTTCTCGGCGGTACTGGGCGGCAGCGACTGGCACTTGGCCGCCATCGCCGACGCCGTGCCCTGGCACGCTTGGGCGCTGCTGATCTCGAACCTGTTCTGGGTGCTGGCCTACGACACCGAGTACGCCATGGTGGACCGCGACGACGACATCCGCATCGGCATCAAGACCTCGGCGCTGACGCTGGGCCGTTTCGACGTGATCGGCGTGACGGCCTTTTACCTGCTGCACCTGGCGAGCTGGGCCGCCATCGGCCTTTACCTCGGCCTGGGGGCCTGGTTCCTGGCCGGTATCGCCGCCGCGCTGGCGCAGGTGGCCTGGCACTGGGGCCTGATCCGCCACCGCACGCGTGAAGGCTGCTTCAAAGCCTTCCGGCTCAACCACTGGCTGGGGTTCGCAGTGTTTGCCGGGACGGTGGTGGATTTGGCGCTGCGCTGAAAAGCCGCGCCCACGCGTCCCGGTTGGAGCGAGGCGTGAGGGGCGTTACCGGCCGCGACGGCAGGCCGGCAGCGACGGCGCAAACGCCTCGTAGACCCGCAATTTCACCCCGTGCCGGACGAACACCGAGCTGCGCCCGGCCACTACCGCGCCGCCCCAGTGACCGCCGGTGAAGGCCTGCCAATCGCGCCGGACCCGCCCGTGCCCTTCGCCGCCGCGGCACCAGCGGTGCGGTTTCAAGGGCGAGCGCGCCACGCGCGGGTCATCGAACAGCAACTGACCGAGCGGCCGCGTGCCCAAGCCGCCCAGCGCCCGCCAGGGGCCCGCAAGAGAGCGTGCCGGCGCCACGCTGCGCGCCCACACCAGCGGCTGCCCATCCACGAGCAGGATGACTTCACGCACCAGGAAGCGCCCAACGCCCAGCTCGCGCCGCTCTTCGCGCAGCAGCGGCGCCACGCGCTGGCGCAGCGTCTGCACCTCGAAGTGCTTACCCAGTTGCTTGAGCCGGGCCGTCAGCGAGCCCGGCGCGCGCTGCCAGCGCCCAAGCGCCAGGCTCACGCCCGGCCGAACTCGTCGCCCAGCTCGCGGGCGCGGGTCTGTGCGGCCTGCAGCGCGCGGACGAAGGCGTCGCGAACGCCGTCCTTTTCCAGCGAGGTCAGCGCCGCGTAGGTGGTGCCGCCCTTGGACGTGACGCGCTCGCGCAGCACCGCGGGGCTCTCGTCGGACTGCTGCGCCAGCGCCGCCGCGCCGGCCACGGTGGCCAGCGCCAGCTCGCGGCCCTGCGCGGCGGTGAGGCCCATCTGCTCGGCCGCGGCCATCATGGCCTCCACCACGTAGAAGACGTAGGCGGGGCCGGAGCCGGAGAGCGCCGTCACGGCGTCCAGGTCGGATTCCTGGTCCACCCACACCGTGCGGCCCGTGGGCGCCAGCAGCGCGTCAACTTCCGCCTTTTGCGCATCGCTCACGCCGGGACGGGCGTAGAGGCCGGCGATGCCCTGGCCGATCAGCGCCGGCGTGTTGGGCATGGCGCGCACCACGGCCTGGCTGCCCGTGGCCTGGACGATGGCGTCGCTGCGTATGCCCGCCATCACGCTGAGCTGCAGCGCGCCGTTGATGCGCCCGGCGCAGGGCGCGGCGGCTTCCTTGAACAGCTGGGGTTTCACCGCCCACACCACGATTTGCGCCTGCGACAGCGCCGGCGCCGCCGCGGGCAGCGCCACCACGCCGAAGGTCTGCAGCAGCTTCACGCGCTGCGCCTCGAAGGGCTCCACGACCAGGATGGACGAGGCCGGACGGCCGGACTGCAGCAGCCCGCCGATGAGGGCGCCGGCCATGTTGCCGCCGCCGATGAATGCAACTGTGCTCATCCGGAAAGTGTAGGCGGGCCGCGCAGCCCGCCGGCCCGGGCACGGCGGCTGCCCGCGGGGCGCGCGAGCCTGGCACGTCTTGCCAAGCTTTTCGCTCCTGGGAGGCCTACAGTGCCCTTGACGGCCCAAGAGAAAGCGCCGCCGGGCACAACGTCCAACATGAGAGGAGAGCACTCGCCATGTCCATGAACCTGTCCTACGTGAATCCCACGGCCGACAGCCCCTGGGGCACCTACCTGTCGCAGGTCGAGCGCGTCACGCCCTACCTGGGGCACCTGGCACGCTGGGTGGAGACGCTCAAGCGGCCCAAGCGCGCCCTCATCGTGGACGTGCCCATAGAGCTGGACGACGGCACCGTCGCGCACTACGAGGGCTACCGCGTGCAGCACAACCTGAGCCGCGGCCCCGGCAAGGGCGGCGTGCGCTACCACCCCAGCGTCACGCTGGAGGAAGTCATGGCGCTGGCGGCATGGATGTCCATCAAGAACGCCGCCGTCAACCTGCCCTACGGCGGCGCCAAGGGCGGCATTCGCGTGGAGCCCAAGCAGCTCTCGCGCAAGGAGCTGGAGCGCCTCACGCGCCGCTACACCAGCGAGATCGGCCTGATCATCGGCCCGCAGCAGGACATCCCGGCCCCGGACGTCAACACCAACGCCCAAGTCATGGCCTGGATGATGGACACCTACTCCATGAACACCGGCGCCACCGCCACCGGCGTGGTCACGGGCAAGCCCATCCACTTGGGCGGCTCGCTGGGCCGGGTGAAAGCCACCGGCCGAGGCGTGTTCGTCACCGGGCGCGAGGCGGCACGGCGCATCAACCTGCCGCTGGACGGCGCGCGCGTGGCCGTGCAGGGCTTCGGCAACGTGGGCTCGTCGGCGGCGGAGCTGTTCGTCCAGGCCGGCGCCAAGGTCGTCGCCATCCAGGACCACACGGGCACCCTCTACAACGGCGGCGGCATCGAGTTCGCCGATCTCATGCCGCTGGTGCAGCGCCAGGGCTCCATCGCCGGCTTCACCGGCGCGGAGGCGATGGCCGACGAGGACTTCTGGGACGTGGACTGCGAGATCCTCGTCCCCGCCGCGCTGGAGGGCCAGATCACCCCAGCACGCGCCCAGCGCCTGAAGGCGAAGCTGGTGCTGGAAGGCGCCAACGGGCCGACGCTGCCCTCGGCCGACGACGTGCTGGCCGACC